>CAZLQF010000001.1:0-270910 GCA_964561545.1 uncultured Sphingobacteriales bacterium
GTGAATTGAACTTCTGTGCCTGGTAAGATTACATTATCGTCTACAATGAAATCTGAATTCGGTGTTGTAGAGGGGTTTACAACATCAACGATTTTCGTTGCAGTATCACTTCCTACACAGTTTTGAGCCACTAACTCAATGGTATCAAGCCCTGTTTGGTTGGGGACATAAGTAATGTTTTCTGAGGTACTTATATTGTTTCCATTGGCATACCAAGTGTAGTTTACAAATTTTGGAGAAGAAGCATTAACAATTTGATTGTTGGTACCAACAAATAAGGTGTCATCAACTAAAAAATTTGCTTGAGGGGGATTAGCAATCACCCCTTTTATTTCAACATCATCAAAATTGAAATTATCGAAAGAATTTGATGTACCATCCGCATCAAATCTCAACTTAAAATTACTGGTTAAGCCTGAAGATATGGTAAAGTTGTCTTGGGTAAAAGTATTAGGGGCTGATCCTCCGTCATAATTAGTAAGAGGTACCCATGTGAAGCCATTGTAATACTCTACATCAATATCATCACCAGATTCAGGATTATCACCGCAAGAAGAATTACCACCTTGACGGTACAAGTAAGAAATGGTTACAACGCAACAACCACTCATGTCTAAGGTAGGCGTTTCTACATAATCGGAACCACCACCATTGACTTGAAGAGAGTAACCATTAGAGCCAGTGCAACTATTGGTTGTGGTTGCAACTGCTGTACTAGTTCGGGTCCACCCGGAAGGAAATGAACTCGAAAAATTTTCAGTTAAAGATTGACAATTGGATTGGGCTTTAACGTTGTTGATTGCTCCAGTAATAGAAAAAGAAGCTAATACAATGAAAATAAGGGGCATCTTTAAGGATAAGCCTAAGTTCTTGTTGGAGGCAGCTTTCCCATAAAGATAGCTCAAATTGCCATTAGATTCATTGCATTGATTAAAACCTTTTGAATTGAAATAGTGTAAAATACTTTTCATAGTTACTGTTTTTTAATCCTTCAAATTTAATTAAAATTTAATCATTTGTTTATTGTTGAATAATAACTGCTTATAAACTGACAATGCCCCACTTCTATTTCAGTTCAGTATGAATTTAAGTAAATAAATTTTTATTACGAAAGACCAACATTCTTTTACAAAAATATAAAACGAAAGTGAATTGAAATGGGTTCGAAATTTTTCGCTTTAGTAAAGGGGTTTTGCTTTCATTTGTCATATCCAAAGCATCTTGACTGTTTATAAGTATACCACAAATTTGGTGGCTAGACCAAACCTAATCCTTCAATAAAGGTTTTAGGAAATTGTATTAGCCCTAAATCTCGATCTAATGCGGGCTTTGGGTGGTGTTGTATAGAAACGAAAAAAATCGGTGATTTTCCCTTTGAAACATTTTTGTAAAATTAAATTTAAAGCCTGGAAATCAGCACTTAAATGAAATTAGGACATTTTACTTCTATTGGTTTAAAAAACTTTTAATACACTTCCGAAAGAAATCAGAGTAGGGTTGTTTTTTCGGCCAAACCTACGACTAAGCCCTTAACCCTGCGCATCTCCAGGGAAGTTTCCCAATAATTTTACACTTGGTATTTTACTGGAATTTTTGGGGCTTCCCCTCAATTCATTGCTTTTTTCTATGGAAACTTCTGTAACATGCTACCCCATCGCCTACACGGCAATGGCTAAGGCTTGTTTAGCAGGCAAAAAATATCCATTGCCCACCCTGAACCGTCAGAGCCACATTCCGCAAAAAATGAGGTGGAACAATTAGAAATAAATTTTTAACAAATTTTATCATTAGATTTTTCTTTTTTTCCATTTGACTTGAGTAGGCCAGATAAAATAAATTGGCGTTATCAAAGAAATTAAATGATTGTAAATTTCGTATGCCATGTAATCTTGATAATCAACTTTGAGGTTGGTGAATTTTATTTGTTTGTAAAGGAAATAATCTTGTGCAAAAGCTTTTAATATCAGCACGCCAATTCCAATCATGGGGTTCAAAATCAATAATACAATGACAGCTGGAAAATAAATATTATGAAGCAGGATCAATGCTAAAATGCTTAGGGGCAGTTCCATTCCGCCTCTTAGCCATCGCTTTCTTTGCTGCATTAAATCCGTCAAATTTTGGGCCGGTTCGGATGTGGCTATTACTTCCGTCATTAGCAAATGCTTATGCCGCCATCCTTTTGATGTTATAGCTTGAAAAATTTTGTAATCTTCAGTCACGGAGGAGTCCAAAGATTCATAGCCACCGGTTTGCCAGTAAGCATCTTTTCTAATTGCCATGTTATTGCCAACCGCTGTAACAGCACTTATTTCATCTATCATTCGCAGCAACCCCATGTAATATAGCCATTCAAGGCCCTGCATTTTATCAAAAAGTTTTGGCCCTTTTACTACAGTTATGCCGCTCACTAAGCCAATTCCTGGCTTAAAATATTGGACCATCGCCTTGGCCCATTGTTGAGGTACTTGTATATCGGCATCGGTTATTAAATAATAATCTCCTTGGGCTTGGTGAGCCAACCA
The DNA here is from genome assembly GCA_964561545.1 of uncultured Sphingobacteriales bacterium. GTDB lineage: Bacteria > Bacteroidota > Bacteroidia > CAILMK01 > CAYYUA01 > CAZLQF01. The sequence continues at coordinate 2,526 of CAZLQF010000001.1, forward strand.
GGCGATCACATTGGCTTTACTCTTTGCTTTGCCAAAATCATGGGTAACATTGATCAGCTTAAAATTGCTACGATCCTCAATGAATTTTTTGACGATGGGTTCCGTATCGTCTTCCGATCGATCATTTCCAACTAATACCTCAATTTTATCGGCAGGGTAATCCAAGTTTGTCAAAGCTTGCAAACATGCCTCAATGTTATAGGCTTCATTTCTTGCTGCCAGCAAAACAGATACCTTTGGGTGATCATCCAAATGATCCTGGTATCGATCGGGTAAATTAGCGACCTTAGCAACCAGGAAAATTAAGACCGATAAAAAAATAATCACAACAAGAATTAGTATTAATTGGAGAAGCATGCGTTAATACATTGTAGTTAAAAAGAAAGCCACATGTTGGGCATAAACTTGGATTTTCAATTTACGGGTTTAGCCATAAACCAACCATTGAAACCGTTTTGTAAAGACCTATAAAAACAGCGGCAAAAATAAGCAATGGATCAACGCCCTTAAAGCTTTCAATTGGTTTTCTATTTGTTGCTTTTAAAAACTTCATATTCCATAATTTTGTAGTACTTAAAAAGATAACTTGAACGGCTATGTTAGATCTTAAGGTTAATATTGACGATAATTCAGGTTTCTGCTTTGGTGTTGTTTACGCCATAGAATTGGCAGAAGAATACCTTGATAATTATGGCAAGTTGTACTCCTTAGGGGATATTGTTCATAATGACGAAGAAGTTGAGCGGCTTGAGCAAAAAGGGCTCAAGAGTATTAACCATGACGACTTGAAAGAACTTAAAGACGAGCGGGTATTAATCCGTGCCCATGGAGAACCTCCTGAAACTTACCAAATCGGTATTGAAAACAACTTAGAGTTAATCGATGCATCATGCCCGGTGGTATTAAAGTTGCAAAACCGCGTTAAAAATGCTTACGATAAGCACCAGGAAATCCCACTGCTCATATATGGAAAACAAGGCCATCCGGAGATCAAAGCTTTAATGGGGCAGGTACAGCAAAACGCTACAGTATTTCAATCCAAGGAAGAACTTGATGAAATGGAGCTTCCCAACAAGGTCCAATTGTTCAGCCAAACTACCAAGGATATATCTAAGCTCTACGAGATAAGGGATAACTTAAAATCAAGGGGTATTGAGGTTACGCTCAATGATACCATTTGCCGGCAGGTTTCCAACAGGGATGAACAACTCAAGAATTTTGTCCTAAATTATGACAAGGTTGTTTTTGTTTCAGGGACCAAATCGTCCAATGGCAAAGTACTTTATGAAGTGTGCAAAACCTACAATCCAAACAGTTACTTTGTATCCCAAATTGACGAAATTAATGACAATTGGTTTGAACAGGGAAATAGCATAGGGATATGCGGTGCCACCTCTACGCCTCATTGGCTCATGAATGACATTAAAGAACACCTTGAACAACTTTAATAAAAAGTAACTACTTATAGCCAACGAACAAAAGCTTGATGTTAAGCCATCTTCTAAAGCTATTCGCTTTTATCATTTGGCAATGAGAAATTGCTTAACATAACTCAATACTTGGTCAGAACCACCGCGATTTTGTAGTATATAATTCTCACCAATACTCCCTATTTCTTGATATTGACCTTTTTCGATCAAAGGCTGGATCTTATCATAAAATGAATCAAAATCCTCAACAGCAAAAGCGCCACCTTTTCGGATGAGGTCGTGGGCTTCATTGAATTTATCATATTTTGGCCCGAAAATTATAGGAAGTCCAAATGCAGCTGGCTCCAGTATATTATGGATGCTTTTTTCAAAACCGCCCCCTATTACAGCTACATGCCCGTATCGATACAACCTGTTCAGAAGTCCTATTTGGTCAACCACCATTATTGGTTTTGATAGGTCTTGCTCATTGGAAGAATAGAAGGTCATGCGGTCGCCAGCTTTTTGCTTTAAGCTTTCAATCCTTGCTTGGCTTGGGTTGTGGGGGGCAATTATTATTCGAACATGCCCCTCATATTGGTCAAGAAGCTTCAATAGCCAATCCTCCTCAATCTCATAAGTAGATCCTCCAATGACGACCAGGGCATTGCCAACAAATGATTGAATGGTTATATCTTGAGCAGCATTGCGGGTAATTTCATAAACCCGATCGACTCTTGAATCAGGGATGACGGAGTAATTGTTATAACCCAATCCCTGAAGGAGCCTCCCAGAATGATCATCCTGTACAAAAAAATGATCAAAGGTTGGCAGCATTGCTTTAAAAATGGAGCCCCAGGACTTAAAAAATCTTTGCTCCTTTCTAAAAACCCCGGATACCAAAACAGTTGGGATGTTTTGTTTGCGCAGTTCTTTTAAATAATGGTACCAGAAATCATATTTGATAAATACCGCGAGATGTGGTTTAAAAGCTTTTACAAAGGCCTGAGCATTCCTTTGGGTATCTATAGGTAAATATAAAATCTCATCAGCATGCTCATAATCTTTACTTGTTTCAAAACCTGAGGGTGAGAAAAACGTTAAAAGGATCCGATAATGGGGATAATCGCTTCTTAGGCTTTCAATGATCGGCCTGCCTTGTTCAAATTCTCCCAAAGAAGCACAGTGAAACCAAATGTAATTTTCGTTAATAACTGCTTTGTTTAAAACCTCATTGAGGCCATTATCCCTTCCTTTTATAAATTTAGCAGCTTTGGGGTTGAAATAACTGCCTAATTTAATTGCTTGCCAATAAAACCTAATGGTAGCATTGTATAAGGCCTCCTGAAGCTTCAACGTAATTTGATGGCTCATTCACTTATTAACCCTGATTTTAATGGTAGTAATGCTCTTGGGGCGCTTTTTCGTAAATGGGATAAGACCATTTAAAATGGATCCCATACAGCAAGTCTATTCTCAGGTCGTCATTTTTTTCCATGGTATCAAAATTCCAATCCCTTCTGTTTTTTGTAAAGGCTTGAATGAACTCAAACCCTACTGAGAAGTTGATCAATTTATTGTTGGACAAGTACTGGAATCCAATAGATTCTGATAAAGCGAATCCATTGGAAAGGCGATCATAGCCTTTCTTGTAGTCACCTTTTAACTGGAATAAAGAACTGCTGATGTTATTATACTTGATCTTATGCTGCATAAAACCACCTCCAAGCTGAAAATATACGCCTGAGTTCGGATTCGGACCAAACCACGGGAATACCTTACCGGCTTTAGCCATGGCATAGTAACCTCGCATTAGCCGGTCCACCGGTTCCATAAGTCCTTGGCCATTAATTAAAAATCCCTTATCCGATTTAATAGATTGAAGAGGATCTTCTCGGACATTTCTGCTAAATAAAAACTTAAAATCAAGCGAAAACAAGTAATTGTTCTTCATTTTGTAGGATGCGGAAAGGCCTATGCCATTACTGTTACCAAAACGGTCTGCCATATCACCCCCTGGTATTTCAAAGCCATAACTGGCACTTGCCAAGAATAAGCTAATGGTGGAATCCTGAATGTCAGACTGGCCCCAAACCTTAGCACCTCCAAAAAACAGGAGTACTAAAACAACCAACAATTTTTTCATAATCCGGCCCTCATGTATTTTGAGTTCTATTTTCTGAAACAAAATTAAGTTTATATTTGCAGGGTAAAGAATTGCTATTGAATATAATTGTAAATATATGCCATCTATTCAAATGGTAGACTTGGTGGAGCAGCACCAATCCATTTATGAAGAACTTAATAATGCCATCGATAATGTAGTCAATTCCGCTAAATTTATCAATGGTCCTGATGTAGGCACATTTGAAAAAAACCTGGCGCATTATTTAGACGTAGCCCATGTTATTGCTTGCGGCAATGGTACGGATGCATTGCAGATTGCTTTAATGGCACTCGACCTACCTGAAAATTCTGAAGTAATCAGCCCTGATTTTACATTTGTAGCCTCAGCTGAGGCCATTATAGCTGCAGGCCATCAACCTGTATTGGTAGATTGCGATCCGGATACTTACAATATGGATCCCGATTCCCTTGAAAATGCCATTTCACCCCATACCAAAGCTATTATCCCGGTTCACCTATTCGGGCAGTGTGCAAATATGGACGCAATAAAAACAATTGCAGATAAAAACAAACTATATATCATCGAAGATACAGCCCAGGCATTGGGGGCCAAGTACCATCCTACCGATGGCACCGGTCAGCATGCTGGAACCATAGGCGATATTGGCTGTACTTCATTTTTTCCATCCAAAAACCTTGGATGCCTTGGAGATGGCGGGGCTTTGTTTACCAATGATGATGAATTAGCGCAAAAAATTAAAGAGATCAAAAATCATGGCATGAGCCAACAATATAGTTACAATAGAATTGGTATGAATTCCAGGCTTGATACCGTTCAAGCAGCCATTCTAAATGTAAAATTGAAATACCTCGATCAATACAACCATAAGCGCCAAAAAGCAGCTGAGCAATACGATGAATTGCTGAAAGCGGTACCCAATGTGCAAGTCCCTGTTAGAAGCAACAATTCTACGCACATCTTTCATCAGTACACCCTTAAAATTTCCGGAGACCGTAGAGACCAATTGAGCCAACATTTGAATGATCAAGGCATCCCCAATAAGGTTTATTACCCTACTCCCTTGCACGTACATGCTGTTTATCAGAATTACCAGAGTCAATCGGGAAATGAAGTTACCAAAGCTTTAACGCACCAAGTATTATCCTTGCCCATGCATCCAGCTTTAAAAGAAGATCAGATTAATTACATTGCTCATACCATTAAACAATTTTTTGCTTAAAAAAAACAACAAACTATGAAGATCGCAGTTGTAGGAAGTGGATACGTAGGTTTGGTTACCGGCACATGCTTTGCTGAAACCGGTAACGATGTAACCTGTATCGACATTGACCAAGATAAGGTCGAGAAAATGAGAAATGGGGAAATACCTATTTATGAACCTGGCCTTGAACCGATTTTCCAAAGAAACATTGAGCAAGACCGCTTAAATTTTACAACGGAATTAGTAGAAGGTATACAGGGTGCCCAAGTGATCTTTTTGGCCCTTCCAACTCCGCCCGGAGAAGATGGATCTGCCGACTTGCGGTACGTTTTGCAGGTAGCAGAAGAAATGGGCCCTTATCTTAAAGATTACACCGTTATCGTTGATAAAAGTACCGTTCCTGTGGGCACGTCTGAAAAAGTAAGGGATCAAATAGCTACTAATTGCAACTGTGAATTTGATGTGGTTTCCAACCCTGAATTTTTAAGGGAAGGCAGTGCAATTGATGATTTTATGAAGCCGGAAAGGGTCATTATTGGTACTTCCTCAGAAAAAGCTCAGGAAGTAATGGATCATCTGTATCAACCATTTGTGCGCCAAGGCAACCCGATCCTTTTCATGGATGAGCGCTCTGCTGAAATGACCAAATATGCTGCCAATGCATTCCTGGCTACCAAAATTTCCTTCATGAATGAGATTGCTAATCTCTGCGAAAAAGTGGGGGCCAATGTTGATGCGATCCGAAAAGGCATTGGAACCGATGAACGCATTGGTAAGCGGTTTTTATTTGCCGGCATTGGCTACGGTGGTAGCTGCTTCCCTAAAGATGTCCAGGCGATTGCCAATACGGCCCAAGAGCATAACTACGATTTCAAAATCCTTAATTCTGTAATGCAAATCAATCAGAACCAAAAAACCAGCCTGATCCCTAAAATCAAGAGGTATTACAACAACGACCTGAAAGGGAAAAATATAACCCTGTGGGGGCTGGCATTCAAGCCCAATACCGATGACATCCGGGAAGCCCCTGCACTTTTCCTAATCGAAGAGTTGCTTAAAGAAGGCGCTAACATTAAAGCATTTGACCCGGAGGCCATGGAAAACGTTAAAGCCATATATGGTGACCAAATCACCTATGCAAGTGAACCTTATGAAGCATTAGAAGATTCGGATGCCTTATTGCTGGTTACGGAATGGCATGTCTTTAGAAATCCTGATTTTGACAAGGTTAAATCTGCCATGAAAAATCCGGTGATCTTTGATGGCAGGAATGTTTATGTGCCTGAAGAAATGGAAGAAAAAGGCTTCTTTTACGAGTCAATAGGTCGCAGAACAATTACAAGCAAAGTTGAATATTAAGCATTATGGATCATTCACGTCAATCTAGCATTTTAATAACGGGTGCTGCGGGCTTTATTGGTTCCCATTTGTGCAAGCGCTTCTTGGATGAGGGTTATCGCGTTTTTGGCATGGACAACATGCTGACCGGCAACTTTCAAAACATTGAAGAGTTCTTCAAGCTGGATAATTTCATTTTTTACAATCACGATATCACCAATTTTGTTCACGTACCCGGTGAGCTTGATTACATTTTGCATTTTGCATCGCCCGCCAGCCCTGTTGATTATTTAAAAATGCCCATCCAAACCCTTAAGGTTGGAGCCCTTGGTACCCATAACCTATTGGGCCTGGCACGTGCTAAAAACGCCAGGATCCTCGTAGCCTCTACTTCAGAAGTTTATGGCGATCCGCTGGAACATCCTCAAAATGAAGATTATTGGGGCAATGTTAACCCAATCGGTCCCAGAGGCGTTTATGATGAAGCCAAAAGGTACCAGGAAGCCATTACCATGGCCTATTATCGTTACCATGGCTTAGCAACAAGAATTGCCAGGATATTTAATACCTACGGCCCAAAAATGAGGCTTGAGGATGGACGCGTATTACCATCGTTTGTTGGCCAAGCCCTTAAAGGAAAAGACCTAACAGTATACGGGAATGGTACGCAAACCCGATCCTTTTGTTATGTAGATGACATGGTAGAGGGCATTTATAGATTGTTATTTTCTGATCACGTTGAACCTGTGAATATTGGCAATCCTAAGGAAATTACTATAAAAGCATTTGCTGAAGAGATCATTCAAATGACTTCCACTTCATCTCAAATTACTTATCAGGAATTACCAATTAACGATCCCAAACAGCGTAAGCCGGACATTTCCAAGGCTCAATCGCTTTTAGGTTGGGAGCCACAAACAGACCGATCTGTAGGGTTGGAAAAAACCTTAAAGTATTTTAAAGCATTGCCTCAATTCCAGGAAGCGTAAAAGCGATGGGTTAATTGTTGTAAATTGTTTAAAGGCATCAGCATTAGGTAGAATGTTATTGCTTTAGAACTGGGTTTCACTGATTGTTATCTGTTGTAGTACCTTAGTTTTTGATTCCTAATGGCTAAAATCAATTAAATATGGCTAATCAAAATAAAGTTTTGGTAACTGGCGGCACTGGCTTCATTGGCTCCCACACAGTGGTAGAACTACAAAAGGCCGGCTACGAAGTAGTGGTGATTGACAACCTTGCCCAATCCTACCGCTTCGTTATTGATCAAATTGCCAGCATTACTGGGGTAGAACCAGCTTTTTACCCCATTGACCTTTGTGATCCGGCTGCGCTCAAAAAATTTTTTGAAGAAAATGAGGACTTAGAAGCGGTTGTTCACTTTGCTGCCTATAAATCGGTTGGAGAATCTGTGAATCAACCCTTGAAATATTACCATAACAATTTAGTATCCCTTATCAACCTTTTGGAATTGATGAAAGCCTACCAGGTTAAGGACTTTGTCTTTTCATCTTCCTGTACAGTCTATGGTGAGCCGGACCAAGTCCCGGTAGCCGAAGATGCGCCCATTAAAAAAGCCGAATCCCCTTACGGCAATACGAAACACATAGGCGAAGACATCCTTCATGAATCTTCATCAGCGTATAACCTTGAAGTCATTTCCTTGCGTTACTTCAATCCAATTGGCGCGCATGATTCTGCACTAATAGGAGAATTACCCATTGGAACGCCTGAAAACCTGATGCCTTACTTAACCCAAACAGCCAGTGGACGCAGAGAACAATTAACCGTTTTTGGCAATGACTACCCCACCCCAGATGGCACTTGCATTCGCGATTACATTCATGTAGTTGACTTAGCCAATGCCCACGTTGTAGCCCTTAATCGCCTACTAAACAAGGGAAATAAAGACGCCTTTGAAGTATTTAACCTTGGAACAGGGGAAGGCTATTCCGTATTCGACATCATCCACGCCTTTGAAAATGCTACGGGCATCAAAATCGATTATGAAATTGGAGAGCGCCGAAAAGGGGACGTAACCCAGGTTTATGCCGATACTACCAAGGCCAATCGTGATTTGGGCTGGCAAACCCAATATTCTTTGGAAGATATGATGGCCACTGCCTGGAAATGGGAGCAAACCTTAAAAGCAATGGACCTGGAATCAGCTTAAAAGCAGTGTTATTGTTGGAAGTTGGGTTAGCTGCCGTATTAATATCGAAATTGTGTTAGTGCTATTGGTAGGTGTATTAATGTATTCATGCTTGAATCTGAACTTAGGGTCTAAGCTATAAGTTCGATCATATAAAATTTAAGAACTTACCTCATCAATAATCGCCTTAACTTCCTCAGGATTGTTTTCCCTTGCGTATTGAACACATTGCTCCCAATCATCCTGGTAATATTGGCGAATTTTGTTAAGGTAAGCCTGTGAATAAAGCGTTTCGTTCCTTACCCAAGCATCTGGCATTAGCAAAGCACTGTATAATATCAAGTAAGACACGAGCATTTCGGACCTCCGCTTGAACCACTTGGCCACGGGTTGCTGGGGTAATTGGCGTTTTTTGTTAAAAACCCGGCTTCCCCACTTGCGCATGACCTTAAGCTGCTTATGGTTATAAGAAGCATGAAATGGCTTCATTGAAATCGCTTCCGGGTTATAGGTAGCTCCCATATAATCAGCCAAGGCATCGAAAAAGGCAAAAGGCGCATTTTTAAGATCATCATGAAAAAGCACCAAAGGCTTGTGGGAGAATGCTTGCTCTAAGGCCCTTACCTTGGGCATGAAATAAAGGTCTTGGATGTGCCAACGGCCTCGATCACTGGTCAAATCCAGAAATTCTTCCAAAGGACGGCTTTCGCCATTTTTAACTTTTCTGCGGTATTGGGAAGCGATCCATTCATCGTGCCTGCGTAACAAGAGGATTGGCCTGGCATCGGGAAAATCCTGGGCAAATCTTGCTACCTCCTGCTCAAGCTGGCGGTCAAATTCCCGGGATACCAGGTATTTTCCATGGTTGGTTTTTTCTATGACGGATTGAGCCTTTTTATAGCGCGTTCGCTGGATGTAGTGAATGCCTAATAGCTTAGGGAAAAAACGGTATTGAAGGTAAGTAGAGGCTACTTTCCCAAGGCCTACGTGGAAGTAGATCTCTGGTTGCTGGGATTCGTTCATGCCATCACAGGTTCAAATGCAAGGGCAAATTTGAAGGAATTTCTATTGATAGGGAAATGAGCCTTAAATGAATTGAAATGAAGTTGCAAAAAATACCGATTCATGATCATGATTAGCCTGCCTGTTGGTATTAATTTTGAAGTGCTAATGGTTGTGATTTTTAATGAACACACTTCCTAATTGTATATATTCGAGACAAATGCTGCTTTATAAGCAAACTACAGTTTATCTATAGAAACAGGAATCAACAGTTTTGCCAAGTGATGTAAACTTAATTCATGAAAACCTACCTTCAATATAGTCAACTCAGCCACAAGCTAATCCTTTTGCTCCTTTTCCTATTCGCCCTGCCAAGCTGTGAACAGGATGAACTACCTCCATTATGGGAGGTAAGGGCTGATGTTTCAGTAGACTACCTTACCATCAAGGCTACCATTTCCGATTATCATGGCGACTTCATCCACATGAGCATCCGAAAAGCAAATTGGAATAACAATTATACGGTAAAGCGCAGCCCTGCTGGTAACCAACCAGAAAGGGATTGGAGCCAGGTTCATCAAAGGTTCGGTAAACTGTATAGGAACACTTACCTCGAGGGACGGATCGATGATGGAAGTGGAGCCGGGCCTTCCCAATTTAAAACCTACATTTTTAAGCTGCCGATCGATCAGTCCATGCCCCGCAAGGATTTTCAAGACTTAAACGGCAGCGGTTATGAATACATTACAACAGGCTACTATTATGCCGATGGCCAAGCAGGGCATCCAAGCTTTACGCCTGGCAATTATGAGATTGAAATTTATCCTTGGTACACCGGATCTGCCAATAATCTTCACCCTGCAAAAGATGGAAAGGAAGGCGTGCAATACATTCACCACGAACAGCCTGTTGCATCCACCACCTTTCTCATTGATTGACACCTGAACCTCTATCGAACCACCCCACCACCAATGTCGGGAACCCGATAAGTCCTTAATTTTAGCCATATAAGCCAGAAATCAACAACATCCTTATCGTTGCATGTTATAAGAACTTGAAAACTTGCTGCAACCATGTTGAAAAAGTATCATCTCATCATTCTTGCTGTGCTTTTCCTCGGTTTAATTTTAGTGGTTTTCTTACAAAAAAGTGATCATCATCAGCCATTGGCAACAGCCGAAGCCGATGTGCAAAAATCCCCGGAGCTAATGGGGCACTGGACCTTCGATGAGCCAGACAGCGATATAGTTTACGACCAATCTTCTTATCAATCGCATGGCGAAATTAAAGGCAATCCAGCGTATGAAGAAGGCATCGTGGGCCGCAATGCGATGGAATTTGATGGAGAAGGCGATTACGTTGAAATGCTTAAAAACGGAAAAACGCCCTCCCATATCCAGAATTTGAGCGAAGGAAGCATTGCTGTCTGGTTTAAAGCCCGTAACATTCCCGTAGGAAAGAGCATCTTGCCCGTCTTTTATTACGGCAATAAAAACGGCTGCCCCAACATGTTCGATGCTTCCAATGAAGGACTGATCATTGAAATAGCGCATGGATCAGTTTTTCCAAAGTCCAAAGGCGTATTTTTCACGATTTTCAGCAATCCTTGCGATTTACCTTCGTTTTGTTATGATTCCCATTCCGATGTGCACTTGTCAGACCAGCAGGGAGCCATTAAAGAAGGGGAATGGTACCATTTTGTTACGGTAGTTGGCAAAGATTACAACACCGGTTATTTGAATGGGAAGGAAATTGACTACAGGCAGTATAACTTCAATACAGCCAGTGCCTCCGAGTTTTTTGCGGATGCGGTCAAGCACGAACGCATGTGGGTTGGTAAAGGCTACTGGGATCATGCCACTGAAGTATATTTTGACGGCTACATTGACGACTTGCGGATTTACGACAAGCCTTTGAGTAAAAGCGAGGTACAACGACTGTACAACATGAAAGATGCAGGTTAAATAATAATTTAGTATTAGGGTGAAGAACTTGCTTAAATTCAGAACGCTTGATCTAATCGTAACATCTTTGGTCAGTTATCATAACTGGAGTTTCCCCAAAACCCGGAACTCCTGACCCAATCCTAAACCAACTTGCCCTGTAAATGAGGCATTGCAACATTAAGCTTCGGATAAAAATCGGGAATTGTTATGGGGTATTGATCCGGCTAATTAGGGGATGCTACATCCCGCTCAAAGGAATGCAGCCTTACTGTTGTTATGTTCATTGCTGACCTTGTTAAATGCCCGGAGCGCAAAGCTCCTGCTTCACAGGGCAGACCTTAGGGCCTGACGAGGTTGCCACGGCCAAGCAAAAGCCATGGTATGGCAATGCCGAAGCGGCTCCCATAAGAGAAAAATACGTCATTTCCAATGAGCAATACACCCGCTTCAAAGGGCAGGCACTAAAGGCATACGAGATTGCTACTGTCAGGGGATGGATTAAACATGAAAAATTGCAGGATTTTTCATGTTTAATAGGCCTTTTAAGCCATAAAAAGCCTATTGATCCATATCCACATTAGGGAATCTTTAAGATAGCCAAAAGGAGAGCCACCTGCTGTTTAAAACTTCTTTGAGCTGCTGCGACAGGCAAAAAGCCGGGGATGTATCAAAAGTCTTATTACAATAAAAAATGAGATCAATAAAAGGGTCTAAATATGTGATTATCAAATATCTATCATGATATAAAAAAGCCTTTTAAAACCAAAGAACTCCGGATTATTTGGTTTTGATACACCCCCCAAGGAAACAAGCGCGACCCATTCGCAAGTCTTAAAAGTTTTAATTAATTATTATAAAAATCAGGACATTTTCCGTTTACGCTACTTTTGTAATTAAGCAATTGATTACCAATAATTTAGATGTAGAGCGGTCAGGAGCTCTGAAATTCTATCAATAATTAACTTGTAGTGGCTACATAATGCCTTATTTGTTAGGGCTTTAATCCTTAACATTAAGAAGCTTAATCCTCGTACTGCTATCGAAAGTTTGGATTAAACTCCTCCAACAACAACCCGGCAATCTTAAAAAGCTCAACTTCGGCCAATTTCGCATCGTAGCGTGCATCTGTCCTTCGGGTTTTGGCACGTATGAAGTTGACCTGCGCTTCTCTTACCTGCGTACCGTTAACTTGCCCCAGGCGGTAGGATTCACGAGTTCGTTCTAAATTCAACCGGGCATTTTCTACGTTGCGCTGTTCCATGCTCAAAACTTTCAGGTTTTGTTGATAAGTAGCGTAAGCATTTTGCAGGTCCCGGTTGACTTCAAGCTTCTTATTGTTTAGTTGGTGCTGCCTGTTCTTTACCCGCATTGCAGCATTTTCAGCCTTAATCTTATTTTGAAACCCGGCAAAAATGGGAATGTTCAGCTGAAGGCCGGTACTAACGCCATTGGTTTGATTTTCTTTAAGGAAGCCGGCATCATTGTTGGATTGACTAAAATAATAGCTTCCAGTCAAGGTTAATTGCGGGTAAAAATTGGCATTAGCGATCTTTTTTTGTAAGCGTGCCGTTTGCAATTGGTAATCTGCGGCTTGGAGGGCAGCATTGTTGGTTTGGGCGTTTTCTAACAACTGGCTTTTTGCTAGTTCTTTACGAACCGTCACCTCACGTTGAACTGCATATTCCGTTTCTACTTCCTGCCCCAGTAGCACATTCAAGCTACGCTTGGTATTTTTGTACTGGGTTTTAGCCTCTACCATAGAACTGCTATCTGAATCCAAATCAACTTTGGCATTCAATACATCCACCCTGGATTTGTTGCTATATTGCCTTGCACTTTTAACCCGCTGTAGCCTTTCCTGGGATATTGCTACAGATTCCTGAGCAATTTGGTATTGGGTTTTCAAGCGAGCTACCTTGTAATATTGGTTGACTACTTGCAATAAAAGGGCTTCAATGGTTTGCCTGGCCTGAACGTCACTAAGGTCCTTTTCAACTTTTAATTGTTCGTAATTGTAAGTATTGCCAAAGCCATCAAATAAGGTGTAACGCAAATCCATGGATGCATTAAGGTTGGTGGATTCAGCCCCATTAATTTCTTGTTCGCCCAGCGGTTGCTCAAATTTCTGGCGGGTATCTTCATTGTTGTAGGTGCCACTTGAGGAAATACTTAAAGAAGGCAGCATACCAGCATTGCCTATGTGCACACTGTTTTTGCTTATTTTGGCATTGTTACGGGCTACCTGGATGTTGTGGTTGTTCTCCATGGCTTGCCTTACTGCACTTTGTAGGGAAAGCGTATCAATCGTTTTGGGTTCTTGAGCAACTCCATTTATGGTGAATAATTGTAAGCTCCCTATTAAAATCGATATATTAAATATTCGCATAGCATTTTGTTTTCCATTTTGCCAATAGTAACGTGAACATATTTAAGCCATTTACCCTTTTAAATCCTGTTCATTTTCTTCAAAGTTTTTGGTTTCCCGGACAGCTGGTTCTACTGTATTAGTTTCCGGCTTATGGCCAGTCCAAAGCCATACAGCACCAATTCTGAGGTTGTTGATGATCACCAGCATCACCGGTAATATGAGCAATGTTACAAACATGCCCAACAACATGCCGTAAGCAACAGAAACCGCCATCGGAACCAGAAACTGAGCCTGCAGGCTTTTTTCGAGCATCAGTGGTGCAAGTCCTCCAATCGTGGTTAGGGTGGTTAGCAATATTGGTCTGAACCGGGCCAGACCAGCATCATGTACCGCTTGCATAAAAGGTTTGCCGGATCTCAACGTATTGTTTAGATGCGTAACCAAAACCACGGAATTGTTAATAATGATGCCGATCAATGCAAGGATGCCGTAAGTGGAAAGGATGCTAATGGGAATGTTTTGTATTATATGCCCCATGGCAACACCGATCAACCCAAATGGCAGGATAAGGAAAACAACAGCTGTTTGCATGAATGAGCGAAAGACGATCATAACCACGGTAATCATCAGGATAAAGATAACTGGTAAAACCTCAGCTGCTGATTTGCCAACTTTCCCGGATTCCCGGGTCTGCCCTTCAAAAGAGGCTTTTACAGCGGGATGTTCAGCCATGATAGAGGGTAAAATTTCATTCTCAATTTTTAAGTTCACATCGGTAGCTGAATAACTGGGATCTGCCAAATCAGCCTCTACTTTTATTTGCCGGTCCCCATCTAAGTGGTTAATGGCCAACACCCCGCGTTTGATATCAAAATCTGCCAATGCTTTCAAAGGGTAGGTTCCCTCAGGTGTACGAATTCGCATGTTCTCGAGATTTCCCTGGGATTTTCGGTAATTTTTGTTGTAGCGAACCCAAACTTTTACTTCATCCAGTCCACGTTGCAACCGCTGCACTTCATTGCCAAAAAAGCCATTGCGAACCTGGCTCATAATGGTCATTAAGTCCAAACCTAATTTATGAGCTTTTTGTTTGAGCTCTAAATTAACTTCCATGGGCCCCTTCTGGTCATTGTCAACCACATCCTTCAGTTTAGGCATATCCTTCAATTCGGATTTTAATTTGCGTTCTGCTTCTCTTAATTCATCAAGATCCTCAGCCTGCAAGGCTACGGATACCGGCTTACCAAAGGGTATCCCGGACCCATAGGTTACTTTTTCAGCTCCTACAATGGTGCCGGCTTTTTCACGAATAAGATTGGTTATGGCATAGCCTGCCAATTCCCGGTATTGGCTTTCAAGCAGGAGAATTCTGAGGCTTCCTTTATGGCTGGAGCTGCTAATGTTCAACTGAATGTCCTGAACGTAAGACCGGTCGTCATTCCGTTCCTGATTAAGGCTGTCATTGACTTCCCAGGTTGCTTGTTTGATGTGCTGTAACCATTTGCGGGTTACATTTTCTCGAGTTCCCGATGGCATCTCCAGGTTAACGTCAATTTGATTACGCTCTATATTGGGGAAAAATGTGGTTTTTAGCACACCGTTGCCAAGCAATCCTCCAACTAAGACCAATAATCCTATGGCCACCGAAAGGGTTAGGGTTTTGTTGTACATACAGCTCCACAATAGGGGGCTGTAAACCCTTTGCCTGAAAAACTGCAGGCCTTGGTCGGTTTTTTCGTTCAACCAGTTTTTCTTGCGGCCACGCTTGTGTAGTGCTTTGGAGTGGGCCATGTGGCTTGGCAGGATCAAGACGCCTTCAATTAAAGAGAACAATAACGCTGCATTCACCACAAAGGCCATTTCTACAATAAATTCACCAATTCTTCCCGCCAGAAAAAAGAACGTAGAAAAAGCAATGATGGTGGTCAGGATAGATGCTATAATAGGCGGTAGTACTTCCATGGTTCCATTGATGGCAGCAGGAATGGCCCTCTGACCGTCTTCATATTTTTGATAAATATTTTCCCCGAATACAATGCCGTCATCCACGAGGATACCAATAACCAATATCATTCCGAAAAGGGAGATCACATTTATGGTTATGCCATACCAATTGGCCAGAATGAACATCCCGGCAAATGAAAAAGGAATGGCCACTGCCACCCAAAAAGCTAAGCGTATGTTCAGGAACAGGGAAAGTAAAATTAACACCAGCCCGAATCCAATCATACCGTTCTTGGTCAAGAGGTCAATTCGATTGTTCAGGGATTCCGACCGGTCCCGTATAACCGTAGCCTCCACTGCTTCATTTTCTTCATTGAATTCCTTAACATACTCACGGATGTGTTCCGTTATGAATAAAATATCCTGATAAATCGTATTTTTGACAGTAATGACCACAGATGGCTCCCCATTGAGGTAAGAACGCTCTGGATTGTCAGCCCATTGATCTTGTACATTAGCTATCTGCCGTAACCGGACAAGTTGCTCCTGATCTCCGGATTTTACAACTATATTGCGTAAGTCTTCAGCATAATATTCTTTTGATTTAGCCCTAATGAGCATTTCCTCTTGCTCACCCTTGATCGTACCACCCGTCAATTCAAGATTAGCGTTCCGTACCGCTTGCCCAACTTCACGAAAGGTTAAATTATAAGCCCTTAAAGCTTCTTCCTCGATGCTGATTTCAATTTCCTCCTCGGGGTAACCCCTGATCGAAATTTTGGAGATGCCTTCAACTGCCCTTAAATCATCTTCTATATTTCGGGCATAACGCTTTAGTGTTTTCAAATTCACATCCCCGCTGATGGAAAACCGGATGGCTTCACTAGCGCTTTCTTCCTTAAAAACTTCTATGGATTCCATGCCGGTGGGAAAAGAAGCAATGCGATCTATTGCATTCTTTACATCTTGCAAGATAAAATCCGTATCGTAGCCCTTTTTGACCTCTACGGTAACCACCCCCCTATTTTCCCTTGAAGTAGAAGTAATTTGGTCTATTCCGGTTAAACCTTCCAGGTTGTCTTCTATTTTGAGGACAATGCCTTTTTCAACTTCTTCTGGTGCGGCACCCGGATATGTAGCATTGACGGAAATAACGTCACTTTCCGATTCTGGGAAAAAGGTTGAATTTAGACTATTAAGGCCAAAGTAGCCAAAAATAATAACCAGTACCAATAGAATGTTGGCAACAATAGGATACTGGATAAAGTAGCCAATCATTTGTCGCATAATAAGATCTATTTCAATTTCGTTTAAGGCTTATTAAAGGCTTTCTGCTTGGAAAGGCTTGACAGGCATACCGCCATATGCACCAGGCATGGCTTCATAAAGCACAGTGGATCCTTCAGGAATTCCTCTTACAATGGCTATATCATTGGTGGTATGAGCCACTTCTACGGCCCGCCTTTTAAGTTTACCTTCATCAACAATCCATATTTGATGGCCATTATCCAAAAGTTCACGGGGTAATTCAAACGCCCTTTCCACGTATCCGGTAAACACGGAACCATTTAAATAGATGCCTTCTTTTAAGCCGGACCCTTCCGTAGCTACATAAACTTCAGCCGATTGGGTACCGGGATCAACACTGCTATTAATTCTCACTAACTTACCAGCTCGAACACCGTTAAATTTTTCTGACTTTAAGGCTACAGAATCCCCCTTTTCAATCAACTCCAGGTATTCACTATTAAGCGAAGCTGCAATTTCAAAACGGTCGGGACTAATAAATTGGCCCAGTTGCTGACCCGGTCTTACCAAAGTACCCGGATCGATCTTGGATTCGGTAACCACGCCATCAAACGGAGCCTTTATGGTATACTTAGCAAGCCTTTTTTCCTGGCTTTTTATAGCGTAATATTCATTGTATATATTGCGTGCCGAGACAAAATATTTGACTTGCTCTTGGGTTATTTTGGGCAAGGGAGCCAGCGGTTCATCCGTTTCCATATTTTGTAAATAGGCCTCCCATCTTTGAAAATGATCCGGGTAATCCAACTTTAAATCCGGTAGCATAGAGGCTATGCTGTTCATTAGATTGCTTTTCTGCGCTTGAAGGTTCAGCCTGGCTTCTTCGTCATTAATTTGGATGAGGACTTCTCCTTTTTCAAAGGCAATACCTTCCTTAAAAGGTTTGCTACCTTTAAGGAATTTACCTTGTACCTCAGCAAAAATTTCAATGCGGTCACTGGCCTCCAATTTTCCTGAAATGGGAATAATTGCCGGAACAGAATCAAGCTCAACTGTTTTAACCTTTACAGCCTGAGCTTTAGTTTGTTCTTCTTGATCATTTTGTTCACCATCCTGGCTTACCATATTCATGGTTAAAAAAACAGCACCTATTATTATAATTATACCAAGGATGATGCTTATTTGCCTGAATTTCATTGCTTGATACGCTTTATTTGAGATTAGGTTTCATTTTTAACTTATGTTGTAACAATTGTCGTGATCGGTCAAAGCACCAAATATTTCCCGGAGCACCTTCTTACAAGTCTTAAGTTCTTGCTCGTCAAGCTGTTGTTCTATTTCTTCATTGGCTTCCTTAACAATTTTGACCAAGTCTTGTTGTAAGCCTTTTCCCTGATTGGTCAAATACAGTTTTTTGTTTCTCCGGTCATGAGTATCTGGTTGGCGGTAAACCCAATTTCGCTCTTCCATGTAATCAATAATCCGAGTGATGGCTGTTTTGTCGTGTCCGGAAATTTGCGCAAAGTATTGTTGCTTTTGCCCCCCTTGATGCAAAAGTTTGCTCAGGATGATCCAATGGTCAACCGTAACCGCGTAGCCCGCTTGAGAAAATTTGCGGTTAAGGTTCATGGCCATCACTCTTGCGGACCTTCCCACTAAGAAGCCCATAGAATTTTCAATGTAAAAGGGTTCGCCCATACTGACTTTAGTTGCATACAATACAGTTGCAAAAGTAACTAATTTTATGGATTTTAATACATTAAGCTTTCGAATTATTCAATTTACCCCAAGCCCTAATAACTTACCGTTTGGGTAAAAGTTTGGATGAAATGGAAGTTAAAATGGTACCCTATCCAATAAATCCTTGAGGATACCTACTATCAGAGGTTTTATGCAGTTTGATCAAGCTTGTTTTTTATTTACCGGAGATTCTATCTTACTTAAAAGTTGATTTTAGCGACTGCTTGTTTTTAGTATGTTCAAAAATTTATTCAAAATTAAGATTGCTATTTCTCAGTAAAAGCAAACCCAATTTTGTTCAATCCATGCCCTAATTCTAAGGCCCGGTTAAACAAGCATCTTTAATCAAAGTAGCGATTTGGTTATAAACTGGAAAATAAGGTTTGAAGGCCTTGGCCATTTTTTGCTTTAAAAGCAAAACGTTTGGGATCAACCACTGTTGGCATTGGTTGTAACCAGGTAATGTTCCAAAAACTTCTTTGCTTTATCAATATCGTCATCAAGGACACGGTCTTGATTTAAAAAAGCCACATGCTGCCGAAAATAGCCCATCATTGCTTCAATTTTTGAAGAGGATTTTGCGGGCCTTCTAAATTCAATGGCCTGGGCAGCCGTCATCAACTCGATGGCTAAAATGGTTTTAACATTGTTGACTACTTGGTACGCTTTAATGGCTGCATTGGCGCCCATGCTTACATGATCTTCCTGACCATTGGATGAGGTAATGGAATCGGCCGAAGCTGGCGTGCAAAGTTGGCGGTTTTGACTGCACAAGGAAGCTGCCGTATATTGCGGGATCATCAAGCCCGAATTCAAACCAGGATCGGCAATGAGAAAAGCAGGCAGCTCGCGCTCGCCCGAAAGCATTTTATATGTTCTTCGTTCAGAAATGCTTCCGATTTCGCTCACAGCAAGGGTTAAATAATCCAGTGTCATGGCCAGTCTTTGCCCATGGAAATTGCCTCCCGATAAAATCGCATCCGCTTCCGGGAAAATGTTGGGATTGTCGGTAACCGCATTAATCTCACTTTCAATAACCTCCCGGCTGTGTTGAACGGCCTCCCTTGATGCTCCATGAACTTGTGGAATACAGCGGAAGGAATAAGGATCCTGAATTTGGGATTTATCCTGGTGGCCAATCTCGCTATCTTCTAAATAAGTAAGGACGTTTTTAGCTGTTTGTATTTGCCCTTTGGAATTTCTGATTTGATGGATCAGTGCATGTAAAGGCTCAGATTTGGCATGAAATGCATCCATGGATAAGGCCGCAATGAAATCAGCTTGATCTAACAGGCGTTCGGCTTCGTAAATGCACCAAGTACCGTAAGCACTCATGAATTGGGTACCATTCAACAAGGCCAACCCCTCTTTGGCTTTTAATTGAGTGGGCGCCAATTCTTCCTTCTTCATCGCATCTTTCGTATCCTCAATGCAACCATTGTAAGTCACCTGACCAAAGCCTATCAGGGGCAAGCTTAAGTGGGCAAGCGGGGCAAGATCACCGGATGCACCCAATGACCCCATTTCGTAAATAACCGGAATCAAATCATGATTGTAATAGTCGACCAATTGCTGAGCTGTTGCCTGGGTAACCCCGGAATGCCCGTATACAATTGACTGGATCTTTAGAAAAAGCATCAAACGGGCAATTTCGGTTGGAACCAAATCGCCCACTCCACAAGCATGAGATTTGACCAGGTTTTCCTGAAGTTGGCCAAGCTCATTTTTAGAAATCTGTACATCACATAAAGAACCAAACCCTGTATTGATGCCATAATAAGTGCCTCCTTCCCCTGTGATCTTCTGTTCAAGGTAATCCCGGCAGACTTGAATCTTTTCAAGCGCTTCTTTAGAAAGGGTTAAGGGCCTTTTTTGCCTTACGGTTTCCACTACCTGATCAATGGTAATGGTATGTTGGTGACTGAATGCGTGGCCGCTCATGGTTGATGTACTTTGTAATAATTATGCTACCTTCTATGAAGGGTTGTTAATCGAAATCATTTTTCAGCGTTGCTACAATGGATTCGAATGTTAAACGGTCCTGCTCACCTGTTTGCATGTTCTTAAGCTGGAATTCACCGCTTTCCTTTTCCTCAGAACCGATTACGATCACATAAGGAATGCCGCTTTTATCAGCGTATTTGAATTGCTTGCCCATCTTAGCTGGTTTGGGGTACATTTCTGAAGCAATCCCTTTTTTTCTTAGTGTCTGAAGTTTAGCAAAAGTGAAGCTTTCGAACGCCTCTCCGAAATTGGCCAATAATACCTTGGTTCCCTGCTGCTCTTGATCGGGAAACAATTTTTTGGTTTCCATCATATCGTAAATCCGCTCGATACCAAAGGAAATTCCAATACCAGATACGTCTTTTAGGCCAAAAAATTCCGTAAGCTCATCATAGCGCCCGCCTCCAGCAATACTACCCATACTTCCGTCTTCGGGTACGGCTTCAAAGATCATCCCCGTGTAATAGTCCAGACCGCGCGCCAGGGTGAAGTCCAAATCAAGGGTAAGGTTATTGGTACCTATGGATTCAATGTATTCCATTGTTTTTTGAACGTCCTGAATACCTTCTTGGCCAATACTATCCTCCCCAAACAATTGGCTAAGGAAGTTTAACTTATTTTCGATGCCCTCAGCATCCAGTTGATATTCCTGGATTTCATCCAACATCTGTGCATTCAGGCCCCGCGCTTGCATTTCCTGCTTGACCTTATCATAGCCAATTTTATCAAGTTTATCAAGGGCCACGGTAAAGTCTTGAAATTGCTCACGAACGCCATATTTTTCAGCAATGCCCATTAAAATTTTCCGATTGTTGAAACTTAGCTGAACTTTAGTAAGCCCCAATTCTCCAAAAACTTTATCAAACATCATGATCATTTCGGCTTCGTAAAGCAGGCTATTGCTTCCCACCACATCGGCATCACATTGCCAAAACTCCCTGTAACGTCCTTTTTGGGGGCGATCTGCCCGCCATACAGGTTGCATCTGGAAACGCTTGAAGGGAAACTGAATTTCATTTTGATGCTGAACCACAAACCGCGCAAAAGGAACGGTAAGGTCATAACGAAGCCCCTTGTTACTTAAATAAGGGATGACTTCTTTTGAATTTTTGGATTGCAGCAAATTCTCAGGGACGTCACTCAAAAATGCTCCACTGTTTAAGATCCGGTAAAGCAATTGATCCCCTTCCTCCCCGTATTTTTCAGTTAATGTTGAAAGATTCTCCACAGCGGGGGTTTCAATCGGCTGGTAGCCGTATTGTTCAAAAACCTTTTGAATGGTGGCAAAAATGAACTGACGCTTATACACCTCTTGGGGTGTAAAGTCCCTAAAACCAGATGGTAAAGCTGCCTTTGCCATGAAGATGATTTTACTAATTAACAGTGCAAAGTAACGACTATTTTAAGGTTTTTAAAGAAGCTTTAGATGCTTTACGTTGTAAGGATAAGATTATTGGGATTCTCGACCTATCATAGGTTGAAAGTTTTGAAGACTCTAAACCATAAAACCGGGCCAAATTAACAGCGTGTAATATTAGATCATTTAAATCAAGACTTGGTATGGTTGGCGTGTAATTTCTTTGATTAAAAACTTAAAGAGCAGTTCATACAATTTCTAAGCAAATCCAATTATTTCAACGCTATGTCCACCTCAACCCAAAATGTGGATACCAAACAAACATACTGGTGAAACCTGATCAGTGAGGCAGAAAAGGCATCGAAGAACTAAGGCATGAAACAAGCTGACAAAGGAAAATTAAAAGCTTATTCCAGAGTCAGAAAGTTCACCAGGGAAAAATACAACCAATAATGCCTTATGAAGAAGCATGACATACCAAAGCTCACAGAGATTATGACGTAATCATTAATTACCTGGTAAAAGAATGGGCGGCAAAAGGAGCTA
This sequence comes from uncultured Sphingobacteriales bacterium, assembly GCA_964561545.1. GTDB lineage: Bacteria > Bacteroidota > Bacteroidia > CAILMK01 > CAYYUA01 > CAZLQF01. The sequence continues at coordinate 24,930 of CAZLQF010000001.1, forward strand.
AAAATTTTATCAACGATCTCGAAAATCAAATGGCATACATTAAAAAACATCCTTACCTATTCCAGGAAAGTTCTATAAAAGTTCGGAGCCAAAAGAACGGTTATTAGAGAACAAGTTTTCTCGTATTAGCGGATTCATACCAACCTAATTGAGGTGCTAACAATTTCCCATGTATGGCAATTAGCAAAGAATTTATCATTCTACTAAACCTGCCCCCTAATTATGACAAAAAGAACTCAAGAAGCTGATAATTTCATTATTACTAAGTACCAAACAGCAACATTTCCACCACATCCCCAAATTTATTTTATAGTTCTACCAAATTTTTTGTGGAATCAAGCCCTGAGGGTTCATGTAGGATAATAGAGTATTACCCAATTTCTAATAAAAATTACTTAGCTAAAAACCAACCCTAAAATTTTCTTTGCCAAAGGTTTATCGTCTAAGGTCAACTGATAGAACTCACCATCCCTTCAACCACCTGAATCATATTGGATGGCAAAACTCCTAACCATACGACTAAAAGCGTAAGTACAGCAAGCGCTACAACTCCGGAAAGACTAAAGGTAGGATTCAGAGCGGGGAACTTTTCTTCCTCTTCTTTGGTGTAGGCAAGCATTGTGGCAACAATGCGAAGGTAGTAGTACAAGCCGATCACGCTGTTAATAACAAGCATGATGGCAAGGAGCCATAAATTAGCCTGAACGCCGGAAGCTACAACATAATATTTGCCGATAAAACCGGCTGTAAGCGGAATGCCTGCCAAAGACAGCAACATCGCCACAAATACAACAGAAAGCAAAGGCCTGCGCCAAAATAAGCCGCGGTAATCGATAATGCCCTCAGCGTCCCGTTCCTTATCAGAAAGGATGGAAACGATGCCGAAACTGCCCAAGATGGTAACAGAATAAGCAACCAAATAAAATGTGGCTGCTTCAGCGCCCAAACTACCGGATGCAATGAATGCCACCAATAAATAACCCAAATGCGCAATCGAGGAAAAAGCAAGGATGCGCTTAACATTATTTTGAAGCAGAGCAAGGATATTACCAATGAACATGGAAGCAATTGCAATAACTGTAAATACAATTATCAGCGAGTGGTATTGCGTCCCATCCACGGTTACAAAAAACCGCAGCAATGCTCCGAACATACCGCCTTTAGAGATCGATGCGATCAGGGCTGTAACTGGCGCTGGTGCTCCTTCGTAAACATCAGGCGTCCACATGTGAAAGGGAGCTACGGCCAATTTAAAGCCTACACCCACGATCATCATGGAAAAGCCGGCTAATACAAGCGGGGTAGCACCAACTTTTGAAAGTCCGTCAGCAATTCCACTAAACTGCATGCTTCCTAAATCCGTATAGATTAAGCCCATGCCAAACAATAGAAATGCTGAGGAAGCGGCTGCCAGGATTAAATATTTAATACCGGCTTCTATCGAACGATCCCGGTTTCTGAAATAACCGATCATCGTGTATAGGGAAACGGATAAGATCTCCAGTCCAAGAAAAAGGGATATGAAGTGTTGACTGGAAACCATAACGACAGTTCCAAGCGTAGCTAATAATAAAAGCATGTAATATTCATCATAATTCACATTCCGCCCGTCAAAGTAGTTGAAGGAGAGCATGGCCACAATGAACGAAGATGCAATGATCAACCCCGCATAAAACAAAGAAAAGCCATCCGTAATCATGATATTGCTAATCTCATGTGGCACCGAACTACTGATCTGGAACAAGCTAAAGAAAGAAGCCGCTAAGGTGATCAACGTAATTGCATTGGCTGCTAAGTGGCTCCTTCCGATAATAACCTGAATCATGACCACCAATGTACCGATGGACAAAATAATGTGAGGCGTTAAGCTTATAAGATCCTGGGCTCCCATGGTTACCTCCTGGTTAGTGTTTTTGCGGGTGTTTGAATAAAATAAGTCTTACCAAATGAAGTTTTGGATTCGTTTAATCTTTGTATGTTTGCTCTGCTGTTGTCTTTTTCTTGATCAGGGTTATCGACCATTTTAACGTGCTCGAGTAACCCATTTAAGGAAGACTTGGCAGTATTAATAACCGGCTGAGGATAAAGCCCAAGCCAAACGATCACAATGATTAGGGAAGCCATAACGCCAAGTTCTCTTAGATTAAGGTCGGAAAATTCCCATGATTTTTCTTTTTCTCCATAAAACACCTTTTGCATAATACGCAAGGAGTAAACAGAAGATACAATCAAACCTACGCTGGCAATAATGGTCCAAAGCACATTGGCTTGGTAAGCCCCAATCAGTACTAAAAATTCGGCTATAAAGTTGCCAAGCCCTGGCAATCCAAGAGAAGCCATCGCAAAAACAAGCCCAATGGTTCCCATTTTGGGTGCTTGCTCCCAAAGGCCACCCATTTCGTGTAAATCCCTTGTATGAATACGTTCTTGAATATTGCCCACCATAATGAATAAGGCTCCGGTGCTAATGCCGTGGGTGATCATTTGCAGCAACACGCCTTGGAAAGCCAATTCATTGAAGGCAAATACACCCAACATTATGAAGCCCATGTGGCTCACACTTGAATACGCTACAAGCCGCTTTAAGTCAGATTGCGCAAATGCCAATTTTGCTCCGTAAAGGACACTGATGGCCCCAAGGATAAAAGCGACTGGTGCAAAAGTCATGGAAGCTTCCGGAAACAAAGGTACTACAAAACGAAGCATCCCGTAAGCTCCGGTTTTCAGTAACAAGCCTGCAAGAATAACACTACCCGCAGTAGGTGCTTCCGTGTGAGCATCGGGGAGCCAATTGTGAAATGGAACCACCGGCAATTTAACAACAAAAGCTATTAAAAAGCCAAGCATGAGCCACATTGCAAATTGAGGTGCAATGGAGGTACCCAGCAATTGCATGTAATCAAAAGTATAGGTACCAGTAGCTTGGCCATGTACAAAATATAGCCCCAATATGGAAAGCAGCATTAGCAAACCGCTGGCTTGGGTAAAAATAAAAAATTTGTAAGCAGCGTAAATCCTGTTTTCGTGACCCCAAATTCCAATTAAGAAATACATAGGGATAAGCATAACTTCCCAGAAAAAGTAAAACAGGAATAGATCCATAGCTACAAACACACCTGTAATACCAGCAAGGATCCATAAGAGGTTAAAATGAAAAAAGCCAACCTTTTCTCCTATTTCCTTCCAGGATATTAAAATGGATAAAAGGCCAAGGAAAAACGTTAAGACCAGCATTAGAAGACTTAAACCATCCATGGCTAAGTGAAAGCTAATACCAAAACTTGGGATCCACTCGGTTTGTACTTCCTGAAGCCAATTTCCCTGCGATCCTATAGCACCAATGTTGGGAATCCATATACCCAAGGAAATGGCAAAGCATCCTGCAACAGTAAGCAGGGAAATCCATCTTGACAATTCGCGATTGCCTGAACTGACGCCCCAGGCTGCCAGTCCTCCAACCATTAAAATGACGATCAGCCAAACTAATACCATAGGAATACAATTATTGTTAAGGTTACAACGGATCCAAAGGCAATGCCCATTAGGTAATACCGCAATTGGCCGGTCTGCGTAAGGCTTAACATACGGTGTAACCCTCTTGTTATCCCTACAAGACCAGTATAAAATTTATCAATGAAATCTTTTTTATTGATTGCTGAGGCAATAACGAATGGCTTAATGAAAAGCGCATCGTACAATTGATCAAAACCCCAGCCTTTGTTAAGGAGCCGGCTGAAACCGGATTGGGCCATTGCATCAACTGAGAATGATTTTTTCAAGTAAACCAAATAAGCAATGTAAATCCCAATGATGGCAGTAATGCCAGCTACTGCTTGCAAAATAGCCTCTGTGGCCATTCCAACATGATGCGTATCAACCGATGGTAAGTTGTTTTCAATAAAACCAGAAAAGAGCGTGAGATGCCCTAAGGTGTGTGGTAGTTCAATAAATCCGCCAAATAAAGATAATACCCCTAAAATAACCAATGGAATTTTAACCAACATACCAGGATAGCGGTGTACTTCCATCTGGCGCTCGCCAAAAAATGTTGCGAAGATCATTCGAAAGGTATATATGGCTGTAATAAAGGCACCAATATAACCAGCCAGCCATAAAATAGTACTGCCTTGAGGAGAAGCCCATGCATACCAAAGGATCATGTCCTTACTATAAAATCCTGCTGTAATCAGGGGCAGGGCTGCCAAAGAAGCCGAAGCAATTAAAAAGGTCCAAAAAGTCGTGGGCAGCTTATGCCGTAAACCACCCATTTTGAACATATCATGCTCATCGTGCATGGCCACGATCACTACACCTGCACCAAGGAACAACAAGGCTTTAAAGAATCCATGGATCATAAAGTGAAATACAGCGGCTGACCAAGCTCCAACACCTAAAGCCAAGAACATATAACCGATCTGACTAATGGTAGAGTAGGCCAATACACGCTTGATGTCTCTTTGGGTGATGGCACTGAAGCCGGCAATCAATAACGTTGCTGCTCCAATGATGGCCACGATGTTCATGGCTATGGGGCTCAGGGTAAATATGGTATAAGTCCTGGCAATTAAATATACACCAGCTGTTACCATGGTAGCAGCGTGGATCAATGCACTAACCGGTGAAGGCCCTGCCATAGCATCAGGGAGCCATGTTTGTAGCGGTAGTTGGGCAGATTTACCAACAGCGCCTCCTAACAGCAACAAGGCGGCAGCGGTTACCATGGGATCGCCCATTGCCCATTTATTGCTTGCTTCATGCAACATGTCACTGATGTTCAAAGTACCCAAGTGATAAAAGAGCAGGAACAAGCCGATGGCCATTGCCGTATCGCCAATACGTGTTACGACAAAGGCTTTGCGCGCTGCGTACCCATTAGCAGCCTCTTTATAATAAAAACCGATCAATAAAAAGCTACAAAGGCCAACACCTTCCCATCCTAAATAAAGTAAAACAAGGTTATTGGCAAGCACCAATATAAGCATGGAGCAAACGAATAGATTCATCGAGGCAAAGAACCGGGCATAACCTTCCTCTTCCTTCATAAATTCAACTGAGAAGAGATGGATAAGGAAACCGACAAACGTGATGACGAATACAAATACAAGGGATAGGTTATCAAGGGTAAAAGCAAACTGCGGTGATAACCCGGCAACATTGAACCATTCCCAATATACTTGGGTTATTGAGGTTCCATTAGGAAAAGAAAGCATGTAACTGATACCAACAATAAAAGTAAAAACAGTTGATAGTCCTATTGAACCTGCCCCAAAAGTGGCGATGGCATTTTTAGACATTTGCCTTCCAAACAGGGTCAGGATCAAAAAGCTTACAAAGGGAAGTAAGGGTATCAGCCAAAGCAGATCCATAGGTTATTGTATTGAGTTTTTTAGGAAAAATTTTCTTTGTTATCCTTTCATTTCACTTATCTTATCAGTATCAAGTGTATTGAAGCGCTTAAATACTTGTATGATAAGGGCCAAGCCAACTGACACTTCAGCGGCTGCCATGGTTAATATAAACATGAACATAACTTGACCATCTGGGTCGGCCCAGCGACTACTACCCACAATGAACGCAAGCCCAGCCGAATTGAGCATAATCTCTACGCTCATTAACATAAAAAGAATGTTCCTCCGTACCATAACACCGACCAATCCTAACAGGAAAAGAATACTTGCTAATAATAATCCGCTTTCTACTGGAATTGCACTCATTCTATACCTCCTTCTTCTCTTAAATAGCGATGAACAGCTTCTTTCTTTCTTCTACCCAAATGATAAGCCCCAACTATGCCGGCCAACAATAACATGGCTGCTAACTCCACAGCTATCAAGTAGGGCCCAAATAAGGACATGCCCACTTCCTTTGGCAAAATAACCTGCGGCTCTATGGCATTGCCGCCCTTTGAAGCAAGCATGTAAAATATCTCTACTAATAATACGATCGCTAAAATAGAAGGCCCGATCCACATTCGGGGAGAAAGCAGGCTTCGCTCTTGTTCTACAGTCTCCTTACCTAAATTAAGCATCATGACTACAAATGTGAACAATACCATAATGGCGCCTGCATAAATAATAACCTCAAGGGCAGCCATAAAAGGAGCTCCTAAGGTGTAAAAAATAACGGCCATTGAAAGCAGGGAGACGATCAGGTATAACAATGCATGTACGCCATTCCACCTGGTTATGACCATAAAGGTGGAAAAAATCGAAACAACGGAGGCTATGTAGAACATTAATTCCATAATGAAAAACTCAAATTTCAAATATCTAAATCTGCGAGCACGCTTTTATAACAATTTTTAACATCCAAAAAGCCAAAGTTTAGCTTTCCCAAATTGAAGTTGCAAATGTAAGCTTTGTTATTACGGGAGCAACTGCTTCAAATCAATGGGCTCTTCTTCGTTTTCAGCTTCTCCTTTGTCCTTGCCGCCTATGGTCATTCCTGATACATTGTAATAATTGTAACCATGGTGCTTACCCTGTCCATCAATGGTCAAATTTTCTTTAGTATAAACCATATTTTGACGGTTATATTCACTCATTTCATAATCGGGTATTAGTTGAATGGCGTAAGTAGGGCAAGCTTCCTCACAAAGTCCACAGTATATACAACGAGAAAAGTTAATCTGAAATGTTTCGGGATAGCGTCTTCCATTTTCGTCCTCAGTAGCCTGCAGTGCAATGCAATCAACAGGACAAGCCACTGCACAGAGATAACATCCCACACATCGCTCACCCCCATCAGGATCACGTGATAATACAATACGTCCTCTATATCTTGGGGCTAAATAAGGCTTCTTTTCGGGATATTCAACGGTAGTTCTACTGGCAAACATGTGCCGGAATGCTACCCAAATTGACCTTAATTGACTCCACATAAGCGTTGAGTTTATCCTTTTCGAGCTCGCTAATTTCTCTAAAATTTTTGATCCTTCATAATTATCCAGTGGCTAAAACTACAGCACCGGTAACCAATATATTCAACAATGACAATGGCAGCATAATCTTCCATCCATAGCCTAATAGCTGGTCATACCTGGGCCTTGGTAATGAAGCCCTTAAAAGGATGAAGAAGATGATAAAGACAAAAGTTTTAATTAAAAACCACGCCATTGGCGGTAAAAAAGATGGCCCTAACCATCCACCGAAAAATAAAATTGAGATCAGTGAAGAGATCAGTATAACACCGATATATTCACCAACAAAGAAAAGCCCGAATTTCATGCTGGAATATTCGGAGTGAAAACCCGCACTCAACTCACTTTCAGATTCAGGTAAGTCAAATGGTAGACGGTGGGTTTCTGCTAATCCAGCAACAAGAAATATAACAAATCCTAAAAACTGGGGAATCACAAACCACATGTCTTGTTGAGCCATGACGATCTCCCTGAGGTTCAAGGATCCAGCCATCAATACAACGCCCATAAGCGAAAGGCCCATAAAAACTTCATAGGTAATCATTTGCGCAGCACCTCTCATGGCTCCCAGAAGCGAATATTTGTTGTTGGAAGACCATCCACCAAGAACAATTCCAAAAGCTCCCAAGGAAGACATGGCCAAAAAGAATAAGAGGCCAATATTCATATCAACCACATAAATGGTTTGGGTAAAAGGAACAATGGCAAAACTCATGATGATGGTGATCATCGTAATGGCTGGGGCTATTACAAAAACCGGCCGATCACTAAAGGGTGGTACCCAGTCTTCTTTAAATATCAGTTTGATAGCGTCAGCAACCGGCTGAAATATGCCGAAAGGACCTACCCGGTTGGGTCCAAGGCGGTCCTGCCAAAGTGCCAAAAGCCTTCGCTCTATCCAGATAAGGCCTGGAGCGATGGTAAGCACGGTCATTAATACGATTAATATGTTAACCATGTTATTGGCTTTGTTTAATGTTTGCGAATGCCGGATAAGTTACATACGGAATTCCTTCCAAACCAACGGGAATACCCATGCACCCTCCGGGTAAATCTTCTTTTATGTAAACAGGTAGATTTAGTTCTTGGTCGTCAATAGTTACGGTTATTAATTGACCTTCATCCCATCCTTTGTTCTCCATTTCAGTTTTACTAATGGCTAAATAAGGATCCGGTGTTCGTGCTTGAATCGCATAAGAGCCACTGCTCAATTCTTCCGAACCAAAAATGTGGTAAATGGGAACAATTTGATAATCGCCCGATTGACCGGAGCCATTCAATCCTGGTTGGTAAAAGCCATTAGGTTCCTGAACAGGCTCTATCAATCTCTTTCCGGGATCGCCACCATGCAATTCACCACCTACTTCTATCTGGTATTTATTAACACTTTGGATTGAGTTCCATCCCGGAGACCAGAAAAATGGCACATCAGAAGTTGGTGGCGCTCCATGAAAACCTTCCATGGTAAATGAAAAATAAGTATCGGGGTCTTCTGGTGGCTTGGCTTCACTTACCCTTTGATGAGCATTCATGGCTGTTCTGCCACTGTAACGGTGTGGTTGCCTTGGTATTTTTTGGCCATTGACCCTAAACCCAGGTGGGGGAGCTATGTCATGAGCTCCTTGAAACACAGTAAATTCTTCCATTAAACCTTTGGTAAAATCATCCAGCTTTTGGAAATGTTCGGTATAAGCATAATTTAGCTGATGGCCAATTTGCATTAACCACCTCCAGCTTTCATGAATTGCTTCACCCGGGTAATAAACCTGGTAAAATCTTTGAGCACGCCCTTCGTTGTTTACAAGCGTACCATCAGCTTCCGCAAATGTACCGGATGCAAAAACACAATCCGCTTTTTGGGTAGTTTTATTGAAGGAATGATCAAGTACGATCACATTCTTTGCATTTTCCAGGAATTGGTCTACCTTCTCAGATTCAGCTCTATAGTAAAGATCATTTTCCATAATGACCACCGTATCAACTTGTTCATTGGAAACTTTTTCAAAGGCATCATCCAATGAATAACCACCCATCATGGCAATACCCATGCTATTAACCTCAGGCACCGTTAAGGAAAGACGGGTTTCACTGTTGTTAGGCTGTAATGCCCAAGCAACATTAGCGGCTGCCTGCATAACTTCCTGGTTAGCCAAGCTTGTGCCGGATACAATTAAGGGTTTTTTGGCATCTTTAAGCGCTGCTGCCATCTCGTCAACCAGGTTTTGCTCATCTTGATTGAGATCGCTTACCGCTGGTGCTTCCCCATTCAATTGATTGGCCAGTGCATAGCCAATTTTAGCAATGGCCTCAGGCGCTCTTCGATAAGTAGCAGAGGCTAAATTATCCAGCTTGGTAGCGTACGGCGTGGCCACATAAAAAGGGCCGGTTTCGTCCTGAATTGCATTTTGTAATGCTGCTTCATGCCAATCGGGAATACCGCCTCTCTCTGCGGCTTCTTGTTTAGGCTTTTGTACAGAAGCTTGCCTTAAGTGCAAACCTAACATGGGTGCAGTGTTGATCACATCTTCCCCTAAAATGACGACTGCATCGGCTTCTTGTGTTTCTCTTAGGGACGGCGTTTTGGCTGGACCATTTTTAAGGATTTCCCATGCTTTATGAACGAGGTCATGATCTTGCTTTGCAAGCCCATCATGGAAATTTTCCTCGCCTACCAATTTCCATAGCATGTAGTTGGATTCCAGCGAAGCCCTTGAAGATCCGATGCCAATCACATTCTGGCTTTCATTGATAAGTTTACCAACCCGGTCAAGCACCAAATCCGTTGATTCAGCTGTTAGGTCACCACCTTTATTAAGTTGAGATTGGGTGATTCTTTGGTCCTGATCATTAACATACTCGTAACCATAACGGCCCCGATCGCAGATAAAATAGCCATTAACGTCTCCATTATAGCGACTTTGAACTCTTCTTAAAGAGCCGTACCGTTCTCCGGGGATGATATTACATCCCAAACTACAATGATGACAAATGGATGGGGCAGTAGTTAAATCCCATTTTCTGGTGTAATGTTTTTTGAGGGTCTTATCAGTAAATACTCCTGTTGGGCAAACTTCCGCTAAATTTCCACTGAATTCGTTTTGTAGCGGACCGTTTTCTTCCCGACCAAAATAAACCCGGTTGGCGGAGGCATAAGCCTGAAGGTCATCACCTCCGGCAAAATCATTATAGAACCTTACACATCGATAACACGTAATGCAACGGTTCATTTCATGGTTAAGAAAAGGCCCTAAATCTTGATTTCTGAAGGTACGCTTAGTTTGACGGTAACGCCTGTAATTATGACCCGTCATAACGGTCATATCCTGAAGATGACATTCCCCACCTTCATCACAAGTAGGACAATCGTGGGGATGATTGGTCATCAGGCCTTCGATGATATCTTTTCTGAATTCTACAGCTTCCTGGTCTTTAACTGATATACGGCTCTGATCATCGGAATTAACCATGCACGACATCACAATTTTACCTTCGGTATCATTCTCATCTCTGTATTGCTTAACCGCACATTGCCGGCAAGCACCAACTGATCCGAGAGCAGGATGCCAACAGAAATAAGGTAAATCAAACCCTAAGGAAAGACAATTTTCAAGCAGATTCTTCCCGCCATTAACTTCATAAGGCTTATTATCAATATATATGGTAGCCATAATAAATTAAGCTGTTTGTTGTATACCATTTTCAAAATCTTCCCTAAAATACTTTAAGGCACTTTGCAAGGGCTCCATGGCACCCGGTGCAAAAGCACAGAACGTGCGACCGGGGCCTAAGTATTCCGTATGTTCCTCTAAGACCTGAATATCACCAGGTTTCCCTTGCCCCTCTTTCATGGATTCGAGGATTTTGGCCACCCAAGGGATCCCATCCCTGCAGGGTGTACACCAACCGCATGATTCCTGACCAAAAAATCGTTCAAGGTTGTGAATAAAACCTACAGTTGAGGTTTTATCATCTAAAACAATCAAGGTACCGGTACCTAAGCGGCTCCCGGCATCCTGAACTGTCTGATAATCAAGTTTAATATCCAAGTGCTGCGTAGTAAGGAAATCCGTAGAGGCCCCACCAGGTAGTGCACCCTTAAACTGAAGGCCATCTTTCATACCTCCAGCGTGATCCTCTATAATTTCCCGCATAGAAGTGCCTAATGGCAATTCCCATAAACCAGGATTTTTGACTTTACCACTTACCCCATATAGCTTAGTACCACCTTCTTCTTCTGAATTGCTGATACTTTGAAACCACTCTGGGCCGTTTCGGATAATATGCGGCAAACAGCAAAAAGTCTCAATATTATTAACGATGGTTGGCTTACCAAATAATCCTACAGCTTGCGGGAAAGGAGGCTTAGCTCTGGGGGTAGCTCTTTTTCCCTCAAGGGCATTAAGAAGCCCTGTCTCTTCACCACACATGTAACGGCCAACACTTTCGTGAATGTGCATGCTTAGTGAATAATTGCTCCCCAGGATGTTTTCACCAAGGTAACCAGCTTCATAAGCTTCATTGATGGCATTTTGAATATTCTTGGTAGCTGTTTTGTATGCCCAGCGAATGAAAACATATGAGACATCAGCTTGAATAGCATAAGCACTAATGATCATACCTTCAAGAAGCTGATGCGGATCGGCTTCTAATAGCAAGCGATCCTTAAAAGTACCGGGCTCCATCTCATCCGCATTAGCCACGAGGTATTTTCTTGAAGGGGCACCTTCACCGATATTAACAAAACCCCATTTCATACCTGTGGGAAATCCAGCTCCTCCTCGCCCTTTAAGTTTACTATCCTTTACAGTTTGCGTTACCTCAGCAGGCTCCATCCCATTGATCACCTTTTTCAAGGCCTCATAACCACCCGCTTGCTCATATTCTTTAAGCGTAAGCGGTGTTCGGTCTTCCTTCATGTTTTTGGTGAGCGGTTGCTCCATAGCAATAATCTTTCTATTCGTATTGATCTAATATATCTGTAATGTTTTCTTTTGTAACATCACTGTGAAGTTCTTTATTAACCATAAGCGTGGGAGCACGATCACAATTTCCCAAACAAGGAATGGGCAGCAAGGTAAACCGATTGTCTTGAGTGGTTTCACCCATCTCTATACCCAAATGTTGTTTGATTTTCTCCGCTATACTTTCATAATCCATAACCCAGCAACTAATACTATCGCACACCAGAATTACATTCCTTCCAACCGGCTTACGGAAAACAAGGTTGTAAAAAGTAGCTACACTATCAAGTTCTTCCGGGCTAATTTCTAGAAAATCAGCAACTTCTTTTAGACTATCATCGGAAATGTAACCCCGTTTTTCCTGTACTACTTGAAGGGCTTCTAAAGCAGCATTCCGCTTTTTCGGCACCTTTTCGAATTCTTCTTCTATTTCCTTTTTTTCTTCTTCGGTTAGCATGTTTAATCTTTATTGTTTAATTGCTTTACCGGTCAACATCTGCTAATACATAATCTACGCTACCTAAGATGGTCAATAAGTCAGCAACCGTGTAACCCTGAGTTATATAGGGTAACATTTGCATATGGGGGAAGGATGGAGCACGAATACGGGTTCTATAGGACGTGGTACTGCCATCACTGACCAGGTAATAACCATTATGGCCTTTACTGGCTTCCACCCCTACAAAGGATTCTCCTGAAGGAATTACTGGACCCCAACTCACACCTAAAAAGTGATTGATCAGGGTTTCGATGTCATGCATGGTGTTATCCTTCAAAGGTGGCGTTGTAAGGTTATGCCTTGATTTATGTTCACCTGCCGGCATGTTATTCAGGCATTGCCTGATAATACGACAGCTTTGTTTCATTTCTTCAATTCTTATGATCGACCGGTCAAAGCAATCACCGTTTTCAGTAGTTGGTATATCAAACTCAAATTGATCATATCCGGAGTAGGGCATTTGCTTTCTAAAATCGTATTCATAGCCGCAAGCCCTCAAACCAGGTCCTGTTACTCCCCAATCAATAGCTTCGTCTTTGGTATAAATACCAACACCCTCGGTTCTTTGTTTAAAAATTCGGTTTTTCATCACCAATTTATCATATTCCTCCAATCGCTTAGGGAAGTAATCAAGGAAGTCTTTGATCAACTGATCCCAGCCTTGTGGTAAATCCTGTGCTACCCCGCCAATCCTGAACCAATTTGGGTGCATACGGTCACCGCAGATGGCTTCAATTATCTCAAGGACCCTTTCGCGATCTGAAAACATGTAAAATACTGGTGAAAACTGCCCCACGTCTTGCGCAAAAGTGCCATACCATACAAGGTGACTGGATATTCTGAATAATTCGCTAAGCATTACCCTGATAACTTTTACGCGATCAGGCACTTCGATTCCAGCCAATTGTTCTACCGAAAGCACATACGGCAGGTTGTTCATCACGCCACCTAAATAGTCAATCCGGTCAGTATAGGGAATAAAGGTATGCCATGATTGGCGCTCGCCCATCTTTTCGGCACCTCTATGGTGAAATCCTATGTCGGGAGCTATGTCCACAATATCTTCCCCATCCAGTTGGAGTACTAACCTTAAGACACCATGCGTCCCCGGGTGTTGTGGGCCTATGTTAAGAAACATAAAATCAGTGTCTTGTCCTTGCCGCTTGAGGCCCCAAAATTCAGGATCAAATTGCAGCGCTTTCTGCTCTTCGTCTTCTTTGGCTGCATAGAGTTGATATTCGCCCATCTCGGTTGCACGAGCAGGATGTTCTTTTCTTAGAGGATGCCCTTCCCATGTACTTGGCATAAGTATGCGATGGAGAAACGGATGTCCATCGAAGGTGATGCCGAACATGTCATAAACTTCCCGTTCATACCAACTTACATTAGGCCAGACGTTATAGGCACTGGGGAGGGAAGGAAATTCCCCTTTTAGAGCGATCTTAAGTCTAATAAATTGGTTCCGTTCAAAGGAAAGCAATTGGTAGAAAACCGTAAAATCACTGTCTGGTTGGCCGTCTTTGTATTTTCTGGAACGCTCATCAATAGCGCTGATATCATACAATAATCGAAACGGTGGATCGATTTGGTTTTTCAAGTATTTTAAAACCTCAACAATTCTATTTTTTTCAACCCAAAGGGTTGGTATTTGATCCACTGTTTCTTGTTCTCTAAAATCCTCTTCACCGAATGCTGAAGTAAGCTCCTGAATAAGCTCGGTGTTATGACTCATACTCGTTCTTTGGTTTTTCCAGTCTGTAAATCAGCCTTCGTTTATTCTACACTTCACCGGGTGGTCTAAGGTTGGTCATTCTCATGCGCTCATCGTTCTTTTCATCCCTTTTGGATGTTTCCTCTGGCTTTTCAACACCTTGCGGACCGATCACCCAACTTAAAGGGCGATCTTCTTTACCCACCTGATCCCTAAGCATTAACAATCCTTCCATGAAAGCATTGGGCCTTGGCGGGCATCCAGGCACATAAACATCCACCGGCAGAAACTTGTCTACACCTTGCACAACACTATAAATATCATACATACCGCCAGAATTAGCACAAGATCCCATGGAGATGACCCAGCGAGGCTCCATCATCTGTTCATAAAGCCTTTGAATAACGGGAGCCATTTTCATGAAGACTGTTCCGGCTATAACCATCACATCTGCTTCTCTTGGTGTTCCCCTTAGAACTTCTGCGCCATATCTTGATATATCATATTTACTTGTAACGCTGGTTGCCATTTCAACAAAACAACAAGAAAGCCCAAAATTGAAGGGCCAGATGGAATTTTTCCTTCCCCATTGCACCAAATCCTGAACTGAACTGAACAATATGTTCTTCTGAACCTGATCTTCGAAGGAACTATTGCCACTTACTTTTTCAGTAGGGTTATTCACTTTAGTGGTCCACCATTGCATAAATCAACTTTCCTTTTGAGATAATTTTTTATATTGTTTAAGGATTTTCTTGTTATCAGGACCGAAATCCAAAGCACCCGTTTTCCATTCATACAGTAAAACAACTGCCAATATAGCTACAAAAACAACCACTCCTGCATAGCCTAACCACCCCAATCCATCAAATGCCACAGCCCATGCTATAATAAAAACTGCTTCAAGATCAAATATTACGAAAAACATGGCAACAAGGTAAAAATGAGATGAAAATCGAAACCTTGCCTTTCCGGTTGTTAAAATTCCAGACTCATAAGGTTCAGCGCTTTGCCTGTTTTGGCGGGATGGCCCAAGAATAAAAGACAAAAGAATCATGGTACCAGCTAAACCTACCACATAAAGTACGTAAATGAGAAATGGGCTTAAGTCAAATGAATAGAGTGTGTTAAGTAAGATCAAAGCGGTTTGTTTTGATTAAAAATTACTTTTTGTTGGTTTGTAACTGCACTCATTGCGGGCGTAAAACTATAAATAAATCCTGTTAAAACAAAAAAACTTTTTTCACACCTTTTTAAACTTTATAATAGAACATCTAAACCAGCAATATGTTTTGCAAAAATAGGTGACGGTAGCTAAAGTGCAATAAAAAATCCGTTTTCCTATATTCGAGGCTTATGACGATGATTATCCTTAGGGCACAATTAACCGCCAAGGATGAATAGCTGTTTGGTTTCAATTTTTAAATTGATGAACTACAGTCCAAAGCTTTATTTTGGTATATTGGTAAATAATGGACTTAAATTGGGGATAACTCACCTGCTAACGCCATAATCGGGATAATATCCACTCCCATAAACGTTCATAGGGAATTACCTCTAAATCCTCATAACCACCTTGGTATCTGAAATCTGTACCAGCCAATTTTTCATGATCTTTCTGGGTAGCTGATTGCACTTTAGAAGCAGAAAATGATTTGTTAGGTACTTTAAGAAGCATTTTTACAAATAGGTTCATCTTTTGATTGTTTTTGAACCTTAAATAACGATACCTGTATTGACGGAGAGGTTCCTGGAGACTCTCCAAATTATCAATTTCATTGCGATTCAATAAGAACAGGTAATTCAATATATGAATGAGTGTATTTACACCATATTTATCCTTGGATTGGGTTGGAAGTTGGTTGATCAATTTATTGATTTTAAACCTGGTTTTACCATAATATTGATTGCTAAAAGCTGGATCTAAACCAGCTTCCTTAACAAAATTGACGAATCCGTTGAATAATAGCCATCTTTCCTTGTTGATATCCGGAAGATGATCAAACATCGAATGCTTCATAATCTTGTTAATTATGTTGTAAGCACTTTGGTAATCACCCTTATGCATCATTAAAATAAAGTAATATTCATTGAAAATGAACCAATTAAGCTTTCCTTCTTTAAATTTTTCATTGGCTTGCTGTCCATATTTTTCACCCTGTTCGTAATTACGAAGGTTCAAACATGCGCTCATTCTTTTAAGAAAAGATTCAGCCACTTGCGATGCATTGTAAAATCGGGGATTCTTTTTAAGGTATTCGTCAAATGCTTCCCAAGTATCTAGCACCTTCTTGAAGTCGTATTTAATTTCCCAATAAAAAGCTTCAAACCGGATTAAATAAACATAAAGCAGGTAGGTTTGATGTACTTTGTAATTTTCGCGGGCTTTTTGCAAATAATTGATGATTTTTTGCTCTAATTGATCCGTTAGTTTTGAGGTTCTAATTAATTCTGTAGCGATATCCAAGTAATGAAACTTAATTTCCTGTTCAGCGCTCCATTTTTGAATAGCATCAAGTGAGCTGTTTTTATAGTATTTATACCCTTTAACATCGCCTTCAACAGATCTTAGATCAGCCAATGTACTGGCAATACTTGCATGGATATCGTAAAATTGATAATCCCGGGAAATTTTAAAGGCTCTTTTAGCGAAAACAATGCTGCCTTCTCTAAAATTTAAGTACCTTAAAAATTTCCCGATCAAAAAGTATTTGTAACACTCAAAAAATTTTTTCTTGTAAGCAGTCCATCCATAACGTTTTGGGTTAACTAAGAAAACAAGGTTCCCTAACTTTTCAGTAAGCCTGTGCTTGACATTGCTTAATTTATGAGTATTATTAGAAAGTGAAGCATCAAACAGGTAAGAGGCGGCTCCATTATCATCACTGATTTTTTCTTCATCGACTCCCCTTAATAATTGGTAATAAAGCGTATCATTTTGCTCCCCGTTCTTACTGGCAAAATGGCTTAATAATTTCCTATCCTCATGATCCAGATAGAGGTTATGGACAACACCGCTGAATTTTTTTAAGAATTCCATTGAATATTTGCCTTTATTTTTTTAAATTCTGCACTACGTTTTATCAAAATAAAAAACCTTCAACTACCATAAACAGGGTATTGATGTTAAAAAAACTTTTAATTACCGATTAAAATTTAAACAAAAATTGTTACAAAAAATCCAAAACCATCATTTTAAATTAGCACCATTAAATAAAAGGGATTTATAGTATGAAGGCAAAAAATCTAAACCTAAAAAAACATTTTAGTAAAATGTGGCGGTTACTTTCATCCGCTTTATTAGTCGCATTCATTAGTATTTCTTGTCAAAAAGACTCCCCTGAATCAGGAGAATCTAAATCTGACAACAAGAATAGTTCACAACCTAACCTCGAGCTTTCTGTTCAAAAAAATGGAAATAAGAATCCGTTTAATTATGTGGGTCAAGTGCATACTTATGCTTTAGACCATTTGGCCAATCAAAGTCACTTTCCGAATTCTAACAAGGCTCAAATCTACAACACTACGAAAAGTTACCTTAAAAGTGCTTTAAATAACAATCATTTTTATAACCATTCTAAAAGTCAGAACAATTACAACAACCAAATCAAAAATGCAGCATCTTCTAAAATTGGTTATGCAAATCTTAACCACAGTTATTTCTTTAACTACTTCACAAGCAGTACCAATTTATCCCCTAAAGCTAACAATTACCTAAATAACCTAAAAACTGCATACAACCAATTTAAGAATTACGATAACCTCCAAGCGAATCTAAAGTCGATTAAAGGCAACATAACTGGAGATCGAAAGCTATCAAACAAGAACCGAAAACTTTTATTGGGCATGGTAGCCATTGCCCAGCAGGATGCCAGCTATTGGTACAAAGCATTAGGTAATAAGAATCATTCATGGCACAATGAATATACTAAAAAACTTAATGAAAGCCAACAAATTGATTTAATGGTTAACCTTAGTGCTAGTAGCGCTATGGTTTACGGAATCACTTACTTAAATGAAATTAGTAATAAAGTTAGCCATGCAAACAGTGTTAGTGCAGCTATACTACAAGCTTCTTATTCTGTAGGTCCAGTGGTAATTGAGGATGGTGATATGGATTAGATGATTTACTATAAATTAAGATGACGTTAAATGTAATTAAAAACATAATAGGGTGAATTAGAGAGGCTTTAAATTCAAGTGGTGCAGTTGTCGATTCCTCATAATAGACCTTCATACTACCACAATCCTGCAACTGCACTACTTGCTTTTTTACATGAAAAAGCGGGAGAATAATAAAGCCTTCAAGTCAGGTGGTGCAGTTGTTAATCGATTCCTCATAATAGACCTTCATTCTATCACAATCCTGCAACTGCACCACTTTCTTTTTTAAATACTAAAAATAGTAAAGCAACAAAACTAAAGTGCGATATCAGTTTTATACTTAACTAACAATAAAAAGTTGGTTTTTTTTACGTATTTGCTTTCCAAAATAAACGAATTTAATTTACAATACAATTATTAAATTCATCAAAAAACCTATCATTGAGTTTCAATTCTTGACACACCGGTTATTATTGAATAAATACTTACCAAGGAAATATCATTTAAATTTGGCCTGCTTAAAGTTTATCCAAAAACTGGAATTGCAGGGATTATGTCGAGTTATGTTCGGGTCTTGTTTTTATTAATTTTAATATCAACGTTGGTATTTGAATTTTTAAAAGCTCAACCAAATCAGAATACCAATACCATCCAAGCCCGTTATAATGAAAAACCTATTGTACTTGATGGCAAGCTAAATGATTCCGCCTGGCTCAAGGCACAAACCATCAATAATTTTATTCAGAGGGAACCCCAAGCGGGAAAAAAGGTAAGTGAAAACACTAAGGTAGCGATTACTTATAATGAAAAATACTTTTATGTTGCTATTTGGTGCTATGATGATCATCCTTCAAAGATTACAGCAAACGAATTAGAACGCGATTTTTCAGCAAATAAAGATGATAATTTCCAATTAATTCTGGATACTTACAACGATGACCGGAATGGTTTTTTATTTATTACCAACCCCAACGGTGCCCGCAAAGAAGGCCAGGTTTTTGACAATGGGGAAAGTAAAAACATGAGTTGGGAT
This sequence comes from uncultured Sphingobacteriales bacterium, assembly GCA_964561545.1. GTDB lineage: Bacteria > Bacteroidota > Bacteroidia > CAILMK01 > CAYYUA01 > CAZLQF01. Next base: position 44,157 of record CAZLQF010000001.1, read on the forward strand.
GGAGTTTGGGACGTTGAGACTTCTATTAATGATAAGGGATGGTTTGCTGAAATTAAGATTCCTTTTTCTACCCTTAAATACAGAACCACTGAAGGCCAACAAACATGGGGCATCAACTTTGAGCGTAACATTCGCAGAAAGCGAGAACAAGCTTCCTGGCAAGGTTGGTCAAGAGATGCGAGCATTGAACAAGTAAACCGTGCTGGTACCGTAAAAGGATTACAAAATTTAGTGAGCAAAGATTTTATAGAGGTCAAGCCGTATGCCATTGGTGGAGGTGAGTTTAAAAATAATAATGAAACCGAATTGGATGCAGGAGGCGATATTAATTACCTTATAACCCCCACGCTGCAAGCCAAATTAACCGTTAACACAGATTTCGCTCAAGTAGAAGCCGATCAGCAAAAAATCAACCTTTCCCGGTTTCCTTTGGCCTTTAAGGAAAAGCGGGAATTCTTTCTTGAAGGACAGGATTATTTTAACATGGGGTTTGGTGGCAACCGGGTAACCCCATTTTACAGCAGAAGGATCGGGCTAACTAAAAACCGGAAACGCGTACCCATTCTTGCTGGAGGCAGGATCCTTGGGAAAGTAGATGATGCCACTTTAGGAGCCATGTCTGTTCAAACAGGAAGAAATGGAGCAACACCTCCTACCAATTACACCGTTGCCAGTTGGCGTCAGGATGTTTTAAAACAATCAACAGTAGGCGCTATGACGGTTAATAAGTTTGATACTGGCAGATGGCATACCACCTCAGGTATTAATGCTCGCTATTCTACCTCTAAGCTCTTTGATAATAAAAATTTAAACATGGGTGGAGCCTTAGTCCAGTCTTACAATTCCAACGAAGAGATCAAAAGTAAAGCCAATGCATACCGGGTTTATCTGAATTACCCCAATGATAAGCTCAGCATCTATACTTCTTACCAAAGAAGCCCTTCTCCATTTCAACCTGAAGTAGCCCTCATGCGAAGGCGCAACTTCCAGGAAGCATTCGGAACAGTTTCAATCAAACCACGCCCCTCTAACGATGGGTGGCTAAGTTGGATCAGGCAATTCACATTTACCCCTGGCACAGTCACCTACACTTTTTTCCATGATACGAAAGAATTGCAAACCTTTTCTTACATTGTGACGCCCTTAAAATTCAATACCAACAGCGGAGAGACTTTTTCATTTACTATGGAGCGCAATGGCGAAAGATTGAAGGAACCTTTTAACATAAAAGAAGGGGTAACGATTCCCAGAGGTGAATACTGGCAAACACGTTATAGAAGTGAATTTTCAACCTTTGGAGGAAGAACCTTGTCCGGAACCGTCAACGTGAGTTGGGGGGATTTCTTTGGCGGCAATAACTTAGAAAGCAGTTATAAGCTTAACTTACGTGCCAGCAAATACTTACAGGTTAATCTTAATTATGAGAAAAATTGGGTGCATTTACCACAGGGAAATTTCCAAACAAACTTGGTCGGTAACCGCTTAAACTATGCTTTTAATCCAGATATTTTCGGGTCTGTATTTGCGCAATGGAACGATGACCAGGAATTGGCCAATGTTAATTTTCGCCTTGAATGGATCCCTAAGTTGGGAACCAATTTTTACCTGATTTACAACCAGAACTTCGATACGGCTACCAATAGATGGCGCAACCAAAGAACGACCATCCTGGGCAAATTGGTTTGGCGGTTCGTGATATAATGAAGGCCAACAATTGTTACAATTAATTGGCAGTTAGGGGGGTACCGAATGCTTTTATCTCCGGGTGATCAATGGCATATCCATCGAGTGAATATTCAATCGCATCCTGAAGGTAAACGCGGGTTACCAACTCCGAATTTTCCCATGCATTGTCAATAGCACCGCGGTAAACAAGTTGTTGCTGCTGACCAAACAAGAAAGCCTCTGGCGTCACATTAGTACCAAAGGCATTGGCAAGCTCAAGGTCTTCGTCATTGACTAGCTTCACAAAGGAGTTGCTCTGTTTGGCATCGTCTAATAATTCTTCTTCACTTTCATCCATGTCATCTTGCCCTTTAAACGTATTAACAAACAATATGCCCAAGCTATCAGACCTGTAATTTTGAATCATTTTCCTAAACCTACTTAAATAAGCCTGACTATATTTGCAGTAAGATGAATAAAAAATAATTAGTAAAGCTTGGTAATTGTCAAAAGCCCTCAATGGTGCTAAAGCGCTTCCAGATTCGTCTACGAGTTCAAATTCAAAGAGTTGATCTCCCAATGTCATTTTTATGAGTGTTTTATTGATTGATTCGATGCAAATTTCAAAAATTTACCAATGAAAATCACACCTGTTTCCAGCAAAAATACGCATAGTGCTTTTCTTGAGGTTCCTAAACACATCTACAAAAACGATCCTAATTGGATTCCACCCCTTGAAAGAGACATCAACTTTATTTTTGACCCAGAACAAAATAAAGCCTTCCAATCAGGTAATATTAAAAGGTGGTTACTGTATGATGATTTTAACAATCTAATAGGTAGAATAGCGGCCTTTTATTACCAGGACATCATCGTTAACGACCAAAGTCCTAAGGCGGGAATTGGGTATTTTGAGTGCATCCATCATCAAGAGGCGGCCAATAAGCTTTTTGATCAAGCCATTGAGTGGCTTAAATCCCATGGTGTAAGCATTATTGACGGACCCATTAATTTCGGGGAACGAGACAAGTTCTGGGGGCTTTTGGTACAGGGTTTTAAGCCGCCCTCTTACCTTGAAAACTACAATCCCTCCTATTACCAAGAGCTCTTTGAAAATTATGGCTTTAAGGAGCATTTTAAACAGGAGTCTTTTGAGATTAGGCGAGAAAACGTTGATATCCAAAGAATGGGGAAAATTGCCCAGCGGATTAACCGCAAAACCGGATATGAAGTAGAATTTCTGGACCTTAAATATTTAGATCACTACGCCAATTATTTCATTGAAATATATAACAAAGCATGGCAGGATTTTGAGGACTTTAGACCATTGAGCCAAGAAGAAGCTAAGCAATTGATCCTTCAATTCAAAGACATCATGATCAGGGATTTCATCCCCTTTATTATTATTAATGGAAAACCTGCTGGTTTTATGGCCTTCCTGCCGGATGTTAACCAAATCTTTAAGCACGTTGACGGCAAACTCGACTTAAAGGGTAAAATGAAATTTCTTTGGTATAAAAAGTTTAAGACCATTAACAAGCTCAAGGGCTTGGTTTTTGGCGTTCACCCAGATTTTCAAAATAGTGGTATTGACGCACTCTTGGTTTATCATTTAATGAGATCCCTTGAAAAACATCCCCACATTGAATGGGCAGAATTATCCTGGATCGGCAGCTTTAATCCTAAAATGCATTCCTTCCTTAAAAACCTTAATGCCAAAGTGTGTAAGGTACATTTGACCTACCGGTTGAAAGTCTAACATTTGAACGTTTAAGGTTTGATCAAGATTTTATAACTCGAACTCCAAACATATAACTATCGCCCATTCAAATATTTCACTTAACTTTCGTCAAATACTTTTTAGCATACAAACTAAGTACAATACCCCTTGTTAGCATAAAGCCCGTAAAGGCCAACCACAAGCCATGATTGCCCCAAATGGGTTTAAGCATGTAAAAGAGGGGCAAGAAGATCACAAAAGTAGCTATGATGAGGGTATTGCGCATGGGCTTACTTTCGGTGGCCCCAATGTAAATGCCATCCCAAATAAATCCCGGTGTTGTGGCGATGGGCATTAATGCCACCCAAAATAAAAAAGGCAATGCACGGTTGTAGATGGCTTCGTTATCAGTGAATACATGAAGCAATTGGCTACCTAAACATCCATAAATTAAACTAAAGCCCGCGGCCAATCCCATTCCCCAATAAAATGAATAGCGAATCGACCTTTTAAGGCCAGGTTGGTCCTGTTGACCTACGTGTTTGCCCACCAAGCTCTCTGAGGCAAAGGCAAAACCATCAATGGCAAAAGCCAGAATGTAGATGTATTGAAATAGAATTTGATTGACACCCAGCGTAACTTCTCCCATAGCCGAAGATTTGGCCGTAAAAAAGGAAAAAGTAAAGATCAGGCATAAGGTCCTAATGAAAATGTCAAAATTAACCGCGAAAAAGCGCCTGATTGCCTTAATTTGAAGTATGGCCGCTTTTTCAAGCTTGGGTAATAAATATAGGTATTTGTTTGAAAACAGATAAATGGCCAAACCTACTCCCATAAATTGGGCGATAACCGTACCTAAAGCGATCCCGGATGATTTAAAAGGCGTGAAATAGACAAAAAATAAGTTGGCCAGGATGTTTATACAATTGGCAAAAATACTGACGATCATCAGATAGCGGGAATTTTGCATGCCCATAAACCAGCCATAAAAGGCATAGAGGCTAATAGTGGCCGGGGCTGCATATATGCGGAGCCTGAAATAATCGCGCGTAAAAGTTTCAACCTCTTCCGTAGCGCTTATGACCTTGAAGGCCATCCAAATAATGGGCGTTTGTAACAATATGAGAAGAACACTTATGGATAAGGCCGTAAATAAAGCTCGACCCAAAAGGTTGATCAATTCGCTTTCATGCTGATCGCCATAAGCCTGGGCCGTGAGCCCGGTGGTGCCCATTCTTAAAAAGCCAAAGCCCCAGTAAATAAAGTTGAAGATCATGGTACCCAGGGCAATGGCGCCTAAATGGGCCTCATTATCAAGATGCCCCATCAGGGCCGTATCTACCGTTCCTAAAAGCGGGACTGTTAGGTTACTGATAATGTTGGGGATGGCAAGCCGAAGGATTTCCCTGTTCAAATTGATGGCCTTTGGTTCGATGAAAATTCACAGGCAAAAGAAAAAAATCCGCTTACAATTCATTACCTTTTAAAATAGATTTTCAAAAAAATGGTTTTATCTAAATAATCATCATTAACCATTAAAAAACGTAAACCATGATGTGTATACTAAAAAACCTCTGCCATTAACCCATTAACAAAAAGTTGAACGTAATGCCACGAAAAACAATGCACTTATTTATTAGTGTTTTTCTCATTGGCACGCTCATGCTTGCAATTTGATAAAATGATAGTAATGATCGAAAGCCTTCCAATAATAACAATGGCGGAAATGGCAATAACGATACATTCAAAGTACTTTTCAAATCTGCTCCTTTGCTTAAATTACTGAAGAACTTTCCACTCGAAAGATTTCATTGGATGAGAAATTGAAGATTGCCTAAAGCACTTAAATTTTAATCAATGAATTTAAGCCTTGCTTGAAGCTAAATTTTTGTTCTACCTTGATGCCTAACCGTTATGCTATTACTATAAAAAGGCATGATTTTCGATTCTTAGGTACGTTACATTTAGACAAGGATTTTGTGGTTTGTTTGCAGGATTTTAATTTACCTTGCTTTTGAAGGCAGCTTGATGGCAATAGCTGCAAGGATAGCTTTTATTACATGCTTTAAAAATGAACATTCATGTATTCTGAGGAACAACAGCAAAAATACATTAAGCTTACAAGGCAGTTTATTGATCAATTAGAGAATGACCCTGTTAAGGAAAAGAAAGATGCTAAAAAGATCATAGAGGATTTGCGGGATGTGGTCCGGTTCCATGATTACCGTTATTATGTATTGGCTGATCCTGTGATATCAGACCCTGAGTATGACACCCTATTTAAGGCCATCCAGCGCATAGAGGAGCTATTCCCGGATTTGCTCACCAATAACTCCCCGACCCAGCGGATACCGCAAGGTTTGACAGAAGAATTTCCGGAGGTTGAACACCTGGTAACCATGCTTTCCCTCGATAATTCCTACAATCAAGAAGATCTGGTGGAGTTTGACCGCAGGGTTCGCGAATTGTCAGGAGCCAATAAGGTTAGCTATTCGGTAGAACCCAAATTTGATGGCGCAGGCATTTCTCTCATTTTTGAAAATGATGAATTCACGCGAGGTGCCACCCGTGGCAATGGTGCCGTTGGCGATGACATCACGCCCAATTTAAAAACCCTAAAGTCGATCCCGCTTAAGCCCGACTTTTCCTCACTTGGCATTAACAAAATTGAGGTCCGGGGCGAAGTTTTAATCCCAAAGGATCAATTTAAAAGGATTAATGAACAGCGAATAGAAGAAGGCAAGACCCCTTTTGCCAATCCCCGCAATTGTGCTTCCGGTTCTTTACGCATGCTGGATCCCAAGATTGTGGCTCAAAGAGGTTTAGAGGCCTTTATTTATGACATTAGCTATGCAGTAGACCAAGAAGGCAATAACCTCATTGGTCATGATTTAAAGTATAGAGCACTCAATGTAGAAAACTTGCACAAGCTCGGCTTTAAAGCACCTTACCATGAATTGAAAGTTTTCGACAACATGCAGGATGTGCTTGCATATTGCCAGGAATGGGAGGAAAAGCGCGATGAATATGCCTATGAAATTGATGGCATGGTGGTAAAAGTGAATGATCTGGCCTTACAGGAAAAGCTCGGCTTTACTTCTCATCATCCCCGCTGGGCCATGGCTTATAAATTTAAAGCCAGGCAAGCCACTTCTACCCTGGAACAAGTCCAATTCCAGGTAGGCCGGGTAGGTACCGTGACCCCTGTAGCCAAAATCAAACCTGTTCATATTGGAGGAGCTACCATATCTTCCATTTCAATGTTTAATGAAGATTTTATCCAGGACAAGGATATAAGGATTGGCGACCAAGTTCTGGTAGAGCGGGCTGGCGATGTGATCCCTTATATTGTAAAACCTGTGGAAGATGCACGGGATGGAAGTGAAGAAGCAATAGCATATCCCAACAATTGTCCTTCTTGCGGCACTCAACTGGTTCGGCCTGAAGGCGAAGCCCATTGGATCTGTACTAATATAGACTGCCCGGCCCAGGTTTTAGAGCGCATGTACCATTTTGTTTCCAAAGGAGCTATGGACATTGATGGCTTGGGTGAAAAGCAGGTAAAGCGCTTTTATGACCTGGGCTTTATCAAGAGAATCCCGGATATTTACAATCTGGACTTTGACCAAATCCGGCAATTGGAAGGTTTTGGGGAAAAATCCATCAAGAACCTTCAAAATGCCATAGAAACTTCTAAAAACCGCGACCTTTACCGGTTGCTGTTTGGATTAGGCATTCGCTTTGTGGGTAAAACCACGGCTAAGCTTCTGGCTTCTAAAATTGAAAACATTGAAGATTTAAAGGACTGGAGCCGGGAAAATCTGGAAAGCATACAAGATATTGGCCCAGTGGTAGCGCAAAGCATTGTGGACTTTTTTAAGAATGAAGCCAATCTCGAGCTGATCCGTGAATTGAGATCATTGGGCGTTAAAACCTATGAAGAAAAAAGCAAAGCGGAACCCCAATCGCATAAGCTGGAAGGCAAAACCTTTGTACTGACAGGTACTTTGCCAAATTATAGCAGAGATCAGGCTAAAGAAATGATTGAAAATTTGGGCGGAAAAGTTACCACCTCAGTAAGCAGTAATACGGATTATTTGTTGGCGGGAGAAACCCCAGGCTCTAAGCTGCAAAAAGCGCAAAGTTTAGGAAATGTGGAGATTTTGGATGAGGAGGGGTTGAATGAATTGCTTGACACCTAATCACACTTGAACCTCCCCTTATAAAATGTTTTATTGTAAAATAAATTGTTCAGGTTTTGGTGGCCCTCTGAGATATTGATGAATAGAAGCGGATACTTTGAGGTATTTTTTAGCATTAAATAAGCTGAACGCTCTTTTGTTTTTAACATATAATGATGACCAATAGAATCTTGCCTTGAATCAACCACATTAGGATTGTTCAAAATGCTATCACGAAGATCTTCAAATGACTTTTGATAGCCCAGCCCAATATAGGTTTGCATACCACTTGAACGAAGATGCTTGTGCAAAGGAAGGTGCGGTAATAAATAGATACTATCTTTCAAGTTCTTATAATGTTGATGGGCGCTTTTATTCAGCTTTTTAAATTGCATGTCCTTAGGCTTGTTAAAGCATTTTAGCCCAAGAATTTTGTTCGTAGAACTATGGCAACCCACCAATATTAATAACAAAGCAGTGGTTATCAATCGCTGAATCATAAGAAAAGGTGGCCCTAAGGAGAACCACCTTTAAGATTTTTTAATAAAGTTAGCTTCTGTTACTTGCCAGTGACAACTGTTGAATAGGTGGTACTTAAAAAACCCGTTTCAATTTTGTAATCAACAGTGGCTATTTTGGTAATGTTACCATTTTTAGCAGCCTCCGCTACACTTCTATCTCGGTCGAAACCAATTCCAAGGAATAAAGTATAGCTTGATTCACCTTTTTTCTCACCCATTTCATTTTCTGTTGTCATAGAAGGAAATTTATAGGTAATACTACATGAAGCTAATCCTATTCCAAAAATTACGATAAGTATTAGAGATTTAATTTTTTGCATGACAATTTTTTTTAATAGTTATTATTTTCCGTTAACATGTAATTCATAAGTGGTCCAAAATACATACCATGTTGTTTCCAGGTCAACGGTAGCAACATTTTCAATACCAGCTCTTTCTGCTGCTTCCCTGATTCCATAATCATCATTGTTAAAACATGTACCAGTACTGGTAGGTATTTTCCCTCGGGTAGTAGAACTATACCTGGGATTATTGGAAAAATAACTTTCAGAAAAAGCAAAGAGGCAAGTATTTTGAGAAGTACCTGTTTTATCTCCTACTTCGTTTTCTGTAACAGCCAAGGGTATTGTGCTGCTACAAGAACTAAACAGACAAATGGTAATTGCTATAATAAAAAGATTGAATAAATGTTTCATAATTACAGGTTTTGTAGTTAACAGATTTTTACTTTCCACCAACCGTTGTTTGAGGTGTTGAAAAAACACCAAACCTAACTTCTGTTGTACTTATTTCATCAACATTTCCATCCAAGGCAGCTGAACGGATAGAGAAATCTAAACCACTTGATTGACCTACATTATCACCAATAGGATTTGAGTTGACCGTATGATAGGTGACAGTGCATGACGAAAAGGCTAGTGAGACCACAGCAAGGGTTAAAAACAATTTAATTTTTTTCATAAGCTTTCTATTTTAAGATTTTTACATTACCAAATTAAAGTTTTTTAACTAAAAAACAATAAAACCAGAAATAATTTTTCTAAAGTCTTTAGTTAGATAAAACCTCAATCTTCATTTATACATAAAAAGAAGACAACTATCTATCGCATTAAGTTAAAATTTTGGGGTTTTAGAATCAATGCAGATTTCAAATGATCAACAGATTTGAGCCAAGGAGGTAATGGCATAAAATGGATTCAAAAATTCTATAAAATTAACAAAGTTGGTTAAATACCAGCATTCATAGCTTTCTTATCTATCAATGAATTTAAACCTCAACCAATCCCTTAAAATAATGGGAAATTAGCCACCAGGGTTTGAATCAGGGGATTTTCCCTCCCGGAATTCTTCACCACTTTGTTCATTTGCTCCATTTTCCTGCATAGCTCCATCGCCTTCCCGACCTTCATCGCCATCCATGCCTTCATTGGATCCTTCGCTTCCATTAGGACTACTACCTCCCCCTTCTCCGCCAAGGTCTTCCTCGGGTATTTCTTCTACAGCCGGTTCATAATCCGTACTTAAGATCTTAAAGGTGGTTCTACGATTTTCCTGGTGTTCTTCCTCGGTACAATCTAAACCTGGCCCTTGACCGTTTTCACACCTACAATTGTTAACCAGGCTGTCTTCGCCATAACCTTCCGGCTCAAGCCTTGCTGAATCAATGTCATTTTTAACAAGGTAATTGACGACCGAATCGGCACGTCTTTGGGAAAGGTCGCGGTTGTAATCTTTAGAAGCTCGGCAGTCTGTATGGGACCTCAATTCTATGGTAATGCCTGGATTGTATTCAAGGATTTGAACGAGTGAATCCAAGGCCTGAGCTGATTCAGGCCTGATGTTAGCACTGTCCAAACCATAGTATATGCCCTCAATACGAATTTCTTCGGTTGGTTGTGGCTGAAGGTAAAGATCTCTTTCAAAATCCTTGGATATTTCCAACCCCATGGTGGATACAAGCTTCCTGTTGCTGGAGAAAAAGTCCAATTTATTGGCATCTACTTCATAATGTGCTTTGGGTTCCAGGTCATATTCATAATACCCGGTTGAATCTGTATTAACAGTATCCGGTGCATCAGAAATATTACTCCTTAAAGAAACCGTAGCGTTTTTCATCGGCTCATCGTTTCTTTCGTTGTAGACCGTACCTGATAAAGTAAATACAAGCGGTTTAAGCCGGAAAGAATAGATGTTGTCCACTTGTCCTCCACGATTAGAGGAAAAATGCCCTTCTTTACCTTCATCGTTGTAGATAATGCCAAAATCATCAGCACTCGAATTGATCGGTTTCTTTAAATTTTCAGGTTCAGACCAGCTTTCTCCATCCCACTCTGAAACAAAAATATCAAGACCCCCAAGACCAGCGTGACCATCGGAGGCAAAGTAAAGCTTATCATTGCCGTGTATAAAAGGAAACATTTCATTGCCCTCAGTATTAATCTTGGCGCTAAGATTGGTGGGCTCACCCCAAGTTCTACTCCTGCTTACATAATGGCTAACATAAATATCTCTGCCGCCCTGCCCTTCTTCTCGATCACTTGAGAAAAAAAGTTTTTTTCCGTCATCTGAAAGACTTGGATGGCCAAATTTGACCATAGAATCTTCAGGATTGTCACAAAAAGGCAATATTTGAGGATTGCTCCATCCGCTTCCGCGTTTGCTGGCTACATATATTTTGCAATTGTATTCTTCTCCCTCATTCCCATTACACTGGGTATAATAAAGTTTGGAACCTCGATCATTGAAGCTTGCTACACCATCATTGTACTCGGTATTAACATCACCTTCTATTCTTTTTATATTGCCCCACTTTTCTTGTCTCCGGCTCCAGTCAGCCTTATAAATATCGGTAAAGTTCATTCCGGTCCAGCGGTATTTGTCATCATTCCCTTCTTCTGAGGGCCTATCAGAGGTAAAGAAGAGGTTTCTCTCATTTCTCCTGTAGGCTGGCGCATAATCGTTGGCCCTTGAATTCAATTCTTTTTCCTCTTCTACAACGTACCTGGTGCCTTCTTTATCCCATTTTTTATTTAAATCAATGGATTTAATACTTTGATCGGCCCTCGGATCGCCCGGTCTGGCTTCCTTGAACTTCTTGTATTGCTCCAGGGCTTGATCATAATCTTCTTGATGCTTCAAAACATTCCCATATGCGTAATGAATTTCCGGATCCTGATACCCTCTATTGATAGCTCTCTTGTACCAAGAGGCAGCTCTTCTCCATTTGTTCATTTTACTGTAAGACTGTGCGGTCTTAAATGCTATAACAGCTTTTTCTTCCGTTTTAACATCATCACTTTCGTAAAGCTCTTCATACATTTTAACCGCTTCAGCAAACCGATAAAGGTCAAATTGCTTATTCGCTTCTTCTATACTGGCCGACTGAAACAGTCCACAACCACTCAATAAAATGGGAAATACGAATAAAATTAGGAAATGACGCTTCATTATAAGGTTGATTTTGTTGGCGCTAAAATATAAATTTCTGAGGGAATTGATATTCCTGGTTAAAATGAATACATTACCTAATGAATAACAATTCCCTGTATTTGGGCAATTGCCAGGATTCATCATTGGTATTGAGCTCCAATTTGTCAACGTGATACCTTATAACGTCAAAATAAGGTTTTACATTATTGCAGTAAGCGTCTCCGATTGCTTTAGTACTTTCAAGGTTATTGGCTTTTTTCCTTTCCTGGATCATCTCGTAAACATTGCTTTTCACTTCTTTAATGTGATTGGCATTCTTTTCAATACTAATTTTCAATTCTTCCAAACCTTCCTCAATTCCACTTTCTTGCAGTGTGTTGTAATAGTCCAGCAAATCATTTTGGCTTTCAACAGCCGGGGGTATCACATGGGATAATGCAAGTTCACCAAGAATTCGCGATTCTATTTGAATTCTTTTGGTATAATGATCCATAAGAATCTCGTAACGCGCTTCAAGTTCTCTTTCAGAAAGGACTTTGGTATCTTTAAAAAGTTTTTTTGTTTTATCAGAAATATAAGCACCCAATGCCTCCGGGGTACTTTTGATATTGGGCAATCCGCGTTTTTCAGCTTCTTTTACCCATTCCTCGCTGTAGTTGTTACCTTCAAAAAGGACATTTTTGGAGTCCTTTAAATAGCTTTTAAGCATCTTTACAATGGCAACATCTTGTTCTTCTCCATTGTTGATCATCCCATCCACTTCCTGCCGGAATTCCATAAGTTGATGAGCTACCATCGCATTCAAAGCTATCATAGGAGATGCTGTGTTTGTTGAAGAACCACATGCCCTTAATTCAAATTTATTACCTGTAAAAGCAAATGGAGAGGTTCGGTTTCGGTCGGTATTGTCCAGTAAAAGCTCCGGTATTTTTGGTATATCCACTTTCAGTTCGGAAGCGAGGTCTCCTTCTTGCACCAATTTATCGTTATGTTCAAGTTCTTCAAGTACTTTGGTCAACTGAGAACCTATGAATATGGATATTATGGCCGGCGGTGCTTCATTGGCCCCTAACCTGTGATCATTCCCTGCATTGGCGATGCTTGCCCTTAAAAGCGCTGCATGTTCATGTACAGCCTTGATTACGTTAACAAAAAACGTTAAAAATTGTAAGTTTTCTGTGGAGGTTTTTCCAGGAGATAACAAATTGCCACCCGAATCAGAAGCAATGGACCAATTGCAGTGTTTACCGGATCCATTAATTTCTGCAAATGGTTTTTCATGTAGAATGGCCCTGAAATGATGCCTTTTAGCAATTTTATCGATTATATCCATCATAAGCTGGTTATGATCAACGGCTAAATTGACCTCTTCAAACAATGGAGCACATTCAAATTGGCTGGGTGCAACTTCATTATGCCTTGTCTTTAATGGGATTCCAAGCTTCATTGATTCCATTTCCAAATCCACCATAAAGGCATGAACCCTTTCAGAAATTGACCCGAAGTAATGGTCGTCCATTTGTTGCCCCTTGGCTGGTGGCACTCCAAACAATGTCCGGTTACTCATAACAAGATCGGGGCGTGCGTTGTAAAGTGCTGAGTCCACCAAAAAATATTCTTGCTCCATACCGAGTGTAGAATAAGCGCTGGATGCGTTTTTATCAAAATACTGGCAGATCTTAAGTGCTTCATTTTCCAGGCTGTGGCATGCTTTCAATAGTGGTGCTTTGTAATCAAGCGCTTCTCCTGTATAAGAGATAAAAACAGTTGGTATACAAAGCGTAAGCCCAGAAGGGGTTTTAATTAAAAATGCCGGAGAGCTTGGATCCCAAGCTGTGTAGCCCCTTGCCTCAAAAGTATTCCTTAAGCCACCGCTTGGGAAGCTCGAGGCATCGGGCTCTTGTTGGATCAGCGCCTTTCCGGTAAACTTTTCAAAAGTATCCTCCTCTGAAATGTGAAAAAATGCATCATGTTTTTCAGCGGTCAATCCCGTCAAAGGCTGAAACCAATGGGTATAATGGGTAGCACCATGGTCTATGGCCCAATTTTTCATACCGGCTGCCACCTGATCAGCAGTGTGGTGATCAATTTTTGCGCCTTCATGGATGGCATCCATTACACTCTGAAAAGCCTTACCCGGCAAATACTTCTGCATCCTTTTTTTGTTAAATACATATTGGCCAAATATTTCAGAATTCTTTTCGGGATCATTGTCTAATTTTGGAATACCTCTTTTTTGAACCTCTTGTAAAGCTTGAAATCTGATGTTACTCATTTTTTTGGCCTTTTTATTTCAACAATAATTAAAGGGCTAAAATAAAACACAGGTCGCATTTATTAATTCGTCAATGTTAACAATTTTTCAAGATAGGGATCAAAAAACGGCAACGTTTTTATGGCCAACCACCTAAAAGCATTTTTCAAGAAGGTCATCATCTTTACAGTACCATTAAATTGTTAACTTTGCAGTTTCAAAAGAAACCTTACCAATTTATGTTTGACAGACTAACGGACCGGTTAGAAGGTGCCTTTCAAAAACTAAAGGGCCAAGGAAAAATAACGGAAGTTAACATTGCTGAAACGCTCAAGGAAGTCCGCAGGGCTTTAGTGGATGCCGATGTCAATTATAAAATCGCCAAAGAGTTCACCCAAGAGGTTAAGGAAAAAGCGCTTGGTCAAGGCGTTATCAAATCCGTAACGCCAGGCCAAATGTTGGTCAAGATCGTGCAGGACGAATTAACCAATCTAATGGGTGGGGAAAAATCTGACCTTGAGCTAAGTGGCAATCCCCCTGTTATTCTGATGGCAGGGCTTCAGGGATCGGGTAAAACAACCTTTTCCGGTAAACTTGCCAATTTTCTCAAAAAAAACAAATCAAAAAAACCGCTTTTGGTGGCAGGTGATGTTTACCGCCCTGCAGCCATTGATCAGTTAAAAACCCTTGGGGAGCAAACAGGAATTAAAGTTTATACAGAAGATGGCAGCCAAAATCCGGTTGAGATAGCCGAGAATGCTGTTCAGTACGCCAGGCATAACGGCTTTGATGCTGTAATCATTGATACGGCTGGTCGCTTATCCATTGATCAGGAAATGATGGATGAGATCTCCAACATTAAAGATAAGACCAATCCAACTGAAACGCTATTTGTAGTGGATGCCATGACCGGGCAGGACGCGGTGAATACCGCTAAAGCTTTTAATGACCGGTTGGATTATGAGGGCGTGGTCCTTACCAAAATGGATGGCGATACCAGAGGTGGTGCCGCCATCTCAGTAATGAAAGTGGTACAAAAACCCATTAAATTTATAGGTACCGGTGAAAAAATCGATGCAATAGATATTTTCTACCCTGACCGGCTGGCCAACAGAATCCTGGGCATGGGTGATGTGGTTTCACTGGTTGAAAAAGCTCAAGAAAAGGTAGACCAGGATGAAGCCGAGCGGCTTCAGAAAAAATTCCGAAAAAACCAATTCGATTTTGAAGATTTTTTATCCCAGATCAAGCAGATCAAAAAGATGGGCAACATTAAAGACTTGATGGCCATGGTACCTGGAATGAATAAAATGATGAAGGATGTAGATATGGATAATGATTCCTTTAAACATGTGGAAGCCATTATCCAATCAATGAGACCTGTTGAGAGGAAGAATCCTCAAATATTGGATGCCAACAGAAAAAGAAGGATTGCAGGAGGTAGTGGAACTTCTGTGCAAGAGGTTAATCAATTAATTAAGCAATTAGAGGAAATGCGGAAAATGATGAAAACAATGAACAAAAAAGGTAGTAAAGGTCAAATGCCCACCAAAATGCCGTTCGGATAATTTTCATCATAACTTACTTGGGAATTAAAAAGAATTTAAGAAATTTGCACTCGCTTAAAAACTCAATATCAAGTTACATATGCCAGTAAGGTTAAGACTACAAAGACGCGGAAGAAAAAAATACCCCACCTACAGGATTATAGCAAGTGAAGCAAAAAAGCCAAGAGATGGCCGTTTTATTGACATGTTGGGTTATTACAACCCCCATACTAACCCGGCTACCATCCAGCTTGACAATGAGAAAGCATTGGAATGGCTTCAAAATGGTGCTCAAGCTTCGCCAACCGTCAACAGAATCCTTTCCTACAAAGGGGTAAAATACAGAAAACACCTTCTGAGGGGCGTTAAAATGGGTGTTCTTAGCCAAGAAGAAGCTGATGATAAATACGTTAAGTGGCTTGAGGAAAAAGCGAAAGAAGTAGAGGAAAAAGTCCAAAAACTCAAAGAAAAAGCAGACGAACAAGCAAAAGCTCAGTTAGAAGCTGAAGCAGAAGCTAATAAAAAGAAAGCAGAAGCAATCCAAGCTAAAAAAGGCGAAGATGAAGCTGAAGGTGATCAAAATGGAGAAGAGAGCCAATCACCGCAAGCAAGTGATAATGAGACAACTAACGAATCTGAAGGTGGTGATGAAGCCAAACAGGATCAAACAGAAGCCTCTGAAGCTCCTGAAACCTCTGAATCTGGTGCTGAGGAAAATGCCAATACCTCCGGAGAAGCAGAAGCCCCTTCAGCTGATGAAAGCAGTGAAGAAAGGGAGGAAAACAACACCTAAATTCTGGCCAATTGGGCTTGAGGTCTAATGTCCAATCAACACCTTCCCAACCGATATTTTTACATTGGGAAAATTTTAAAATCCCATGGTTATCAAGGCCAATTAAAAATATACTTACTTGAAGAACTTGGGGAATTAAAACAAGGGGACTGGTTGATGATCGCCTTTCAAAAAAAGCCAGTCCCTTTTTTTATGGAATCCATTGAGTATTTGGCCGATGACCTGGCCATTGTTAAACTCAAAGACGTGGAGAACAAAGAAGCAGCCCAATCATTTGTGCAGCACGATTTGTACCTACCAGATTCAAAAATTTCGAAAGAACTCCAGCAAGCTTTAATAATTTATCAACTTAAAGGATTTGAGCTTTTGGATCAAAGTGAGCAGCAGGTAGGGAAAATTCAAGAAATCCAAGAAAGTGCTGGTCAATACTTATTATCAGTAAGTTATAAAGATGAGGATGTTTTAATTCCTTATCATAACGATTTGGTCCATTACATTGATCAAGAAAGCAAAGTAATTGCAATGGAAATTGCAGAAGGCCTATTACCAAGCTAATAAAAGGGATTTATTGTTTATTAGGCCAAATAAAAATTTTTAAACCAACTATTACCGAGTAAGCTTTTTAATTCATTTTTCATTGGATCACACTTACTCGGAAAGTTCCTTTTTAGCTTCATGCCAGTAACTCTCTAATTCTCCAATAGTCATGGATTTTAGATCCCTGCCTTCCTTTTTTACTTGATCCTGAATGTAATTAAACCGTTTTGAGAATTTAATATTTGTTTTTTCCAAGGCATTTTCAGGATTAATATCCAGGAAGCGTGCATAATTAATAATCGAGAACAGCAAATCCCCAAACTCAGCCTCTAACCTTTCGGGGTGATCTTCTTTACCTGCAAATTCTTTAAACTCACCCAATTCTTCTTCTACTTTTTCCCATACCTGAGATTGATCATTCCAATCAAACCCAACTCCGCTTGCTTTTTCCTGAAGCCTAAAACCTTTAATCAAGGAAGGAAGAGATTCAGGAATGCCATCAAGGGCACCTTTATCTTTTTTTTCATCCAATTTAAGCTGCTCCCAATTGTTTTTAACCTCAGCCTCACTATTGGCCTCTACATCTCCATAAATATGGGGATGCCTTTTTACCAATTTATCTACAATTGCATTGCATACATCTGCTATGTCAAAATTTCCATCTTCCCTTCCGATTCTGGAATAAAAAACAACATGCAACATCAAATCCCCTAATTCCTCTTTAATCTGGCCGGGATCTTTTTCCAGGATGGCATCCGCAAGCTCATAAGTTTCTTCGATGGTATTGGGCCGTAAAGATTCCATGGTTTGCTTACGGTCCCAAGGGCATTGCTCCCGCAAATCTTCCATTGTATCGAGCAATCTTTGAAATGCTTTGAGCTTAGCATCCATAATTCTTTTCTTTTAGCTATTTCAATTCTTTTTTCAAACGCAAAGTTCATTAAAATTTGAATGCACCCAAGAAACAGCTATCTGCTTACCTTTTGCATTTAAAAAGAGCAATCAATTTAAATAAATGGGCTTTCATCACTCACTTTTTATAGAATCATTGGCAATAAGTTTGTTTTGAAAAGCTTTTAAAAATTATTAAAAAACGTGGAGCTTATTGATGGAGGGGATTTGGGAATAGTAGTTGTATTACCTACCCATTGATGTTTACAATTTATGAACCAAGCCATTTAAATAAATAAGTATTTGGCGATCTCTTTAATTAAGATCCAGTTCCCTAAAAACTTGGGCAATTAGTTGATGATTGGTTTTAAGCAAAAAAATATTTTAACAAGCCACCAAACCTTGGTTAGGACAAGTGATTTAATTGTTGGTTAATTAGGGGAATACGCCTAAGGATTGGTAACTACTAACAACTTTGTTAATACCACTGATGAAAGATGCAACCCTTAGATCGGGAATATCGGAATTGCTTCTTTTGATCTCCATTATTTCATTGAACGCATAAACCATGGTGTCCTCAAGCCCTGATCGGACCAAATCAATTTCTTCACCACCATGAATTAATACCTCCCTTTGGGCTTGGTTAATTTTTTGGCCGGTTGTTTGTTCGATCACTTCTACCAAACGTTTATTGGTGCCTTCCTCCATTCGCTTACCCATCCTCCCAAATCTTACATGTGAAAGGTTTTTAAGCCATTCAAAATAAGACACGGTTACACCGCCCGCATTCAAATAAAGATCTGGTATGATCATGATATTTTTATTGTAAAGAATGTCTTCAGCCTCTTTGGAGACTGGACCATTGGCTGCTTCAGCTATTATATTGGCTTTTACCCGTGGTGCATTAGCTGCAATAATTTGATTTTCGAGTGCTGCGGGAACCAATATATCACAGTCCAGCTCGAGTGCTTCTTGACTATGATCCATATTCTTAGCTTCAGGATAATGTTCAATGGACCCATTTTGCTTCCTGTGTTGATCAAGCTTTGCTATATCAATTCCTTGTTCATTGTATATAGCGCCCTCTCTTTCAGCAATACAAATGATTTTAGCACCTGCATCTTCACAAAATTTAGCTGTGTGGTAACCAACATTACCAAATCCTTGTATTACGATTTTTTTTCCTTCCATTCCTGTTTCAAGCCCTATGCTTTTCATTTGATCTTCATAAGATACTGCTTCACGAATACCATAAAAAACACCTAAGCCGGTTGCCTCAATTCTACCACGAATACCTCCCTGCCCAACTGGTTTACCGGTTGTACAAGCTAGCACATTGGTTTCATCGTAATTAAAAGCCATATAGGTATCCACAATCCAAGCCATGGTTTGAGTATCCGTTCCATAATCAGGCGCCGGGACATCAATACCCGGGCCAATCATGTTTTTCTTGATAAGCTCTGTAGTATACCTCCTGGTTACACTTTCTAACTGTTTACTGGTATAGTTTTTAGGATTAATGCGTACACCACCTTTGGCTCCTCCAAAAGGTACATCAACAATAGCACACTTAAAACTCATAAGCGTTGCCAATGCTTTCACCTCATCTTCATCTACATCACCGGAAAACCGAAGTCCTCCCTTCGTTGGTATTTTATGTTGGCTGTGCTGAACCCTGATCCCTTCAAAAACCTCAATCCGCTCATCTACTTTAATAGGGAAGCGAACTTTGTATATGCTGTTGCAGGCTTGAATCACATTTAACAATCCTGGATCGTGATCGGTGTATGAAGCGGCTTTTTCGTAATAACTTAAAACATCATTAAGAAATTGCGAACCTTTTTCTCTTGCCATTAAGCTGTTTTATTTATTTTAGGACTTTTAATCAAGCTTTTATGTCGAGTAAAAGTTATAGTTATATTGCAAATATCCTGAAATGTTTAATTAATTTTCATCAAATTGTAAGACTTTTTAACATCCTTTAAAAGATGCTTAGATCCCAGGTTTTGGCATGAAGCTGATAAAAGCGATCACATATCGAGTTGACCACTTGATCAATAAACTTACCTTCAACCCAAAACTAACCCTGTTTGGCTTATTGTTCTGCTTATCAATCGGGATTATCTTAAACAGCTATTTACATCCTAACGGTTATTTAACCCCTGACTCTAATAATTACCTAAGATTGGCCAAAAGCATTGCGCAAGGTAATGGGCTTCACGTGCTAACGCCTGATTTTGAAAGTAGTGACCAACCCAAATTTTTTGCAACTTGGCCGATAGGATATCCCACTTTAGTAGCCATTTTCCACTTAATAACCGGCATCAAAATTTTTTGGGCTTCAAAAATTTTGAACATAATAATCGCTGGCGTTATGCTTTGGCTAATGTGGCGTGTGTTTGGCAACAAAGCTTGGCTTTACGCAAGCTTATTGGCCACAGCTTCTTTCATAGAATTGTTTAGTTATACTTTTTCAGAAATCCCATTCTTGCTAAGTCTTTTCGGATTTCCGCTCATCCTTTACCACTATTATAATCCAAATTTCCATAACCGCTCAAGGAATGCGATTACCTTATGGTTCTTAATCCTTACTTTGTTCATTTTTAGATACATTGGAGCTTTTGCTTTAATAGTAGTTGGCATTTACTTTTTATGGTTTTGGTATCATCATAAAAAATTCGATTGGCAACTTTTAATGGTATTATTCTCTACCTCCGCTTTAATGGGATTATACCTATGGAATAATTACCTGGAAACCGGAGCAATAGGAGGTTATACAAGACCTGAAGCCATACAATCTTGGTTTGAGCAAGTTTATCAACTTGTAAGAAGTGTTTTATATGAACTCTGCTTTCCGTTTACAAAAAAGTTTGCCTGGTTTTCCTTAGTAATAACAGGCATTATTGCGCAGATTTTGCTGTTTTTATTATTGAACAAGCCAAAAGTTCAATTTAACCTCAACAGGTCGGAAATTAATGCATGGCCCTACTTTTTAGTAAGCGGTTTTGTTTACTTAGTTTGCTTGGTAGTGCTGCGCTTCAATTTCATGTTTGATGATTTTAATTCCCGCCTTTTAACACCAGCCACGCTCCTATTAGGCATTGGAGGCATCAATTTGATTCATTGTAAATACCCGCAAGCTTTTAAAACCTTATCAAGATTTGTAATAGTTTTAATGGTTGCTTCTTTGTTAATTAACATCCCTGTAAAGCACCTGTACAATCATTGGTTTGAATCCAATCAACCCACCTATCCGGAATCCATGGCCAAAGTCAAATCCAAATATGATTCAATAAAAAGTCCTGCAGTAATCGGATTTGGTGATGGCCGTTATATTTATCAAGAACCCAAAATTTACACGCCTCATCCATACAAATCACCAAAAGCATCTGAAGCACAGCCCATGGATACTTTTTTGCAAAAAATTCGACATTTTGATGGGCCGGTTTATTTAGACATTCCAGACACTACTTATATCCATGGCTATAGGGAAAACCATCCAACTGTGAATCAATTTATTCGAGAAAATCAATCGAAAGGTTTCATACAAATCAAGTAGCTCCGTCTGTTACTTTAATGGGCTTGTAAGGATATTCCTTTTTATAAGTTTCCACTACAAGGTCCATTAAAGCATCCTTGAAATTGTCAACATTCAAATTTTCCTTGGCCGATATAAAGTAGGAGCGATCACAAATTTTGGCCATCCAACTGTTTTCAAGCTCTTCAATTGTCGATTCTACGGTGATCCCGTTGGTGCTTTCTGGGTTATAGAAATGGTCTGCTTTATTAAAAACCGTGATGGTAGGCTTATCGTGGGCTTCCAAGTCCTTAAGGGTTTGGTTAACCACTTCTATATTGTCCTCAAAGCCTGATTGAGATACATCCACCACATGTACCAAAATATCTGCCTCTATAGCCTCATCCAAGGTTGATTTAAAACTTTCTACCAATTTGTGGGGCAATTTTCTAATAAATCCTACGGTATCTGATAAAAGAAAAGGAATGTCGTCCACTACCACATTGCGAACGGTGGTGTCCAAAGTGGCAAAAAGCTTATTTTCTTCCTTTACCTCCGATTTGCTCATCAAATTCATCAAGGTAGATTTGCCGGTATTGGTATAGCCAACCAAAGCTACCCGCACTTTTTCACCCCTGCTTTTACGCTGGGTGATGTTTTGTTTATCAATTTTCTTAAGTTGCTCTTCAAGTTGCTTGATCTTTTTATGGATCATCCTTCGATCGGTCTCAATTTCTTTCTCACCAGGCCCTTTGGTACCAATACCTCCTTTTTGCCGCGAGTGGTGGGTCCACATTCTTGTTAACCTCGGTAAAAGGTATTCATACTGGGCCAACTCAACCTGGGTTTTGGCCTGGGAAGTTTTGGCTCTGTTAGCAAAAATATCCAGGATTAAGTTAGTCCGGTCGAGGATTTTGTTGTCGGGCATTAATTTTTCGATGTTCTTAATTTGAGCTGGACTCAACTCATCATCGAATATGACCGTATCAATCTTATATTCTGTTACATAATTGGCAATATCTTCCAATTTACCGGCTCCAATAAAATATTTTGGGTTGGGATGTTTTAATTTCTGCGTGTAAACAGTTACCGGGGTAGCACCTGCTGCTTTGGCTAAAAATGCCAATTCGTTAAGGTGCTCTTTTGTAGTGGCTTCTTTTTCTCCAAGTGCTTTAATACCTACTAAAACCGCTTTTTCGGGTTTTCCCATATAATATTGCTTATCTTTTGTTAATAAAACAAATTTTTATGTACAATCATTTTTAAGGTCGATCTTTACTTTTAAGTTAGATCAACAAGGGTTTTTCCAGATTTTGTTTAATACCAACAAATTACCGAATTAAATTAACTTTTCCAAACAAGGCCTTTTCTTGTAATTTCGTCAAATAATATTATGGAAATCATTCAATCCTGGGTGGACCAAAAATTTTTGCATAAACCCCAATAGAAAATAACAACAATTTGACTGAAAAATCAGGCGTTGTCATCCGTTCAACAGGTAGATGGACACGGGTATTAGGGGATGATGATCAACAAATTTATGATTGTAGCATTAGGGGCAAATTCCGCGTAATGGAAGGCATGAAGGTAACCAACCCCGTAGCAGTAGGCGATCATGTAAAATTCAACCTGCAAACAAAAAGCAATACCGGCCAAATAAGCGCAGTCAGTGACCGTAAAAACTTTTTGGTAAGAAAATCCAGTAAGCATCCGGATCAAGTTCACGTTATTGCTGCCAACATCGATTGCGCTTGCTTGGTCGCTACAATTCAATACCCCCGAACATCGCAAGGCTTCATTGACCGTTTTTTGGTTACCGCAGAAGCTTATGACATTACGCCCTTGATCGTGTTCAATAAAGCAGACCTTTACAATGATCAACAATGGCAAAAACTGAATGAGTGGGTGAATTTATACCAAGACTTGGGTTACGATGTATTGGTTACATCAGCAATTAATGGTAAGCACATGGATCAATTCCAGACAAAACTTAAAAATAAAGTAATTGTGTTGGCCGGCCATTCAGGTACTGGCAAAAGCAAACTGATCAAGTATTTATACCCAAATGTTAATTTAAAAACAGCTACCCTCAATAAAGCCAATAAAGGCAAGCATACGACCACCTTTGCAGAGATGCTTCAGCTGGATGAAAACACTTTTATTATTGATACGCCAGGTTTAAAGGAATATGGGATGGTAGGGTTTGAACTTTACGAAATCAGTCACTTTTTCCCTGAAATGGCCGAATATTTGGATTACTGCAAGTTTAACAACTGCCTACACCTCAATGAGCCGGAATGCGGGGTAAAAAAAGCGGTTGAGGCTGGTAAAATTGATAAGGGGAGGTATAAAAGTTATTTGAACATCATCTACAGCTTGCAGACTGAGCATAAGTAGGAAAATAGAATCAAAAAGTTTGAAGCT
Organism: uncultured Sphingobacteriales bacterium; assembly: GCA_964561545.1. Taxonomy (GTDB): domain Bacteria; phylum Bacteroidota; class Bacteroidia; order CAILMK01; family CAYYUA01; genus CAZLQF01. Next base: position 67,636 of record CAZLQF010000001.1, read on the forward strand.
TGATGTTAGCTGAAGCTAATCATCAAAAGTTTTAAATATTCAAAAGCAAATCAGGGAGCGAATTGAGTGAAAGAGGAAAGGGTTCATGGTTTGGGCCTGAACATATGGTTGCAAGGTTACCAATAGCTAATAGCCAAAAGTTTAAAGGTAAGCACAATACTTCAACACGAATTAAGAATCAAAATAAACTCCAGAGTAAGATTTAGAACATCAATTGAGGCCCAAACATCAGCAGCTGAATACATTAATACAACGAGACAATCCACTGATTCTAATTCCGATCAATCGTTATGAAAAATTTCCCTTAGTTTTGAAATAAAAACAATTCATGCGGGTGGTATTACAGCGTGTTACGGAAGCGTCCGTTTTGGTAGAGGACCGCATTACCGGATCCATTGGTACCGGCTTGGTCGTATTATTAGGTATTGAAGATGCCGATGGTGAAGAGGATGTGGAGTGGCAGGCCAAAAAGATAAGCAACATGCGTATATTTGAAGATGAGGCGGGCAAAATGAATTTATCCCTGAAAGAAGTTAATGGAAGCTTGCTGGTGGTAAGCCAGTTTACACTCCATGCAAGTACTAAAAAAGGCAACCGGCCTTCCTTTATTAAAGCTGCCGAGCCGGATCATGCCATTCCATTGTACAAACAGTTTATCGAGGTTTGCAGAAATAAGTCCGGACTCAATGTAGAAACAGGTGAATTTGGCGCTATGATGGACGTTAGCTTGACCAACAACGGACCTGTAACCATTATTTTAGACTCAAAAAACAAGGATTAATAATGGCCTTAACCATCAAGCAAGCTCAGGAAATAGTTGATGAGTGGATTAATACCAAAGGAATCCGCTATTTCAATGAGCTGACCAACACCACCATCTTAATGGAGGAAGTTGGGGAACTAGCGCGGATCATGTCCCGAAAATATGGAGAGCAATCTTTTAAGCAAAGCGACCAGAAAGCAGACATGGGCGATGAAATGGCCGATATCCTGTTTGTATTGATATGCCTGGCCAATCAAACAGGCATTGACCTCACCGATGCCCTGCAAAATAACTTAGAGAAAAAAACCAATAGGGATATTGAGCGGCATAAGCATAATCCGAAGTTGAATAAGTAAGTTTTAGAGCCTTTTTATCAAGCAAGGTTGCGCTTTTGATTGATTAGTTGGGAGGATGGTTTTTTTCTTTGAGAATATTCAAGAGAGCAATTATAAAATAAAAACAAAATTTACTGATCATCATACCATTCAAGACAAGGACACGTTGTTCGCAGCATCTTCATATAATTCAAAATCTTGCTGGTATAGTTCCATTATTTTCTTTTTTTGCTTGGGTGTAGGTTGATACTGACCTTTATTTTCGTTTTTATTACGATAAATATCGTTGCCAATACTAAATTTTTTATCCAGACCGCAACTTTCAAATACTTGATTTAACCCTTGTTTTAAATGCTCTATTCTAAAAACTTGTGTTAAAACTAAATTACCATGCATGTCTGTTATTTCTGTAAACATAGGTGCAGTATGTGTAGAAAACTTAAGACCAGCCGGCCAATATATAGATTGAGATTCGAAATGCGCTTTTTCAACTAATTCAAGAAATACATCAAAATTATATTCCACTGATAAACCAAGCTTTTTATAGTTTTTTAAGTTGGTAGCCGCTCTATAAAGCTTTTCTAAAACCTTTTTATCCTTTTTATAGTACAAGTAATAAAACATACTAACACATCTTTCTATAGGTTCTCTTGAAAACGCAAAAGAATAAATTGAATGCCAGTTTTCAGGATATAGATACTTCTTTGCGAATAAAGCCCTTTTAAATTGGTACTCACCTAATACAACTCGATAATTATTCAAAATATCATTATATTCTTCAGGTTTCGCTTGAATAAAGTTTTTTGGTTTATTTATCTTATCTACCTCTTTATAGACTGGCTGTAGATACTGCCTGGTAGACATACCAGCAGATTTCTTGATATGCAGCCAAAAAAAACTTTCATATTCCATTTGTGATTTTTTTTACTATTAGAATTAAAAACCAAGTCTATTCACTATAACATTTCGAAAATTAAAGATGGTCTATTCCTACCAAGTCCTAAAACTAATTAAAAATCTTAAAAAATCATGCCTCATAAGCCGCCCCTTTTACCACATTCTGTTGTTTCAAATTTAAAAATACTACCTACTTTATTGCTAATTTTGTTCTATAAGGATACTCCCTCAATTTTGTTAATCAGGAAGTTTGGATGAGGAAAAAATATTTAAAAGGAGTCGTTATTAAAATACGCTCGTTCCTTTTATACATTGGACTAATTTCCTTGCAAATAATCATTGTAAACAAGGTTTGAGTCACTTTAATGGATTGACTTCAGTAATAAGGAAGTAAGGTTTTGGTGTATTTTGAAGCCTTGTGATTATCAGATGCTCAAAAAAATAAGCCCCCATAAAAACTAAATTAAAAGTCAAGAGAAGTTTCCAACCAAGCAGCATCAACGTATATAAAGGCCACAAATTACTTGAACCAAATATTTATTTTTATTTAATGTTCATCCACGGCTTCAAACCCCAATTTCTTCAAATGCTCTGGCTTTAAATCCAGCCAATCGAGGGCTGATTTGTAGAGCAACCATTCTTTTACATCCTTTTCATAGTCCATGCTGTGGATCAGCGATCCCGGTTCCAATTCACCCAGAGGAAAGGGATAATCGGTTCCCAACGCAATCCGCTCCTTGCCCATTAAATTCACAATGTAGTCAAGCATGGTAGGATGATGCACCAATGAATCGAGGTAAAAGTTGCCCAAATATGCTTTGGGATTGATGTTGTTATCCTTAGCACAAAGGTCCGGTCTTACTTTCCAGCCATGCTCAATGCGACCAATAGTAGAGGGGAAAGCACCGCCTCCATGGGCAAAGGCCACCTTTAAATTTGGAAATTTTTCAAAGATGCCGCCAAAGATCATTGAACAAATAGCCCGGGACGTCTCAGCCGGCATGCCTACCAACCAAGGCAACCAGTATTCATCCATTTCATCTTTGCCCATCATATCCCAAGGATGTACAAAAATGGATGCGTTGAGCTTTTCGGCCATTTCATAAAATGGATATAAAACGGGATCGTTTAAATTGATCTTGCGAGTGGGCGCATCGATATGAGAGCCAATTTCTACACCGGCCAACCCCAGTTCTTTTACGGCTCTTCTAAGTTCTTCAGCAGCCAGTTCCGGTTCTTGCATTGGAACAGTACCCAAACCAACATAACGATCCGGGTATGCATCTATAACCGATGCCATATGATCATTCAAAATTTTTGAAAGATCAAGCGCATCCTGAGGTTTGGCCCAGTAGCTAAACATTACTGGCACCGTTGAAAGGACTTGCACATTCACGTTTTGGGCATCAAATTCCTTGGTACGTTTGATCGGGTCCCATAAATTATCGTTCACTTCACGGAATAGCTTTCCATCCTTGATCAATTGGGCCTTGCAATCTTGATGGTGATGGATGTTGATGAACCCATGGTAGCCATAGCGGGCTTGAAGATCTGGCCAATTATCCGGCAGGATGTGCGTATGAATATCTATGGTAAAAATATTATGGGATGCCTCACTCATAAGGTTTTAGCTTATTTATTGCTCCAAGTTAGGAATGATCAATGACTTGTTAATTATAATACTTCTCTAAACTTTCGTAGTATGCTGATCATCGAAAAATTTATTTGGCCTCCATTACATGGCCACAGTTCTTGCAAGTTCTCAACTCCTCTGAGTCATTGAACCGCTTCATGACAGGTGGCAATTGCTTTTCAATGTCTTTTAAGTGGAAATACTCCTCATAAAGCTTGTTACCACAATTCTCACAAAGCCATATCAAGCCATCAATTTGGTTGTTGGTTCTTACTTTTTCAATCACGATACCAATGCTATTGGCTTCCCTTTGAGGAGAATGCGGCACTTTGGGTGGCAACAGAAAGAGCTCCCCTTCCTTAATAGAAAGGTCTTTTATACCTTCTTCTTCTTTTAAACGCAAGGTCATGTTGCCCTCCAGCATATAAAAGAATTCCTCTGTTTCATTGTAATGAAAGTCATTTCGTTGATTCGGGCCGCCTACTACCATTACAATAAAATTATGCACATTTTTAAAAACTTGCAGATTGCCGACTGGCGGTTTTAAATATTCCCGGTTATCATCAATCCATTGCTGAAGATTAAAGGCTTGGCCGATCATTGCTTTTCATTGGGTTACCATCAAAGATAAAAATTTTCAGATTTTCATCACAGGCGAATCAAGCAGCAAGGAATTTTCAAGACCTCAAACCCCTAAAAAAAATTAATTGTCCATCAGGAAAAGCCCATATCCCAAGCACCCTTGTTTCATTCGATTAAATTCTCCGGATTAAATTCCAGTGGTCGATTTCGCTGAAAGTTGTAAAGTGTTAATTTGCGCATTTTGTAACGTGAATTCCAGTAGTTTCTAAGCGCCTCAATGTAAGATCTCTGGGCTTGATCCCTTTCCTTGGCTGCATTGTTAAGGTCCGTAATGTCAACTTTGCCGATCATGAAACGCTTTTGGGTAATATCATACCGTTTTTTACCAATGGTATCCGCTTTTGCAGCTCCTCTCAACTGCTTGGCTTGCATATTAAACTCCTGGACGCCCAAAAAAACTTCCTGCTTAAAATCCTGGCGGGCTTGTGCTACATTGGTCCTTACCAACTTTTGGTTAGAAATAGCTTTTTTTCTTCTTGCCTCAGAGCGTCCCCAATCAAGTATGGGAATTTCAAGCCCTAAACTTACCTGTTGCTCATCACGGGGATCGTTGTACAAATTATCAAATTCCCTTGAACTATTGGATAAACCATAAGTTGCAAAAATATCAGCATTGAAGCCGCTTTTCTTTTTAGCCCTGGCTACATCCCGTTCTGCTTGGGCCAATTTTTTCTTAAGCCGTACCATTTCAGATTTGTTGTTCCTCGCTTCTGCGATCGCTTTTTCAACATTTACCCGATAAGCATCTGCCTTTTGTGGTTTTTTAAGTTTGATGACCTTGTCTTCTTTTAACCCTAAAAAAGATTTGAGTTTAAAGGCGCTACTTTCAATTTTTATAGAAGTTTCCTCTACGGAAAGATCAGCATTCAAATAGCTCAATTCCATTTCAAGAAGTTCATTTTCGGCTATTTTACCAAGTTGATACCGGCCCTTAGCAATTTTAAGTAAGGTATCCTTGTTGCGCTTGTTGCGCTTAGCAATGGTATGATTGATCTGGGCCAGGTATAGGTCAAAATAAAGATTGGAGGCATCAATGGCCACTTGCTGCATTGCTTCCAGGTATTTACGTTTGGCTTCCTTGTACTTTAAAGGCTCAATATCCCTTTGCCACCGCATTTCGTTGAATGAAAAAAGCGGTTGCCTAAGCCCAATAGAAACAGGCGTGGTTAAATAAGATGTAGATTCATTCGGATTGAACACGTCCGTTCGCCTCAATTGGCTATTGAGGAAAAGTTCGCCACCCGTAAACCCAATTTTCTGGCTTAAGGATAAATCAGCTGAGCCTTTTATTAAGCTTCGTTCTCGAAATGCTTCTGATCCATCATCTTGCCTTATTTCTGAAATAGAGCGATTAAAATCAGGCAAGGTAGTATTCAGGGTGAGTTTGGGTAACCTTTTGGCCTTATAGGTCTGGTATCCCCAGTAACTGTTTTTAAAACGGTTCTTTGCTGCTTGCGCCTCGGGAGATTGGGATTTGGCCATTTCAATGGTTTCTTGCAGGGTCAACTCAATGGTATCCGATTGGCCATGAATATTGAACCAAGCAAAACTGCAAAGCAGCAGGGAAAAAATCTTTAGCCTATTCATAGTAAGTTATTTGCAGATTCTAACAGACGCCAAAAATAAGAATTGCTTGAGTTTCAAAACTCCTAATATCTTGATATTTAAGTTTTTAAAGATCAATAGTTTAGCAAAAATAGGGCATCAAATACAAATATCTTATCTTTACAGGAAAGATTGTTTAATGATACGGCATGCAATTCATTTTTTAAAATAACCTTCTTATCTATTCCTTTTATTGAATAGGTGCTTTATTTCCGCCTTATAAAATTTTAGGGAACTCAACTTCTTTTGCTTTTATAAAGCAATGGCTTCGCAGAGCAATCCTATGTCTCCTTAACCTTGATTAATTCGCCTGGCAAACAGCATTAACTCCAAAATAGCCAATAAACAACAAATAAGGTATAAACACAGATTAGGTTTGGTATGGATAAAAGTAAAACTTATTAGGGCCAGAATTTTTATCCACAAGCTTTTAAGCCCATTTGGCAGAAACCACTGCGGATACATTTTGGCTTTTTTGCAGCGGATCAAGGAAGTTTTTAAGTATTATCCTAACCTTACAACTTAAGAGGGTATCACAAACTTAACGGCAATTATTGCTTAATCGAGGGGAGCTTCTGTGATATGTTGGTCACAATATGATCGATTCAAAACCTCCAATTTGTTTAGTAACGAAAAAACATCAAGGTCGTCATCCTGAATTACATTCCTTGCTCATTCATAAAACCATTTAATGCACATTAAAATGATGTTGGCAACAAAAGCAAGTTCTTAGCTAATACCATCCGACAAATTACTTCTTAACTCTTTCTGGTTGCTGGGGCAGATTGGTTTACCACCAAGGCTGGATTACTAAGTTTGGGATTAAAAATCTACAATCACCACACTTCAAAAAACTTTATCGAAAAAGCCCGCTATCATCTAATTGATAAGCTCTAAGTTTCTACTCATGCCTGAGCGACTCAATGGGATCCTGTTCAGAAGCTCTTTTGGCAGGATAAATACCAAAGATCAGGCCTACAATGGCCGCAACGCCAAACGAAAGAAATATTGATGGTAAAGTAATTATGGTTAAAATACCCGTAAATTGTGTAATCAATTTGGCAGTAACAACACCAAACAAAATGCCCAGCAATCCACCACTCAAACTGATTATGATCGCTTCGGCCAGGAACTGGCCAATGATATCAGCCGGTTTAGCTCCAAGGGCTTGGCGCACACCAATTTCACGAATACGCTCCATGACAGAAGCCAGCATAATGTTCATAATACCAATGCCCCCTACCAGTAAAGAAATACCCGCAATGGCTCCCAAAACGATATTAAAAAGGTTCTTGGTTTGCTGCTTTTGCTTAAGTAAAAGTTCAGGCACCTTTACCTGGAAATCTTCAACATCTCTATGCCTCCTTTTCAACATTCGGAAAATGACATCGCTAACCGGTTTTAGTAATTCAGATTGCTCTACCTGTACTACTAACTTGTCAAGCTGGTTGTAATTCGGAGTACCCGTCTCTTGTTCTTCATCATCCTGATCACTTCCTTGAAGCCGGTTTTGGGTGATTTGCGAACGGTCCTTGTAGCGGATTAAAGCTGTTTTAATGGGCGTGTAAACATCGAGGTTGTAATTGCGGATGCCAAGGGATTCTTCATCGGAGCCCGAGATGGCCTTTCGTTGCATTACACCAATAACTTTAAGCCATATATCGCCCATTTTAACCTGCTTGCCAATGGGATCCTGATTGCTAAAAAGGCGGGAACTGATCTTATGACCAATGATGCAAACAGGCTTGCCATTTCTTAATTGTTGTTGGTTAAATACCTTCCCTTTGGCCAAGTCAAAATTGTAAACTTCAAAAAAGTCAGGTTCAATGCCTACCAATTTGGCCGGATAGCGCTTACCTTTTCTTATGGCATGGGTTTGAAAGATTACCTCGGGACTGATGCGCTGGATACCTGGTATATTTTTACGGATCCCCTTCGCATCGAGCAAGGTAAGGCCCCCGGTAAATTTAACCTTACCTTGTTGTTGACGGTCCTCCTCTTTTCCATTATCACCATTAGAAGATGATCCGGATTCAGCGGAAGATGAACTTCCTTCTTCTTGGTTAGTAGTTTTGATAACAGGCTTAACCAAAATATTGTTAACACCCACCAATTCCAACTGATTGAGGATTTCTTTTTTGGCACCTGCCCCAACCGCCAACATCGCAATAACCGCTCCTACGCCAAATACAATGCCCAAAGCCGTAAGCACAGATCTGAACCAGTTTTGAAATACGGCCTGCAGGGCATTACTAAAATAAAAAGGAATATTTTGAAGGTAAGACCTGTTCAATTTGCCTGGCTTTTCAAATAGCGGGTTTCCAATTCCTGAGGATTTTCAGGTACAGAGATCAATACTTGCTCCCCTTTTTCAAGGCCATCACGGACAATAACTCTATTTTCGTTGGTAACGCCTGTTTTAACAGCTTGCTTGTAGACGTTGCCCCCATCTTTCAGATAAACAAAGGAGATAGAATCATTACTATGTAAAGATTCAAGCGGAACATGCAGGACATTTTTCTTTTGATGGGTAATAATCTCATTGCTGGTGGTCATTGACGGCCGAAGTAGTGTATCGGACTCATTCAATTCCACCACTACCTCAAATACTTTAGCGTTGGTTTTAGGTAATGTTTCGCCCACATTGGCAATTTCAATTACCTTTCCCGTGTATTCCTTTTCAGGAAAAGCATCTACAGCAACGTTAACTGGCTGTTGTTCACTTAATTGATTAATGTCTACTTCATTAACGTAAGTACGGGAAATCATCACCGATAAGTCAGGAAGCGTTGCCACTTCGGAGGACCAAGGCGTTATGGATGATCCAACCTTTTTCTTTTTTCCACTTGAATGGCGATAATAGATAACCATCCCATCCTCAGGGGCCTTTACTTCAAATTGCTTTAAAAGCGCCTTTAGGTCATCATATTGCTGCTGCTTTTGCTGAAGCGTAGCCGCTACTTCCTGCATTTCAGCATTTGCCTTTTGTTTTTCAACCTTATAGTTACGTTTGGCCTCATTATAAGCGCGCTTGGCCTTTTCAAGTTCTATTTCAGCCTGCCTTTGAATAGCTGGAGGCTCAAACTTAGATTGCTTCACTTCGATTTGTTTTTGCTCCATGGCAATTTTCAAATCCTTAAGCTCCCCACGTTTGCTCCTTAGCTTTAAAGTTGTATCAAGTTTGGACTGGGCGTATTTGGATTTGGCTTTCTTCAATTGGCTATTTACTTCTTTCAACTTCCCGGTAGCCTCAGAACGGTCCAGGGTGGCTATGTAATCGCCTTCCTCCACAACCGTTCCCTCAGAAACAAGGTCCGTAATTTTAACACGATAAATACCGGCCTTTCGCAATCCCTGCGGTCCCTGGATCTCTTCAGAGTTTTTGGCTTCAAGTTCTCCAGTCGTGGTTATGGTTACTTTGAATTCACCTTTTTTTACTTGGTTGCTCAGCAAGCGGTCATCTCCGGTACCGGACAAACCGAAGATCAGATATAGGACAATGGCAAACAGCAAAATACCTCCACCAATCCAGGTTTTTAGATTCATACCATTAAGCTTATTATAGGTTCCGCATTACAATTAAGCAAAATTAACGATTATGAAGCGCTCAATATTACGAATTTGGCTAATTGTTACCTTAACACTGCGAATTGTGGTAGTAAGTTGTTAATATTTGAATATTTCTTATTGCTTTTCAACTTACTTATAATCATGGTATTGTTCATCTTTTTGGTGTTCGTTATTGGCATTTGGTAACAACCCTTTAACCATACAACCCCGACCAAGCAAAGAACCTGAACCAATCTTAATGCCACCCAAGCCGTAAAATGGCCGAAACCGGATACCAAAACCAACAACCTTTTATCAAAGTTTAAGCTTAATTGATCACCAAGGGCATCTATAACAAAGTTTCACAAAAGCACCCTAAATCCAAGTCCATACAAGCGATCCTTTTTTGGAAAATCAAGGTGTTTTCCGTTAGAATGTGTGTAGTAACTATGAATATTAATCATGGGAGCTTTTTGTTTGGTTATGTTGAAGCCTAATTCGGCTCTTCGCGTTAGCAGCGATTGGTCGTTTAAATATTTAAATTTGGCTTTATACCCGTATTCGGTGGCTTTAAAATTGTTTTGCAACCGATCATAATACCCACCAATGTATATACTAACGTTATTACTCAAAGAACGAATAAAACTCGCTTCCAAAGAAATACCATTTTCAAAAAGCGGCTGGTCCTTGTTAAATGCGCTTGGACTATAATAATAATACCTGTATGAACCCATAACATGTAATTCATAATCAGCATTGATTACATATTTATAATTAAGGGAAGCGGGTAAATAATTGTGTTCCATTATTGATGATAATGAGGGAATACGTCCCAGCATTTCCCGCTTAATACCAAACTCATGATCAAAAGATGATTCAGCATTCGCATGCCGGCTTTCATGAACAGCTCCTAAAGATGCCGTTATACGCTGACCTTTTCCTAAAAATTCGTTCAATGGCTGATATTCCCAAAAGCTTAATAAGCCAAAATTACCACGCCACATTCCATAAACGATCACTTCCTGATTGACAAAGTCTTTAATTTCTAAATACCCACCAACGGTAATTCCTATATTTAATCGATTGCCCTCCCATTTGAACAAACCCAATTCACCACCGGCTTTGGCAGTTGACATTTGTTCAAAAACCTGGGCTTTCATCTCATAATGATCCGGACTAATCGACCATTGAGGGGTTCCAAGTTTGGCTTCGCGAGCATGCATCAAGTAATCCGATTGGCCGAATGCTTTACTAAAGAGCAGTAAAAAAATAAAATTCAATAATAACCACTTATTGGGCATGGAGAATTTTTTAATGCTCAGGGTAGTTTTTAAACATATCTTTGCACTTTAAGCTGTTAGCCTGTACAGGTTGTTGTTCCATTCACCTTTATAACGCAATCTATCTACAAAAAAAAGGACTATTTACTTAAAGGGAAGGGTACTTATTTAGTAAGGATTCTCATCGTTTTTATCGTTAAGCTCATCCAAGTCCCGCTCTAATTTTTGAATTTCTTTCGCTTGCCTTGATATTACGCGATCTTTTTTAAATAAGTTGATTAGCGATGTTAAAACGCCAATGATAAAACCAAGGGCGAAAAAAATGGTCAACATCTTGGGCAGTGAGCTATCGATCTCCCAAAATAAGAGTTTGAGAGAGACAGGTTGGGAATTTTGTAGAGCAACAATGATCAAAAGAAACAACCCTATTAACAGTCCAATTAAATAGGAGTAATTAGACCTTTCATTTTTAGACCTACGTTTAAGCATTTCTTTAATTGATTTTATTCGTTAAAATACAATTATAAGGGAAAAAAAATTTTTGACAGACATCGTTTTAAGCTTTTATTATTTTAGCAATAAATTCGCGATCTAATAAAGCATCCTAAATAAATGAGTGACCCGGTAAAGCATGAATGCGGTATAGCGCTGATAAGATTATTAAAGCCCCTCTCCTATTATATTGAAAAATACGGCACTCCGCTTTATGGACTTAACAAGCTTTACCTGCTCATGGAAAAGCAGCACAACCGCGGGCAGGATGGTGCCGGAATCTCCAATGTAAAATTGGATGTAGACCCGGGCCAACAGTACATCTTTAGAAAGCGATCCGTAGATCCCAGCCCAATTGCTGATATCTTCAACCATGTTCAAGGTTATTTCAGGGACGCTTACGAAAAATTTCCTGATCAATTCAGCGATGCCGAGTGGCTCAAAAATTATGTTCCTTATTCTGGTGAGTTGATGCTGGGGCATTTGCGTTACAGCACGCATAGTAAAAGTGGCCTCCAATTCTGCCATCCACTCATTAAGCAAAACAATTGGATGAGCCGCAACCTGGTTATAGCCGGTAACTTTAACATGACCAACAATGATGAGCTTTTCAACCATCTTGTAAAAATCGGGCAGCATCCCAGGGCCAAAAATGATACCGTTACCGTTCTGGAAAAATTCGGTCATTTTCTGGACGAAGAAAATGAAAGGCTCTACAGAAAATTCCGTGAAGCAGGTTATAGTAAAAAAGCAATTAGCCCCTTAATAACGCAGAACCTTTCGGTCAAAAATGTACTTCAAAATTCCTCTGAGGACTTGGATGGCGGTTACTCCATGGCTGGTATGATTGGCCACGGTGATGCCTTTGTGCTTAGAGACCCAAACGGCATCCGTCCGGCTTACTATTACCACGATGATGAAATATTGGTTGTAACCTCAGAGAGACCGGCAATCAAAACAGCCTTTAACCTGCCTTTCCACGATATTCCCGAAATTAAGCCCGGCCATGCGATCATCTCCAGGAAAAACGGGGATATCAGTCATGAAGAAATTTTACCCCCTAAAAACCGAAAATCATGTTCTTTTGAAAGGATTTATTTCTCAAGGGGAAGCGATGAAGTAATTTATAAGGAACGAAAGAAGTTAGGACAGCTTTTAACGAATGATGTGTTGGAATCCATTGATCATGATCTAAAACATACCGTCCTATCTTACATTCCCAACACTGCTGAGACTTCTTTCATAGGATTGGTTAAAGGAATTGAGGATTACCTCAACCAATATAAAAAAGAACAAATTCTTAACAACCCTCAACTAAAAGCGGATGAGCTTGACCAATTGCTTGACCTAAGGCCCAGGGTTGAACAACTGGCCATCAAAGATGCAAAGCTTAGAACGTTCATAACCAAGGATGAACAACGCAATGACCTGGTGGCCCATATTTACGACACGACTTATGGGGTTGTAGAACAGGGTAAGGATCAACTGGTAATTATGGACGATTCTATTGTGAGAGGCACCACGCTTAAGCAGTCCATCATCAGCATCTTATCCAGACTTGAGCCTAAAAAGATCATCATTGTTTCCTCGGCACCTCAGATTCGTTACCCCGACTGTTATGGTATTGACATGTCCAAGATAGATGATTTTGTAGCTTTTAAAGCCGCTATTGCTCTGCTTAAAGAACATGGAAAAGAACATGTGATAGAGGAAGTGTACCAAAATTGTAAGGCGCAGGAAAATGTGCCTGCTCATGAACAATCCAACCAAGTAAAAGCAATTTATGACCCTTTTACAGCCAAGGAGATCTCAAATAAGATTGCTGAATTGGTAAAGCCTGAATACGTGGGATCGGAAGTTGAGGTAATTTACCAATCTATTGAAAATCTGCATCAAGCTTGCCCAAATAATAGTGGTGATTGGTATTTTACGGGCAATTTTCCAACTCCGGGTGGTAACAAAGTCATCAACAACGCTTACATAAACTTTTACGAAGGCCGAAATGAAAGGGCTTACTGAACTACCGACCATTGGACATTAGCCATAGGCAACTCTTATAACTTTACCGTTTAATAAAAACAGAGTGGTTCAAAGTTCAATACCTAAGGTTCAACTCAAAACATTGAGGTTAAGCATTCCAATTATGTTGTTAAGAAAGACGTACTGAGCCACCAATCAATTACTATTGTACAACCACTGAATGACACTGAAATGCGCCCGTTAGGGAATAGCATCTTTTAGGGAAGGAACTCACCAGGTAATTTCTTTTAGTGTTGACCAATCCATCTTAAAATTTCTATTTTCGAGCTTCCAAAATTATGGACTTCATGAGTGAAAAGCGCTATAATCTCATCAATAATGCTTTGGGGTGGCTTGCTTTTGCCATCGCATTGTTTGTTTATTTTTCTACGCTTGAACCTACCACGCCCCTTTGGGATTGTGGGGAATTCATTGCCGCTTCTTACAAACTTCAGGTAGTACACCCCCCTGGAGCTCCAATGTTTTTAATGATCAACCGGGTCTTCTCGATGCTGGCTCCATCTCAGGAATGGGTGGCTGTATTCACCAATGGTCAATCGGCACTTTCAAGTGCTTTGGCCATTTTATTCTTATTCTGGACCACTTCGGCACTTGCCCGTAAGATCAAGCTTAAGAACAAAACAATTGAGGAAAGCTCAGCCGGGGATGTTATAGCTATAATGGGAAGTGCACTGGTTGGTGCTACGGCATTTACCTTTTCAGACACGTTTTGGTTTTCAGCCGTAGAAAGCGAGGTTTACGCATTATCATCGTTAATCATGGCTGCGGTCTTCTGGCTCATGCTTAAATGGGAGCGCAGAGCTGATCAACCCGGAAATATAAAATGGATTTTGCTTATTTCTTTTCTGATGGGTTTATCCATTGGTGTTCACTTATTGAGTTTGCTAGTGATCCCGCCCCTTGCCTTTATCTATTATTTTAAAAAATACAATCAAGTGACCAACAAAGGCCTCTTAATTACAGGGGTTATAGGCCTGGGAATTTTAGCCTTCATGCTGCAAATAGTGGTTAAAACCTTACCTTATCTGGGATCTAAAGTTGAGTTGTTGTTCGTCAACTCATTTGGTTTGCCTTTCTGGTCAGGAATCCTGTTTACTGCAGCCTTGGTCCTCGCTTTATTGGCTTATGGCATTTACTACACCTACAAGCATCAGCGGGTGGTGATCAATATAGTGTTAACAGCGATCACCTTTATTCTCATTGGTTTTTCTACCTATTCCATGGTAGTTATACGCTCCCTTGCAGATCCTTCTATTGACATGAACAACCCAGAAACGGTCTTTAATTTGATCTCCTATTTAAACCGCGAACAATACGGAGACCGCCCCCTATTATATGGGCCAGATTTTACGGCCGAAGTAGTAGAATATGAAGAGGGCGAAATGGAATACAGGAAAGGAAAAGAACGCTATATCGCAACCGGAAAAGAGCAAATTCCCAAATATGATCCTGACCATAAGACCCTTTTTCCACGGTTGGGAAGCAGCTTTAGGAGTGACCGGAAAAAGGCCTACAGGCAATGGACCGGGCTGGAAAAGGGTCAGAAACCTACATTTGCCGATAACATTGGCTTTTTCTTCAATTACCAATTGGGGCATATGTATTGGCGCTATTTTGCCTGGAACTTCATTGGGAGGCAAAATGATGAACAAGGACATGGTGAACTTATTAAAGGGAATTGGATCAGTGGCATAGACTTCATGGATGAGACATTTGCCAATGTTGGACCTCAAGAAAACCTCCCCTACTTCTTAAAAAATAATAAAGCAAGGAATACCCTTTATTTCCTACCCTTCATTTTTGGACTCATCGGGCTATTCTATCATTTTAAAGCGAACCGAAAAGATGCCTTCACGGTCTTGGTGTTTTTCCTTATGACTGGAATTATACTCATTATCTACCTGAACCAGCCCCCTGTTGAACCCCGCGAAAGGGATTACACGTTTGTTGGGTCGTTTTACTCTTTTGCCATTTGGATCGGATTAGCCGTTTTACCCATCATTGATTATTTAAGTAAATTGATGAATTATAAAGTAGCGGCAGCAATAGCTACGGTGGCAAGCCTTGTCCTCGTACCTTCCCTCATGGCTAAAGAAGAGTGGAATGACCACGATCGCTCCGGAAGGTATACTTCGAGGGATTACGCGATGAACTATCTTGAATCCTGCGATAAAAATGCTGTACTCTTTACCAATGGGGATAATGACACCTATCCACTGTGGTATGTTCAAGAAGTAGAGGGTTTCCGTGATGACGTAAGGGTTATCAATTTACAGTTGCTAATGACCGACTGGTACATTGAACAGCTAAGGCGAAAAGCCAATGACTCAGAGCCCTTACCTTTTGATCATTTTTCACAGGAAAAACTGGTGCAAGGCACCCGGGATTACGTTGCTTTTAGGCAAGAAGGCGTACCTGGCATCAATGAAAATCGCCACTATAACATCAACAAAATCCTTGAATTCATAGCCAGTAACAAGCAAGAAACCCAATTGCAAACACAGGGTGGTGAGCGTTTAAACTTCTATCCTACCAAAAAACTTAAAATACCGGTTAACAAACAAAAAGTATTAGAAAGTGGCCTTGTAAGCGAAAAAAATGCTGATAAGATTCTGGACAACATCAAATTTAAGCTTAAGAAGGGCAACCTCATGAAAAGCGATCTGGTCCTAATGGATTTAATTGCCTCCGCGGAATGGACCCGGCCCATTTATTTCTCTCAGACAGCAGGCTCCAGCAATTATTTGCATTTGGATGATTACATGCAGCAAGAAGGCCTTACCTATAAATTGGTACCCATTGATCACAGTGACAACCCAGATCGCCAGCCCGGTGGGGTAAATCCGACAAAAATGTACAATACTGTTATGAATAAATTTCAATGGGGCCGGCTGAACAAGGAAAAACTGCATGTAGGAAGTGTAACCAGACGCCACTGTAAAAATTACAGAAGGTTGTTTGTCCGACTGGCCAATAACTTAATCAGAAATAATCAAAATGAGAAAGCCGTAAAAGCCCTCGATAAGTGTTTAGAGGTGATACCCGAACACAATGCACCTTACCAAGTTACTATGGTCAGAGTGATGAATGCCTATTACAAAGCCGGAGCTCCGGAAAAAGGTAAGGAATTGGCTGAGCGGCTTAAGGTGGTTTTAAAAGGCAACCTCGATTACTTCCTTGACATGAATAAAGGACAGCAACAAAGCGTAAAACGTAGAATTCAAGCTTCTCTGTATGGCTTGAATCAAATCCAGCAAAAAGCCAAAAACAATGGGCAGGAAACGTTTGGCAAAGAAGTAGAGGAAATACTCAATAACCTTCAAAGTCAATATAGAGGTGGTAATAGGAGAAGGATTAGATAGTAAAGTGGCAATGAATACCCTTGAATTGGATGAAAGTCTAAAATTCAACAGCCATATATCCGAGTTATAGTAAGTAAAGGTTTCAATAAAAATTTGCAGTTGGCAATTACCAAACCATTAGGAAGTTGCCAACTGCTTTTTATCCATTTAGGATCGGGTCTGAACCCTTAGTAGAAGCCTTATATTTCCCCATCTACGATGCCTTAAGCATTTGATACCTTCATTGCTTTTCCGAGTTTTTCCATCAAATCGGCACACCTGGCAGAATATCCCATTTCATTATCATACCAGCCTATGGTTTTAACCAAGTTACCAATTATGCTGGTTGATGGAGCATCAAAAATGCAAGAGTGAGGATTACCCACTATATCAGCAGATACAATCTCATCTTCAGTATATTCCATGATCCCGCTGAGTTTATTTTTGGCATCTTCAGCAAACACCTTATTAAGCTCTTCCGCAGATGGCGTTGTTTTTAAAGTACAATTAAAATCGGTTATGGATCCATCAATCACCGGGATTCGCATGGCCATACCAGTAAGCTTGCCGTCTAAATGAGGCATCACTTCACCAATGGCATCAGCTGCTCCAGTACTGGTAGGTATGATATTTTGAGCTGCTGCTCGTGCTCTTCTCCGGTCTTTTGAAGGGCCGTCCTGAAGGTGCTGATTGGCAGTATAGGCATGAACCGTGGTCATAAAACCATTTTCGATGCCCCAGTTATCGTCAAGGACTTTAACCATAGGAGCTAAACAATTGGTCGTACAGGATGCATTGGAAATGATCCTGGACTTTTGATCCAAAGCGTCATCATTAACGCCCATTACAATTGTGGAAATTTCTTGCTTATCTCCTTTGGCAGGGGCTGAAATAATTACCCTTTTAGCGCCAGCTTTAACGTGTAATTCCGCTTGCTCCTTTTTCGTAAAAAGCCCTGTGGATTCTAATACCACATCAATTTCATGATCTCGCCAAGGTAAATTTTGTGGATCTTTTTCCGAATAAACGGGTATTGTTTGGCCATTGACCACCAGTTGATCATTGTTCGTCTCTATCGTACCATTGAACCGTCCGTGAACCGAGTCATATTTAAGCAAATAAGCCAGCGTGTCTACATCCGTTAGGTCATTAATGGCTGATACTTCCAAAGTTGATTTTTCCATTAATTTTCTGAAGGTGATGCGACCTATTCTTCCAAATCCGTTAATGGCGACTTTTACTGTCATTTTGATCCTGTTTTTTATTGATACAATTTGAACGTGGAAAATTAAACCTTTTTTGAAAAATAAAAAACTTACCTGGTTTAAAAACCTTATTAAGCATTTAAATGCTTTTCAGCATTATTGATGTTTTTAATGCCTTTAATAAGCGCATCGGGATTAAAGGAT
The DNA here is from genome assembly GCA_964561545.1 of uncultured Sphingobacteriales bacterium. Classification (GTDB taxonomy): domain Bacteria; phylum Bacteroidota; class Bacteroidia; order CAILMK01; family CAYYUA01; genus CAZLQF01. Next base: position 85,622 of record CAZLQF010000001.1, read on the forward strand.
ATACTATTGATGCCTTGTTCTACTAAAAATCCGGCAAATTCCGGCAAATCACTTGGTGCCTGACCACAAAGCCCAATCTTGGTACCGGTTTCCTTGGCGGATTGAATGACGTTGGCAATCAATTGTTGGATAGCAGTATTGTTTTCACTAAATAAATCACTCACCAATTCTGAATCCCGATCCAGCCCCATGGTAAGTTGTGTTAGATCATTCGAACCAATAGAGAATCCATCAAAAACTTTTGCAAATTCTTTAGCTAAAACAACATTGCTGGGGATTTCTGTCATTACATAAATGGCCAGTCCATTTTCACCTTGCTTAAGGCCGTAATCATTCATTACATTTACTACTTGCCTACCTTCCTCCACCGTTCGACAAAAAGGAATCATCAGTTTTACATTGGTTAAACCCATTTCATCCCTAACTACTTTCATGGCTTCACATTCAAGCCTAAAACCTTGGCGGTACCGGTCATTGTAATACCTGGCAGCACCGCGAAACCCAAGCATCGGGTTTTCTTCCTTTGGTTCAAATGCATTACCACCAATAAGATTGGCATATTCATTACTTTTAAAATCACTCATTCGAACAATGACATCCTTCGGGTGAAAGGCCGCTGCAATAGTGCCTACCGCCTGCGAAAGCTGATCGACAAAATAGCGTTCTTTATCATCATAATGCCTGGTCAATGATTCGATCTTACTTTTGGCCTCCTGGTCCTGCAATTGATCAAAATAGACCAAGGCCATTGGATGAATTTGAATAACGTTATTGATAACAAATTCTAAGCGCATAAGGCCAATACCATCATTGGGCATAAAAGAAAGCTGGAAAGCTTGTTCCGGATCTCCAAGGATTATCATCACTTCCGTTTCAGGCTTGGTAATTTGCCTGGTATCAATGGCCTCTACTTCCCAATCAAGTAGCTTGTCATATACACGACCGGTCTTTCCTTCTGCACAAGAAACCGTCACCTGTTGGCCATCCTGGATGTTCTGCGTAGCATTTCCACTGCCCACTATGGCAACAGTTTCCATTTCGCGAGCTACAATTGCTGCATGGCTTGTTCTACCACCTTTATTGGTTATAATGGCTGAAGCCTTTTTCATGATCGGGTCCCAATCAGGGTTGGTAATTTCGGTTACGAGCACTTCTCCTTCCTGCAACTTGTGCGCATCAGCCGGGGATTCGAGAATACGCGCCTTGCCCTTGGCCATGTTATCACCCAAAGCAATGCCGGATGTTAAAACCTCGCTTTTTTCCTTAAGATGATAGCGATTAAGTTTATAAGGTTCTTGATTGGCGGCCTGAACCGTTTCTGGCCTTGCCTGGACGATGAATAAATTGCCTGTAATACCGTCTTTAGCCCACTCAAAATCCATCGGTTGTTGATAGTGCTCTTCGATGAGCATCCCCCATTTACCTAATTGCTCACTTTCCTGATCTTCCAAAACAAATTGATCCCTTTGCTCAGTTGGGGTATCAATATTTTGAGTGGTGGCACCCTGCTTTCCTTGGTCTTGGCTGTAAACCATAGTAAGCTGCTTAGCCCCCAACCTTCGATTTAGAATGGCTTTTTGATGTTTTTTCAGGGAAGGCTTAAAAATGACAAATTCATCCGGATTGACGTTGCCTTGAACTACATTTTCTCCCAATCCCCAAGCTCCATTCAATAAGATCACATTCCGAAAACCTGTTTCCGTATCAAGCGTAAAACCCACGCCTGCAGCGCCTTGATCAGCACGGACCATTAACTGAACGCCAATGGACAAGGCTATTTCCAAGTGATCGAAGCCACAATCATCTCGGTATTTAATGGCCCGGTTAGTAAATAAAGAGGCATAGCATCTAAGGCATATCTCCAACAATTGTTCTTCTCCTTCGATGTTTAAATAACTTTCAAGTTGACCAGCAAAACTGGCAGTAGGAAGGTCTTCTGCAGTAGCACTACTACGAACAGCCAATTGCAGGTTGGTCCCATATTTGGTTTCCAAGTGTTGGTAGGCTTGACGAATAGCTTCCAACACAGCTTTTGGTACCTCCACTTGTAAAAAAGCATTACGAATATTAGCACCTACTTCTTCAAGATTGGTGTAATGGGTTTGATCCAGTTTTGCTAATTGTTCTTTTATGGTTCTTTTAAGGTTATTATGCTCAAGCAGTTGCCAATAAGCACTGGCTGTTACGGCAAACCCATCCGGAACCCGAACCCCTTGATGGGTAAGGTTTTGATACATTTCACCCAAAGATGCATTTTTACCACCGACATCCTTGATGCAAGTCATGTTGATTTCATCGAAATTTAGGGTATAAGCCATAAATTTTGCTATTCTAATTTGAAAAAAAAGATCCGTTTAACTTAGCCGGGCAAAAGTCTTTCAAAATAGCATTAAATAGAATGAGTTTTGTCATCTGCTTGCAGCTTTACGTAACCAAGCTTAAAACGTACTCAAATTCCATATTACCTTTCTAACCTGCACGATAGCAATCCAAATCCATTTCCTAAAACCTTGCGGTTTACCATTTGTACATTTAATTTGCTTATCAATATACAACAGAAATCTAACCTAATAACTTGACTTTATAGTGGACCGAGAACCCAGTTTTTCCTATGGTAATGTTTTTTAAATACAATTAAAATACCTTAAAAACGGCACCCCTTGAAAAATTGTAATGGATAAACCATGAGCATTTTGTTAACACATGGCTACTTATTAGAGGAAGATCCGGTGGGTAGGGAAATTAGGAAGCCTTTTCCGCCACTCGAGTTACTTTGGGCTTCTGCTTACTTAAAGGAAAACGGAATTGACAATACCGTTTATGATGCCACCTTCTCAAGCTTCAACATGCTCCATAATTATATCCTTAGAAAAAAACCAACTTTTTTAGGCCTTTTGGTTGATGCGGTAACCAGTCCTACTGCCATCAACCTTATCAGCAAAATTACCAACCATCGGTCTTTAAAAGGAACTTACATTATTGTCTTCGGCTCTGGTACAGAATACAACGGCGAAGCTTTTATCAAAAATGGCGCTGATATGGCAATAGTAGGTGCTATTGAAAAACCATTACTGGAATTGGTAAAACTTATGGGGAATGGTGCTTCTCCTTATCTTGATCATATTGAAGGCCTGATATTCAAAAATGCCAAAGGTAGCATCACCCACAACAAGGAAAGAGAACAAATACAAGATGTGAATACCTTTCCATTACCCAATCGAAAAGCCATTAACCTGAAAAAGTACTTGAGTACCTGGCAAATCCATCACGGTTACAAGCCTATTTCTATAGTTACCATGCGTGAAAATCTAAAAACCAAATTTTCAGATCATTTAGGTGATCAAGAAGATCAAAGAAGAAAACCTGAAAACGTTAAAGAAGAATTGGCTTGGTTAAAGCAAACTTATAAATCCGAACATTTTTGGTTTGTCGATAAAATGTTTACCCCAAGCAAGGAATGGATGCAGGATTTCCTCAAGGGTTTGAAAGATCAAAAGCTCAAAATATCCTTTGAGTGCCATACCCGGATTGATCAATTGAATGAAGAAATGCTCCAATTACTTAAAGCATGTGGTTGTTCCAGAATATGGATGGGATTGGAGCATGGGCTTAAATCCTTCATCGAAAAGGCCAAATGGTTGGGCATAAGCGTTGGCGTAACCATTCCCATCGGCAATCCTGAGGAGCAAGATAAGGATATAACTGCCAAAGTTGAAGAACTGAAACAAATCAATCCGGACCAATTCTCCCTTAACCTCGCCTATCCTTCGGTGGGCATGGACCTGTGTAAAGATCAATTGAACCAAATTTACCGGTCCCAATATTACAAACACGCCGTCAGTTGGATCATCAATGAAATGTATTACCACTTCAAGCAACATGGCAACTTGATACCGGGCTTCGAGGCCATGAATTATAAAATCAGTTCTTTTTTAGCCCGTAAGAACATGGAGGCTTATAAGAACAAATAACTATTCAACCGGATTGGATTTGCATTTTTTTGTGAGCCGTATGGGTGAACAAATTAATTTGAAAGCGTACAAATTGCAAGATTTCTCAAACTTCTAACAGCTTCTAATCATCCTTATAAAACCAAAAAGTTGCTTGGCGAAATGCTCTATTCAATCCCTTTTGAAGCATTTTGCTTTAAGTAAACAAATTGTCCGGTCTCAATTTATCAAGGAAAATAAGAGAAAACTGGCTAATTTCTTGACATTGTATTTATCCGTAAAGTCCTTTTGCTATACGGTAAGTATTGCAGTGCGCTTCAATGATATCCTTAATTTGAGGCGCATAACCACCACCCATCACTACCATGGTGGGAATTCCCTTCCTAAAGGCGGCTTCAAGCACCAGGTGATCCCTTTCATAACAACCTTTCCTTGTGATTGCAAGCTTGCCAAGCTTATCATTCTCTAAAATATCCACACCAGCCTGATAAAAAATAAAATCAGGTTTTTGATGATCGATAAGATCATTTAGGGTAGGTTGAAGCTTATCCAAATAAGCCGCATCATTGGTATCATTATCAAGGAACATATCAAGGTCGGATACTTCTTTGGTCAAAGGGAAGTTCTTGCGCGCATGCATGCTAAACGTATAGACCCAATTATTATTCGCAAAGATTTTTGCGGTTCCATTCCCCTGATGGACGTCCAGGTCAACGATCAGGATACGGTTGGCCTTTTTGTTTTCTTGTAAATAATTAGCAGCAACAGCGATATCGTTAAAAATACAAAAACCTTCTCCACGATCGCGAAAAGCATGGTGCGTACCCCCAGCTATGTTAAAAGCGACCCCATTTTCATTAGCATATAAGGCACCTTGTATGGTACCATGGGTTATACAAATTTCCCGGTCTAACAGCTGCCGGCTCATGGGAAAGCCTGTTCTTCGCTCCTCTTGCCTCGTCAGCCTTAGATTTTCAAGTTTTTGGATATAGGCTGAACAATGAACATCCCTAATAACATGGAAAGGCATGGGTTCCGGAACAAAAAAATTGTATTTAGAAAAGCTTCCTTCATGAAGTAATTGCCAGGGAATAAGTTCATACTTCTCCATTGGAAATCGATGGGTGGAAGGGAGTGCGTGTTTGTATATGGGTGCAAAAGCGATTTTGATCACTATAGCCGGATTCTGATTTCAACTTACTTAACCAATATACCTTTTATCAAGTTGCCGTCATTCAATCAATTAAGCATCCATTGCTGGGTTTGATTTTCACTTTGATAATAAATATTTGAGGCCAGCTTATGGATGACCAATTTCCCCATCAATAATTTAAGAAGCCTCAACCTTCAACAAGCGATTCCATATAATCAATTCAAACCTCCTCAAAAGCTTGCTCAATATCAGCAATCAAGTCGTTGGGATTTTCCACACCAATGGAAAGTCGCACCATTTTCGCAGAAATGCCGTAAATTTTTTGTTCTTCAGCAGATACATCTGAATGCGTCATAGTACTGGGGTGCTCGGCAAGGGATTCTGTACTTCCAAGGCTCACCGCCAATTTAAACAACTGTAATGAATTCAGGAATTTAAAGGCTTCTTTTTCCCCACCCTGGATATCAAAAGTGATCATAGAACCCGGGCCTGAACATTGCTTTCGATAAACATGATAGGACTGATCCCCTTCCTCAAGGAGCCCAGGATAATATACGTAGTCGACTTTGGGATGGTCAACCAAATAATCGGCTATATGACGGGCATTTTTCATTTGACTAGTCATTCGGAGTTTCAGGGTTTCTAAACTTCTAAGTAGCAGCCAGCCAGTCCAGGGACCGCCCATATTGCCCATAAAAGTCCGGAAGGTCTTAATCCGGTCTATCAAATGCTGGGCCCCCAATACAGCGCCAGCTATAAGGTCACTATGCCCTCCAATAAATTTAGTAGCCGAATAAATTATTAAATCAGCGCCATGCGCTAACGGATGCTGCCACAAAGGACCAAGGAATGTGTTGTCAACCGTTAAATAAACAGGTCGATCTGCCGTACTGTAAGCCTTACCTATTGATGAACACATCTCGATATCCACGAGGGCATTGGTAGGATTGGCTGGAGTTTCAATATAGATCATGGCCAATTTATCCTGTAGCTCATTATCTTTAATGATCTGTTCGATTTCATCTTTTGAACCCGGAGCGGTAAAACCGTAGCCTTCAATCCCAAATTTTGGCAATACGTTTTTTATAAAATGATCAGTACCTCCATAAAGCGGTTCACTATAGATGACGGCTTGCCCAGGTTGCAACATCTCCAACATCGTGGTGCTAATGGAGGCCATACCACTTTCAAACACGGAACATGCCTCAGCTTCATCCCAAAGGGTTAATCGGTCTTCAAGTATCTCAAGGTCAGGATTGTTCAATCGACTGTAAATAAGCCCTAATTCCTCTTTGGGTCCTTTCTCCCTAATGCCATACGCCACTTCAAAAAAGGCCTTGCCTTCTTCTGCACTTTTAAATACAAAAGTGGAAGTTTGAAAAATCGGACTTTTAATAGCACCTTCTGAAAGCTCAGGATCATAACCATAGGACATCATCTGGCTCTCAGGATTCAACTTACGGTTCTTAATTTTTTTCTTTTTAGAGTCTTTGTTATCACTCATAAAAACCTATTTTTAGTTCAACAAAAGTAAGGGATATTGTTTTAGTTCGCTTAGCGTCTTTCGGAAATTTACTGTTGATGCATGATACGGTTAGAAAGAATTGATGTTTATCAACTCAAAAGTATTTTTGTATTGGCCATTGTGTAAATACATTGATATTGGCCAAATTGTAAAAAATCGTTTTAAAACTTAAGGTATGCTAAGTCTCAACTTGCCCAATCATTCCACTCCTGTGGAACTTGAGCAAACTGCGACAACTGCTCTGATCTGTGATCCAGAGAAAAAATCAGCAATTTTTGAAACCATTTATAACCAAATGGAGGCTGAGCAGTATTTTAAAATTATCGAGGATTCATCACCATCGATCGACCATAACCAAAATGTAGCAACTTATATCAAACAAGACTTCCAAAAACTGCTGCAAAACCTTAAAAGGTATGAGCAGCTGAGCATTCAACTTACCAAAATTATGAGCCCATCTAACTTACCAGCTTTAATGGAAGAAATGGAGGCTTTGGAAAATCACATATCAGAATACGATGGATGGGATTTGGATCAACATATTGAAAACTGGCTTACTTTTTTAAACGGCCCCCAAACAGATAATATGATAAAATCGCTTACGCCATCAAGCCTTTACAAGAGCAACCTGACCAAAAGTATTTTAAACCATCCAACTTTACTTTGCCTGGATCAACCAATAGATTATCTCAATCAAGACCGGCTCCTTGAAACAATTAAAGTACTTAAACAATATGAAACCAAGGTTATGCTAACCTTTAGCAATGGAAACCTACCAAAAAACCTGGCTGACCATTGGGTTGAAATTTCCTAATAATTTGAGGGATTGAATGGCAACTATTATTTAGTAATACTATCTAACTAAAAAACCCGAACCATGCAGGCCCGGGTTTTTCATTTTATAAAACAATTAAAAAGTTATTTAATTTCTATTAACTCCACTTCAAAGATCAAGGCTTCATTTGGACCAATTTGGCCGGTACCCTGACTACCATAACCCAATTCAGGTGGAATGAACAATTTCCACTTGCTTCCTACTTTCATCATCTGGAGCGCTTCCTGCCAACCCTGAATAACATTGTTAACAGGAAATTCTGCAGGTTCTCCGCGATCATAAGAACTATCAAACTGGGACCCATCAATCAATGTACCTTTGTAGTGTACTTTCACCGTAGAAGTGGATGAGGGTGATTCCCCATTTCCTGTTTCAAGCACCTTATACTGGAGCCCACTTTCCGTTGTTTTCACGCCTTCTTTGTTTTTGTTCTTTTTCAAGAATTCCTTGCTCTTCATCAGATTTTTCTTGGCTTCCTCGCCTCCACCTTGTCTCCTTGATTGTTGCTGCTGCCCTTGCTGTTCTTCCTGTTGCCTCTTTCTCATTTTTTGTTGAAATGTTTGCAAAACGGATTTCTTTTGCTCCTCTGTTAAAACAGCCGAATCCTTGCCGGCCATGGCATCTTTTAAACCCCTGGCAACGATATCGCCATCAAGCCCAAGGTCCTGGCCCTGCAGATTACTGGCGATGTTTTGCCCAAGAGCATAACTTACGGTATCTTCTTGATCTTCCAACTTTACCTTTTCTTCTTGTGCTTCCTTAGAAGAGTTGCAGGAAAATAAGAAAACCAGCATCCCTAAACTTAATAAATAAAGCTTAAAATCTTTCATCATTTGCGCTTGCTTTTTCTGTTTAAAAATGCAATTATAGGATTTATTCTGGGAAATTTTGAAACTATTATTCAGTTGTGTTCTTTTGCTGAACTAAAATCAAACAACTAAACCGACCATTATGAAAAAAATCCAATTCACTCTTTTATTGGGAATTGTTGCTACTTTATTAAGTGCTTGCAGTACGGATAACAATAAAGAAAAAGCTCCTGAATTAAAGCCGCCCCAGGATGCAGATCCTAAAGCGGTAGAAGTGGCTAAAAATGTGATCGAAAACATGGGAGGTTGGCAAAATTGGAAGGAAACACGGTATTTAACGTGGAATTTTTTCGGTAGTCGTAGCTGGATCTGGGACAAACATAATGGAGACATTCGTATGCAATCCCATAATGACAGCCTAACCGTTTTAATGAACCTCGATACCAAAGAAGGCGAAGTATTTAAAGATGGAGAAAAAGTCACCAATGATGATACCCTAAATAAATACCTGGATGTGGCTTACAAAGGTTGGGTCAATGACTCATATTGGTTGATCATGCCTTTTAAATTCCTGGACTCAGGAGTTAATCTAAAGTATGCTGGTGAAGGCACCACAAGAACCGGAGAAAAATCCCATATCCTTCAATTGACCTTTGACAGCGTAGGGTTAACACCAGAAAACAAGTACAAAGTATATGTGAGCAAAGAACAAAACCTTGTAAAGCAATGGGCCTACTTCAACCAAAAAGACGATGAGAAGCCAGTTTTCAAAACCCCATGGTTGAACTACCGGGAATATGGAGACCTCAAGCTTTCCGGCAATCGAGGCCGAGCCAAAATTTCAGGCATTGGTGTTTACGATTCCTTAAACCGGGAAGTTTTTAACAAGCTCGAACCATCCGGTCAAAGGCAAAAACCTATTTAGCTGATGGTATTAAACATTTACCATTATTTAATAAGCCACTTATGGATTTATTAGCATTAGCAAGTTACATGATTAACCTTAATTCAGCCATTGACAAATTTAGATACTGATTTTCTTGTCAAATGCCAACTTTATTTTGCCAACTCGGCCCGGTAAATAGCAAGCGTTGTATAAGAGGAAGAACTTAGTATTAATGTTGCGTTATTGTTAATTAGCTTCCACAATTTGATAATTTTTTTATGAGCCAAAATCCTTATTTGAAACATAGCCTGATCCTACCAGTAACTTTTGCTGTTTTGATCTTGCTCATTAAAATATATGAAAGTCTTTCAGGTTTTTCCTTAGCTTTTCTGGGTATTTTACCCCGCAAAATAGATCATTTCTACGGAATTTTTTTATTCCCGGTTTTGCATGGTGATTGGGGGCACTTGTTCTCTAACATCCTACCTATTGTGGTAATGGGCACAGCCATTAATTATTTTTACAGACCGGTCGCCACTAAAGTTTTTACCATCATTTACATCCTGCACGGTGTTTTAGTCTGGGTGTTTGCCAGGCAAGTGGTACACATAGGCGCCAGTGGTTTGGTATACGGATTTGCTGCTTTCTTGTTATTTAGCGGCATCATCAGGAAAAACCGCAGGTTAATGGCTTTATCAATGTTGGTACTTTTTCTTTACGGCGGTATGATATGGGGCGTTTTGCCCATTCGCGAAGGCGTCTCCTGGGAAGGCCATTTATTTGGTGCCATATCAGGGATCTTTTGTGCGTGGTTTTTCCGCAAAGAAGGCCCTCAAAGGGAAAAATACAGTTGGGAAGAAGAGGAAGAAGACCAGGAACAACCTCATATGCGTTTATGGGATTACAGCCGGAACTTTCCGCCTCCTCATTACCCGGGTGAAGGCCACGAATAACAACCAACCCAGTAGGGAAACATAAGTAAATTGCCCCCAGCAAAAATTAATAGTAGTAAAAAACTTGCCCATCCAATTCCACCGATGCCCTGTTTTTGCCTTGTTAATAGCCCTGATAATAAATCGCCAACCATGAGGAGGGTTAAAATGGCGATGAAAGGCTCTTGTTCTAACAATCCATGAAAAATAGAACCCTTATAGGCAAAGTCCGAAAAACAAGACAAATACTACGCCATTCACTTTTAAATCGCTTTTTTAAAAATTTCTAAAATACTACATCATCTACAATTCGGTATTAATTTGGAAAATGTTCAAATAAGTTTTAAAAATTGCACCCTAAACATGAGCCATGTACATTTTAATTGCCGAAGAAGTACCATTGTTTTTTAGAGAAGCCTTATCGGATTTAGGCTACGATGTAGACTACCATGCGGATACCATTTATGAAGAATTACGCAGAATCATTGAAAGCTACCATGGCTTGGTTGTAAGAAGCAACCTCTCAATTGACCAAGCCGTCATCAGTAATGGTAGTAATTTGAAGTTCATTATGAGGCCAGGATCCGGATTGGATAATATAGATTTGGAGGCTGCGCATTCGGCAGGAATTCAGGTGATCAGCTCGCCTGAAGGGAATCGCAATGCCGTTGGTGAACATGCCTTAGGCATGTTACTTTCGTTTTACAACAACATCACTCCATCTTTTGAAGGTATCAAAAAAAGCTTTTGGCAACGTGAAGTCAACCGGGGCCATGAGGTAGATGGTAAAACGATAGGCATCATCGGGTATGGCAATACGGGCAGTGCTTTTGCTCATAAACTAAAAGGTTTTAATGCAAATGTTCTTGTTTACGATAAATATCGTACTTATATCGAGTCTTCTAACCCTAATTTAACCTTTAGCACATACGAAAACATTTTGGAATTTGCAGATGTCATTAGCTTTCATTTGCCCCTCAATCAGGATACCTCCCATTATGCCAATCATCAATTCTTCTCCCAGCTTGGTAAAGCGCCTTTAATCATCAATACTTCCCGGGGTAAAATTGTAGATCAGCAAGCGCTTTTAGATGCTTTGAATAACAACAAGATATCAGGAGCCTGCCTGGACGTACTTGAAAACGAAAACCTAGCTAATTACAGCGATATAGAGAAAAAATGGCTAGATGACGTCCTTGCGACAAAAAAAATTTTAATCACCCCCCATATTGCCGGATGGTCCTATGAGTCAGGAACTAAGATATACGAAGAACTTATCAAAAAGCTTAAAGAAGCCCGTTTAAAATGACCTTTTTTAAGTTTGTTTTCTGAAATTTTTAAAAAAATATTCATATTTGAGCCTCAGAATTAATAGGAAACGCACGGTTTATGATAAGAAAGTTACTTGCTGTAGGCTTTTGCCTGCTATTTTGGAGTACCCATGCATTTTCGCAGGGTAGTTTTGGATCCGTTCAAGGAAAAATTTTAGATGCTGAAACGGGCGAGCCCTTGATTGGTGCAAACGTAGTAGTAATTGGTGAAGGAGGATCCCAAAAAGGAGGTGCCTCCACCGACAAAGAAGGCAATTACACCATCGAAGGAGTACCTGCCGGGACCTATGACATTAAAGCTACCTATATTGGTTATCAAGAAAAAAAGATTACAGGTATAAGGGTTAGTTCCGGCCAGATAGAATTCATCGATATCCAAATGAGGGAGAGTACCAAAACCCTTGAAGAAGTTGAAGTCGTTGAACACAAAAAGCCTTTGATTGAACAAGACAACAATACAACCGGTGATAACTTGACCGATGAAGAAATCAGCAAAGCACCTACAAGAAGCCTTAACCGATTAGCGGGATTGTCAGCCGGTACTTATACAGAAGGCGGTACACCGAGTATCCGTGGGCAAAGAACAGGCGGTACGGTTTACTACATTGACGGGGTTAGAGTAAGAGGTTCAGCGGCATTACCCCAAAGCGCCATTTCCGAAATTCAAACCCTCACAGGTGGTATTCCGGCCGAATATGGAGATGCTACTGGTGGTGTCATTAGTATTCAAACAAAAGGACCTTCCAGAGAATATCATGGCGGCATTGATCTTATTACATCCCAATACCTGGATGGATATGGTTACAATTTATTGGAAGGAAACGTAACAGGCCCTATTATCTCAAAGAATAAGGGCACAGACAGTGCAGAAGCCAAACTTGGCTTTTTGATTTCAGGTAATATCAGTTACCAAGATGAACCAAATCCCTCTGCCACTGATGTATGGAAAGTTAAAGACGATGTATTAAGTGGAATTGAAGAAGCGCCCTTAAGGGAATCCCAATCAGGTGAAGGCTTGCTTTCAAAATCCGAATTTGTTTCTAAAGACCAAATGGAGCAAATTGATGCGAGGAAGAATGCTGAAAACTTCGGGTACAACTTTACCGGTAAATTGGATTACCAGGTTAACGATGATATCAACTTAACGGCCGGGGGGCAATTAGGGCATAACATGTCGGATAATTACGTTCGCCAATATTCCTTATTTAATTATGAAAACAACCCCCGCTCCATTAACAATACCTATCGAGGTTATGTAAGGTACACCCAAAAATTTGCTGATGAAAAAGAAGAGGATGAAGATACCGAAGGTTTAACCGTATCCAATGCCTTTTACAACATACAGATTGACTATACAAAAAATACCAGTGAAGTTTTTAATGAGGCTCATGGCGATGATTACTTCAAATATGGCCATTATGGAAAATACGAGCTTTACAAAGCGCCATCTTACGTCAATCGTGTTGACACCATTAATGGAAGAACTGAGGAAGCCAATTACATGACTGGTTTCCAGGATACAGCTGTCAACTTTAACCCAGCATCCTATAATACGACTGCGGGTAATTACACCCAACAATTTTTTAATCTTAGTGACAACCCCATACGGACAAAAGATCAAATTCAGGGAGGCGGGGGTTTATTAAATGGTGATAATCCGAGGTTGGTTTATTCCTTATGGAATGATGTAGGGACTGAGTTTGCCACATACAGGAAAAATGAAAACGAACAGTTCAGGGTCAATGCGTCAGGCTCTTTTAATTTGAACAATCACTCCATTAAGTTGGGGGTTCAATACGAGCAATTTACTCAACGATCTTTTAGTGTAGCAGGGACCAACCTATGGCAAAAAATGAGGCAATTGATGAACTCCCATATCCAACAGCTCGATACGGATAACCCACAACCCGTTTACGAAGATGTTAATAATAATGGTGAATTTGACCGGGATGAAGACATCTTCCTGGACACCGTAAACTATCCAAGGCTGAATGAAGGTGACCAGGCAACTTTTGACAAGAATTTTAGGCAGAAACTGATGGAAGAAGGGGCTACCAATGTGAATGGTGAACCCATCGGTGAGCAAACCTTTGTAAATGTAGACCGCTACGATCCCAGTAAGTTCTCCCTTGACATGTTCAGCGCTGATGAACTTTTAAGAACTGGAGAAGTAAGCTATTATGGATATGATCAAAGCGGGGATAAAAACACAGGTAACCCCAGCATTAATGACTTTGTAAATAATCCTGATTCTCGGCCTATGGGCTCTTACAATCCCATTTATGTAGCAGGTTATGTGCAAGACAAATTCTCCTTCAGAGATTTGATTTTCAGATTAGGCGTCCGTGTAGATCGGTTTGATGCCAATCAACCGGTCCTAAAAGACAAATACTCGCTTTATCCCACCCGGAAAAAATCCGAAGTTGATCAGGATTTACATCCTAATGACGAACATCCCGGCAATATAGGTAACAATCATGTAGTCTACGTTGATGATCCCACCGACCCAACGGAAATTGTAGGTTACCGAAAAGACAATAATTGGTTTGATGCTTCCGGATCTCAAATAGATGATCCTAATATATTGGCATTTCAAACGCAGGGCGGTACGATCGCCCCTTACCTGCAAGCTGAAACAACAGAGAACCTTCAAATTTCACCTGAATCATTTAAAGACTATGAACCAGAAGTCACGGTAATGCCAAGAATTGCCTTCTCTTTCCCGATTTCGGACGAAGCCAATTTCTTTGCAAATTATGACATCCTTACCCAAAGACCTCAAAGCGGAATTGTATCGAATCTTGATGATTACTTTTACCTGGAACAAAGATCTACAGGCAGTATAGCAAACCCAGGTTTAAAACCTCAGAAAAGAACCAATTATGAGATAGGTTTCAAGCAAAAACTTACCGATAATTCCGCATTGACACTTTCCGCCTACTATGGTGAGATCAGGGATTTAATACAATTGGTTCGCGTTAACCAAGCTTTTCCCATTTCTTACAACACGTTCCAAAACCTTGATTTTGGCACGGTTAAAGGTTTAACAGCCGTTTACGATCTTAGGGAAGGCAGAAACAGCAATGCAACATTTCAGGCCAATTACACCCTTCAGTTTGCAGAATCAACAGGATCGAACGCAACGGATCAAGCCTCATTGATCAGTGCAGGTCAGCCCAACTTGAGAACGCCATTTCCGAAAGATAATGATGTAAGGCATAACTTGTCTACTACTTTCAGTTATGACTTCAAGGAAGGCAAAGATTATACTGGACCCATAACTGGTGATGGAACTGAAATCCTCAAAAATGTAGGTGCTAACTTAATTCTGGAAGCACGCTCCGGCAAGCCTTATTCAGAACAAAGTAATGTAAACAGAACAGTTTCAGTGGGGATTCGCCAGCAATCCAATTTAGAAGGTGGTATCAATGGCGCAAGGCTGCCTTGGAATTTCAATGTAGACCTTCGTTTGGACAAAGACATTAAGTTAACTTCTCAGGATCAAGGTGGTGGACAACCTACCGTACTAAATGTTTATTTCTGGATTCAGAACGTATTTGATACCAGGAATGTCCTCAACGTTTACAGCTTTACTGGTGATCCTGATGATGATGGTTTCCTTTCCTCAAGAGAAGGCCAGCAGGTAATTGAATCCCAGGTTACTCAGCAAGCCTACAGGGATCAATACTCGATCAAAGTAAACAACCCCAACAATTATTCAAACCCAAGGTTGGTAAGAATTGGTGCGCAGTTAAATTTTTAACTAATAGAATCATCTTAATAAATAAATCTTATGAAGTTTAATAAGTTTTTATCGGCTCTGATGGTCCTTTTGTTTTCTACAAGTGGCTTAGTAGCCAAAGAAAATGTTGGAAGCTCAGATACCGAAACCAATAAGAAACTAAACAAAAAATTAAAGGAAGGTTGTGATGCTGCCTCAGCTGAGGTAAATCTGGATATTAACAACGTCCGAGCACGTGTAATGAATGGTGGCGACATGTGGTGGGATTTGGTTGGGAACCCCCGCTATGAAATACCTAAAACTACAGAGCCTGGTCAAACCAGGCGTCATTCCCTATTTGCCGGTGCGCTCTGGATTGGTGGGATTGATCAGGGAGGTAACCTTAGAGAAGCCGCCATGACTTACCGCCAAGATGGCTCAGATTTTTACCCGGGCCCTCTTGATACTTCAGATGCCTCCATCTCTGCCAACGATTGCGAACGCTGGGATCAAATTTGGAAAATTACTCAGGATGAAATAGACCGTTTTAAGGAAACGGGCGAAATAACCGAAGCCATCAGGACCTGGCCAGCGGAAGGAAACGTTAACAAAGGAGAATCCCGTTATTTAGCCCCTTTTAATGATGAAAACGGAGATGGCGAATACAACCCTCAAGCCGGGGATCACCCGGTAATTTCAGGTGACCAGGCGTTGTGGTTTGTTTACAATGATAAAGGAAACATTCACTCTGAAACAAGAGCCCCGGCCATAGGCCTGGAAGTACAAACCATGGCTTTTGCCTTTGCTACCAATGATGAAATTAACAACATGACCTTTTACGATCAGAAAGTCATCAATCGCTCCAAAAACAGACTGGACAGTGTCTATTTTGGTCAATGGGTAGATGCTGATTTAGGTTTTGCTTTTGATGACTTTGTAGGTTGTGATACCACACGAGATTTAGGCATTTGCTACAATGGCGATGATTTTGACGAAACTTTACGTGGGTATGGAAACGATCCGCCTGCGGTAGGGGTCGACTTTTTCGAAGGTCCTAAAGATAGGGATGGCAATATCATTGGCATGGAAAACTTTGTATATTACGTTAATGATTTTTCTACCAATGGCAATCCCGAGGAAGCACAAGATTATTACAATTATTTATCGGGCACATGGAAAAATGGTAGTCGTTTCCAAAGAGGAGGAGATGCTTTTGAAGAAGGGACTGAACCAGTCAATTACATGTTTCCAAGTGATCCCCGTAATAGCGATGGATGGTCTGAAGTTACGGAGAATAACACACCTGGTGATAGGAGATTTCTACAATCTGCAGGGCCATTTACTTTAATGCCGGGTGCGGTAAATTTTGTTACTTCAGGTGTTGTTTGGGCCAACTCCAGTGGTGGTGGTAACACAGGTTCTTGGGATTTGTTAAAAGTAGCAGATGACAAAGCCCAACAATTGTACAACAATGACTTTGAAATTGTAGATGGTCCGGAGGTGCCGGAAGTTGAAGTACAAGAATTGAATCAGGAAATTGTTATATCTTTAAAAAATGCTACAGAGACGGAAGATTATACGCGAGTGGTTATAAACGAAGACGGTGACAGTATTAGGTATGAATTTCAGGGATATCGAATATTCCAGGTTACAAGCCCGGACATTCAGCAATTTGACGATCCCGAGGTTGCAAGGCAAGTGGTGCAGGTAGATAAAGAAGACAAAATTGATCGGCTCATTAATCGCTCCTTTGATCCTAATACCCAAACCGATGATGTACCCGACCTTAAAGTAGATGGATCTAATGATGGCTTAAGGCACACTTTCCAGATTACCAATGATGCATTTGCTTCCGGGGAAAGTGAATTGGTAAACTTTACCACTTACTATTTCAAAATAATACCTTATGCAAGCGCTGATCCTGATGATTCGGTTTCAGCAAGGGCAGACCGGCAATATCTTGCCGGAAGACAACCTATCGAAATCCAAGCCTACCCGCATCCAAGCGAACCTGAGAAAGGAGGATCTATCGTCAAATCCAGCTATGGAGACCAGCCGCAACTTACTCGTATTGAGGGTAAAGGAAATGGCGGCCTGGTACTCGAGCTTACCGAAGATTCCAGGAAAGAGATTATTAACAACAATTTTGCCCCCAATCCAACTTACCAGGTTAGTGCAAGCCCAGCTGATATTTTCGTCTATGACCCATTAAACGTACCATCAGGTGATTTTACTATTAAAATGGTGGACAGTGGTATTGTTAACTCAGGTACCGTTAATGACAACCAACCCCTTGGTGATTCTGCTACATGGCAATTTAAAGACGAACAATCAGGAAAAGCCATCTCGAGTACTGAGGAAATTGGTAAGAATTATGAACAAATTTTATCTGAATATGGATTCTCTGTTAATATAGGTCAACCACTTGGTGCTTCTATCGATACGGTTACCGAAAATATGGGCTTTCTCGAAGCTTCTTTTGACTTTGAGGATCAACAAAAAGATTGGTTGACAGGAATTGAAGACCGGGAATCTCCATCGAGCTTTACAGATGACGGCACTCCTTATCCTTACAATTGGATTAGGTCTGGGAATGATGGGCCAACTGATGATCAAGGCAATCCAGTAATCGGAAATAATGACCGAAATGTCCACGATGCCGCAGTTGTAAACACCAAAGGGCAACAAGTATTTGTTGATCCCAACCAAGTTTACGAGGATATCCTTGGAGGTATTATAGCACCTTATGGGCTAACCGCAAGAGCTGCACAATCGGGCTCAAATTATACCATGGGACCCGCTATTCAAGGACATAACAGTTATACATGGGGTAACATTGATAACTTACACAGCGTAGACCTCGTTTTTACCAATGATAAGTCTAAATGGACTCAAAGCGTTGTTATAGAAATGAGTAGTGCCAGTGATTTAGCTGAAGGCGGTGCAAACCGTCATGAATTAAGAGAACATGGTTCTTGGTTAGACCCCAACAACATTCAGGATGGTGAACCAGTTTATGCCGACCCGGGTGAAGATAAAGGCAGGTCCTGGTTCCCAGGTTATGCCATCAACCTTGAAACCGGGGAAAGACTCAACATCATATTTGGTGAAGATAGTTGGTTAAAAGAGCAGAACGGAAACGATATGTTGTGGAACCCCACAAGTGAAGTTGATAATCCGGCTGCAGGATCGCGAGATTATGTAAATTACCAATTTGGCGGTAAGCATTACGTATACCTGATGGCTTCAAGTGGGTTAAATGTTGCGAATACTGATAAATTTTACTATGAAGGTAGAAGATATTCGGGTAGCGAAAGTACGCAGTATTATCAGGATATATTAAAAAACGGTTCAACAAATGATATTAGGCAAATGTACTCTGCAGCCATGTGGGTCATGCTACCAGTGCTTAATGAAGGTAGCGAATACAAATCTTTAGAAGAAGGCCTTATTCCAACAAAAACTACTATAAGTTTACGGGTTTCCAATAGTTATAAAACATTTTCAACCGGCAACAACCCTGAGAACAACAATCAACCCATGTACGAGTTTAGCTCAGAAAAAGTAGCCACTAAAACAAGTGAAGAAATGGGTGAAACCGCCCTTGATATGGTAAATATTGTTCCCAATCCCTATTATGCTTTTTCCGAATATGAAAACAACCAGCTGGATGAACGAGTACGGATTACCAACATACCTCAACAGTGTAACATTTCCATTTACACTTTAAACGGGAAAAAGGTTAAAGAATTCAACATTGATCAACCAAGCGGGGATCATCAAACATACATTGATTGGAACTTAAGGAACCATAAAGATATCCCGATTGCCAGTGGCATGTATTTAATTCATGTGGATGGCACTGTGGGTAAAAGAAATCTTGGTGAGCGAACCCTTAAGTGGTATGCAGTTATGCGTCCAACCGATTTGAATACATTCTAAATACTGTTAAAGCATTAAAATCCTGAGTAATGAGGAATTTTTATAAGATCGTAATATTAGCACTTATCGTAGCAACCATAGCCCCAGCCAAAGCTGGCAACCCTGATCGCGTAGGTCAGGCCGGTGGGATGGAATTACTAATCAATCCATGGCCAAAAAGTTCTGGATGGCACGGTGCCTATACTTCAGGGGTTTCAGGCGTTGAAGCTTTAAGGAACAACGTAGCAGGGCTGGTTGACATTAATGAAACAGAATTACTGTTTGGTAGAACCAGTTACCTAAGGGGGTCAAACACTAACATTAACTCATTCGGTTTTGCCCAAGCATTAGGTGACGCGAACTCAAGTGCAATTGGTGTTTCAGTTATGTCAATGGATTATGGTGAAATAGAACAAACAACTGCGAATCAGCCTTCAGGTGGTTTAGGCACTTACAGCCCGAATTTTGTAAATATAGGAGCAGCTTTTACCAAGAAGTTTTCTCAATCAATCCGTGGAGGTGCTGTATTCAGGGTTATTTCTGAATCGATTCCGGACGTAAGCGCAACCGGTGTTGCTTTGGATGCAGGCATCCAATACGTAACCGACATTACAGGTAAAGGGCAGGACCGAAGTAGACTCGGGATCGCTTTAAGAAATGTTGGCACACCCATGAAATTTTCAGGAAACGGGCTTGCTTACCGCTCTACCATTCAAGGAAATGACTATGCCCAAACCCTTGAAATGCGTTCCAAAGCTTTTGAATTGCCTTCGTTGGTAAACATTGGCATTTCTCAGGATTTTTATCCAGGTGACTCAACAATTCACAAATTAACAGCAGCAGCCAATTTTACTTCTAATTCCTTTACTCGGGATGAATTCCAGTTAGGGCTTCAGTATGGTTTTAAAGAATTTGTACAAGTAAGAGCTGGCTATAATTATGAAGAAGGCATGCTTAAGGATGAAGACAGTCGTGAGCCACTTTATGAAGGCCCCTCAGCTGGAATTTCCTTTAACATTCCTTTTTCAAAGGTCACCAAGGAAGAAACTGATTTTGAAAAACATTTTGGGATAGATTATTCATACCGATTAACCAATACATACCAAGGGGTGCATACCTTAGGGGCTCGATTGAACTTTTAGGCTCAACCCTTTCGTTTAAATTTTAAAATCTTTTTAAATTTGATTCTAAGCGTTCTGATAGATCTTCAGAACGCTTTCATTTTGTAGTACCAAAAAATAATAGAAATATGGCGGAATATTTCTCTAAAGAAGGATTGGAGGAGTTACGAAAAGAACTTGAGTATCTTAAATTAACCGAAAGGCCTCGCATAACGAAAGCCATTGCAGATGCCGCAGCTAAAGGAGACCTTTCAGAGAACGCGGAATATGATGCCGCCAAGGATGAGCAAAAAATGATTGAATCTAAAATTGCCGAACTTGAGCAAACATACGCAGACGCTCGATTGATCGATGAATCCCAGGTGGATGATTCTAAGGCCCTTGCGCTTTCAACTGTACATATCAAAAACCACAATACGGGTAAAGAGCAAACTTATACCCTGGTTTCGGAAAAAGAAGCCAATATAAAAGAAGGAAAGATATCCCTTAAATCGCCTATTGGACAGGCATTGTTTGGTAAGCAGGAAGGCGATTTTGTGGAGGCTGAAGTCCCAGCCGGCAAGTTAAAGCTTGAAATCCTCAAGATCACAAGGGATAAAAATTAGGAAGCACGGTAGTAAAAAGGAGCAATATTACTTGGCCATGAGCACTATCTTTTCTAAGATCATAGCAGGTGAAATTCCTGCCCATAAAGTAGCAGAGGATGATCATTACCTCGCCTTTTTGGATATTAACCCCTTGCAAAAAGGCCATACCCTTGTTGTTCCCAAAAAGGAAGTTGATTACATTTTCGACTTAGATGATGCAACCCTTGCTGATTTACATGTTTTTGCCAAAAAAGTTGCCAAAGGAATTGAAAAAGTGGTAACCTGTAACCGGATCGGTGTAGTTATATTAGGGCTTGAAATCCCCCATGCCCATGTTCATTTGATCCCGATGGATAATGAACGGGATGTAGAATTTTCCAAGGGCCGGATGAACGTGAATGATGCCGAATTACAGGAAATGGCCGGCAAAATCCGTGAGCATGTTAAATTGAATTAATTGGCAGGAAATCAGATGTAACTCAATTGTAACTTGGTTGTAACTTTACTTAACCGCAACACTAATCATTCAAGGCCGTACAATTGAACCTTGAACATTGGGCATAGAACTTCAAACGTGCAAAGCAAGCCATACCCACAACCTATAAGACAACCATTTACAGCCCTCATTCCATTTTATCAGGATTGTCTTTGATAAATGACTTCCAGGAGGAATAATTAGAAGCAGCCTTATTTTTTCCAGGTATTTGCTGAAATTGATGACAGATTGCTACTGCCAATCCATCCGTAGCGTCCAGGTAGGCAGGCAATTCATCAAGATTTAATAAGTTACTCACCATACCAGCCACTTGTTCTTTTGACGCATGACCATTCCCTGTAATGGATTGCTTGACCTTACGCGGAGCGTATTCTGAGATCGGAAGATCATAATGTAATGCTGCTGACATAGAGGCACCTTGCGCCCTGCCAAGCTTGAGCATGGATTGGACGTTATTACCATAGAATGGAGCCTCTAAAGCTACTTCATTAGGCTTGTGTTGCTTGATAAGATTGAGGGTTTCGTCAAATATCGCCTTAAGTTTACCAAATGGGGTTCGTTCCTTCGAAAGGGGTATGGCATCATAAGCCAACAAGCTTTGTTGGTTACCAATAATTTTGATCACACCATAGCCCATTATATTGGTACCCGGATCTATGCCTAAAACAATTTTAGCTTCCGCTTCTTCCATAACTTGGTCGTTTCTCAATGCTAAGTTAGTAAATTTCCGGACGCAAAATAGTTGTTATTTATTGGTTGCAAACCTTTAAAATAAAATTACATAGTCACTTGATGTCGACTTTAGCGAATCGCTTCTTGGTACTTGGCATATTCAGCATGGCTTTTGGATTTCTTGAATCCTCCGTTGTTGTTTATTTGCGGGAAATATATTACCCAGAAGGTTTTGACTTCCCAATGGTTCCCATTGACAAGGATATTGGTATTACCGAATTCTTTAGGGAGCTTGCTACCATGATCATGCTTCTAACGGCCGGTTTGATAACAGGTAAAAATGGGCCTCAAAAGTTTGGCTTTTTTCTATATGCATTTGCGGTTTGGGACATCTTTTATTACATCTGGCTTAAAGCCATCCTCGGCTGGCCGCCTTCACTTTTAACCCCTGACATTTTATTTTTGGTGCCTGCTCCCTGGGTAGGCCCTGTTATTACCCCCATTTTGATCGCACTTGAAATGATTGCCCTATCAGTGGTACTGGCTAAGCTGAACCCCCATGCAACCCGCATCCCAATAAGCCTTCGGGATTGGAGTATCTTGATTACTGGGGCCATTGTTGTGATCGTTGCTTTTATCTGGGATTATGCAGCCTTCGTCCTGGAAAGGGCTTCCTTTAATGCTATTTGGACGCTGAATCTAACCGACCCCGAAGCCATGAAATTGACCGGTCAATATGTGCCTCAGGATTTTAACTGGCCCCTATTTTTACTGGGCTTTTTGATCATTGGCTTGGGGATTGTGCTTTATGCCAATAAAAATAAAAACCGGGATGCACTTTGATAGGGCGTCCCGGTTTAAAAATCTGCTTTTAAGTTTTTAGGCGACTATCGCTTGATCATTTTGACAGATTGGCGACCTTCATACGGCGTTTTTGCTTGAAGTAAATACAGGCCATTGTTTAATTGGTCCCAATAAGGTATTCTTATTTTTTGGGAGCCCTTACTTAAAGCCACTTCACGCGCTTTTATTACTTGCCCCTTTAGGTCACTTATTTGTAAATGAACTGTACTGGCTTGTTCGGTTGCTATCATTAACCATGCCCGATTGCCATCAGCGCTATAGGCAGGTTTGAGCTCAAATTTCGATTCATTATTAAACTTTATGGAAATTATGGAAGAATATTCATGTTTTCCATTGAAATCTACCTGTTTGAGTCTATAGTAATTGATACCTTCAAACGGTTCTTCATCAAAATGTTGGTATCGGGTTTCCGTTAATTTGGTACCATGTCCTTCTTTCCTGCCTATATTAAGCCACTCACCTGATGCCGATCTTCTTTGAATGATAAAATGGCTGTTGTTTTGTTCAGATGCTGTGGCCCAATCCAGTTTAACCTGGTTGCGTTCAACCACTTTACCTTCAAAATATTTAAGTTCTACAGGCAATGCACCAGATGAACCTCCTTCGCCCGAAAATGTAAATGGACTAAATGAACCAATTTTTGAACTTGTTGTAACATACCCGCTCATAGAATCTCCGGAAATATTACCGGCTCCTTCATCTTTCCATTCACCATCATAGAAATGGCCAACCTTTAAACTGTCGATATGATCGTAGCCACAAAAATCATTTTCATTCCAAAACAAACTCACGGTGACATCATCGCCTGGGGAAGTGCCTTGGTTTCTATCAAGTTCCCAATACATAGAAGAACAAACATCTTCAAGTTCATCACTTGTAGTATAATCACCGTAGCCGCTATCGTTAAACTGAACAGTGTAGGAAGCAGTTTGTGAACTTGGAGCCGAAATGGCCAATGGCGCATATTTATTTTGGTCACCTATGGGAAAAACCGTACTGTCGTTACCAATTTTTTCAACAGGCCCGGATATGTAAGAATTCTTATTAGCTCCGTCAAAAGTAGCATCATCTTCAATTACAAACATACTGGTGTCTGAGGATTGAACTACTCCATTGGCAAGGGTAAGTTTATTTTTAATATTGGCCTTACTTTTTAAAATTACTTGCGGGACTCCGCCATAAGCATTATCAATCTTTAAATTTTCAAAAGTTAAATTGTCCTCTTCACTCTGGTCTTTCGTTTCTATGACTTGCTTTCTGTTTGAGCCATTGAAAACAATGGTAGATTGACCTTTTCCTCTTACTTTGCCATACCCTGGATTTTTCTTAACTATATCTCCTGCTAACTTGAAGTTAGCCCCATTCTTGAACTGAACTTCCGCTTTGTTACTATCATTGACATTAAATCTGAGATCATTGCCCACACTTAATTTGGCAGTTTGATCTATCAAATGATGGATCGTATCTCCGCCCGAAAATTCTATCTCCAGATCTTTTCCAACATCAATTGTAACATTGTCCGTCCCTTTCAGTGTGCTTTTTGTAGTTCCTGCTTCACTAATCCATTGCATGGATTTCGTTACTGAGAGCTGCCCATCATTTCTTACATTTACTGCAAATTCCTTATTGCCACCTTTTCTTTTAAAAATTGCATTGGAACCCACTTTTAAGTGACCACTGTCAACCTTCACTTTACTTTTTGCATTATTGCCATCATTCTTCATCTTAAGATTGCCGCTAATATCTAAATTAGCCCCATTTACAAACAGGGATGTAGAATCTCCACCCGCACTCATATTTACTTTTGCAGCTTCCTGATTCGAGGAAGCTTGAATACTGTAACCATCAATATGAACAACATGCTCTTGCGTAGGAACATTAAATGAAGGCGCGCCGCCTGGAGAATTTGACCAATTGAATGATGTACCCCAATCCCCGTTCGAGATGGCATAAAATTGAGTGGTATTAACGTTATTAATGTTCAGCGTAAAGCTTCCTGCATTGGTATCTGGATAAGCATTGTCAACTGAAATATAATATACCTCATCCTTGGTAAGGTTACTGTAATTTAACGTCACATCATTGAAGGCACTGGTATCTTTACAAGCCAATTCGTTACCGCTTGAATCCCAAAGTGCTATTCTTGGAGACTGAATGGTTCCCAAAGTGTCGCCAGTTTTCAATTCAACGCTCACATCAAAATAATTGGCCTTGAACTTAAACCACTTATTGTTATTAGGCCCATCTGGCCAACAGGTAGGCTTCGTTCGGTCGGGAGTACCATTTTTGGTTGAAAATGCCTTAAGTTCAGAGGTCCAATTGGCCAAATCACTCAGCAAATAAGCACCTCCTTTAAAGTCATTATTGGGTTTTTCATTAATGCAAAGTTTAAAAGAACCTTGATTATTCTGGCCTTGAACGTTATCCACTGAAATATAATACCAATTGCCTACTACCAAATTGCCATAGTTTAATCCAATATCACTCAGTGCCCCGGATTCATCTTTGCAAGCCAATTCCTGACCGCTTGCATCCCATAAAGCCACCATCGGATATTGTAAACTACCTTCCCCAATACCAGTTTTTACATTAACATCTATGTACGAGGTTTTTGCTTTAAATTTAAACCAACGATTGTTGTTAGGTCCATTGGACCAACAAGATCCTTTACTTTCATCAGGCGAGGCACCTACTGTAGTATAGGCAGAATCGGAAGAGCACCAATTGTTAAGGTCCGTTAATTCTTTAGCTGCTACCTTGTAGTCATAATCCAGATCATCGGTTGCGCATAGAGTAAAAGTGCCTTTATAAGAGGTGTCATTTCTGTTATCTACAGAGATGTAGTATTGCTTATCAGGATCAAGATTGGTGCTCATAATTTTTATATCTGAAGAAGCATCAGAATAAGAGGCGCAAGCCACTTGATTTCCGGCAGAATCCCAAAGCGCTAAGTAAGGATATTGAAGAGTGCCTTCACTGCCACCTGTTTTTAATTCAATTTCAATGGTATTGGTAGAAGGTTGAAACTGAAACCAACGGTTGTAGTCAGGTCCCGTATTCCAGCAACTACCACTGGATTGATCGGGAGTTGCTCCTTCGGTAGTGAATGCTTCAAGCCCTGAACACCAATCATTTAAAGAACTTATCTCATAAGCACCTGCTTTAAAATCATAAGTAGGATAATCGGACAAGCAAAGGGTAAATGTACCAGCATATCCTTGATAGTTATCTGCCGATACATAATAAGTGTCACCAGGATTCAAACTTGAAGCGGTGACAACAATGTCCGAGGTAATCGAATTGTAATAAGCACAACCGATTTCACTGCCACTTGAATCCCACAATGTAAGGATTGGGTATTTGAGCGTTCCTTCAGACCCACCGGTTTTTAATTTAACCTCTGCATAATTGGTAGTTGCCTCAAATTTGAACCACACGTCATTGCTTGCACTTAGCGGCCAACAAGAACCGGTTCCTCCATCTGCTCCCGCACCTACAGTCGTATAGGCTTCATTAGCAGAACACCAATTATCAAGGTCATTGAGTAAAAAGGCATTGCTTTTGGTATCGTTACTTGGCTGACTAAATATTACTTGGGATGAAAGTAAGAAAAAAGTAATAAAGCCAGCAATCCTGCTTAAAAAAATTCCTCCTTGCATAATTCTAAATTTTCTAATTCTACAACAGCAGTATACTTATTTCTAAATTAATTAGGAAGGAATTATCTGCAGGAAATTGAGCAATTGAGCGATTCGCTACTTTAAAAAGAATTCGAAAATTCTTGGGTTGGTACAAATTCCTTCCATTTTTTTATTCTTATGATTGATTCTATTTAAAATCAGGTTCAATCAAAATTACAATTTTTAATCTACAATAATTCCATTTTCATCTGTCCATAAAACAAACCCATCTATTCATTTCCTATATCCAGCGAATTTAATAAAGTTAAAAATAACAGCCTAATTAATAACAAATTAATTCGTAAATAATTGATAACCAATATTTTAAACAGATTTCAATGAAAAATCGTCAATTCAATAAGGGCGGTTGGTAATTAGCTTGTCAAGTTTGGAAAAGAGAAAGCAAGAAGACTGATTAAAATCTTCTATTTAGCCCTAATTTTTTAAGCCCTCCTGCTTTCTCTTATTCTTCAATTACCTTTTTTGATAGCTTTAATTGCTAATTGCTACTATTATCCCTATGAGTATTGGGGACGAACAACTGTAAACATCAGTTGGCCATTTTTAAATTGCCTGGTATCATTTTGTTAATTACACTGTTCCCGTTCGCAGCAACTCTTACAAAATATTCATTTCCTGGTAAATAATTTTGCTCGATTAAATGACTAACGGTTCCCTGTTTGGTAAATTCACAAAAATTGTAAATCAAATTTCCATTACCATCCACCAAGCTTACTTCCAAAAAAGCCTTTGCATCAAGGTTTACCTGCAAGGCTAAATTTCCATTTTTAAAAAATTCCTTAACGTACATTTTACTTATTTTTTGAGGCTACTTACCATTCTAATAAACAAATATCTAAATACGCTAATAAGCGGCTATTTTCACATATTTTTTTTAAGTAACGTCAAAACCGAACGGTTCTTGAAAGCACTTTTAAGCTTAAAGCACTAAAAATCAAGCTTTTAAAAGCATTTTTGTTGATTTACAAGTAACAAGGCTTAAAATTCATATTAGGTCAGCGAGGTAAAACATAAGGAACATCATTATAAAAAAAGGGTATAAAAACCGATGTACTAAAAAAGGTCCATTATTAAGCCCCTAATCTTACCAGTTGATGCTTGGTTATTTTTTCATCTATGAGATTTTTAGCCAGATTAACCCAAGACCTACATCCATCCAATATCACACCATCATTGGACACTACTATATCATGATTTACTTTTAAAGCTTTGTCGGGGTCATAAGCAAGATACACCGTCCAATTCCATTGATGGTGATCAGCTATTTCCTGGATGTAGGTTTTTAACCGGCCACTGTTAGAAACCGGCTTATCCAGATACCACAAAACCTGGCTAATATGATGAACTTCCAGAAATTTCCCTATTAGCTGGAGGGCCGATAACGTCTCTTCTACTCTTTTGTACGTAGAATGGATGCTTGCCAAATCCCGGTAGCAACCCTCTCGTCCTTCAAATATGTAACCGCCAGAGAGCGCACTCTCAATGGTAATGAGCAAGTTAAATCCATCAATGGCCAAAAGGTTGTCCTTAACTTGGTCAAGTGCCATTTCATGTTCCTTCCGACAAGCTAGTGACTGATCGGAGCAAGCACACCGCATGACGCTCATTCTTTGCCTTTGATTTAGCTGATAGCGATCGCCTACCATTTTGATGATCGCCTCCTCAGAATAGCCCCTTGTCAGCAAAAATGAAAAATCATAAACAGCTTCCCTCAATGTAGGAATCCATTGGCCATCAAAGATAAGCGAATCTTTATTCCTTGCGCCCCTGTGCTTCTGTTTATGCGGCATAAGTAATTATTCAATTAGCCCATCACGTATTATTATCAGCTAAATTGAGGCAATTTACATCGTTTCAATATTTTCTAAAAATCCATTCAAAGATTTAACAATAAAAGTAACTTTGTCCTATCGGCCAATCAAGCCTTCTAACATATAATTTTAAAAACTAGTCAATGGCTAAATTCCAATTTTTCATTTTAATCTCGTTGCTCTTTTTGCTACAATCTGTTATTGCTCAAAAAAATGATACAGCATTTTTAAATAGCAGCATATATACCAAAGTTTATGATACATCCAACATTAGGTTGGATTCGGGCGCTACTAATTTGTTCAATTTTAACTTATACGACAGCCTTTATCAATTTACTAAAGTAAAGCGCCCCTTTACAGGCTTGAATACAAAGCTGGACCAAACTTACCGGATCAAGTTTAAAGAAGGTAGTCCCCAAAATTTGATTGACGATCTTGAGAGCTTGGCATATATAGAATACGCAGAGCGCATACCGGCTTATAAGGTAAACTATGAGCCTAACGACCTTCAATCAGAACAATATTACCTCGATCGCGTCAATGCAAAAGGAGCCTGGGATGTGGCAAAAGGCAATCAAAATGTAGTAATAGCAGTGGTTGATAATGCAGTTTTAACATCCCAAGAAGACTTAACCAATCGAACCTGGACCAATGAAGATGAAAATGGGAATGATGGTATTGATAATGACGTGAATGGATACACGGATGATACAATGGGATATGATGTTGCTGATGATAACAATGACCCCAATCCACCCTCCAAGGTTAAAGATGAAGGAAGGTTTAGCCATGGAACCCATGTTGCAGGACTAACAGGTGCGCATACAGACAATGGAAAGGGTATAGCTTCTTTAGCTTTTAATACCCGCATCATGCCAGTAAAATGTTCACCTGATACTTCAGATGGAGCGATACTAACCAACGCTTACGAAGGGGTTTATTATGCCATCCAAAACAATGCAGATGTCATTTCAATGTCATGGGGTGGTCCAAACATGACGGTTACTGGCTCCAATATTTTCCAAACAGCTGATGATATGGGGATTGTCATGATAGGGGCAGCTGGTAATGATGATACCGATCAAAAATATTATCCGGCCGGTTATGAAGAAGTGATTGCCGTTGGTGCAACAAACAAAAATGACCAAAAAGCCATTTATTCAAATTTCGGGGATTGGATAGAAGTTATGGCCCCGGGTAGCAATATATACAGCTGCTTAGCGGGCACCCAATCTTCATACGGTACAAGGTCTGGTACTTCTATGGCATGTCCATTGGTCAGTAGCCTTGCAGCCCTGATTAAAGCAGATGATCCGGGAAAATCCAATGAAATGATCCGTAAGCAGATTAAGCAAAGTTGCGATGACATTGACGATAAAAATCCTTCTTATCAAGGCCAATTGGGAGCAGGCAGGATTAACGCAGCAAAAGCCATGAACACCACGGTTGGCATCAATAATTTCGTAAAAAATTCTAAACCCATTGAAGTTTATCCCAATCCAGCAAATGATCAATTCAAACTTGATGGTCCTCAAATTGGCTCCTTGAATGCTATCTACCTTAAAACCATCAACGCAAAAACTGTGAAAATATGGGATCAAGCACCAACAAAAGGTGCTTATGCTGTTGATGAATTGAATCCCGGCGTTTACATTTTGGAGATTCATCAGCAGATGGTTATTCATAGAAAAAGGTTAATCATCCAATAATAATGAGGGTCATAAAATTTTCTTGCCTGCTCTTGCTATCATTTGCGGTATTCCTTCCTTGTCAGGGCCAGGAAGAAGGAAGATTTGAACGGCAAGGCATCCGTTTCATGTTCTACAACGTTGAAAATTATTTTGACACCAAGGAGGATAGTTTAACCGATGATAAAGACTTTACGCCCGAAGGTTTTAAACATTGGACGTTTGATAAATACAAAGCCAAGCAGCAGAACATTGCCAAGGTCACCATGGCTGTTGGGGAATGGGAAATACCCGAATTGGTGGGCCTTTGTGAAGTGGAAAATCGAAAGGTACTCAAAGACCTTTTAAAATGGACGCCCCTTTCTAAATTTCCATATCGGATTATCCACCAGGAATCCCCTGATCATCGGGGCATCGATGTAGCACTACTTTATGACCATACGGCTTTTGAACCAATAGACACCGTTTTTAAACCAATTCAATTTCCCTTTAAAGAAACATCTAAAACCAGGGAAATTCTTCACGTAAGCGGGGTCACCAATCAGGAAGATACCCTTCATCTCTTTATCAACCACTGGCCTTCCAGGTGGGGCGGCAAGGAAGCAACCGATCCTAAACGCAAATATGTAGCTAAAGTCCTAAGAGGCATGGTAGACTCCTTATTCAGGATAGATCCCAATGCAAAAATTTTAATTGGAGGTGACTTTAATGATAACCCCAATAATGCAAGCATTGCGGATGTTTTAGGTGCCCAACCAGACAAACCTCCCTATGAAGAGCCAGGTTTGGTCAATTTAATGTATTCAAAAAAAACGGAAGAAGGTAAAGGGACATTAAAGTATCAATATGACTGGGATTTGTTCGACCAGATTATGGTCTCAACCGCCCTGCTTAATAATAACGAAGGGCTTCAAACATCGCCAGATGATGCGCATATTTTTAGAAAAGAATGGTTGTTAACCGAAGATCAAAAATATACTGGCCAAAAACTTTTTAGAACTTATGTGGGCCCTCGTTATAAAGGAGGCTATAGCGACCATTTGCCTGTTTATTTAGATTTAAGATGGAACAATATTAAGGGATCAGCAAATTAATATTTACACAATCAAAGTATAATCACCATAAAAACCCTCTAATGAGATTTTTATTAGTAGTGCATTTAGACGCAATTTAAAATTAGAGGAACCTTCAATTTAAAACCATATTTATGAGCAAAACCATACAACACCTCCATGAGGAACATCAGGATTGGCTATCGGATATAGAGCATTGGGAGCGGGAATTAGATTTTTTGGAAAACATGATACAAAAGATAAGAAAGCAGAAATTAAAAGACTCCCTTATGAAAGCATCCGGAGAGCTTGAGAATAAAATCCATCACCATCAACGGTTATTGGAAGGGCTAAAAAGTACCATTAAATCCCATGAAGCTTTTATGAGTGACCAATTGAAAGAAGGAGGCGGTGAAAGCTTTTCTGACCATCAAGAAAACCGAAAACACATTCACCAATTTAAATCAACGTTCAAACAACTCAAACACGAGGTATTTGATTTAAGCGAGGAAGTATTATGATGAAGGTGGATGCCTAATAGCAAAGAATTATTGGGACAAAAGCAGCAATAAAAACCAATTTTCATTAAGCAATTTCTTCTTAGGGTGGGTTACTTAATAAAAATCAGCTTATGCGACCTTATTGCTAAACGTTAACGGTTAGGATCGATTTCTTCTTAACCTCATTAAAAAGCAAGGCTTAGAACAAATCAAACATCGTTTACCTTACCAGAACTTTTTTAACTTTCCAATGCTGATTGGTTCTCAATTTCACCAGGTAATACCCTTCAGGCAGATTACTCGCTTTGATATGATGCTGGCCCTTATTATTTAATTCCTTTTGAACACCAATCGCTTCACCGGTTAAATCAACAACGTTGACAATTGCCTTTTGATCAAAATCGCTCCTTATGTCAAGTTTAAAGCCACCGTTTTGGTAACGAGCATTGAAATTGAGATCCTGGGATGCTCGGTTTCTAATGCCGGAAGTTACTTGACCAAACTTTAGCACAAATCTTCCTTCATCTGCACTGCTGGGATCATGTTTGAATTTTACTTTTGAGTGGTTACTGAAGTTGTAACGCTTCCCATTTTGCCTATCGTGAAGGTACACGTTCGTGTTGCTACCAAATGAATTAAGCTTAGCATCAAAGGTATATTTACCAGCTTTATTGCTTGAAAAAGCCAAAGGCACGGTCATTTCCTCTTCTACTTGGGGTAATGCATTAATAGATGCTTTTTTACCATTGATCAAGGTAGATAAAGAAGGGATATCAGCTTTTTTTGAAGGGATATCAAATGCATCATAGCCCCCATCAAAGTTCTTGGTGGCCGCTTGCGTAAAATATACCACCACTTCATCTCGCTTTTGTTGCTCATTGTTTATGGCCAATTTAATAGAAGAATCGGGCTTATTTGATTTTTTAAAATAAGGACCATTTTGAGTGGTGCGGTCCGCATCGCCAAATTGCAACGATGGCGTACCAGATTTGGCCCACACAAAGAATGATTGCATGGGAGCAATAACTGAACTTCCGCCATTGGTACTAATTCCATTCACATAAGTAGCAAACTGTCCGGCTTTCGGATCCCAAATGTAAACACCATCGTAAATATTCGATGTCATTCCACTACTCACTTTATCCCAATCCAATCCCGAAGGATAAGGATTGCCTACCAAATTCCACTGGCTTGCAGAAGAAGTTAAGGTAGTAGAATAAGCACCCTCATTGGGTTTGCCTTCAACTTCCATATTTAAGGGATAATTGGCTCCTCCCTTATCATTCTTCCAAAAATATACGTTATAGCCTTTCATGGGCTGAAATGCGTTAGAGCGATCGGTTAAGGGGCTCCATCCATCTAAAAAAGAAGATTGGCTGCTTGGCTCATCATAATAATAAACGTTTGTACTTTGACCTTCTGAAATGTGAAAATCGTCATGCAAATTGGTAAAGTTAATTCCACTAACCGGAGTGGCTAAATAATGCCATGCTTGATCTGTTGTTATACGTTGTTCATAAATAACATCTCCGGAAATTGAACCATTGCCCGTTCCAGCTATCTGAGCATAGCCATTGGAATCGGCATTCAATTTAAGCTTACTATTAGTGGTCATTGTTCCACTGTTGAGCGTTAGCACGCCATTTAGCAATTGCATTCCTGCTGATGGCAAGATGACTACATCGTTTTTAATGACTGCGTTGTTAAATTCACTACTTCCTCTAATTTCCTGAGTTTTGTTACCGTCAAATTTCACAGTACCAGCCCCAAGGACATTTGATCCTTTATTAACCAAATTACCTCTCAGTGTGAGTACATCACCTGCAAGTATGTTTAAGGATGCATTGGTGTCTATAACCACTGTACCAATCGTTTTGTTACTACTTATTTTGGGATACCGGGTTTTGCCAGATGGGATTTTTACATAAGCATCGGGGCTTGGGTACCCATTCATCCAATTGCTCGAATCCGACCAATCAGTATTTTGACTACCGGACCAGGTTGTAATGGTGTCAGATAAATTGCGGGTTTCATATTTGAAATCGTCCAGGTAAATTTCAGAATTACCCGGCCCATGCATAAAGGCGACATGTTTTTTGTTGCCAATCAAATTCGTATTGTTCAATACTATATTGTATTGCTTGAAAGTTGTATCCAATTGGTTATTGGTTAAGGTATCATAACTTGTAAAAGTAGAAAGGTCCGTTGGATCTCCCATTATACCAATGATAAGTGATTCATTGCTACCAATGGTTTCCCCCGTTGCTTTAAAAGATATTTGGTTGTTACCCGAGGGTAAGTCTTTGAATGAGGGGCTCACAATTATGGCCGTATCATTATTGTTAATGTTACCACTTTTAATTTCAATAGCATGGGGAACCGATGGAATGGTTTTGTTATGATCCGTTGAAGTAACCGTCAATATTTGATCAGCTATATTAGCGTAAGGAGTCCAGCAAGCGGGAATTTCCGGTGCTGTTACGCCATCAAAATTTGTTTGAATTGGTGCTTTTTTGCTGGGGCAATCGGTTGTAAAAGATAAGGGCCCCTCAAAAGTACTTTTATTTCCTGCATTACAAGTTTCCCGCACATACACATCATAATGCGTTCCAGCATTCAATCCGTTAAGCATCTTAAAGGTATCCTTGATATTGGTAACAAAATTACCGTTCCCCAAATTAAAGCCTGATGGTCCATATTCGAGTTCCCATTGATTGGTATTTGCATTGGAAGTCCATGTTATTTCAGCAGTATTTGTGTCCGGATTGGCTGCCATATCAGAAACCTTAGGGCACGTGCCTTCTTGAATTTTTAAGCTGTCAAAGTTCCAATTATCATACCCGACACCTGAGCCATTTATGATCTCAAACTTAAGTTTGAAAGTGTCGGTAAGCCCATTGGTAATGATAAATTGATCTGAGGTAAAATTCTTAGGTGCTTGACCTCCACTGTATTTAGCAAGCTTGATCCATTGATTTCCATTCCAGTAAGTCACTCCTATGCTATCATTACTTTCCGGGGTATCTCCACAATTATTATCACTTCCAGCTCTGTAATCATAAGACACTTCAATTGAATAAGTATTACTCAAGTCAAATATGTTTGAAATAGCCTTTGCCCCGGTTTGACCATTTAGCTGAAGCGTATAAGTGTTATTATTGCCGCAAGTGTTGGAAGTCGTAACAGCATTGGAAGAGCTTTTTGACCAGCAATTGGGATAAGTCCTGTCAAATATCATTAAAGAGGGTGGATTGTTAACTCCACATTGCGTAGTAAATGTAATGGGGCCAGCGGAGGCACTTGTATCTCCATTGGAACAGATTTCTGCTATATAAGCCTCATAGTTCATCCCTTGCGTTAAGTTGTACAAGGTGGTATCCTCTTGTTCTGAAACCTTCATTGAATTACCTTCGGATGCAAGGTCAAACCCGGATTCACCGTATATTACTTGGTAACCAACATCAGCACTGTCGCCAGAACTCCAACTTATATTAGCCGAATTGGTGTTGATATTGCTTACCGTTAAATTGGAAGGTTGAGGACAGGGAGAAGCACCTCCACTCAAAATGAGCGCAAAATCCTGGTCATTTTGATTGTAAAGATTGTTTTTATGGGTAACCCTAATCGTGTACCAACCTTCATCAGGATTGGCTAAGTTTACCTTTTCAACGTTATCCCTAAAATTATCACCTTTACTTGCTGCAGAAGCTGGTTTGGATGGATTTAAAACATAAGGCTGATTAACATTACCCGTAGAATCATTGATAATCCTAAGATCCAGGTCGTTCTCCAGCATTAGGTTTGAAGGGTCAAGTGCAGGTGATGGAGGTGTTCCAGGTACATCCGTCCAGCTTGTAGTAGCTGTTAAAGGCTGATTACCATCGGAGTATACATTAAACGTAAAGGTGTCTTTATTGGCCAAGGATCGCTCCAATATAAATCTATCACCGGAACCATTGGAAATGTGGTCAGCAGCATTTGATGTATTGAGCAACCCCCATCCATGCTTGTAATCAGGGCCCGGCTTGTTGCCTGCTTCATCAGCGGTATGAATGACCAAGCCTTTTAAAGTTGCCGACTCCATGTGGCGGGAATTCAAGTTGTAATAATGTTCTTGTAAGAGGGTTAAAGACCCGGTGGCATTGGGAGAAGACATAGAAGTACCCGTCATAGGGGTATAATCAGAGGTCGAGCCCGTACCACAAGAAGTTAAAGCGGTGCCATTGGCTACTATATCCGGCTTAATGCGGCCATCATCTGTAGGGCCCCAACCACTGAAAGGGGTCATTTGAACATCTGAAGGTGAGGAATATCCCCCGGAAATGTCCGATACAGCTCCAACAGTAAGAATGTTTTTAGCAACGCCTCTAGGCGTAATGCAATCGTAATCTCCATCTTTGTCCCTGCTGGCTGAGCTTTGGACCCATGTATTGGTACTATCCCTCACATAATGACTGCCCGTGTGGTTGTCATTTCGATCGTTTCCTGCGGCTTTCACGATTAAATAATGAGGAGCATTGGCAGCAATTTGATCCCAATTCTTCGAGTCGGAACTGTAATAGCCAAATCGCCAATCCTCCTCGGAATCAATGTAAATGTTACCCCACCACTCCCATCTGGATTTACTGCCATTATACCTCCAACCCGAGATAGCTCCATAAGAATGATTGGAGATCAATAAACCGGCACTTGCTGCATTGGCCATTTCAGATTCATCGTTGCTAAAATCATAAGCATCCAGTGATCCTTGATTTGCCATTCCCTTGGCTTGGCTATTATTCCCGGCTCCTATCATAGTACCGGCCACATGGGTACCGTGCCCACTGGTGATAGCGGCTCCATCCTGTTGCGTAACCCTTCCTGTCAAATCCTGGTGGGATTTGTAAATGGCACCACCATCCCATTGACCTATTGTGTAATTATTACCAGATAAATTTAAACCAAGGTTACCTCCAGACCACACTTGATCAGTTGAGACCGTTTGAGCTGCAGTTAAATTTTCGGTACTGTAATAAAGTAACATACCAGAATCATCAAACCCTTGTAGTTCAATATTATGGCTGCCTTCGGTTTCATAGCTTACAGGAAGGCCCAAAACATTGGCTACTTCAACGGCATCGGCTTTTTCATTGAGATATTCCCGCTCAAATTTTGTAGATAACGCTCTTAATTGCTGTTGATCGGTCGATTTAAGATAATCCTGAGAAACCTGGCCTAAGCCAATATTTCCAATAAAGGTTAGGATTACAATCAACACAATACGTCTAAACTTTTCCATTTTTATAAACTTTTAATTTTTCCCAACCTATTCAGTTTTTATAAAGTATTTCATGTTTATAAAAATTGAAACAAAATGATATTTAATATTATTTAAGGTAGTAAGGGGATTAGCACATAAAAGATCCGTGAAATCGTGGAACTTATATAAGTTCAAGTATTTTAACGCTACAAGGTTGGCTTTAAATAGAGAGAAAGAGCCACCCAATGAGAGGATCATTGGATGACTCACCTGAAGGGGACAAAGAGAAGGTTTCTTTACCCCCTTTATGACGTGAGCCCCCAAAATGTAAACAGTTCGTGTAAAATTTTTTACTTTCATATTGACTATCAAGATTTTAAATAACCCCATTAATACTTGTACCGTTTAAAATTAATGGCTCTTTCGGCCCTACCACCCGTTGCTGATAAGCTTGCCCATCAATGACCAATCCGATTAAGAACATCCCGGATTCAATGTCATAATTGCTTGGTTGGATGGGATGTTGATATTTGCCTTTTGCTTGGCGCCTCTTTAGAATACCGGTAGTTCGTTTGCCCATGCCATCTAAGACTTCAAGCTGTATTGAGCGGCTCTTTCGAAGGTTGTATTCCACTTGAAATACTTGCTTAAAAGGATTGGGATATACAACAACTTCAGGATTTTGTCCTGATTGATTGGTAATACCTATTACTACATCAGCACTTTTAATTTTAGATTGACTAAAACTCTTACTCGTTATCGCTGTAAATAAGAAAAATGCTATGATTAACCTTAAAATTGGCATGTTAGGTCCATTGAGGGACCTTTCTAAACATGAGTTCTTGTAGGAATTTTTAACCTTATTACTTGAAAAGCCTTTATAGATGGCATTTTTAAGTACCAAACCAAAGATTGGCCTATTTAATTTGGCTTTATGAACAATTTTGACTTTTGGATAAACGCTTGTGGGTAGCATAATTCTTTCCATCTTCAATTCCTAAAGCTACTAATGTAGATTAATCTATATTAATTCGAAATTAGTCTATTTTTTATAGAAATCCATCTATTTAAATATTTTTTTCATCGATAAATAGCAAAACTGCTGAGCCCACTAAATATGCTTTTTATTGAGATAAATTAGTCAGATAATTCTAAATTCAGGACGATAGGACAAGGGTTGAGTGCATAGGATGTGGTAGAATATTCTGAAATACAATTAAGTTCAAAAAAACTTATATTCAACAGAATGGTGATAAGTTCTTACCTCGACCTTATTACCATTCGCTCGTAAGTTTCCCCATCAATAACTAATCTTATTAAGAACATTCCGGTTTGTATGTCATAATTGCCTGGTTGAATGCGATGTTGATATTTGCCTTTTGTTTGGCGCTCCTTTACAATACCGGTAATTCGTTTGCCATGGCCATCGAAGACTCCAAGCTGTATTGAGCGGCTCTTTCGAAGGCTGTATTCCACCTGGAATGCTTCCTTAAAGGGATTGGGATATACATCAAATTCAGGCTTTTGTCTTGATTGATTGGCAATACCTACTGCTACATCAACACTTTTAATTTTGGAACTACTACATTCTTTATTATTGGTAACGGTTAATTTAATGCTATAAACACCAGGATTGGCAAATTGGAATTTGGGTTTTACTTGATTTATTAAACCTCCCTGTATATGCCAATCATAATTAATATGGTATTGTTCATTAGGCACAAATTGATAATTGTTTCCTGTAAGACGATTAGTGGTAAAATTACTTGATGGGATTTCATATACATCCAACGATTGAGTGACAGTAGCTGTACAGTTATTACTATCTGAATAAGTATAAGCAACATCATGACTACCCGCACCAGCCAATGATGGATCAAAACGATTATTGGTAACGGCTTTTCCGGAATAACTACCACCAATTGGCAACCCAGCTTTTAGTTCAACCATAGAATCATTGGTGCAATAATCTTTAAATGCCCGTAAACTTACATCAGGTGCTGGCTTAACTTTAATTGATCGGGTGCCCGTATCACGGCATCCATTGGAATCGGTGTATGTATAGCTTATAGAATGATCACCCACTCCAGCTGCATCTGGTTTGAACAGAC
Organism: uncultured Sphingobacteriales bacterium; assembly: GCA_964561545.1. Taxonomy (GTDB): domain Bacteria; phylum Bacteroidota; class Bacteroidia; order CAILMK01; family CAYYUA01; genus CAZLQF01. The sequence continues at coordinate 124,527 of CAZLQF010000001.1, forward strand.
TATCGGTAACGCCAACTCCCCAATAATTGCCGCCACTTGGTTTACCATGATTTAGCAATAACGAGCCTTCATTGGCACACCTATCACTAAAGGAATTTAAACTTACTGGCTGAGGATCGTGAACAGTAACCATTTGAGATGCTGTATCTGTGCAGCCATTTTTATTGTAGCTATAGCTGATTTTATGATTCCCGGCAGTTATTTTTTGAGAGTCCAATCCATCGGCATTTTCACCATCTACCAAATAGGTACCTCCTGCAGGGTTTCCTGCATTAAGCACCACCCTTGTTTCATTGGCACAGAGATCTTTAGATACATTTAACTTCACGGTTGGCAGAGATTTGACGGTTATAAAATTCATTGCTGTATCCTTGCAACCATGTTGATCTTTATAAGTGTATGTAATGTTGTGTGTATCCACGCCAGCTGCTGATGGATCAAAAATATTACCCGATAAACCGCTGCCATGGTAAGTTCCGCCACTTGGGCTTCCTGAAGTTAAATTTAAAGGCGAAGTATTTTTACAAACCTCACTCATGCTATCTAAAACAACTTTTGGTTTTTTATTAACCGCCACTGAAGCTGAAGCCGTATCGCTACATCCTTGGTCATCATTGTAATGATAATAAATGTCATGGTTACCAGTATCTGCTATGGTAGGGTTAAATTTATTACCGTTAACACCAGGTCCATCATAAGTAAATCCTTTAACTGGCCCACCGTTAAGCACTATGGATGATGCATCTGAACAAAGATCAGTAAGTGGACTTAAGTTTACATCAATACATTCATAAGAGAAATCATCCAGATAAATTTTATTAGAACCAGTCCCATGCATTAATCCCATAAAGTTACCATTGCCCATGCGTCCGGTGTCATTAAGTAGGATGGTGTATTCCTGAAAACTGTTTTTTAATTGCGAATGCTTAATGGTGTCATAAGCCGTAAAAGTAGAAGCATCCTCAGGATCATTGATTATACCAATGATTAAATTTTCGGATATCCCGCCACCTGACTTTGCAGCTTTAAACTTAACCTGTTTAGTACCATTTCCCAAATCCTTTAATTCAGGAGTTACCAATAAAGCTGTATCTGAATTATTTAGGTTTCCAGCTTTTAGCTCAAACACATTGGGTTGAGTGGGTACTGCAACCCCTTGATCAGTTGAATCAACTAATATTACTTGATTGCCTTTATCAACTTTGTTCCAACAGTTAGGAAAATCGGAATTATAACCATCATCAAAGGGTTGGATATAAGGCGTTGATTTAATTTCACAATCAGTAGTAAAACTTACCGGCCCAATAAAAGTACTGGTATCTCCAAGCCCACAAATCTCTCTGACATACACGTCATATGATGTATTGCCCTTTAAATTGGTAATGGTATAATTGGTATCACTAATGCCCGGAATTAAAGTTCCATTACTGAAGGAATCATTTTTTGTCTTGTAAAGAAGCTGCCAATCATTGTTGGTATTGTGTGGGCTCCATTTTACATTACCATGATTGGCCCCCACCTGATCCACCGTAAGATTGTTAGCCGGCAAACAACCAACTTTAATTTTTAAGTTGTCAAAATTCCAATTATCGTAAATAGCTCCGGATCCCACGTTCACATTAAATCGAAGTTTAAAACTGTCTGTAAGTCCACTGTTAATGCTAAAACTGTCCGGCGTAAAAGTAGTAGGTGCAGTACCTCCACTATAATTTGTCAATTGTTTCCATTTTATACCATTCCAATAATCAACACTTATATGGTCAGTAATTTCAGGTGAATTTCCGCAATTGCTATTAGAACCTGCTCTATAATCATAAGTTACTTGAATAGAATTATAAGCCGACATATCATAAACGTTGGTAACAGCTTCTGCGCCTATTGCCCCATTCAATTGCAAAGTATAACCTGAGCCATTGCCGCATGCATTAGTAGTAGTAACCTCATTACCTGACGTTCTACTCCAACAATTGGGGAAAGTGCTTGAAAAATTATGTAAAGATGGTAGGGAAGCAGTTTTACATTTTGATGAAAACCCCACAGGACCGGTAAAAGCACTGGTGTCTCCATTAGAACAAACTGCTTTAACGTACATTTCATAGGCTTGACCAGGGCTTAAACTTGTTAAAGCCGTGTCTTTACCCTCATCAACAATTAAGGCATTGCCTTTTTTATCAGGAGAAAAACCCGCAGCTCCATATTTAAGAATATACTTCAATGCTTTTGGGTCATTGGAGTTCCAGTTTACATGGGCTGAATCAAAAGTAACACCATCAACCTTTAAGTTAGAGGGTTTAGAACAGGCTGGCACACCGCCACTTGAAATTACAGAAAATTCCTGTGGATTTTGATTGTTTAAATTATTTTTATGAGTAACCCTTATTGTATACCATCCTGCTGATGGAGAAGCAATATGAACCTTTTCAGCATTGTCTCGAATGTTATCACCCGTACTTGCAGGAGCAGCAGGTGCTGAAGGGTTCATCACATAAGGTTGATTTGCATTGTTATTAGAATCGTACACTATTCTCAGATCAAGATCATTAACAAGCATTAGGGTAGAGGGATCTAATGAAGGAGGTGGCGGATTTCCGGGAACATCTGTCCAACTAAGCGTGGCAGTTAATGGCTCGTTACCATCGGAATAAACTGAATAAGTAAAAGTATCCTGGTTGGCAAGACGATCCTCGTACATTAGTTGCTTACCCGAATCATTGGAAATATGGGCTGCAGCTTTAGCTGTATTAAGCAACCCCCAACCGTATTGGTAGTCAGGGCCAGGATTGCTACCCGCTTCATCCGCTGTATGAATAACCAATCCTTTGAGGGTAGCAGCGCGCATATAAAAGTTGTAAAGATTTTTATAATGCTCTTGAAGTAATATCAAAGATCCGGTCGCATTAGGTGAGGCCATCGAAGTACCACTCAAGGATTTGTAATCATTAGTTGAGTTTACCCAGGTAGAGGTTAAATTGCTTCCATTGGCCACTATATCGGGTTTAATACGTCCATCGTCAGTAGGCCCCCACGAACTATAGCTAGTCATCTTTACATCCGAGGATTGATTGTATCCATTGGCAATGTCATTTACCGCCCCCACGGTAAGAATATTTTTGGCATTTCCCAATGGCGGTATACAATCATAAGGGCCATCTGCCGGGAATCCCGGACCATTGTCGCCCCTATCATTACCTGCTGCTTTAACAATTAAATAATAAGGAGCATTGTAGGCTATTTGATCCCATTGCTTTGCAAGTTGGTTGTAAAATCCAAACTTGTAATCTTCCTGAGTACTAATATTGATATTCCCCATCCAATAACCACCGCTCCAGCCTGTTAAATAAGCATAGGAGTGATTGGATACCAATAAGCCTCCTTTTGCTGCATTGGCCATTTCTGCCTCGTCATACAACCAATCGTAAGCATCAAGTTCAGCCTGATTGGCCATTCCCCTTGCTTGATTATTCATCCCCGCCCCGATCATTGTACCTGCTACATGGGTTGCATGAGAACTTATGCTTGGAGATCCATCAACTTGATTAATCCTTCCATTCAAATCCTGGTGAGCATTATATATTGCTCCACCATCCCACTCACCAACGATAAGGCCTTGCCCATTTAAGTTTAGGTTCAACGTACCATTGGGCCAGATTTCATTGGTAGCCACTGTATGAGCAGCACCTAAATTATTGGTAGTGTAATACTCCAACTGCCCTGTTGCATCTATGCCTTGCAATTCCACCAGTTGGCCATTATCAGATTGATATTTTCTTTGAAGCCCCTTGTTTTCAATAATTTTTTGAGCCCGTTTCAATTCCTGTTCTTGTTGTTGACGAAATGATTGCTCTAATTTTTCTAATTGAGCCTGGTTGGTATGCTTCAAATAATTTTGATCCGATTGGCTTAAACTTGTACTGGTTATCACTGTAAACAAGAAAAGTGATATGATTAACCTTAAAATTGGCATATTAGCTCCATTGAGGAACCTTTCTAAACATGAGTTCTTGTCGGAATTTTTAACCTTATTACTTGAAAAGCCTTTATAGATGGCATTTTTAAGTACCAAACCAAAGATTGGCCTATTTAATTTGGCTTTATGAACAATTTTGACTTTTGGATAAACGCTTTTGGGTAGTACAATTCTTTCCATTTTTTATTCTATTTACCATTCTTAAAGCCAATAACAAGGTTTAATCTACAAAAATTCAGGCTTAAACTATTATTTTTGGATTTTTATCTATTCAAATACTTATTTCACCGATTATATACCTATACCTACTGAGCCCACTAAATATTGTTTTTGGCGGGATAAATTGGTCAGTAATAAGCTAATTCTATATTAAGGACTATAGGATAAGGATTTCGTGGAGAGGGTATGTTAGAATATTTCTGAAATATAATTAAGAAAACAACCGCCTATTCAAGAGAATTGCGATAAGTTCCTATCTCGATCTTATCACCATTTGTTCATAAGCCTTCCCATTCATGATCATTCTTACAACGTAAATTCCTGATTGAAAATCATGTTTAGAAGGTTGAAAACGGTATTGATACTTACCTTTTGATTGGGTTTCATCCACTTTACGGGTAATACGCTTGCCCGTGCCATCATAGACTTCAAGTACTACACTGGAAGTATTACTGAGTTGATAGTCAATGGTGAATTGATCTTGAAATGGATTGGGATGGACTTTCAAGTCCGGCTTTATATTTTGTTGATCAGCAAAACCTACAAGTACATCCACACTATCCGTGGTTGAACTATTACAACCATTACCATCAAGAACATCAAGCATTACCTCATAAGTACCAGGATTGGGGAATTGATAAACAAACTGCGTTTGGTTGATGGTGGTATCCCTCAAATGCCATTTATAAGAAGTATAGATTTGCCGGTCTGGTTTAAACAAAAACTCGGCTTGGCTCACCTTAGAAGTAGAGAAATCGCTAACAGGGGGCTCATTAACTACGATCGACTGCATTGAAGTATCTGCGCATCCATTATTATCTGAATAGGCATACCCAATATTATGAATGCCAACTCCTGCCATTGACGGATTAAAATAGCTATTATTGGTTACACCATTTCCAAAATATTGGCCACCGCTTGGCGAGCCTTTGCTTAACTTAATTGTGGAATCATTCGAGCATCGATCATTCAGAGAACTCAAGGTAACATTAGGCGCTGAATTAACCTTGATGGGTTTTGTAATAGAGTCTCTGCAACTGTTGGAATCTGTGTAAGTATAAGTAATTGGGTGAAAACCTGTATCCACTACAGCGGGATCAAACTTGCCATTGTTAACCCCATTGCCTTGATAGACTCCTCCCTTGGGTGCTCCTTGATCAAGAATAAAAGCATTTTCATTGGCGCATGCATCATTGAAATTGCTTAGAGATACAGGGGGTAAATCATGTACCGTTAAGTTGGTTTTTGCAGTATCACGGCAACTGTGGTTATTCGTATATATATATTGAACAGTATGATTGCCCGGGCCTGCCATTTGTGGCTTAAAAAGATCACCACTCACACCTGTTCCTACATAACTCCCTCCTGATGGGAAACCTTGTAAACTCAATGAATCTTTGCTGATACACGCATCCGGTAAACTGTTCATACTTGCATCAGGTGCAGCATTGACCGTTACATTTTGATTAACGGTATCTGCGCATCCGTTGGTATCAGTGTATGCATAGCTGATCTGATGAGTACCAGTGCCGGCTGATGAAGGCTGAAACGTATTACCTTGAATAGCCGCTCCCCAATAATAACCTCCTGATGGATTGCCATGGCTAAGGTTAACAGCGTTTTTATTAGCACAAAAATCATTGATGGAGCTTAAACTTACAGAAGGAAGATCATGAACCGTAACCATATTAGAAGCAGTATCCCGGCAGCCTTTGTTATTCTGGTAAGTGTAATTTACCTGATACTTGCCCGGTGCTACGGATTGAGGATCAAAATTGCCGTTGTTCACTCCATTGCCAAAATAACTACCCCCCGAGGGGCTTCCACTGTTTAGGGTAACACTTGATTCATTGGTACAGATTTCATTGAACATACTTAGGTATACATTGGGTGTAGCTTCAACAGTGATGCTGCTATTGGCAGTGTCGTTACAGCCGTATTGGTTGGTATAAACGTAATTCACATCATACACGCCAACGCCTACTTGAGAAGGATTAAATTTATTACTCGAAATATGGGTACCGTAATAATTACCACCTGATGGAGCGCCTCCTGAGAGGTTAATGGTACCTTCATTTTCGCAAACGGTAGATGTTAAGTTATTTAAATTGACATTTGGAACAGGATTGACATCTACAAGCTGAGTAGCTGTGTCAGTGCATCCATTGCTACCTGTAATGGTGTATGATAAGGTATGGGATCCGGCACCAGCTAAGCCAGGATTAAAACTTGAATCCTGTATGCCATTACCAAAATAATTGCCACCGGGAGGTGAAGCGTTTAGATCAATCGTAGCTGCATCCTCACAAAAACTATTAACGGAGTTAAAGGAAGCAGTTGGGGTTCCTTTTACTGTAATGGAGCTATACGCAGTATCACTACAACCATTGGCATTGGTATAGGTATAACCGATGGTGTGTGTGCCTGTACCAGCTGTAGAGGGATCAAATGTGTTTCCGGAAATTCCATTGCCAAAATAATTACCGCCTGAAGGACTCCCTGAACTAAGGTTATAAGATAAAGTGTTTTCACAAACATCGCTCATGCTACCCAAATTAACATTGGGTTTGGCGTTTACTACCACTGATTGAGTAGCTGTATCACTACAACCGTAGCTATCCTGATAATAATAATGAACATCATGCGACCCTACGCCAGCAGCTCCAGGATCAAAATTGTTTCCTGTAACCCCTTTTCCCGTATAACTAAATCCATCAGGATCCCCACTTTGAAGCATTACCGTTGAGCCGTTAACGCATTGATCATTGACGGTATTTAAACTCACGTCAATACACTCGTAAACAATATTATCAATGTAGACTTCATAAGCACCCGGCCCGTGCATAAACCCAATGTATTCTCGATTGCCAATGATGCTTTTATCCGTAAGCTGGATGGTATATTGTTGAAAACCTGTGCCCAATTGACCATGGTTAATGGTGTCATAAGCTTTAAAAGTTGAGGCATCGTTGGGATCCGCCAATAACCCAACAATTAAACTCTCAGAAGTTCCACCGCTTTCTCTTGCTGCTTCAAACTTAACTGTTCTGGCGCCGGATGGAAGGTCTTTAAATTGAGGACTGACCAGCATGGCAGTATCCGAGCTACTGATATTACCATCATTTAGCTCCACTGCATAGGGTGATGAAGGGATAGGAGCACCATGATCTGTTGAGCTAACAATTTCTAAATCTTCATTGCCAAGGTCGATCTTATCCCAACAAAATGGTAGGTTAGGACCTTGCTGGGCATCAAAGTTTTGAGTATTTGGTGCAGTAATGGTCTTACATTCTGTAAAAAAGCTAAAAGGACCTTTGAAATTACTGGAATCATTCGGCCCGCATTTTTCTTGAATGTAAACATCATATTGAGTGCCGGCATTTAAACCTGTTAAAGTATAATTCGTATTAGCTATATTTGAAATAACAGTTCCGTTGCCCAATGAAAATCCAGCATTGCCGTATGCTATTTTCCAATTATTACCCTGTGCATTGGAATTCCAATCCATTACAGCAGAATCATGGCCCTTTTGATTGACAGCAATATTGCTAACAGGAGGACAGGAAGCTGGCGGGTCTATCTTTACCACATAATCCTCAGTTTCTCCATAACTAAAGTTGGTGCAGGCTTCATTGCCTGAGGGAGTCGAATTGTACGTAGAACGTACCCTTAGCTGGCGCAGCCCTAATCCTACCGTATCAGGAACTGTAAAAGTGATAGTGGTTGGGTTACCAGCTGAACTTGCTATGGTACTGCCAATGAATTCATTGTTGGCACCGAAAGCGAAGTCTTGATTATAATCTAACCAAACCCCCATACCATTGTTCCATTGCGTACCAGATTTTAGTTGAATGGTGTAGGATGATAATTGGTTCAAAACAATGGTATCGCTGGTATACAGTTCGTAATTGTTGGTATTGCCGTTGCATCCTGTATTAGCACGCGATACGCTATTGAGCGAGAATTCATCGATGTAATCACCGCTATTACAAGCGTTAGAATAAGTTACATCACAGTAACCTGTATAAACGGATACCGGACCTTGGTATATGCTTTGATCGTTTGGCCCACAAATTTCTTTTACATAAAAATGGTAAGTAGTATTAGGATTTAAGCCGCCAATCGTATCAGCCATTTTGTTCAAGCTACCAATAACGGTTCCATTACCAAGATTAAATCCTGAAATGCCATACTGAATTTGCCACTGATTGTTGGCATTGTTACTATTCCAGTTTATAATCGCTGAGTCGGGGCCGGTAAGATTTGCCGAAAGATTATTAACAGGAGGACATGAAAAAGGAATCACCTCCAAACTATCAAAATTCCAATTATCAAAATTTACACCAGACCCATTTTGAATTTGAAACCTTAGCTTAAAGCTTGAGGTAATGCCACTGCTAATGATATGATCATCAGCGGTGAATACATTGGGAGCTGAACCACCATCGTAATTGGCCAACTGCACCCATTGGGATCCATTCCAGTAATCCACATCAATGTTATCGCCACTTTCTGGTGTATCATCACAATTGGCATCTGAGCCAGATCGGTATTTGTAAGCAACCTTAACAGAGCTATTACCACTCAGATCAATATTATTGGTTATGGCTTCAGCACCATTGGCACCATTTAGCTTCAAGGTGTAAGTGTTATTACTGCCACAGGTATTACTCATGGTCACTTCATTGCTATTGCTGCGGGACCAGCAGTTGGGAAAGGTACTTGAAAACGTATTGAGGTAGGGTAGACTGCTGTTAGCACAGGTTGTAGTGACGGTAAATGGCCCGAAATAACTACTTGTATCTCCAGGTGCACATATTTCCCTTATGTAAAAATCATAATCAGTATTAGGGTTGAGCCCGCTAAAGGTATAAGATGGATTGTTAATGTTTCCTACCAATGTACCATTACCCAAACCAAAACCTGAATTGCCATAGGCTACTTCCCATTTGTTATTGCTACCGGCTGAATTCCAATTTAAAGTAGCGCTGTTGGTACCAAGGTTAGCAACACTGACGTTGGATACAGGAGGGCATGAGGGTCCGGGCTCTACCTTGATATTGTCAAAATTCCAATTGTCATAACCAACCCCTGACCCATTAGCTATTTGAAAACGCAATTTAAAGTTATTCGTGAGGCCATTTGAAATGATAAAACTGTCCTTGGTAAAAGTACTTGGCGAAGCACCACCTCCTTGGTAATTGGTCAATTGTACCCATTGGTTGCCATCCCAATAATCAACATCAATGCTGTCGCTACTTTCCGGTGTATCACCACAATTAGCATCTGAACCTGCTCTAAAATCATAGGATACTTTAAGTGAATTAAAATTACCAGCTTGAAAAACGTTGGAAACAGCTTCAGCACCTGTAGCACCATTGACCTGTAGGGTATAAGTATTGTTGCTGCCACAGTTATTATTCATCGTAACATCCCCATTAGCGGATGACGACCAACAATTGGGGAAATTGCCAGTGAAGGTTTGCAAAGAAGGAATCGTTGAATTACCACATGCTGTGGTAAAAGCAACAGGACCCGCAAAACTACTGCTATCTCCATTGGTACAAACTTCCTTGACGTATACATCGTAGGATGTACCTGACGAAAGGCCTGTTAAAGCAGCATTCGTTTGGTTGAAAAGGCGGATGGTATTACCCCCTGACAAAGGTGAAAAACCAGCATTTCCATACTTCAGTATATGGCCATTATCAGCAGTATCACCCGGATTCCAGCTAATGTAAGCTGAATCAGTACTTATACCACTTACATTAAAATTAGATGGTTTGGGGCAAGAAGAAGCGCCACCACTAATGATCAGAGAAAAATTCTGGTCATTTTGATTATGAAGGTTGTTTTTGTGCGTTATCCTTACCGTGTACCAACCAGCAGAAGGATTTGAAATATTGACTTGTTCTACATTATCCGTTGCATTGTCACCTTTTGTGGCGGGATTAGAAGGATTGGCCGGATCCATCACATAAGGCTTGTGAACGTTATTGGTTGAATCTTTTATGATCCTGGCATCAAGGTCATTTACCAGCATCTTGGTAGAAGGATCCAAAGATGGAGCCGGTGGATTACCCGGAACATCGGTCCAGCTTATCGTGGCCCTTAATGGTTTAGTACCATCTGAGTAGATCGAATACGTAAAAGTATCCTGGTTGCTAAGCGAATTTTCTTCGATGGCTTGAGTGCCACCATTGTCAGAAATAAGATCAGCAGCGTTTGAGGTGTTTAAAAGGCCCCACCCATACTCATAATCCGGCCCTTGGTTATTGGATGCATCGTCTGCAGTATGGATGACCAATCCCTTTAGGGTGGCTGCTTTCATGTAATTGTTGTTCAAGTTGTAATAATGCTCCTGAAGCAAAAGTAAAGATCCGGAAACATTGGGAGCCGACATTGAGGTTCCGCTGATCGAGTTATAGTTATTGGTTGAATTGGGATAGGTAGACGTTAAACTTCTCCCATTGCCAACCACATCAGGCTTGATCCTTCCGTCATCAGTTGGGCCCCAAGAACTAAAGCTGGTCATTTGTACATCGGACGGGCTACTGTAGCCGCTGGGGATGTCCTTAACTGCTCCAACTGTTAAAATATTTTTGGCATTGCCTTTTGTGGAAATACAATCATAAGGACCATCAGCAGGGTGACCCGATCCATCATCATTTCTGTCATTGCCAGAAGATTTAACAATTAGGTAGTAAGGAGCATTTCGCGCGATTTGGTCCCAGTTTTTGGCATCTTGAGTGTAAAACCCAAACTTGTAATCTTCTTGAGAACTGATGGAAGCATCGCCATTCCACGAACCATTACTCCAGCCAGCGGGTATACCATAGGAATGATTGGAAACCAGCAAACCATTGCTTGCAGCGGTTGCCATTTCGGAATTATCATTACTCCAATCATGGGCATCCAGATTGGCTTGATAAGCCATGCCTTTGGCAGAATTGTTGATGCCTTGCCCTATCATGGTTCCTGCTACATGAGTAGCGTGACTGCTGGTATTGGTTGCTCCATCTACTTGAGTAACCCTACCCGTTAAGTCCTGATGAGCATCATAAACAGCACCTCCATCCCATTCGCCAACCGTTATTCCATTTCCTGTAAGGTTTAGATTTAAACTTCCTCCAGGCCAAACTTGATCGGTTGAAACAGTCTTGGCTGCATCCAGGTTATTGGTGGCATAATATTTAAGCTGCCCGGTTGAAGTCAATCCTTGCAATTCAATTATTTGGCCATCTTCCTTTTCAATCTTGATGGGACGTTCGTTTTGTTTTGCTATCTCAATTGCACGTTCCCTTTCTTCTTTATATTGCGCTTCATAAATGTTAGCTAGTTCATGTAACCTTTGTTGATCCGTTTTTGAAAGGTAATCCTGGCTTTCCTGACCGAAAAGTAAATTCATGCTTATAAAGCATAAAAGAAGTAAGCCCAGTTGTTTAAATTTCATTGGTGTCTTTTTTATGGCAATAATTCTTCTTCAAATGATTATCGAAATTAAAAATTTTTTTAAAAACCTTCTTTAGATTTTGATTGCATACCAATGTCCAACTTCATTACTTCCCTTTAAAGTTCAAAATATTTCGTCAAAAACCGCTAAATTTGCTTGGCAATTAAGCATCTAAATTTCAGGAGGAGATCATGGCATCCAGGAGACAGGAAAGGCTTTCAAGCTTAATTCAGGAAGAACTAGGCGACATTTTTTTGAAAGAAGGTAAAGCAACATTTGGTAATAGTTTCATTACAGTTAGTAAAGTTCGTGTTTCCGGGGATTTAGGGCATGTTAAGGTTTACTTGAGCATCATGAATGAAAAAAACCCGGAGCAACTACTCAAAAATATACAACAACATACCAAAGAACTTAGAATGGCTCTGGCATCAAGGATCAAAAACCAAGTAAAAAAGATACCTGCGGTGGAATTCTTTTATGATGACACCATGGATTATGTAGAACGAATGGAGCGCCTGTTCAATGAAAACAGAAAAAACGATCCTGATTTACCCAATGAAGACTGAGCACAAGGACTTAGACCTATAACCACTCGAAAATAGTAGAAACGATCTTCCATGGACTACGACCCCATTAAAGACAAATTAGGCGCATTTTTTAGAAAATCCCCTGGCCTACAGAAACTCTTTTTTAGGCTTTTAGACTTACTGCTATTAAGAACTTGGCACATACACCGCGAATTAAAACAGTGGGCACACTATAATCCCGGCCATAAACACGTTCTGGATGCTGGATCAGGTTTTGGTCAGTATTCCTATTTTATGGCTCGCAATTTTCCAAGTTGGAGTATTGTAGGCATTGATGTTAAACAGGATTACGTCTGTAATTGCAATGACTTTTTCAGGAAAATCAATTTTGAAAATGCTATATTCAAAACAGGTGAACTTACTAAGTACAAGGAATACGACACTTATGACCTCGTACTTTCCGTAGATGTAATGGAGCATATCCTCGAAGATGTCCAGGTATTTCAAAACTTATATGATTCCTTGAAAAAAGATGGCATGATCTTAATTTCAACACCATCTGATCAAGGTGGCTCGGATGTACAAAGTGATGAAGATGAATCCTTTATTGGTGAACATGTTAGAGACGGTTATAACATTCAGGACATCAAGGATAAATTAAAGTCTGTGGGTTTTTCCAAAGTCAAAGCCCGTTACTCTTATGGCACACCAGGGCAAATATCTTGGCGTTTATCCATGAAGTACCCAATCTTGATGCTCAATACTTCTAAATTCTTTGCACCCATTGTTGCACTTTATTACCTCATCATTTACCCAGTTTGTTACCTACTGAATTATATTGACTCGCACACAGGTCATATTACCGGAACCGGATTGATCGTTAAGGCATGGAAATAGATTTGTTACTTGGTATTGAGATGTTGTGTTGATAATTGACCAATAAAACTTTAGCCTAAGGCTAAAATCCAGCACCTAAAATCTTTACGGAAGTTAACAATAGGAATGGAAGTTGATAAAAGCTTGATTTGTAATTGAACCATCATTCAAAACAAAACTTGATACACGAAACCTGACATCTTTTATAATGATTGGTCCAATAAATGGTAGACCCCTTATTACACTGAATAGCTATTAAAGTTTAAACACGCTTTCGATGAACTTACCGCTTTTTATTGCAAGGCGTTATTTTTTTTCCCGCAAAATTGCCAACGTCATTCATGCCATATCCTTCATTTCCCTCATTGGTGTAATGGTGGGCTCATTTGCACTCATTGTGGTGTTATCTGTTTTTAACGGCTTTGAAGAACTGGTGCTCAAGCTTTACAACTCCTTTGATCCCGATATAAAAGTTAGCCCTGTTAAGGGTAAATATTTCAATCCCACTTTTAAAGATTCTGCGTCAACCATTTCATTCGGAGAAGCCAGTGAGATGTTAAGTAGAGTACAAGATTGGTCCGAAACCAATAAAGCGTCCTACACCATTGAAGAAAATGCGCTTGTTAAATACAAGGATCGGCAAACCATAGCAAAAATCAAAGGAATAACGCCAGAGTATCTCCCATCTATGGGCGTAGATTCAATGATCTATGTAGGGAATGGCGTAATAACCCAGGACCAAGTTCCACAAGCTATTGTTGGAGCCGGTGTTGCCAGCAAGCTTGACTTAAATATCTACAGCGAATCAAGTTCCCTTCAACTTTATGTACCCACAGGGAAAACTTCTAATTTTAGCTTTGATCCTACCGATGCCTTTAAACGCAAAAACATCCAAACATCGGGTATTTTTTCCATCCAACAAAAGTTTGATGAAAAGTACATCCTGGTTCCAATGGATTTTATTCGAGAGCTTGTTGATGAAGAGATGAAAATTACGGGGCTGGAAGTCAATGTAAAGGACAAAGCGGATATTCCAGCTGTTAAACAACGGTTGACTTCCATGACCGGCAAAAATTTTGAAGTCAAAGACCGCTTTGAACAACATGCTTGGCTCTACAAGATCATGAACGCTGAGAAACTCGCTGTTTACCTCATTTTATCCTTCATACTTGTAATTGCTGCCTTCAATCTTATCGGGGCTTTACTGATGCTTGTAATTGAGAAGAAAAAAGACATGGCTGTACTAAAAAGCATGGGGGCCAATTCTAATCTGATCATGAAGATATTCTTTTTAGAAGGGATCATGCTTTCAAGTATTGGTGCATTGTTGGGCATTGCACTTGGCACTTTGGTATGCTGGCTTCAAATGAAATATGAATTGATCAAGCTTAACAGTGGCAATACATTTGTCCTCAATGCTTATCCGGTAAGTTTTAAACTGGATGATTTTATTCTTGTATTTTTAACCGTAGTGGTTTTGGGTTTAATTGCCTCCTATTATCCGGCTCGCACCGCCTATAAGCAACTCACTGTAGAGGATTTGAAATAAAATTACCGTTTTAGCCTATTGATGTTGGAAGGTGAATTATTGGTTTAATGCGTTAACCTATTAATGGCTAACCGCGAATGGACCGTATGGGGATTGGGTTAGCTTATTGATGCTGGTAGCCATTGATTTTTGGCTTTGAAATTAAGCAAAAACTTTGTTGAAATCAATTGAAATAAGGTATTGCTTAAGGCCTCATCTTACTAACCCTATCAAATGAGAAATCTTTTAATTTGTAATGGAGATGGAGTCCAACTAATATTATTAGCAGATTGGGTTTTTAAAATTGACATTATGGATTGGTCCACCTATTCAAAAGGATTTGAACAATATCTAAAGTTAGAGAAAGGGTTGGCCGCGCATTCCGTCAATGCTTACATCAGTGATATTGACAAATTGCGGGTATTTTTAGAAAATGAAGAATTTAAAGGCGGCATCAACGCCATCAATAAACAGCACATTCAGAACTTTTTAAAATGGATTAATGAGCTTGGCTTGAGTGAAGCCACCCAATCGCGCATCATTTCAGGCCTTAAAAGCTTTTACAAGTACTTACGATCCGAAAACCTGGTAGACCAGGATCCAACCGAATTGATTTCCATGCCCGTGCATCCGCTTAAGTTGCCAGTTGTCCTGTCTATAGCTGAGGTTGAACAGCTTATCAACGCTATAGATCGAACTCAAAAAACCGGGGAACGGAACAAAGCCATCATTGAATTACTCTATGGATGCGGTTTGCGTGCTACCGAGTTAATCAACCTTCAAATTTCTGATCTGAATTTCAACTACGATTACATCACCATAATTGGTAAGGGTGACAAGGAAAGGTTGGTACCCTTGGGCCAATCGGCTAAAAAGCAAATTAAAATCTACAAAGATCAGGTACGGGTTCATCTGGAACCAAAAAAAGGCAATGATGATATTTTATTCCTGAACAATCGAGGCGCTAAGCTTACGAGGGTCATGGTATTTACCATCATCAAAGAGCTGGCCATTAAAGCCGGTATTCAAAAAACAATCAGCCCGCATACTTTAAGGCATTCATTTGCCACCCACTTGGTAGAAGGGGGAGCTGATTTGCGGGCGGTTCAGGAAATGCTGGGTCATGCTTCCATCACTACCACGGAAATTTACACCCACCTTGATCAATCCTACTTAAAAGATATTATAACGCAGTTTCATCCAAGGTCTTAATCGTACTCAAATACCGGATCCAATAGATTTAATGTTGAGCATGTATATTATATTTCATAAAAAAGGCGTGATGGTTATTTACCTCAATACCCAATATAAGCCTTTAGTGAATCTCCTTTGTATTGGTAAGATCCAAATGCTATTTCTTCAAATATTAAAGATTGATACCAATGCTAAAGCCAAAGTGCGGGACCACACCTTTTTTATAAACGTTAAAAGTGTTATCAGAAAGCTGTTCATAGTCCCCATTAGGGAACATCATGCCACCACCCACATAAAGCTCTAAAGCTACCTGGAACTTAGTTACCAATTGATAACCAATAAAATAACCTGCATTGAAAGCAGAAGTGCTAAAGGATTTTTTAAATACTCTATCTCCAGCGATATTGGTAGTTACGCTTGCGCTTTTAAAGCTCATGTTTTTATAAAGCAGATAGGGCCCGGTAAAGATGCCATCCAAAACTTGATCTCCTAAATAAAAACGGTATTGAGCCTCTACATATACTTCCTCAATCTCATTGACATTGTAGAAGGAATTGCTTTCAGACAATGCATAAGCGGGAATCAATTTTACTGCACTTTGATCACCAATTCGGTGCTCAAAACCCATGGCCAGACTACTACCTACAAAGCTAAATGGATAGGTCGATACCATGAATGGCTCCAAGTCGTTTTTTGATTCATCTCCAGGACTTTCTTTGGCATCATCTTGGCCCGATACCGGTAAAGTAACCACAAGTAGGCTTATAAAACTTAGAAATGCCTTATTCATACTTATTTGGTTTATAAAGGTGTGACAAAGGGGAAATTAAAATTTTTATTGATCAATCAGTGAAAAAACTTCAGAACCAAGGATTTTTGGTAATCAGGTGAATTACGATCCTAACCGAAATTTGTAAAAATTTGGTCATCTTTGCAATTTAAGATGAAACAAACTCTTATGAAGGTTGCATCGATCAGGCAAAAATTCTTTGATTTTTTCCGTAAAAGGGGGCATAAAATTGTTTCTTCTGCTCCCATCGTGGTAAAGGACGATCCCACCTTAATGTTCACCAATGCCGGGATGAACCAATTCAAGGATGTTTTTCTGGGCAATGAAACCCCCGTGGCTAAAAGAGTAGCAGATACTCAAAAATGCCTCCGGGTATCAGGTAAGCACAACGACCTGGAGCAGGTAGGCCATGATACTTACCATCATACCATGTTCGAAATGCTTGGCAACTGGTCATTTGGCGATTATTTTAAGCAAGAGGCCATAGAATGGGCATGGGAATTGCTGACCCAGGAATTTGGCTTGCAAGAAGACCGCCTATACGTAACCATATTTGAAGGAGACAGCTCGGATAACTTAAATGAGGATACAGAAGCTTACCAATACTGGGCCAACATTGTACCTAAAGATCGGATCTTAAAATATGGCAAAGATGAGAACTTTTGGGAAATGGGTGATACAGGGCCCTGCGGGCCTTGCTCAGAAATCCATATGGACATAAGGCCTGACGAAGACCGCAAGCAGAAGCCGGGTGCGGAATTGGTCAATGAGGACCACCCGGAAGTTATCGAAATTTGGAACCTGGTTTTCATTGAATTCAACCGCTATGCAGATGGCAACCTGGAGGCGCTACCCGATAAACATGTGGATACCGGCATGGGGCTTGAACGCTTAACAGCCATCATGCAAGACAAGCCCTCCAACTACGATACGGATGTTTTTCAACCTTTGATCCGATTCCTGGAGGGAACATTCAAGGTTAAGTATCATGAAAATGTAAAAACAGACATTGCACTTGCCGTAATAGCAGACCACGCAAGAGCGATCTCCTTCACCATTGCTGATGGCCAATTGCCCTCTAATACTGGAGCCGGCTATGTCATCAGGCGAATTTTGAGGCGAGGCATTCGCTATGGCTATCAGTACCTCGGTGCTAAGGAGCCTTTTATTTACCAATTGATCGAAGTCTTAGCAGATCAATTCAATGAGGTATTCCCCGAAATACAAGAACAAAAAGATTTTGTAGGAAAGGTTATCAAGGAAGAAGAACAGACGTTCCTCAAAACGCTTGATACAGGAACCAAGCTATTTAATAAAAAACTAAAAACACTGGAGGGTCAAACCTTACCCGGCAAATTTGCTTTTGAGCTCTATGATACCTATGGTTTTCCAATTGATCTTACACGCCTAATGGCAGAGGAGGAAGGTTTAGAGGTTGATGAAAAAGAATTCACCCAGGAATTACAAAAGCAAAAGGAACGCTCCAAACAAGCAGCTGCCACTGAAGCTTCTGATTGGCATATCATCGATGCTGAAACCCAATCCAGGTTTATTGGTTATGATAAAACCACAGCGAAAGTCCATATTACCCGTTACCGGGAAGTAAAGACCAAGAAAAAAAACCAATACCACCTGGTGTTTCACCAAACGCCTTTTTATGCAGAAAGCGGGGGCCAAGTAGGAGATACCGGGTACATCTGGAATGAGAATGAAAAGATCCGAATTTTAGATACCTTTAAGGAAAACAAGCTGATCATTCATTTGGCTGAAAAACTTCCGCAAAACCTGGAGGCTTCTTTCCAAGCCCAAATTGATGAGAATAAGCGTGTCCTTACAACCAACAATCATACAGCAACCCATCTGATGCATGCTGCCTTGAAAGAGGTTTTAGGCAACCATGTGGACCAAAAAGGTTCGTTAGTGAATGAAAACCACTTGCGGTTTGACTTTGCCCATTTTGCCAAAGTCTCCAATGAAGAACTTCATAAGATCGAAAGCATCGTCAACCGTAAAATCCGGGAAAACATACCCCGAAAAGAAGAACGGCAGGTTCCTCTGCAAGAAGCTATTAATAAAGGCGCCACGGCATTATTTGGCGAAAAATATGATGACTACGTACGCGTGATCACTTTTGACGACCATTTCTCCATAGAACTCTGTGGCGGGACGCACGTAAATGCCACGGGTCAGATCGGCTTTTTCAAGATCACCTCGGAATCGGCTGTTGCAGCTGGCATAAGACGGATAGAGGCCATCACAGGCCCGCAAGCGGAAGAACATGTCCAAGAAAGATTAAGCACATTGGATCAGGCCAAACAGCTATTGAAAAACCCCAAAAATTTACCCAATGCCATTGAAAACCTGCAGTCCGAAAACCAGGAGTTAAAGAAAGAAATTGAGCAATACCAAAAAGAAAAAATCAAAAATCTGAGGAAAGAACTGGCCCATGACATTGAATCTATTGATGGTAACGTAAGTTTATTAGCAGCAGAAGTAGACCTTGACTCACCCAATACCGGAAAGGATTTGGCATTTGAATTGAAAAACAATTTACCTGAAACCATTATTTTATTAGGGGCCGGATTTGGCCGAAAAGCCAATTTATGGCTTGTAATTCCGGATCATATAACCCAAGATCAACAGCTAAACGCTGGAGCCTTGATCAAGGAAATTGCCGAACCCATTCAAGGGGGTGGCGGTGGCCAGCCATTCTTTGCAACGGCTGGTGGCAAGTCGCCTGAAAAGATTAAAGATGCTGTAGAGAAGGGCAAACATTTGATTAAACAAGCAGTTGGAAGATAGCGCCAAGAATCAATAGGCAATCCAATAGATTTAAAACGCTTATAATGTTATTAACCTGAATGCTCATTAAATGGAACTATAAAGGTTTTGAGGACCATTGCTTTGAAGAATTGAAGATAATAGCGTAATATAAGTTGTTAAAGTAGAGCATTTAAACTGAAATTATGACGACATCATATCAAAACTACAAACCCATAATAGGATTGGAAGTGCATGCGCAGTTGCTTACCAATAGCAAAGAATTTTCCGCGGATCCCTATGAATATGGAAGTGAACCTAATACCCAAGTAAGTCCCATATCTTTGGGCCATCCGGGTACTTTGCCAGTACCCAACATTGGAGCATTGAATTATGCACTTAAAATGGGATTGGCCACCCATTCTGATATCAATCATAAAACCCATTTTGCCCGAAAAAACTATTTTTATCCTGATCTGCCCAAAGGATACCAAATAACCCAATACACCACTCCCTTATGTACCGATGGACACTTAGTGATTAAAGATGCATATGGTAATGAAAAGCAAGTGGGTATAGAAAAGATCATCCTGGAAGAAGACTCCGGGAAAAGCATTCACGAACTCGATCCTTTTTACAGCTTGGTGGACATTAACCGCGCAGGTGTTCCATTGATCGAGACCGTGAGTAAGCCTGAACTTTACCATCCCATTGAAGCTTACAACTACGTAATGGAAATGCGTAAGATTGTAAGGTACTTAGGCATTTGTGACGGTAATATGGAAGAAGGCAGCCTGCGCTGTGATGTTAATGTTTCAGTAATGGCAAAGGATGGTACCGATTTTGGCACCAAAGTTGAAATCAAAAACCTGAACTCCTTCCGAAACGTATATAGAGCCATTGAATATGAGATTAACCGGCAGATAGAAACTTTAGAAGCCGGGCAAAGCATTGTCCATTCAACCCTTGGGTTTGATCCTGTAGAGGGTAAAACCTTCGAAATGCGAACCAAGGAAATGGCGGATGATTACCGCTATTTCCCGGAACCGGACATTCCTCCTTTTCAATTAACAGATGAATACCTCAATGAATTAAAAGTTCAACTTCCCGAGTTACCCAATGAACGGGAGAAGAAGTTCATCAATCAATTTGGGCTCAAAGCTGAGGATGCCAATCTTTTAGCATCTGAACGGGATTTCGCTGACTTCTTTGAAGCCATTATGACCCATACTTCAAATATAAATGCCGCCAAAAATTGGATGATCGGTCCTGTCCGCTCCTACTTAAATGACAATGCTGTTCATATGAACGATTTACCTTTAAGTCCCGAAAGCATTGCCCACATTATTCAACTTATTGATGATGGTAAGCTTAATTTTTCAGTGGCCTCCAACAAGCTTTATCCCCAAATGCTTAAGCAACCGGAAAAGGATGCTGAAGTAATGGCCAATGAATTGAACCTAATCCAGGTAGGTGATGATGATTTTATTTACGAATTGGTTGGAGAAGTAATTAAAGCCAATCCTGAAAAAGTAGAAGAATACAAAAACGGGAAAAAAGGTTTAATAGGCATGTTCATGGGAGAGGTCATGAAAAAGAGCCAGGGTAAGGCTGACCCTAAAAAAGCCAATCAAATAATGCAAGAAGAACTTGAAAAAGTAACCTTATGAGAATAATACCAGCAATCTTATTTAGCGTGATCCTTGCATCCTGCAATGGTCAAAGTGGCGGCAATAGTTCCAGTGATGAAACCAACAATCGGGATCAAGCCCAAGAGCAAAAAGATGCTCAGCAAGTGTCCTCCAACGATGCTGTAAAAGGATCTCAAGAGGGATCAAATTCCCAACAACCTATTAAATCCAATAACCAAAAGCAAAAAAACAATACCACTCCTGCTGGCTCCAAATCCTCATCCCAAAGCGGAGAATTTACCATTAAAGGCCAAGTCAGTGATCCCAATACGGAAGTAATGTTGGATAAGATGGGCATTGGAAATTCCAGTTTATTGGAATCCACTGTATCGGATGATAATGGGAATTTCGAATTCAATGGTACCATTGATGTACCAGGTTTGTACCGTGTTCGAACACCAAATAATGGTGCCCAGATTGTACTTACCAAGGGTACAACTCAAATCAAACCTGATCCGAACGGTCAGGGTTTAAAAGTGATAGGCTCTGAAGATACGGAGTATTTACAGGAATTTTATATTACCATGAAAAAGTACAACAGGAAGATCAAGCAATTCCGAAAGCGTAAAGAAAATGCTGAAAGTAATAAGCGTAAGCGGGAAATACTTGATTCCATGAAAAAGCTTTTCCCCAAAATTCAAAAACGAAAAACCAAAGCCCTTAAGGATCATGTAGAAAAAGTAGATGAATCGATTGTGGGGGTTTTAACCGCTTTGTACATCAATGCAAAAAACAATACACAATACCTGGAAAAGGTGGCCAACAAATACAAAAACTTGTACCCTAAATCAAAATTCGTACAGGAGCTCAATAAAAAAATTAAAAAGGTAAAAGCCCAAAAACCTATTGGTACGGATGAAGAAGCCCCCGAGATCAGTATGAATAACCCGAATGGGAAAAAAATTAGTTTATCCAATTACAAAGGCAAATATGTTTTAATCGACTTTTGGGCATCTTGGTGCAAACCTTGTAGAAATGCCAATCCACACATGGTGAAAATGTATAATAAATTCAAGGATAAGAATTTTGAAATCTTAGGGGTCTCCCTTGATAAGAAGAAATCAAAATGGGTGCAGGCCATTCAAAATGATGGTCTAAAATGGCCTCAGGTATCAGATCTGAAGGGTTGGAACTCAAGAGCAGCTCAAAAATACAACGTAAAATCCATTCCAGCGACCTTTTTGGTCAACCCCAAAGGAGAAATCATTGCTACGAATCTTAGAGGTCAAACATTGGAAAATAAACTTGAGCAGGTTCTTTAGAGTACCTTATTCTATAGATTTATTTACAACTACATGCTGATAGACAAGTTAAAAAAGTACCCAGGAGTGGTTGAATTAAAATTTCAAAAATGCTTTTCAGATCTTAAACGAACCTGGCTCCCTGATAACAAGCATTTAAATATTGTTTTGTCAGATTATATTAGCTAAGGCCATGCAATTGTTACCAATATCATTTTAAAAGCAGTAAATGGTTTTAACAAGTAGCAAGGGATTTAATTCAAGATAGTGGCTTTGATGTTTTTTTCGTTACCAAACAATTTGGAGGCTTTAAAGGAAGGCATTCTGGAAAGCAGATCACAGAAATTTCCCTGGATCAAGCAATAATCACCCTTAAGTTTTACAAGACGGAATAAACTGTAAAATCATGTTAATAGATAAAAACTTGCTTGAGCTGCGACAGGGAAAAAGCCGGGGGCGTCTCAAAAGCTTTATAAAGCTTAAAAGCTGGCAGGATGTTTTTTAATGTTTACTATGCTAAATACCAGGATTTCATCTAATTCATTTAGCTTTTAAAGCATGAACTCAATGCCGTAGATGGCGCTTTTGTTCCCATATAAAGATAGGTCATTTGTTATTGACGACCCATTTTTTATTAAGCGCTTGACCCTCCAAAACTAAGATAGCAAGAGATCAAAAGTTCTGAATTTGATACAATGATATTGAATTCGTCAACCCATCTTCACCTTACAGGCTCATACCCTCCCGCTAATCCTTCTTTGGACAAAACCAATTGCCAAAGTTGATTTTTGCGGGCCCGGAAAGATCCGGCACAACAAAGCAAATAATACCGCCACATACGAAAAAACGTGTTGCCGTAATGTTCTTTAAATTGATCCCAATTGTTGATGAAATTTTGGTACCAAGCCAGTAAGGTATGGTCATAGTATACGCCAAAGTTGTGCAGGTCTTCTAATACAAACAAACCTTCCATAGCTTCACCAATTTGCTTGAAGCTTGGAATAAGAGAATGGGGGAAAATATACTTCGTCAACCATTCATCATTCGAGGTGACAGATGCATTACCCCCAATAGTGTGAAGCAGAAAAATACCATCGTCTTTTAAGCATCGATGGGCCACTTCAAAAAAAGACCTGTAATTCTTATACCCTACATGTTCAAACATGCCCAAAGATACAATGCGGTCAAAGCTTTCATTCAAATTACGATAATCCTGATATTTGAAAGTTACTGGTAAATCCTTACAATCCTCCCTTGCGTATTTGATTTGTTCTTCAGAAACGTTAATGCCTGTAGCATGGACCCCGTAATTTTGCGCTGCATACTTAACAAAACTGCCCCAACCACAACCAATGTCTAAAACTTGCATGCCGGGTTCAAGTTTAAGCTTGCGGCATGTAAGGTCCAGTTTTGCCTCTTGGGCTTCATCCAGGTCCCTGGCCCCTTTCCAATAACCACAAGTATAGGTCATGCGTTGATCCAGCATGGTTTCAAAAAAATCATTCCCAATATCGTAATGATGCGTTGCATTTTTAGAGGCCCCATTGAGCGATTGAGGATTTAAAAACCGGGCTTTTAGCACCGTTAAGATCGTATTCCAATTCCTGGGTTCGTAATTTTCAAGATGCGCTCTTAGAAGCTTGTAAAAAAAAGTATCCAAAGCCTTACAATCCCACCAGCCTTCCATATAGGCTTCACCAAGGCCAAGCGATCCTTCTGCCAAGACCCTTTTGTAAAACTTATCATTGTGAACGACCGGATCGGATGCTTCGCTTCCGTTAACGATAATACCCGCCATTTCAAACAAACCATCTACAATAGATTGGTAGGAAGAGCTATGAGCTACAGAACCTGCCATAATAAACTAATGCTTTTATTACTATAGTGAATTTACAAAATAAACGGCAGTACTTAGTAATTAAATTTTTTCTTAATTCAAATACAGTTTTGTGCAGCCCGGATTTGATTTCAAGCAGGCTTTTTTTTATTAAAATGCTAAGCTTGCTCACTAAGCTTGTTGGGGATTGGCCGCTTCTAATTGCTTTAAAAGCGCTTCCACACTCACCTTGTCTTTCATTTCAGCCAATAATTCCTCAACTTTTACGCGTTGCTGCTGCATAGAATCACGAAACCGAACCGTGACGGTATCATCTTCGAGGGTTTGATGATCAACCGTTATACAATAAGGGGTTCCAATGGCATCCTGCCTCCGGTACCTGCGACCAATGGCATCCTTTTCATCGTATTGACAGGGGAAGTGAAATTTCAGGTCATGGAAAATTTTGCGGGCTACTTCGGGAAGCCCATCCTTCTTAACGAGCGGTAAAATGGCGATTTTAACAGGGGCTAATGCTGGCGGTAACTTTAACACGGTTCTTGAAGTATCATTGCCCAAATCCTCTTCCTCATAAGCATGGCATACAATCGCCAAAAACATGCGGTCTAAGCCAATGGCAGTTTCTACTACATAAGGTACATAACCCTGTTCTTCTTCTGGGTCATAGTATTGGAGCCTTTTGCCAGAGTACTCCTGATGGCGGCTAAGGTCAAAATCGGTACGCGAATGAATGCCTTCAATTTCCTTAACCCCAAAAGGAAATCCATATTCTATATCTACAGCAGCCTTGGCATAGTGCGCTGGATTCAAGTGATCATGGAATTGCAGTTCCTCATCTGTAAAACCCAAAGCTTGGTACCAATCCATTCGCTTTTGCTTCCAGGTTTCATACCAGGTTTCTTCTTGGCCTGGTTTCACAAAATACTGCATTTCCATTTGCTCAAATTCCCGCGTTCGGAAAATGAATTGTCGGGCTACGATTTCATTCCTAAAGCTTTTACCTATTTGCGCAATGCCGAATGGCAGCTTTTGCCGGGTAGTCTTTAAGACGTTGTCAAAATTGACGTAAATGCCTTGCGCTGTTTCAGGCCTAAGGTAAAGTTTTGATGTTTCATCAGCCACCGAACCTACTTCAGTCGAGAACATGAGGTTAAATTGACGCACATCGGTCCAATCCTTAGAACCAGAAACCGGATCGGCTATGTCAAGGTCGATGATGATCTGCTTTAATTCTGCCAGGTCGTTGTTATCAATGGCCACTTTGAGCCTGTTTTCTATTTCATCCCTTTGCTCCAGGTATTTTTGAACACGAGGATTGGTTTGTTTGAAGTGATCCTCATCAAATTCATCCCCAAATTTTTTACGCGCTTTCTCAACTTCCTTTTCGATTTTCTTGTCGATCTTTTCTATGTGATCTTCAATCAGGTTGTCGGCTCTGTAGCGTTTTTTGGATTCTTTATTATCAATCATTGGGTCATTGAACTGCTCCAGATGGCCAGAGGCTTCCCAGGTTCGAGGGTGCATGAAGATAGCCGAGTCAAGGCCAACAATTTCTTCATGCATTTGAACCATTGCTTTCCACCAGTAATCCTTTATGTTACGCTTAAGTTCAGCACCATATGGACCAAAATCATAAACTGCACTCAGCCCGTCATATATTTCACTGGATTGGAAAACATAACCGTTCTCCTTGCAATGGGAAATTACTTTTTTCAGCGTGTCCTCTTGTTTTGGCATTGAATTAGTATTTAGTGCTGAATACTTAGCTTTGAGAAATATTTATTACTCATAACAGTTTAGGGCTTACCCACTTAAAAGAGATTAGTGCGTGCTTTTCCTGCTTAATGATAGGTTAACGAGCAACAGCTTCTAGCCAATCCCCTTTACACCATCAATTTTAATTACCATCTATCAACTCTTATAAGAGAGAAACAGCCACAAAAGTACTTTTATACGGTGAACCTTTCAACTTAAAGTTCAAATTTAACAACCCTTGTTTTTTATTACATGTAAAAAGCTATCAAACATTAAATTTAAAATGAATGACATCCCCGTCTTTGACAATGTAGGATTTACCTTCCATACGCATTTTTCCAGCTTCCTTAACTTTTGTTTCTGAGCCATAACGAACGTAATCTTCATAGGAGATCACCTCCGCTTTAATAAATCCCCGCTGAAAATCGGAATGGATCTGCCCCGCTGCTTGAGGAGCGGTTAAGCCCTTTTTTAATGGCCAGGCCCTTACTTCTTTTTTGCCTGCGGTAAAGAAGGTGATCAAGTCCAACAAACTATAAGCTTTATGAATTAAAATATTAACACCGGGTTCTTCCAAACCATATATGCCCAAATAGTCCTTACGTTCTTCCTCACTTTCCATTTCAGCAATTTCAGATTCTATCTTCGCACAAATAGTCATTAATTCTGCCTCCTCATCCTGGATGGATTGCTTAAGTTGATCTACGTATTCATTCCCTTGTTCAATATCATCTTCCGCTACATTGGCCAAGTATAGTACAGGTCTTTGGGTTAGTAGCTGTAGCTCTTGGATTTGGTTGAATGCTTCCTCATCCATGGGTAAGGTTCTAACAGATTTTCCTTGTTCTAAGTGGGCCTTGACCTTATTGAGAATCTCTCCGTATTTAACAGAATCTTTATGCCCGGATTTTGCTTCTTTTTCTATTTTGGTTAACCTCTTTTCTACCGTCTCCAGGTCCTTAAGTTGTAGCTCTAAATCAATGATCTCTTTATCGCGGACCGGATCAACTTTACCATCGATGTGCGCCACATTATCATCTTCAAAACACCGGACAACATGTATAACAGCATTGACATCCCGAATATTGGACAGGAATTGGTTGCCAAGGCCTTCACCTTGGCTGGCACCTTTGACAAGGCCTGCAATATCGTAAATTTCAATGGTATTAGGAACGATACTTTCAGGTTGCACCAGTTCGGATAATTTGTTAAGCCGATGATCCGGAATGTTAATGGTACCTACGTTTGGATCTATGGTGCAAAAAGGGAAATTGGCTGATTGAGCTTTTGCACTGGATAAAGAATTGAAAAGTGTTGATTTACCTACGTTTGGCAGTCCTACGATGCCACATTTTAGTCCCATGAAGTTTGTAATTGCTTTTTAAAATTTACGCAAAATTAGGGGAAGTTTTTAAGGATACCTGCACATCTGAAAGAAAAACCTATCCTGGTTTTATAATTGACTGGTCAAACTTTGAACGATCTTAAACTCATCCAAAAACTCTTTGGCAACGACCCTTAAAAACGTGTAAGCTGGTATGGCTGCTATCATTCCTGTAACGCCTGCCAACCTGGCTGCCAATAAAATAACAATGAATATTTCGAGTGGATGTGCTTTAACGGAACTGGAAAAGATAATGGGTTGAAAAATGATGTTATCAGCAACTTGAACCGCCATAAAAACGCCAACGATCTGGAAAATCATTGGAATGATGACATCGGTGAACGAAACATCAAGGTTGGTAGAAATAAGCACCAAAATAGCAAAGCCACTCCCCATAAGGGGGCCAATGTAGGGAATAATGTTAACAACACCGGCAAAAAAAGCGATCAACAATGCATGTTTGATTCCTACCAAACTTAAGCCTGCATAAGCCAATAACGTAATGCCCATTATTTGAAAAACCAATCCTATAAAATATCGCGAAAGCAAGTATTCAATTTTTTGAAGGGTGTTCAACGCTTGCTCAACGTAATAATTTGGAACAGAAGCTTCTACGATATCTTTAGGCAGCCCACTATCCTTTAAAAAAAAGAAGGTGATGAAGGAAACTGAGAAAAAACCAACGAAAAAATCACCCGTGAAGCCAACGAAGTAATTGAACATACTTCCGATATTCGTGATGCTGACAAGTGCTGCTACTTTCTCCTGTATATATTGGCTGGCCATGGCTCTTGGATCCTCAGTTATTTTATAATCCACAAGTAACTGCTCTATAAATTTTAAAGGTGCTTCAAAATTTTCCATCACTGCTTTAGTATCTAATTGAGAGATGGCATAAATCTCCTCAATGACAGGAGGTATAACTAAAGAAATAATCCCAGCTAACAATAAATACCAAAGTATAAGGCATACAACGGCATTCAGCCAATTGGGCACTTTAAACCGCTTTATATGAATTTTTTCAATTTGGTGTTTGACAGGTTTTAATATGAGCGCAAAAACACCAGAAATTATGATGTAGGTCAGTATGCCTTTAAAAAACCACGCTAAATAGCCAATGATTATTAGCGTAAAAATTACTATAAGGATATTTCGAGTATTGCGAGTCACAAGTATTGGATTACTGTGAAATTTTCTTCAATGATATTTCTACCCTTCTGTTTTTTTGACGGCCACTTTCAGTTTGATTGGTTGCTACTGGATTGGCCTCGCCATAACCTTCATAACTGATCCTATCCTGAGCAATGCCCTGCCCGAGAAGGTAATTCGCTACTGATTTGGCCCTTTCCTTTGATAGCGCAAGGTTGGCTTCTTTTCTACCCGTGTTATCCGTGTAGCCCTCAACTTTTACTTTTAAATTCTCATTTTGCTTAAGGTAACGGATCAGTTCTTTAAGCTCCGAATAAGACGCTGGAAGGATTTTACTTTTGCCAACGGCAAAGTGAATATCCTCAAGGGTCAGTTTTGCTTGGTTACCCTCTTCCAATTCTTCTTTTGCAGCTTGAAGTTTTTGTTGGGTTGGGTTTGCATTGCTCGCTTTAGCTGATTTCAGTTCTTTACAATCTTCTGTATTGCAAGGTTGCACCCTAACATCGTCTACATAATAGTAAGCTTTTTTCAGATTAGGCTGCTCCGTATCGTTGGAAACCCAGTTTGTTTTAATGCTATCTTTGGGGTAAAAGTTGCCTAAAATGAGGTATTGCATTTGGCCATCTGCCTTGAAGTTGGCACTTAGCTCAAGCCAATTTTCTTGCTCATCCAGCATTTGGGGATTGCCTTCTTTATCTTTATTAACAAGGGGTAAGGCATCTTCTTGAATACCTTGAAACTCTTTTTCTTTTGTAAAAGCGACACTTAGTTTATTGATAGAATGAAGGCATCGATCGGCTAAACTAACGTCGCAACTAATTTGGTAATGATGACCTTTTTTTAACGTACTATCTAACTTAATGAACAAGTATTCCCTTGTTAAAACTTTATGAACATAAATTCCTGTATATCCCTTCCCCTTTTTTGCTTCTTGAATGCCATAATAATTTTCGGGATTGCCATATTTACCTTGGCTGCAAATATGAAAAAAGTCAGGGGAATGTTGAAGCTGATTACCCTGAGCATTCTCGTAGGATGGAGCTTCCCAGGCTTTAACTTTTTTTAGAGGGTAATTGTCCTTTTCACTGGGGCACTCATTAAATTGCTCAAAATCACCATTAGGCACGAGGTTTTGCCCCTTTAATTCTAAAGCGTTAAACACCAGAAAAATGACAAGTACGCCCCACCAACTATTGATAGCTAAATACTTCAGCTGCTTTTTCAAGTCCATGAGACCATTGCTTCATATTTAAATTTAAAGGTTCATTTTTTTTATCAAAATAATAAATAAGATTTTCTGTGGCAATGTTGCCCACAAGCTCATCTTCGGCCATTGGGCAACCGCCATATCCTTGGGCAGCAGCATCAAACCTTCGGCATCCGCTGTTGTAAGCCGCTGTTATTTTGGATTGCCAAGCATCAGGCCTTGCATGGAAGTGAGCTCCAAATTCTACCCCTGGGTAAGCAGGAATCAAATGGGAAAATAAGTAATTTATATCATCCGGGTCAGCTGAGCCCACCGTATCGGATAAAGAAAAGTATTGGATTCCCAATTCATACAACCTTTCGACCCATTGTTTTACAACGTTTGCATCCCAAGGATCGCCATAAGGATTGCCAAAACCCATGGAAATAAATACAACCAATTTTTTTCCATTATTGGCAGCAATGTCTTGGATTTTTTTCACATCTTCAAATGCCTGCTCAATAGTTCTATTGGTATTCCTGAATTGAAAGGTTTCTGAGATCGAAAAAGGATAGCCCAAATAAGTGATCTGTTCATAGGAGGCGGCATCATTGGCTCCACGGGTGTTTGCAATAATCGCCAAAAGGTCGGTGTTGGTATGATCAAGATCAAGTTGCTCCACTACTTGAGGCGTATCCTGCATTTGAGGAATGGCTTTTGGAGAGACAAAACTGCCGAAATCCAAAGTATCAAACCCCACTTTAAGCAATGTATTTAAGTATTCCACTTTCACTTCTGTTGGAATAAATTCCTGAATGCCTTGCATTGCATCGCGCGGACACTCAATTAGTTTCATGGGCATTTATTTTAGATTACGTTCCAAAATTTACACAAATATTATAATTTTGTTGGTTTACCACATCATAAGGAATTAAAGGGCCAAAGTTATGGATGACAACCTTAATGAAAAAAACGAAAGCCAAGAAAACAGTGAAAAGGTAAGGGAAATGGAAGATCAGAATTCAAACCAGGAAGATAAAGGCTACAATAGTCCTGCTGCTGATGAGGATCATGAAGTAGAAGCGGCAGTGCATGAAAGTTCTGTTGGTCAACCTATAGATGATGAAGAAATGGGGGGTCAACAAGAACAACCAATGGCTTCGTTTGAGCAAGAAGAGGAACAGGATAGCGAAGAAGAAGATGGGCAAGCCGAACCTTCTATTCCTGATTATTCTACTTATGGCAAGCAGGCGCTCTTTGTTGAAATGAAGACTTTGGCCCAAACAGATCAACCGCTGAGGGATAACAAATACGTTCAGGAGGTTAAGAAGTATTTTGAAATATTTCTGGAAAATGAGCACCGGGTTGCTCTGAAAAAATTTTTAGAAGATGGCAATGATGAAATGGATTTCGCTCCTGCACCCGATCCTATGAAAAGTGAATTCTTCCAACATTTCAAAACATTCAAGCAAAAAAGAGCTCAGCAAATTGAAGCCTTGAATCAAGAAAAGGAAGAAAATCTTCGGGTTAAAAAGGAAATCCTTGATCAACTTAAAGCCATCACTGAGGATGTAGAAGCCCCAAAAAAGTTCAAAGAATTTAATGAACTAAGGGAACGCTGGAAAAATACCGGATACGTGCCCAAAACAGAAGTTGAAAACATTCAAAGGGCTTACCGCTTTTACGTTAATAAATTCTTTGATAACCTTGAACTTTACTCCGAATTCAAGCAGCTTGATCGCAAGAAAAACCTTCAATCCAAACAAGGGATCTGCGAGAAGTTAGAGGAACTCAAATCGTCTAATGACCTTAAAACCATCAATCAGGAAATCAAGCGTCTGCAAAACGAATGGCGCAAAGCCGGTCCGGTTCCACAGGAAAAGCATGAAGAGATCGCCAATCGGTTTAACACTGCTATGAGCAATGTGATTGCTAAGCAAGAAGAGCTCCAGGAAGCCATCAACCAAGAACAACAAAAAAACCTTGAAGCCAAGCGAAAGATCATTGAGCAGATCAAGGAATTTGAAAAATTTGATTCTGATCATCCCAAAGACTGGGTAGCAAAGAACAAGGAATTAGAGGAACTGATAAGCCAATGGAAGCAAATTGGCTTCGTGCCAATGAATAAGAAAGCTGAAATCACCCAGCAATTTAAGGATTCCGTAAGAAACTTTAACCGCAGAAAAAATTCCTTTTTTAAGGACAAGAAAAAGGAGAGAAGCGAAAACTTAGAGAAGAAAAGAAACCTGATAGAACAAGCAAGAGCGCTATTAGAGCCGGATGACTACATCCAGGCCAAGGAAACCATCATTGACCTTCAAAAGCAATGGAAAAGCATTGGGTCGGTACCTCCCAACCATTCTGATGCTATTTGGAAAGAATTCCGAAGCATTTGTGACAAGTTTTTCGAACAGTTGGCCAATTACTATTCGCAAAAAGAAAAGGAAGAACAGGAAAATTTAGAGGCTAAGCGAGCGCTATGTAAGCGAATAGAAGACTTGGTGAATAAAGATATTGAAGACCCGGAATCTCAAGTGAAAAGGTTTCAGGAAGAATGGGAAAGCATTGGGTTTGTACCCTACAACCAAAAAGAGAAAATAAGAAAAAGGTTTGATAAAGCGCTAAAAAACATCCTTAATAAATCCAAAAGCAAACTTGATGTTTCTCCTGAGTTAATGAATTACAAGATTAAAACCGATGGATGGAAGGAGCAAAACAATGAAGGAGCTATAGAAACAGAAAAGAAGAAACTAAACAGCCAATACAAGAACAATGAACAAGAAATTGATACCCTTGAAGGCAATCTCGGGCTGTTCAATAATTCCGAAGGCGCCAAAGAATTGACCAAAGAATACCGCAACAAGATTGATGAGCTTAAAGCCCAAAATGAATTCATCAAAGAAAAATTAGCCATTTTAAAGGAATAAGAATTGAAGTTTTACTATTTGAAATGGTGTTAGTTTGTTAGTGTGTTAATGTATTGGGTTGTCAACATGTTAATGGCGGAGGTTTTGTTGGCACTAAGGAGCTTAAAATTGTATTAGTGCTTACTTTTAAAGAAAGCTTAATCTATATAAACCAGAATTGGGGTAGTTTACAATGAGCGCTTAATCTATTGGTATTAGAATCGACCATGCGTATCCGGCTAAAATGCAATTGCACTACCTTGCAAAGTGCACTTAATTGATCTATAGGATGATCGATCAAACGTTTTTAAAGTAAGATCACCCTATAGGTAGATACGTGCATAATTTTATTTTCCTTATATGAACCACAATTTCCTGCATCAAGCCAAAAGCTACCTCCAATACTTAACAAAAGCCCAATCCAGGTATAACCTTCACTCCCCTTTTGTCTATGATTTTGCTGCACAGGTATTGAAAAATAACAACTTTAAGGATTTCGCTTACCCGGAACATTTAAAAAAGAAGCTCTCAAAAGATCAACGTAAATTTAATAGGCACGAACAAGGAGCTGGAAGCCAAGTCAATGGAACAAGCCAAAGAAAAATAAGGACTGAAGCAACTATTGCGGGCATTCCCAAGAAATACGGCCGGTTGCTCACAAGATTGGTTCATTATTACCAATGCCGACATGTTTTAGAAATGGGCACCTCTCTTGGCCTTGGCTCAGCTTACTTAGGCACGGGTTTAAGCGCCATGAACCATCATCAATTGATAACGCTGGAGGGATGCCCCGAAACCGTGAAGTTAGCACGGGACAACCTCGAATGGCTCCAATTGACTTTACCACACCCTTTTAATTACACCATCATTGAGGGAGATTTTCAATTAACCTTGCCTCAAGCCCTTCAAGCGCTAAGATCCATCGATTTACTCTTCATGGATGGTCATCACACTTATCAAGCCACACTGGATTATTTTGAACAATGCCAGCCCTACTTAACTGAAAAAAGTATTGTAGTTATAGATGACATTCATTGGTCTGAAGGTATGGAGCAAGCCTGGCAGGTGCTAAAAACCCAATCAATATTTACGGTTACGGTAGATTTATACCGGATGGGCCTTGCCTTTACAAATCCCGATTGTTCAAAAGAAGATTTTGTATTAAGGTATTGACCGTTGGCCATTAACCCTCGGCAATGAAACAAGCCCTTAAAGTTATTTTATAACCCTCTACTTGCGCTATTTTTTAACGAGCGCTTAACCTATTTAAGCACTTGTAATGCAAAGCTTTTATTATCAGATCATTAACCTACGCCAGATCCAGATATTGCCTTGCTTTATCCACGTAAACCTGGGCATTTTCTTCGATACCTTTCATTTCTTCAGGCTTGATTTGCCGAACTACTTTGGCAGGTGACCCCAACACCATCGAATAGTCAGGAATCACTGTTCCGCCCGTTACCAAAGCATTGGCACCAATGATACAATAATTGCCAATTTCAGCCCCATTCAGAACCGTAGCCCCCATGCCGATTAACGAATGATCGGCCACATAAGCGCCATGGATAATGGCTTTGTGCCCAACCACCACATCGCGCCCAAGATATACGGGATACCCCGGATCCACATGAAGGACAGCCCCATCCTGGATGTTGGTTCGGCTACCAACGTCAATGCGGTCATTATCCCCTCTAAGTACTGCCTGATACCAAACCGAAGCATGATCACCAAGGGTTACTTCGCCCAAAACTGTGGCATTGTTGGCTATGAAAACCTCCATTCCTTTTTTTACCTTTGCTTCCAGTTTTTGCTCATAAGTAGACTTGTGCATTGTTTAAAATTTTTAGTCCATGAATATTCTGATCCACAACATTAAAGGCCTGGTTCAAGTAGCAGAAGAAACCATTCAAAAAAAAGCAGGCACTGAACTCAACCACTTAAATACCATTGAAAACGCTTTCCTTTACATCAAGGAAGGCAAAATTGAGGATTTTGGTCCGATGGATCAATGTCCTTCGGTTATTGCTAAAAAGATCGATGCCACAGGCAAATTTGTATTCCCAAGCTTTGTAGATTCGCATACGCACCTTGTATTTGCTGGCAGTCGAGAGCAGGAATTTGTGATGCGCATCAAGGGTAAAGGTTATGAAGAAATAGCAGCCGAGGGTGGTGGCATCTTGAATTCCACCAAAAAACTCCAGGAAACTTCAGAGGAAGAGCTATACAAAGGGGCCAAAAGCAGATTGGATGAGGTCATCAAAATGGGTACAGGTGCTGTAGAAATTAAAAGCGGTTATGGCCTTAGCTATGATGCTGAATTGAAAATGCTACGGGTCATCAAGCGTTTAAAAGAGATCAGCCCTATTCCCATCAAAGCCACGTTTTTAGGCGCCCATGCCATTCCCATGGAATACCGGGATAAGCGCGAGGAATACGTTGACCTTGTCATCAACCAAATGCTGCCGGATATTTCCGATGAGGGTTTGGCTGATTACATTGATGTCTTCTGTGAAAGGGGCTTTTTTACGCAAGAAGAAACTGCTCAAATTTTTGAAGCAGGAGCCAAATATGGGCTAACGCCTAAAGTCCATGCCAATGAACTCGATTATTCTGGTGGAATCCAGGTGGGGGTTCAGCACAATGCCATTTCAGTAGACCATCTCGAATGTACAGGGGATGCGGAAATCGAAGCGTTGCAAAACAGCAATACCATTCCAACGGTCCTACCGGCAACGGCTTTCTTCCTTAATATCGATTACCCACCTGCCAGGAAAATCATTGATGCGGGGTTGCCATTGGCACTTAGCACGGATTACAACCCGGGTAGCTGTCCTTCCGGCAATATGAACCTCGTTACTTCTATAGCCTGCATTAAATTAAAATTGACGCCCGAAGAAGCCATTAATGCGGCAACGGTAAATTCTGCCCATGCCATGGAAGTAGAAGCAACCCATGGTGCCATCGCTAAAGGACATGCGGCCAATTTGTTCATCACCAAGCCCATGAGTTCCTATGCCTTCCTCCCCTATTCCTTTGGTAACAACCACATTGATCAGATTATTTTGAATGGCAAGTTTTACCAAGGACTGGAGTAAAGGTTAGATTTCAGACAAAAAATATAAGATTGTAGAAAACAGTATTCAATAAAGCCTGATTAGTCAATTGCGAAAACTTATTTATCAAAGTACCTTTAATCAAATCAGGCCTTTCCAAAGGGATTGAACTTAGGCCAACCTTATTAAATAAATACCGAGTAAGGATTGCGGACAATTCATCTTAAAAAACGATCAGATTGTAATGAGCCAATCATATAATTTTGGACAAGATCGCTAAGAAACTTTTAAAGCAATGCATAATAACCAAGATGATCAATTGTTGATCAATGTTTTAAAGATGAACGCTAACCATGTTAACTATCAAAATCATATTATCAACTTATTCTTTAAGGTTGATGCTTAAGTGTGCTTAATGTTCTATTATTATTAAAAAACCGAAATCCCAACTAACCATGGCACAACTCCTTGAATGCGTGCCCAATTTCAGTGAAGGCAAGGATCATGATGTAATCCATGCCATAGCGGATGCCATTCGAGCCATACCAAATGTCAATTTACTTAACATTGATTCCGGCGAAGCCGCTAATCGGACGGTTTTCACTTTTGCGGGATCGCCCCAAGCTGTAATAGATGCCGCTTTTGAGGCCATTAAAAAAGCCTCTGAGCTGATCGACATGAGTGCCCACCAAGGCGAACACCCCCGCATGGGAGCTACAGACGTCTGCCCTCTTATTCCACTTCAAGGAATGGATATGAATGAAGCAGTGGAATATTCGCATCAACTGGCCAGGCACGTAGGGGAAACTTTGCACGTTCCGGTCTTTTTATACGAAGAATCTGCAAGCAGGCCTGAAAGAGCCAACTTATCGCGAGTCCGCAAAGGCGGCTATGAAGGCATGCAAGAAAAACTCGAGCACCCTGATTGGCAACCTGACTATGGGCCAGCTTCAATTAACAAAAAATCAGGCGTAACCGCCATTGGTGCTCGAAAGTTCTTGATTGCTTACAACATTAACTTGAATACCAAATGGGCCGAAAAAGCACATGAAGTGGCATGTGATGTCCGCCAAAGTGGCCGGCTTGAAAAAGACCCGAAATCAGGCAAAGCGCTCAGAGATGCAAATGGACAGCTTAAAAGAATACCCGGAACCCTGAAAGCTGTTAAGGCCTTGGGGTGGTACATCAAGGAATTTGGCCTTTCCCAGATATCCATGAATGTTACCAATATTGATGTAACACCCCTTCACAAAGTTTTTGAAGAAGTGGTAGAAAAAGCCAATGCAAAGGGCTTACGCGTTACTGGCTCTGAAATTGTGGGCATGGTACCTAAAAAAGTATTGATAGCAGCCGGTCAATACTTTTTGGAAAAGCAAGGCGAAACCATTGATAAACCCGAACACGAAATCATTGAAATAGCAATCCTTTCGCTTGAGCTTAATGACATTGTACCCTTCAAGCCAGAAGAAAAGATTATTGAGTATCAGTTAGAGGTTTAATTTTGTATTAGCGTTTTCATATTTTCGGTGAGCCCGCTTTACAATAGCTCCTCTTGTTGCCTACTGCTGGTTTCGATCTAAAGCTGTATGAATAAGCGCACAACCTCAAGTTTCGCAGCTCCTCACTTCTTGTTATTTAATTTTTTGAAGGCCAAAAGCTAAAAATAATTGGAGCTTCAATCGCAATCGCCCTATATTTACGGAAAAGAATGCTTAGTTATTAAATTCCTTTTAATTTTATTGAATACCTGCTCTTTTCCGCCTTATAAAAATTTTGTAGAATCCAACTTGTTTTGAATTGATGAAGCAATGGCTTCTTGAAGCAACCCATTTTCTTCGGTAACTTTGATTATTTCCTATGGCAACCAGTATTGAACTCCAAAATTACCAATAGCCAAAGCATAATCCATTAAGACAAAATGGGCTTTGGTAGGGGAAAAAGTAAGTTATTAGCTAATACTATAAACTTTTAACGGCTTTTCATTACTGGGACAGATTGGTCTACGACCAAATCACAATTTCTGAGTTTAGACGATAATATTCAATAATCTGGCTCACCAGTCCTAAAGCTTTTATAATGATATTCCCTTTTATCAATTTATTTAATTTTTTAGGCTACTAACTTTATGAGGTTTTTTTAATGGCTTTAACCTCCAAATTATTTCCTGCTTTAAATATCTCATATTCCTCACCTTGTTCAGGAACAGTAATATGCTTATAGCCCAGGTTGCTCATTTTCTCCTTTAAACTGTTCAGGGAGTCGCTTTCTCCGTGCACTAAAAAGACCTGGCCTAATTCCTTGGGATCCTGACATGAAATGTAATCCAGAATTTCCTTGTAATCAGCATGGGCACTAAAGCCATTAATGCTTTCCACATGAGCATTGACCTGAAATTGCTGACCAAAAATGTAAACCGCTTCAGCACCATTCTGAATTTTTCCCCCAAGTGAGTTAGGAGTACTGTAGCCTACCAAGAGCAAAGTAGTAGAGGGATCCTCAACATGATGGACCAAATGATGCTTAACACGGCCTCCTTCCATCATACCTGAAGCGGAAATGATGACAGCTGGCTCTTCCAGATAATTAAGTGCTTTTGAATCCTCCACGCCTTGCGTATAATAAAGGTTCTCAAATTGAAAGGGATGCGGATCCGCTTCCATATATTTTAATATCTCGTCATTAAAATAAGAGGTGTGCTCACGCATAATACCTGTCACTAACGTAGCCAGGGGGCTGTCAACATAAATTTTGACGTTGGGTAGCTTTCCATACCTGTGCAACCGGTCTAGCATGTAAACAATGTCTTGCGTGCGGTCCAGGCTAAAAGCTGGGATCAATAATTTACCATTATTTACTTCTATGCAAGCCTTTCGGATGGAATTGGCCAATGCTTCTTCAAGATCTTGGGTGGCTCCATGTAGCTCATCACCATAGGTTGACTCGCAAATAAGTACATCTGCCTGAGGAAACGGTTGAGGTGGTCTTAGGATTTTATCATTCGGGCGTCCGATATCGCCTGTAAAGGTAAGGTGAATAGGAGCCTCGTTTTCGTTTATTTCGAGGTTAATAGCTGCACTCCCCAAAATATGGCCAGCATCTGTAAAATGAAATTTTGCCCCTTCAGCCACTTCTATGGTCCGATCATAGTTAATGCTAATGAAACGATTCAATGCAACTTTTACATCTTCGTCCTCATAAAGGGGCTGGACAGGTCGCTTACCCTGTTTTTTCAATGTTTTATTGAGGTCTTTGGCATCTTCTCGCTGGATTTTAGCACTGTCTTCCAGCATTACTCGGCAAAGATCTTTGGTTGCTGGTGTTACATAAATGGGCCCTTTGAAGCCTTCCTTGACCAACCTTGGTATCAAACCGGAATGATCAATATGGGCATGAGAAAGGATCAAACACGTAACCTGGCTCGGGTCAAATCCTAAATGCTCATTTTTTCTAAATTCTTCTTCTTCTGTTGTTCCCCCTTGAAACATACCACAATCAAAGAGAATTTGATGGCCATTGTCGAGTTGGATCAAGTGTTTGCTACCCGTCACTTCGCCTGCAGCCCCTGAAAACTGGATTTTCATTAATGTGGGTGTTTTGTTCGGCTACAAAGTAAAGATTTCCCATGGCAATTAGCAATTTTGGCAATGTAGAATTTGGTAATTTTTTAAACGAACCTGTTGATAAGTACCAACATCAAAGAACAATTTATAGCGTTGATGTTTAAAACTGCAAAAGGCGATTCACCTAAATTTATTTTTTGAAATTAGTGAAGAAAAACAATATAGAATTTAAGGTGTTATTAATAAACATTTTAAAAAAACAATTGTTTTTCATATTATAACGGATTTGTTAACTTCGCTGTCAAATCATTTAAAAAATATTAATTTTTACTATTGAAAATTTTAAAACATTAACCCTATTGTAAAATCAAAAATTTAAATTTATGAGATTATTTAGTTTTTTACTTATCGCATTTGCATGTACGTTTTCATTCCAAGCAACAGCACAAGATTCCAATTCTGTCCAAATTATTCACAATGCTCCCGATTAGGCAGTAAGCACTGTTGATATTTGGATTGATGGAGAGAAAGCCTATCCGGACGTTGAATTTCGAGAAACCACAGGCGTTTTTAAGGTAGAAGGCGATACTGCTCATAATATTGGAATTGCCCCCTCCGGAAGCAATTCCGCTGATGAAGCGGTAGCTGGAGTCTCATTGCCTGCTACTAGCGGAGGAAGCTTCCTTGGTATTGCTAATGGCATCACCGGAGGCAATTCTTCAAATTATGATCCTGCTCCTGCTCTTGCAATTGATGTTAAAACATCCGTCAGACTTCAAGCCCAAGAAAATGGAAACACA
This sequence comes from uncultured Sphingobacteriales bacterium, assembly GCA_964561545.1. Taxonomy (GTDB): domain Bacteria; phylum Bacteroidota; class Bacteroidia; order CAILMK01; family CAYYUA01; genus CAZLQF01. The sequence continues at coordinate 164,403 of CAZLQF010000001.1, forward strand.
GATATTTTAGTAGCCCATGGATCTACAGATGCCGGAATTGTAGACATTGAAGAACAAAACCAAGGACTCCTTGTAGATGACTTAGCCTATGGGAATTTTTCTGATTATCTAAGCGTTACAACGGACAATTATACCGTGCTTGTAAAAGATTCCTCTGGTAGCGAAACTGTTGGAAAATTTGAAGCCAATCTAAGTGATTTAGGGGTTGAAAATGCAGCAATTACGGTTGTAGCATCGGGATTTGCCGATCCTTCAAGCAACAATAACGGCCCTGCTTTGGGCTTATGGGTTGCTACCACTCAAACGGGTAAGATGACAGAATTAACCAAGATTACTTCCATTGACAACCCTAATAAGAGCAAAGAAGCTTTAAAAGCGTATCCCAATCCTTTTAATGATCAGTTCACCGTTGAATGGAAGAATAAAGAGCAGAAAGCTTTAAATTTAAAAGTAATCAATTCGCTTGGACAGGTGGTTAAGCAGAAAGAAGCAGCCACTCAACCGCATACTTTTAATTTTGAGCAGTTAGAGAATGGTTTGTACTTCCTTCAAGTATCCGAAAATAACGAAACCATTAAAACCAAAACCATCCTTAAACAATAACCATTCCTTCCATCAACCATTAAATGATTAAAGCCTTGTCGGTCATAATTCGCTGGCAAGGCTTTTTTTATGGTTCACAGGCTTTTTCAGATCAACAGACTTATACCAAATACCATTGAATAGCCCAAAGTGAATAGCGACAACTGCTTCAACAGTGGAGCAAAGTCTAAAGGTTCGTAGCTATCCCATAGCCTTTTGCCATGCACATAGAATAAGATCAGGATCAGCAATAAGCCATATTGCCAAAATGATTCATAAAACCTAATGGCATAAACAAGGGTGAACAGGCAACCAAGTGATAAGAGGCATAAGTGGTAGACTTTTCCTTGGTGTTTTCCCATTCGGACCGGCATGGTATATTTACCAGCTTCCTGATCAGTTTCAAAATCGCGAAGATTGTTGATGTTGAGTACGCCTGTAGAAAATAAGCCAATTGAGGTAGCAGGCATCAAAACCCATAAATCTAAATAACCAGTTTGCAGAAAATAAGCCCCTTTCACTGCAACCAGGCCAAAAAATATAAAAACTGCAACATCCCCTAAGCCTTGATAGCCATAAGGCTTGTCAGATGCTGTATAGGCGTAAGCAGCGCCAATGGCAACCAAACCTGTTATCAATAAAAACAAGGCAGGCCCTGAACCAATATGGTTAAGGCTTAAATACAGGGTAAGCAAACCCGTTATCAACGATAGCAGAATAAAAATACCCATGGCCAATTTCATAGCGCTTGAGGTAATATGGCCGGCTTGGACCATACGTTCCGGGCCTAATCTTCTTGCTGTGTCTGCACCATGCTTGGTATCGCCATAATCATTGGCGAGGTTGGAGAGGATTTGAAGAAGAAGTGCGGTAATAAGCGTTGTTGTGAATATCACCCAGTCAAAATGACCTCTGCTGGCTGCCACAAAATTACCAAGAATAACTCCCGCAGCAGCAAGGGGAAGTGTTCTTAATCTAAGGGCTTTGATCCAGGAATAAAGCAATTAACAATGAATAATTAGTAATAGATTTGAAAGATGTTCAATGCTTTAAAATCCATAGAGGAATTTACCAACCAAGTCCATCACTTTGGCATCCTATTATCTTTCTACAATTTTTCGATAACTGCTTGCCGGTCGATTTTTTTAATTAAAGAAGCTAAAACTTTGCCAGGTCCCACTTCAGTAAAATTTTCGGCTTCATCTTCCATCATTTTTTGAATGCTCTGGGTCCATTTAACAGGGGCCGTCAGTTGATCGATCAGATTTTGTTTAATGACCTGGGGATCTGTATTGGGTTGAGCCGTAGCATTTTGGTATATGGGGCATGTTGGTTCGCCAAAATGAGTTTCTTGCAAAGCTTTTTCAAGCTCCTGCCGAGCTGGTTCCATCAAAGGAGAGTGAAAAGCTCCGCCCACATTAAGGGTAACGGCCCTTTTAGCGCCTTTTTCTTTTAAAAGCTCACAAGCTTGATCCACCCCTTCATTGGTACCAGAAATAACAATTTGGCCGGTTGAATTATAATTGGCGGGAACTACCGTATTTTCAATCGATTGGCACACTTCTTCTACAACAGCGTCTTCTAATCCCATAATAGCTGCCATAGTTGATGGCTGGGCTTCACAAGCTTTTTGCATGGCATTGGCCCTCTGAGCGACCAATTTTAAACCGTCCTCAAAATTCAATGCACCCGTAGCTGTAAGTGCCGAAAATTCACCTAAAGAATGACCCGCTGTCATGCCAGGGTTAAACTGATCCCTATAAGCGTGAGCAATAGCACAAGAATGGATGAAGATCGATGGTTGGGTTACTTTGGTTTGTTTAAGTTCCTCTTCCGTACCATTGAACATGGTGTCCGTGATCCGAAAGCCGAGAATTTCATTGGCTTGTTCAAAAAGGGATTGTGCAGCTTCAGAATGATCATAAAGCTCCTTACCCATGCCTTCATGCTGAGAACCTTGACCGGGAAAGACGTATGCTTTTGTCATAATTGCGTTCTTTTACGATGATGTTTTTGTATCAATTGATTGATTGAGCTTAAAATTGAATGCTTGTCTTATTTTAATCTCCAAAATATTCCACAAAATTGTTTTCAGTTTCATAAATCTTAACGGCATGTAAATGGGCATCCTGAATAGCCGGTGCCAACTCCTTCCAAATAGCCACAGCCAAATTCTCCACCGTGGGCTGGATGCCTTGCATAAAGTCTACATCTTCGTTTAGGTTTTGATGGTCCAGTTTGTTGACCACCCGTTCTTTCATGATGTGACCTAACCTTGCAAAATCCATTACCATACCGGTTGTAGGATCAGGTTCGCCTTTAACGGTTACATAAAGGATAAAGTTATGACCATGCCAATTGGGATTGGCGCATTTCCCAAAAACTTCAAAGTTTTTTTCCTGCGACCATTCCTCCACATAAAGTTTATGAGCCGCATTGAATTGCTTCCGCCTCGTAATGTAAACCATAGTTGCAATTTATAGAACAAAACCCACGTTTAAAATGGATTTTGCTTGCTATTGATTTCAATTAAACAACAATTGCGAAATTAGGATTTAATCTTTCAAAAGTAATAAAGGGAGTAAATGCACTTTCTCAAATTGATTGATCAATTGACTTATTATTTGAGTGGGTTGAAAATTTAAGGGCTTTATAGACCTGAAAGTCTTCCATCAAGCTATTTAAAAATTATCCTTCCGAAGATTCCGGAATGCTTTCATCTTCATGAAGCTTTTGCCAAAGTAGGTGTTTCAATTCAAGCATGCCAGCTCCGGTTACCGAAGAAATAAACACATGGGGAACCGATTTTAGATTGGGCTGGAGGGCTTCTTTCAGCTCCTCATCCAGCATATCAGCTTTTGAAATGGCTAAAACACGCTTTTTCCTCAATAGTTGGGTATCGTAGCCTTCCAACTCTGCAAGCAACGTTTCATATTCCTTTTGCAGCTCCAGCGTTTCTGCAGAAATAACAAATAAGAGTAAGGCATTGCGCTCAATATGCCTTAGGAAACGAGTGCCAAGCCCTTTTCCTTCGTGAGCACCTTCTATTAATCCCGGAATATCAGCCATTACAAAAGACAAGTCTTCCCTGTAAGGAACTACTCCTAAGTTGGGCCTTGTGGTAGTAAAAGGGTAGTCAGCGATTTCGGGTCTGGCAGCAGAAAGAACAGAAAGCAATGTTGATTTACCAGCATTGGGAAAGCCCACCAAACCAACATCTGCGAGCAGCTTGAGCTCAAGAATTACCCAAATTTCATCGCCTGCTTCACCCGGCTCAGCATAGCGGGGCGTTTGATTAGTAGATGATTTAAAGTGTGTATTTCCCAATCCACCCTTGCCACCTCTTGCAACAACGTACTGTTGCCCATCCTCAACTATTTCATATAACTTTTGATCAGATTCAATGCTTTTAACAACGGTTCCCAATGGTACATCTAATATTTCATCTTTGCCTTTGGCACCGTTTTTATTGGAAATACCTCCCGGTTCTCCTGGCTGCGCAATTACTTGCTTCCGGTACCTTAGGTGCAAGAGGGTCCAGTATTGCTTGTTCCCCCTTAGGATGATATGGCCGCCACTTGCACCATCGCCTCCATCCGGTCCGCCTTTTGCCGTAAATTTATCCCTGTGAAAATGGACCATGCCATCACCACCTTTTCCGGATCGGCAACATATACGTACATGATCGATGAAATTGCTACTGGCCATTTATCTGAGACATTAGACTTAAAACAAAAAAACTAAGACTCCCAATTATCCGGCAGGTAAGTTAGGCCTAAAAACCAACAACAATTTTCCTACGCTACATTGAAAACCTGATCTACCTTTTATGAAAACTGCTTAACCACCGCTTTTATTCGTTCAAAGATCTCCTCTATCTTACCTACGCCATTAATGGCATAATACTTTCCCTGCTTATCGTAATAATCCGCCAGGGGAGCGGTTTTGTTTTCGTATTCCTGGATTCGGTCTTTAATAACATTTTCATCCTTATCGTCACTTCGGCCTGAGGATTCGCCCCTTTCCTTGAGCCTTTTGATCAGCTCTTCCTCCGGAACTTCAAGTGCTACCAACCCACTCACTTCTGTGTTCTTACTATCCAGTAATTCGTCCAGGGCATGTGCTTGCTCATTGGTGCGTGGAAAACCATCAAAAATAAAGCCTTCAGCATTGGAATGCTCATCGAGCCTCTTCTCGATCATGCCAATAACTACATCATCTGGTACAAGCTTACCTGCATCGATCAAGCTTTTGGCCTTGTTACCAAGCTCTGTCCCTTGTTTTATTTCATTTCTTAGCAGATCCCCTGTAGATAGATGAACTAAGTTAAATTCTTCAATAAGTTTATCCGCCTGGGTTCCCTTTCCAGCGCCCGGAGGCCCAAACAATACAATGTTTCGCATGGAACTGATTTTTTATTAAAAAATATTTTTTTTCAATTGATCATTTTTTACTTGAACATCTATTCTTTAGGTTGATAAATGCCTTTCAGATTTCTTCCTAATTGATCATAATCGAGCCCGTAACCTACTAAAAATTTATTGGGTACATCAAATCCAACATAATGCAAAGGAACATCAAGTGTTAGAGCTTCCCGCTTAACGGTCATTGTGGCTACTTTAACCTGATTTGCTTCTTGCTGACTCACCCATTCAACAATATTTTGCATGGTAAGGCCAGTATCCACAATATCCTCGAGCACTACTACATTTCTACCCTTCAAATTTTCATCAATCCCCAGTAATTCTTTTACTTCTCCTGTTGATTGCGTTCCTTGGTAGGAAGCAACCCTTACAAAAGAGATCTGGCAATGAAAGTCCAGTTCTCTTAACAGATCGGCAGCAAAAAAGAATGAACCATTCAATATAGCCAAAAAAATAGGATTGGCATCCCTTAGTTCTTGATTCATTTGTTCAGCGATCTCCAAAATGCGATTCTGTAAAAGGTTTTCATTGATGTAAGGTACAAAAACCTTATCATGTATTTTTACTTCGCTTTCCATAAATAGGTTTAAGCATTTCCAAAATACAAAAGTAAAATAAACTGCTTACTCTGATATTTTTTGGCTTTCTTGAAAGAAGCTTTAAAGATGATACAAACAGAAGATCTGAATTTTGAGATGGTAAGTGGCCGTTATTGACCTCCTTTTTATTGCAATTGAGTAGATTTCGAAATTCTTAAGCCCACATCCATGATGCCTTTTAGGTTGTCTTCACGCATTAAATGGACTATCTTAAATTCATAAGTTCCTTTACGGCCAAAGCGGAAATTTTGTTTTACCCGGAAACGGTGGTCATAAATATCCCCCAAGCCATTGCCGGTCCACCTACCGTCTTTCTCTGCGAGTTTAATTTCATTTTTAAGTTTACTTACCCCTTCATTAGGTGCTTCGCTTATAAGTTGAACCCAGATGTTGCGGTAAGGATAATTGCCTTTATGGCGGAGGTTAAACACCATATCGTAGGCGGTTGTCGTATCTTCAACGGTGAACTCAAACTTAACCGTGTCTTTGTAATGCCATTTGTGGTTATTTATCGTCTTGTATTCTTCAAAAAGACGCGTTTGATCACAGGCAGTGAATAGTAACATCAGGGAGCCTACAAGCACTAATAACCTCAATTCCTCTGTGGGTTTTGTTGATTGGGATTGTTTTTATTGCCTTTATTGCTGCGTTTACCTTTGCCTTTTTTGTCGCGGTTATCTTGATTTCCTCGTTTACCTCCTTGCTTTTTGCCGGATTTTTGCTTCTTACCGCTTTTGTCAAACCTCGTGGCGCTTTCCTCTCCAACCGCATCTTGGAATTCCTGTTTTTCCTCAACTTCAGCTGTTTCTTTTTCCTGGTAAGCAAAATCTCCAAGGTCCATTGGCTTTTCGCCTTTTTTGTTCATATCGATAATCTCATGAACCGTATGCAATTCAAGGGGATAAAATTGGGTTGGCACCACATCCTCTCCTTCTCCCTGGGGTTGCTGGTATTGAAACCACATCAACCGCTTAAGGATGTCCACTTTGGCAACCTTAGCTTTGCCCTTTTGGGTTTGCAAAACCGTATTTTCTTCGGGGAATTCTTCAAGGGCCTCAAGGTAGGTATCCAGCTCATAATTTAAGCAACACTTCAACCGGCCACATTGGCCTGATAATTTTAGCGGATTCAGGAATAAGTTTTGATATTTAGCAGCTACAGTAGGTACTGAATTGAATTCGGTAAGCCAAGTTGAACAGCACAATTCGCGTCCACAATCACCAATGCCCCCAATTCTGCTGGCTTCTTGGCGAAGCCCGATTTGTTTCATCTCAACCTTAACCTTAAACGTTCTTCCTAAAACTTTAATTAAGTCACGGTAATCAACGCGACCATCGGCTGTGTAATAGAAAGTTGCTTTTTTATTGTCGCCCTGATACTCTACATCGCTAACTTTCATGACCAGGCCATACTCTTTGGCAAGCCTTCTGGTCTCAAACATGGTAGGCAGTTCCCGTTCCTTGGCTTGCTTATAAGTTTCCAGCTCATTTTCACCGGCTTTGCGTAAAACGGAAAGCAACTCATCATCTTCTTTGATGCTTTTCTTTTTCATCTGTAGCTTGACGAGTTCCCCTTTCATGCTTACGTGCCCGACATCATAACCGGTATCGGACTCAACAACCACGGGATCACCGATTTCGAGCCTTATTTGTTTTGGATTTTTAAAGATTTCTTTTCGAGTAGCTTTGAAACGAACCTCAACGCGTTGAGTTACGTCTTCTTCATCATCATAGAAGACATTGGCAAGCCAATCGTGAACATCGAGCATGTTGCCACATGCCCCATTATTTTTGCAACCGGGATGAATTTCCTCGGTGCCATTGGTACAAGTATCGCATCCCATTTTGACCTCTGCTTTTAGTTTTTTCGACCTCAAGGTCCACTTACAATGGGAAAACGGATGATTGTTAGCTTTATGATTAAATTATATTATTAAGTAAAATACCCGCTTTTCCCGAAATATTAAATTAACCAGCTACCTTTTCTTTTCTAAGAAACTGATTAATACGCAAAGATAAATGAAAAAAGACGATTTTAGAACGAGCATTTCTCTCTATGTAATAATGAGCTTTGTTGATGGCGTCGTAAATACGAATAAACGTATCCTCGTTGACGTAACCTGAAAATTTTTCTGCAAAATCATAATCACTTTGCCTGAGCTTTCTGCCCTCTTTTAAGCCTTCTCCTAAAAGGAAAATTTCTTCAAGCATTTGCAGAGAATAAGTTAAAAAGTTTTTTTGCTCCTCACGCCCTGTGCCTGAAATCTGGTTGACCCATTGGATCAATTCCAACCCACTTTTTTGAAAACATAAGCGCATCCATTCGATGAATTTGGATGAGTAATCCTGTTCACCTTTGCCGCTCAAACTTAAGGCTAAATGGTAGTTGCCATCTGCAAGCCTGGCGATTTGAGCAGCTTCCTCTGCTCCATATTCATGATTCGAAGCAAGCGCTTGTTCGATGGCATCGTTTTTTATGGGCGGTATTCTTACCAATTGGGTTCTGGATAAAATGGTGTTGAGTATCCGCTCCTGGTCTTCGGCCACTAAAATAAAAAACGTGTTATCGGGCGGTTCCTCGAGAATTTTAAGCAGGGCATTGCCTTCCTTACCTAAATATTCAGGCAACCACATAATCAATACTTTATCACCGCCTTCAAATGCTTTAAGGGATAATTTTTTGATGATGTCCCTTGCTTCACTTATCGTAATGTTGCCTTGCTTGTTACCAGCTTCAAGGTATTGTAGCCACTCGTAATAGCTTAAATAAGGATTCTTACTGACGGCCTCACGCCATTGGCCAATGAAATCCAAACTAATGGACGGTCTTTTGGCCCCTTGAAGGGAAACCACCGGATAGGAAAAATGAACATCCGGGTGGATCAACTTTGACATCTTTTGACATGATTCACAAACTCCACACGAATCATCTTCCAGAGGATTTTTGCAATTAAGGTATTGTGCAAAAGCCAAAGCCATCGGTAGCCCCCCTGTTCCTTCCTTGCCAAGAAACAACTGAGCGTGACTTATTTTACCTGTTTTTAAAGTGTTGATAAGTTTGGTTTTAACACTTGCTTGTCCCACCACATCTTTAAACTGCATATTTATATTTTCTATCTGATCTTTATTCTATTAGCACTTGTTATTTAATCTTTAATCACCGAATCACAAGCTTTCAGAATATTTTGCTTTAATCGTTTCAGGATCTTATCCATTTCAGAATTTTTAAAATCCAATTCCAAAATAAAAGGCGTTTTCCTTGGTTTTCTCATTTCTTGAAGGCCCTCTTCTAAGGAATCCCAGCTATTAACGTGTTGGTACCGACAATGATGTTGGCTGGCTGTTAGTTTAAAATGCAAATGCTGTTTGGTAACGAAATATTCCTCATATTCCAGTTGATGTCTTGGTCCTTCCATCGTTCTGAAGATACCACCACCATGATTGTTAAGAACGATGATGTTTAAATTAGCCGGCAAGTTTTCTTGCCATAATGCATTGCGATCGTACATAAAAGCCATATCACCTAAAATGATGGAAACCACCAGGTCTGTTTTTCTCGCATGCCCAACCGCAGTACTGAGGCAACCGTCTATTCCACTGGTGCCTCGATTGGCATAAAGATCCACGCTATAATGGATCAAAGCATGGGACAAACCCAGTTGAGTCAGGTGTCGAATGGGCAAGCTATTGGCTAAATGCAAAATGCTATTTTCGGGTAACATTTTAAGTAAATATTTAGTACTTGCTAATTCCGTAAATTCATGGTAGGGATCTTCTTGAACTGTTTCATTTAAAACAGCCTGGTCCAAGTTTTCCCATAACTCAAGATATTTATTTTTTTGGGTCCTTCTTTTATCTTTGCTATGCCAGCTAAAAAATTTATAGGGCATTGTTTTTACGGACTTACTTAAAGCTTGGAATGTGTTTGGTACATAGCCAGCTGGGTCAATGTGCCAATGTTCTTGAGGTGGAAATTTCCTTAAGTACTGCTTTAAAGGTTTAGATACCACGGGCCCTCCAAAAGAGATCAACAAATCCGGTCTCAGAAACTCTTCATTTCTGGTAAGGCCATAATCGAAAATTCCGTGGTTTCCTAATATGGCCCCTTCCACTTGGTGCAGATTAGAAACTGTATCGGGTATAAAAACAGCATTGAAGCGATCGGTAAAATCCTGAATGACGTCTTTTAGATAAGGGTGGGGATGCTGCATCCCCCCTAAAATCATAATGTTTTCATGCTTATTTAATGCTTCAAATAACTGGGATTGCTCTTTTTCATCCGGGGTGATAGAAGGTTCTTGGACATCAAATTGATGCAGCTTTTCATTGGCCTTTGGAATGGGTCCTTTTGGGTAAAATGGTTCTCGGAAAGGCGCATTGATATGAACAGGACCTTGGTTTGAAATTACGGCAAGGTTTAATGCCTCATTGATCTGGTGATAGCCATTCCATGCTACTTCATCATGATCCCAATCTAATGGTAAATGGAATTCTTTTTTAAGGTTGGGTCCATAAATACCCTCTTGATAAATGGTTTGATTTTCCTGTTGCCCAAGCCATTCAGGTGGGCGATCTGCAGTAAAAGCAACCAAGGGAAGTTGTTGAAAATAAGCTTCGGCAATGGCGGGCCCATAATTCAAGCTTGCTGTTCCTGATGTAGAAACCAAGGCTACCGGCTCGTGCGTTGCCTGTACCATGCCAAGTGCTGTAAATCCAGCAGCGCGCTCATCGGGTACGATGTATTTTTGAATGGCTTCATTACGGAAGAAGGCAATGGCCAAAGGGGCTGATCTTGAACCGGGAGACAATACCACATTGTTGATGCCCTTCCTGCGGCAGAGTTCAACAATATTGGCATAAGCCTGGTAAAGCTGCTGAATGGATGGGGCCATTTACCTGTGTTTTGGTTAATGCAACATATTGAGCAAGGTATTCATTTTTGCTTCAGTTTCATCCCATTCTTCTTCTGCCTTAGAGCCTTTAACGATCCCTGCACCAGCATATAAACTGGCTTGATTGCTTTCATGAACTTCCATACACCGAAGATTAACATAGAGGTGGCCCTTTGCTTCATCGTTCACCGGGCCTAAAAATCCACTGTATAACCTCCGGTCAAAAGGTTCTTCGTTTCTTATAAAAATCTGCGTGGTATTTTTGGGATAGCCACCTACCGCCGGGGTAGGATGAAGTTGATTAACAAGTTGTTGCCAGGGTGGCTTTTCTGCTTCTTGAAGGGAGGCTTTAAAATCAGTTCGTAAATGGGTCAAATTACCAGCTTTTACAGTGATTGGGCCTTCCTTGCTGTAATCAATTGCCAGGTCTTCAAAGCAGGATTCTACATACGTACTTACCAGCTCTTGTTCATTTTGTTCTTTTTCGCTAAAATCCGCATCTTCCTCATTCAACTTGGTTCCAGCCACTGCGGTGGTATTTAAGTAACCTGGGCCGAATTCTACCAAGGTTTCAGGACTGGCACCAATCCATGTTCCATGGTAAGGCGTACTAATAAGGGAGACAAAAGCATCAGGATATTGCTCTATCAAATGCTCAAAAAATAAAAGGGGATCAAAATCATAAGGAAGACTCGCTTCCTTCTTCCTTACTACTACGACTTTATCAAATGAGCCTGCTTTCACTTGCTCAACAGCATACCGTGCTATCTTCTTATAAGCATCTTTATCCGGCCCTTGTTCCAAAACAGGATTAAGGTACCAATTTAAATCCTTATTGTTAGCATTTTTATGCTCCAGTAAGTTAGCATCGTGCTCTACAAGATAAGCCTTTTGCTGATTGTCATAAGGTGCAATAAGAAACCCTTGTTGCCCGATATCATGAACAGGGTTTTCTTGAATGCCTCCTAAAACAAAATTGACTTGTTGCTCTCCTGGCAATTTCCACAATGCAAGGGATTTATAATTATCGAAGGCCGTTGCCATTCCATTTAATAATGCTGCCCGCGATATTTCCTCATCACTACCTATCGGTCGTATTTTCAATGGGATTTGCTTTTTGCTCCAAAATTAGCATTTTCCAAGCAAATAAGCTTTAATTATGGCATTTTAAAAGGCAACATTGTTTAATGACAAGAGCGCCTGATTTATATTTGTGAAAAGGGGTTGTTTGCAATCAAGTGCATAAAAAAAGCCCGCTCAAAAGCGGGCTTTTTTTATAATCGTTTTACAAGGTTTATTTTATGGCATTGATTGATTCTGACCGCCTTGGTTTTCACCTTGCATGGATTGAAATCTTTGCTGCAATTCTTTGTCTGAACGCATGGCTCGGCTTATTTCCTGATAACGTTGAGGAGATATGCCGGCATCTTTTACGGACTCCATCAAATCTTGCTGAACACTTTTCTGAATTTCCATTACTTTTTGACGAGCATTTTTAAATTTTTCCATTTCTTCATCAGAAATGTCTAAATCCGAAGTTTGCTGTTGTTGGCCTTGTTGGCCTTGTTGTTGTTGCATTTGCTTTTGGCTAATCTCCTGGAACCTCTTCATGCTTAAACCTTCATCTTCAACAGCAGTTTCCATCTTCGATCTGGAATCTTCTTGTACTGATGAAACTTCTTGCTGGGCATCCTGGAATTTTTTCAGTTCCTCATCTGATACCTCGATATCAGCAGCACCCTGTTGCATGGGTTGCCTTTGTTGACCTTGCCTTTGCTGACCTTGTCTTTGTTGTCCTTGCCTTTGCTGGCCTTGAGGATCATTACCTTGAGTTGCGTTTTCTTGTTGTTGTCCATTACCTTCATTGGAAGTCTCTGAATCACCTCCATTACCGCCAGAACCACAGCCGATGGATCCAACAGTTACTAATGAGGCAAATACTACGCTAAATACTTGTTTACGATTTACTTTTAACATGCTAAGCCTTTTTCAATTTTTTAATATTTCTATACAATTTTTCAACGTAAAGTTGAGCAAACAATGTGCAAAGGTTTTAAAAATTAAGGAGTTACCCAAATAAAATGTTGCAATTTGAAACTTTTTCTTTTTTATTTAAAGCTAAACCCACCAAATACAGAACTTAAACCCTGAAGACCTATTCAAAAACCATTAAGATGAGTATACTGACTTAAAGTTACCCCCTTGGACTATAATTCGGAGCTTCTTTGGTAATGGTAACGTCATGCGGATGACTTTCCCGAATGCCAGAAGATGTAATGGTCATTAACTTAGCTTTTTGTAGCGCATTAACATCAGCAGCACCGGAATAGCCCATACCTGCTTTCAATCCACCAATGTATTGGTACATTACTTCTGCTACCGTTCCTTTATAAGGGACGCGGCCAACCACTCCCTCAGGCACAAGTTTATTAATTTCCTCCTCGGGATCCTGGAAATAACGCTCACCTGAGCCTCTTCTCATGGCTTCTACGGAACCCATACCGCGGTAGCTTTTAAATTTGCGTCCCTCATAAATGATGGTCTCACCCGGTGCCTCATCCACACCTGCAAACAAAGAACCCGCCATAATGGTACTTGCTCCGGCTGCAATGGCTTTTACAATATCCCCTGTGTATTTAATGCCTCCATCAGCAATGACCGGAACTCCAGTTCCGTTTAAGGCTTTCGCGCATTCATAAACAGCGGTTAGCTGAGGAACACCAATACCCGCTACAACCCTTGTCGTACAAATGGATCCTGGTCCAACACCAACCTTAACGGCATCCGCACCAGCATCGGCCAAGTACTTGGCGCCATCAGGCATGGCAATGTTCCCAGCTATGAGGGGCATATCCGGATAGCGCTTTTTAATGGCCTTAACAGCTCGAACGATGCCAGTGGAATTACCATGAGCCGAGTCTACAACCAATACATCAACGCCAGCGCTTACCAAAGCATCGAGTTGTTCATTTAGCTCAAAGGCCACACCTACTGCAGCTCCGGCCCGAAGTCTCCCATATTCATCTTTGCATGCATTCGGGTGATCTTTAACATTTTTGATGTCCTTAAAAGTGATCAGGCCTATCAGTTTTCCATCCTTATCAGTTACCGGCAATTTTTCTATCTTGTATTTTTGAAGAATTGATTCGGCTTCTTTTAGATTGATACCATCTTCAGCAGTTATTAGGTTTTCTTTGGTCATAACTTCAGATACCGGACGATCCAAACGCTTTTCAAACCTCAAATCCCGATTAGTGAGGATCCCTTGTAAATAATTTGCTTGATCCACCACAGGAATTCCGCCAATGCGATGTTCCTTCATGATCTCAAGTGCCTGATTCAAGGTAGCATCGTGCTTTAGCGTAACAGGATCTTGTATAAGGCCACTTTCTGACCTTTTAACTTTGCGGACCTGAGCTGTCTGCTCTTCAACGCTCATGTTTTTATGGATAATCCCCATTCCGCCTTGCCGGGCAACAGCAATGGCTAAATCAGCTTCCGAAATGGTATCCATGGCAGCAGAAATAATCGGCAGGTTAATCTTAAGGTCCGTGGTTAAGTTAGTGGTTAAATCAACTTGAGAGGGCAGGATTTCTGAATAGGCAGGTGCAACTAAAACATCATCGTATGTTAACCCCTGATTTACAAATTTTGATCTATCAAATTCATCCATTATTGCAAATAATTTAATTTAATTATTTGCGGTACAAAAGTAGGAAAAGCCAAATAAAATTAGGAATTTTCCTTGAACAATTCTCACCCTTAAATCACCCTTAATAAGCTTCTTCATTTCTTTAAGATTTATTATATTTCGTAGGAAAATTAAATAGTAAAATTATGGCTGTTTTACCTCCTATTAACTTTAAGCAATGGATTGAGGATCATAAAAAAGATTTGCAACCACCTGTAAGCAACGAAACCATTTACAAGGGCAATGATAATTTTATTGTTATGGTATCCGGTGGTCCTAATACCCGTAAAGATTTTCATTACAATGAAAGCGAGGAGCTTTTTTACCAAGTAGAAGGTGACATCAATGTTAAAATAGTTGATGAAGGGGAATTCAAAGATGTTCCTATTAAAGAAGGGGAAATGTTTTTGCTTCCTCCCAAAGTTCTACATTCACCCCAAAGGCCAGATAATACTGTAGGATTGATCATTGAAAAACACCGCGAACCCGGTGAAAAAGATGGTTTCGTATATTTCTGTGACAATTGCGGTCACCAATTATATGAAGAATACTTCTTCCTGGAAGACATCGTTAAGCAATTCCCTATTGTCATGCAGAATTTTTACGGCTCTAAAGAAAACAGAACATGTGACAATTGTGGGCATGTCATGGATTTACCGGAAAATTGGGATCAGAACTTCAATCGGGTGAGTGAGAACAACGAGTACGCTGAGCAGAGCAACTGATTATTCTAACATCCCTTATATTTTAGCACTTGTTTAAAGGGAGTGCTTGGTTGGTTGCTTAATTGATATTTTAACCAATTCCCTATTTATAACATCCCATTTTATCCTTCCTTCCGGAAATAATCCCGGCTTTTTCGTAGTTGTTGAATGAAGCTTGGCTGAATTATGAAGAAGTTGTCCTGATTCAAAGAAGAATTGACCATCCAACGTTGACCTTCAGCATATCTAAATTTGAGGGAAGCGCTCTTATCCTGACCGGTTATATTCATGGTAAAGGTACTGTCAGTTGAAGGCTTTAGATTTTCATCCATGCCGACCTTGCCTTTGTTCTTAATATCTTCAAGAGTAGTCAAAAAATCATCGACTTTTTGTTGATCAGCAGGTGCGCCATCCATCATCCATTGATTTTTTTGTTTTTCCAATGAAAAGGAGGCGCCATTGGGGTTGTCAAATTTGATGCTTTGCCAGCTTGCTTTATTACCGGGAAAAATCTGTTTGTTGATCCAATCATCTGCGGAGCCTTTAAAAGAAGCACCGAGGTAAGCTTGAATAGCAAATACCCGATCTTCCCCTTGCTCCCTGATGTAATTGTAAGCCACTCGTTGTTTTTTAAAGGTCATTTCTCCCAAAACGAAGGATTTCCTGAGCTTATCATCTACAAATAACTTGAGTAACGTCCCGCTGCTGTCCACGCCATATTCTTGCCATTGATCCTGACCGGTTGCAAGTAGTTTATCAGCCTCAAAATTGTTATATAAGTCGGATAGGGCTCGATCAACTCTTTGCTGCTTGGCGGGCAGTAACTTTCCATTTTTATGGATATTCCAGGCGCCATTTTGCTTTATCAATTCAATTCTTTCTTGCTGATCGAATTGCGGTAAAATGAGCATTTTATCCACAGCACCTGAATCTACGGGCACCAGGTCTGCCTGAAAATTACTTTCACCTTGTCCGGATTGCCAATATTCAACCCCCAAAACCCCTATCAATAAAACTACAAAAATGATCAACAGGTTGCGAGTATTAAGTCGATTGCCCATAATTGTCTTTTTTTGTTTTAATTATTTGTCAAATTGATCAGTGATGTCGCTTGACAAACCATTTTAGCGAGTGAATTTTGACGCTTTAAGGTATATTAAACGTTTAAGCTAAGCGGTCAATTACGTTTCATGTTCATTACAATGGGCTTCAACTTTTGGCTGACCTATTATCATTGGTAATTGTATTTTCTTATAAAGCGCCCTCTAACCACTTCATTCTTTTTTGTTGCTGAATGCGGTACCTAATGAATCCGATCACCACGATTAAGAGGATTGGTGCAAACGTATTGCCGTATTGATACACAGTTTTCCGGGTATCGGATACTTCATCCAAAGGCCTTGAACTAACCCCTTCGGTTCTTAATTCAACCAATCCGGTTTCATCAGAAAGCCAATCCACTGCATTGACCACAAAATTGATATTGTCTTCCCAAGTATTTTGTCCTCCGGCCTGGCCTGAAATAACATTGTCATTGGCCAATACCACCATCCTACTAGTATTGTTACCAGCAATAGGGCCCTTAACAGCCAAACTCAAAGGAATCTCGGATCGCTGAAAATCTGATTCACGCCAATTCTTTTGCACCTCAAAACGCGTTGGAGCTGTCTTTGAATCTGCTTTATCAGAAGTACTTAATAAAACCTCATGGCTCAATTGATCCCTGATATTGGATGTGTCAATTTCACTGCTAAATGGTGCAAAAACCGTTTCAAGGCCCTGTGTTACGGGATGTTCTGTAAAATCTTTGATCAGGGGAAAATAGGGAAACTTAACCCGTGTATTGATTGCTCGTCCACCCATGTTCTGTCGCACCCGTACAGCTCCGCATTTTGCATCGATCAAAAAGTTGGATTTGATCTTAATGCTTTTTTGAGCCAGCCAATCAGATAAATTGGAGCCCTCCAAAGAGCCTTGTTGCTGCCTAAGTTTGCCTTCAACTTGATTGGTAGCAATGAACAACTTGTTGCCTTTTGAAAGAAAATTGTCGAGCTGTCGAAATGCTGATCTTGAAAAGGAGTCAGTTGGACTCAGGATGATAGCACTTCTAAATTTATCAGGAATTTCACGGGTTCCGTCTAATCTGAATTCTTCTACATTGTAAAGCACAGAAAGCTCTTGCATCACTTTATCCAGGCCACTTTTGGATGGCTCACCATGGCCTTGAATGAGGGCGACTTGAGGCTTTTGGTCAATCGTTAATTTTTTAATGTTGGAAGTGAGCTTATACTCCATGGAACCCGCTGCCTGGACAGAGGCAAGCGATTCCGAACTTTCTCCAACTTGAATTTCAGCACCCATGTAAATACGCTGTTGCTTCACCTGGTCTCGATCCCGCGTATTAATGAGCATGGGTCGGATCCCTTTCTGGCGCGCTTCACGCTCGCTCTTATCACCTTTATTCGGATTGATAAAATTGTAAAGGAAAGGCTCACCCGCGTAGTTTTCATATTCTACCAATAGATCCCTGAAATCCCTTTTAACCTTCTCAAATCTTGGTGGCAGGTTTTCAGAGAAATAAGCATTGATCGTTACGGGCTGGTCTAAATCCTGCAAGATGTTCTTGGTAGCTTCACTAAGCGTGTAGCGGTTGTCAGCGGTAAAATCCAGCCTGTAGAAATAATTTGAGGCTAAGATGTTAATCAATACGATGATCCCTGCAACCAGTGCAATGTTGGTGATGATCTGTTGCTTTGTGATCTTCATAGGCTCGGCTTTGTTATGCTTCGCTCCAATTTCTTTTAGACAATACGGTTTGTGCTAAAAATAAACCCAGGAAAGCCAGGGAAATGAAATAAATCAAATTTTTGGAGTCCACAACGCCTCTTGCTATAGATTCATAATGGGTATTTAAGCTCAAGTAATTAAGAATGCTGGCCAAAGTGCCAGTCATCCCAGAGGCAAGAAGATCGAAAATAATTTGGAAAAAAATGCCTACAAACAATGCCAAGAGGATGGCAACAATTTGATTGCTGGTAAGGCTGCTGGTAAATATACCAATGCTTACGTAAACAGCACTGATGAACAATAAGCCCATATAACCCCCAATAACCGCACCATGGTCAATAGGGCCAAGATTTGCCACGCTTATGTAATAAGGCACTGTACAAAGCAATGCTACAATGACCAACATCCAGCAAGCAAGGAATTTGCCGATCACTATTTGCCAATCCGAGATGGCTTTGGTTGCGAGCATTTCTATGGTTCTGCCACGGTTTTCTTCTGCCAACATACGCATGGTGATGGTAGGGATGAAAAAGAACAAACTCCAGTAAGCCACATTAAAAAACACTTCTAAACTCGCTTGATCTCTGGTAAAAATATCCTGCCCGAAGAGCCAAGTAAAAAAACCACTTAATCCTAAAAACAGGACCAATAAAATGTAGGCCATCAGGGAATCAAAAAATCCGCTTAATTCTCTTTTGGTAATAACCCAAACGGCTTTCATAGGCTAATTTTATTTTGTGGGTTTTATTGCGTTAACTCTCTGAATATGTCTTCAAGCCTTGTTTCAAGCTCACTCAACTCCAACATGTACCAGCCCTTGTCCACGCAAAGTTGGAAAACGGGCTTTTTAGAGCTTACACCTGATTTACTTTGGATTTGATAAAGGAATTGTTGATCATCCAAGACCTCCACATTTTCCACAGAATCAATATTCTGAAGCGCTTTAGAAATATCCTGAACTGGCTGACCGTTCGGTTCAACCTGCACGCGCAACAACTCATTGCCTTGTGCTTGCTTGCGTAATTCCTCGGTTTTATTATCCGCAACGATCTGGCCATCGTTAACGATCACAATTCGATCCGAGGTGACTTCAACTTCAGGTAATATATGAGTACTTAGAATAATAGTCTTTTCTTCACCCAAATTTTTGATGAGTTCACGGATCTCCACAATTTGATTGGGATCCAGGCCGGTGGTAGGCTCGTCCAGAATCAGCACTTCGGGATCATGGATCATGGCTTGCGCTAAACCCACTCGCTGTTGGTATCCTTTAGAGAGTTCTCCGATCTTCTTGTGCTTTTCAGCATCAAGGCCACAATATTCAATCATCTGGCCTATACGCTGTTTTACCTTGTTTTGGGGCACTGCCTGCAATTTGGCAACAAAATTCAGGTAATCAATAATGAACATATCGGAATAAAGCGGGGTATGTTCGGGCAAGTAACCAATCCTTTGTTTGAATTGGCCCGGGTCATTGAAAATAGACTGGCCATCTACTTTCACATCACCGCTGGATGGGGCCATGAAGCAAGTAATGATCTTCATGGTAGAACTCTTGCCAGCTCCATTGGGCCCCAAAAATCCTAATACCTCTCCTTTGTGTAAATCGAAGTTGATATGATCGATGGCTTTTTGTGCCCCAAATTGCTTGGTGAGATTCTCTACTTTAATCTCCATAGCATTTCGCTTTTGGGCTCACAAATATATTAAGTTATAGAATGCTTGAAAGGAATAATGACATTTGAAATTTAGCAAAAAATATGCCTTCATGGTATCTTGCAAGCTCTATTGGGGTCATATTTACTTGTAAGGTAATTGGTTCCAACTAACACAAATCGCTCAAACTTATTTGTTTAGCCTTTAAGTAACATTGCCAACATTGAGGACTTGGAGAGCATTTTCTTCAGCCAATGGCAGCGATGCTTAGTTTGAATTGATTATGACCGAAGGGCCTTGGCAGTGAAGGGAATAATAACAACTCCAAGTCATAAGTTTTAAGACTGCTTCATTTAATGGATTTCTACAATGTTACTACACTATTTCTTTGCTTCACAACTCGCGCCAGCTCCAAGCTTTAAAGTATTGCTTTTGTGTTTCTGTAGCTTCAGGTTTTTGCTCCAGTTTTACATAGGGGAAAAACCTTTGCTCACTGGCATGCAAATGGATATCCAGTAAATGGTTGTTACGGAATATGGATAATTGCAGGGTATCTTCATGGTAATAATCGAACAGGCTCTGTAAATTGTCATCGATTTTAATGCCATTAACTGCAATTAGTTCATCTTCAATAGAAAGCCCCCTTTGGTGGGCCGGTGACTTGGGAGCAATTTGGGCTACAATTTGCTTCCCACGCTCTGTTTTAACCTTAAAGCCAAAACGATGCTCCCAGGTTTTTTCTGAGGCATCAAATTTTAGCTGACACCCAATTAAGCCAGCAGCTTCCTCCAAGTAAGGTTCCAAAGGTTCTGTACCCCAAATTAACGCCTCAAATTCATCATCATAATTTCGGTTGGCTATGCTTTCAAGTGCTTCTTTATAGTCTGCTTCAGAATATCCTTGGTTTAGTTTGGCAAAATTCTGGTAAAGCTTTTTCATTACATCTTCAAGGCCATATTCAAGATTGGTATCCCTGAGAATGAAAGCATGTAAAATAAAAGCTACAAGTCCTCCTTTGATGTAAATTGAGGTTTTGCGACCCGGTATACCTTGCTCATAACCATCCAGCCATGTGTCAAATGAGGAATCGGCCACCGAAAGATTGAAACGACCGTAATTGTGCAAGTGCTGGTTTAGCAATTTATTGAATTGGTGGGTATAGGTATCGAAGTCAAACACCCCGCTCCTTAAGAGGAAGAGATCACCAAAATAGGTAGTGACCCCTTCTGCCACATAGCCAAGTGGTGAATAATTCTCCTCGTTGAAGCGATAAGGCTTCATTTCAATTGGCCGAATGGCCTTAACATTCCAGGTATGAAACAATTCATGGGAGCTGATGCCCAAAAATGACTGGTAAGTTTGGTCTTCCATCAACTTAAAACCAGGCCCAAAAGCTATCATCGTAGAATTGCCATGCTCCACTCCATGGCGCAATGGATATGATGGAAGCTTGTACATAAAATGATATTCAGATACCGGAAATTCCTCCATGGAACGGATCTGGGCTTGGGCAAAGGCTTTAAAGTCCTGCTTGATCCGGTCAAAATCAGGCCGGCATTGGCCATCGAACCACAAGTGAAATTGAATGCCATTCAATTCAAATCGATCATGAGCAATGTTTTCGGCAGCAATGAACGGCGTATCCACCAATTCGTAATAATCCTTAGCAACAAACACGTGTTTGGATTTGCGCTTAATGGAAGTAGCTACCTGGAACCCTTCCGGAAAATGCAAGCTAATCTCACATTGCTCATCCATACGGTCAGGATCGAAAACTGCACAATTGATCGGATTGATGTACCACTCGTAATCATCAACATAGGTAGAGCCAGCATCGATTTGGAAAGCAAAGTAGTTGTATTGGATCTTTAAGGTTTCAACATCCCTGGTTTGAACCTGCCAACAATCTTTTTTAACCTTTTTAACAGCAAGCGGATTGTAATCGCCATCATAGGCCGCAAGCTTTTGTACGTTTTTGGCAAAATCAGCTAATTGGTACTTACCTGGACGCCAAGCAGGTAAATAAATATAAGTAAAGTCCTTGGCTACCTCTGCAAAAATCGCTTCAACTTTGAAATAATGGCTGTGAGTATCGTTGCAGGCAAAGTGGTAACGGATCATTGTTCTATTCTTTGATTAAATGATGATTGCACTACAAATGTAAAGAAGCATTTATTTTAAGAAAGGCATTATTCACGACAAAATTTAAAAGCTGAAAATCAAATGATCCTATTGAAGGGTAATTTAGGCAGGGCCTTATCTTTAGAAATTGGATCCCTTAGTTTTAATCAGGTCTTTCAGCATCTTGTTCACAATGCTTTAAAAAAGCTCAATTACTTCAAATTCGTATGAACAATTTGACAACAATGCTATCTTAGAGAACTCGGATAGGTTCTGACGGAAATATTGTTAGCAAAAGGGCTTGAGAAGCCCTTTTTAAATCTAATTACCAATCTTCAACAAGGCAAGAAAAGCTTGCTGCGGGACTTCCACGCTACCTATGTTTTTCATTTTCTTCTTACCTTTCTTTTGCTTTTCAAGCAATTTACGTTTACGGGTTACATCACCACCATAACATTTGGCCGTTACATCCTTTCGCAAGGCACTGATAGACTCCCTGGCAATCACCTTGGCGCCAACAGATGCTTGTATAGCAATTTCGAATTGCTGCCTGGGAAGTAATTCTTTCAGCTTTTGGCAGATCTTTTTACCATATTCAAAAGCTTTATCGCGGTGAATGATAGCAGAAAGCGCGTCTACAGGTTCTCTGTTAAGCAGGATGTCCAACTTGACCAAATCTGATTTTTGATAACCTGATTGATGGTAATCCAATGAAGCATAGCCCCTGGACATTGATTTAAGTTGGTCATAGAAATCAAAAACGATTTCACTCAAGGGCATCTCAAAAGTTAATTCAACCCGGTTGCGAGTTAAGTAAACCTGGTTCTTCATGGTGCCCCTCCGATCAATACAAAGCTCCATGATCGGTCCTATAAATTCATCTTTGGTGATAATAGAAGTGGTAATATAAGGCTCTTCAATGTAATCAATGATAGCGGGGTCTGGAAGTTCTGAGGGATTGTTGACAACTCGGGGTTGTTCAACTTCCTGCTCAGAGGTAAAAACATGATAGGAAACGTTGGGGACCGTTACAATCACGTCCATGTTGTATTCCCGTTCCAGCCGTTCCTGAATGATCTCGAGGTGCAAGAGGCCCAAAAAACCGCAACGAAAGCCAAATCCCAAAGCTATAGATGTTTCCGGCTGATAAGAAAGCGAGGCATCGTTCAGCTGCAATTTTTCCATGCAAGACCTCAACTCTTCAAATTTTTCTGATTCGGTAGGAAAGATCCCTGCATAAACCATCGGCTTTACTTCCTCAAAACCTCCTATTGGCGCCTCACAAGTATTATCAGTGGTTGTAATGGTATCCCCTACTTTTACATCTTTTGCTGTTTTGATGCCTGATATTAAATAACCTACATCCCCTGCTTCTATTTTCTTCTGGGGTACTTTCTTTAAACCAAGACTCCCAATTTCTTCTGCTTCATACTTATACCCAGTATAGTAAAACATCACATTGCTATCTGCATTAAGAATGCCGTTAAAGATCCTAAAATAAACTATTACGCCCCGATAAGGATTGTACACGGAATCAAAAACCAAAGCCTGTAGTGGAGCTTGAGGGTTGCCTTCCGGAGCTGGTATCCGTTCAACAATAGCATCGAGGATGCCCTCAATACCCATACCAGTTTTGGCACTGATCTGTAAAATTTCTTCTTCTTTGGAACCTGTCAATTCCATAATCTGATCTTTCACCTCATCGAGCATAGCACCGGGGAGGTCGATTTTATTAATAACCGGAATGATCTCAAGGTTATGCTCAATGGCAAGAAAGAGGTTAGATATGGTTTGCGCTTGTATGCCCTGGGAGGCATCCACTACCAAAAGCGCCCCTTCGCAGGATTTAATAGCTCTTGATACTTCATAAGAAAAATCAACATGACCTGGAGTGTCAATCAGGTTGAAAGTATACTCCTCATTTCCATACTTATAATACATCTGAATGGCATG
The DNA here is from genome assembly GCA_964561545.1 of uncultured Sphingobacteriales bacterium. GTDB lineage: Bacteria > Bacteroidota > Bacteroidia > CAILMK01 > CAYYUA01 > CAZLQF01. Next base: position 187,811 of record CAZLQF010000001.1, read on the forward strand.
GGATTTAATGGTAATACCCCGTTCCCGTTCCAACTCCATGTCATCCAGCATTTGATCCTGAAATTCACGTTTATCTACAGTATTGGTGAGCTGGAGCATACGATCAGCAAGAGTACTTTTGCCATGATCAATATGCGCAATGATGGAAAAATTTCTAAACTTTTTCATAAGCTGCAAAAATAAAGTTTTTTGTAGAGCCGGATATATTTACCTAAGGGAGTATTTTTTCCAGGAACCCCCACCAAATTTTAACGAGAACTCTACATTTTTTAATTAAAGCAAAGCCATAAAGAAACAACCTTCCAAAAATTAAATTAAGAATGGTAGGCAACTTTTAAAGCGCCTCCTAAACAAGAAGTTTTTAGACATGCAAAAGGTTCTTGAAGCCTCTACAATTAGTAAATTAAATCCCTCAGCCTTCGGAATAAACAGAAAGCCTGTCAAGGAGCATTATTTTCTATTACTTCAACGATTTTATGGCGTAGCCTTAGTTTTGGGGATAACTTTATTGTCATAGGACTTTTTTAATTTACTTTTGCTCGCAAAAAATGGGCATATTTCATTTATAGGTTTACTACGTCGCTTAAATGTTTGTATCTTCCTATTTTAAATGAACTTTTAAAACATTGACCGCGTTAATAAGTGTAAGTTGTCGTTTTGTAAGATATAGTATGATTGCTCGCCAAAGTTTTCTCTTCACTTCCTGCAAAATTCAACAAAGCATAAGCACTTGGGCTTGATTAGTTGGCAGGATTTCCTCTCACCTTTTCATTCAAAAAATGCTTTTAGACAAGCTAAAATTAGTTAAAGATAGTATTATTATTATTTATGCAACACCCAAAATTTAGAAAAACCAATAGCACAGGCTTTTCGAAAACACTGAGAACCAGGGTCAATGAGTACTTTAAGGAGAAAAATTTAAGTAAACAAGCCAATGCGAACATGATTATTAAGACGATTATCATGTTATCTTTATTTTTTGTTCCCCTGATTATTTTAAGCACAGGCTTTATAACCAATCCATTAGCACTTTTCGCCATGTATTTAACCAGCGGCATAGGAATGGCTGGAGTTGGCATGGGCGTAATGCACGATGCCAATCATGGATCCTATTCCAAAAACAAAAAGGTTAATGAATTGCTGGGTTACACAATGAACCTAATTGGCGCTAACGCCAGAGTGTGGAAAATCCAACACAACGTACTTCACCATACCTACACCAACATTGAAGATGCAGATGACGACATTGCAACCCCATTTTTTCTAAGATTTTCACCCAATGATCATAAACATTGGCTTAACAAATACCAGCATATTTATACTTGGTTCTTTTATGGGCTTTCTACCATTATGTGGATTACCGTCAAAGATTTTATGAACCTTAACCGCTTTTACAACATGGGTTTGGTAAAAGCTAATATAACTAAAGAGAATTTGAAGGTTGCTGTCTGGAAGTTGGTTTATTATTCTTATGCCTTGGTGCTTCCCTTAATCATGATACCTTTAAACCCATGGTTGATTGTACTGGCCTTTTTAAGCATGCATTTCTTTACAGGGTTTGTAATCAGCACAATTTTTCAAACGGCTCATGTAATGCCCAATGCTGATTATCCTTTACCTAATGATGATAGTGAAATCGAAAACGAATGGTTAGTACATCAAATGGCTACGACCACCAATTACGCACCCCAAAGTAAAGTTTTATCATGGTTCATCGGAGGGTTGAATTTTCAAGTAGAACATCATTTACTTCCTAATGTCTGCCATGTACATTATAAAGAACTTGCGCCTATTGTCAAGCAAACAGCCCAAGAATACGGCATCCCTTATAATTACAAAGCAACATTTTTAGACGCAGTAGTTGATCATGTTAAAATGCTGCGTTACTTAGGCACAGCTGAACCACCAGAAGGATTTCAAAAACAAACCAATTAGTATTAAAAGCTACAGACATTTAAACCAATCTAATGAATAAAACAAGACCAACAAAAAAGAGAACAACACGCTTTCCAAGAAAAAACAATACAGCTTTTTCTGGTAAAAGGGGCCAAACCAAAAAGAAGAAAAACGAATCAACACTCGATCCCAATAGCTTGGTCATGGAGGCGTCAAATGGCCAATCCAATAGCTATCAACCATCAAGAACATTTAATGAGATGCCCCTCCATGCTCAATTAAAGGCAAACATTGATCGCATGGGATTTACATTGCCTACCCAAATCCAAGAAGAAAGTTTGGAGCAACTTAAGGCTGAACACGATTTGGTAGGTGTGGCAAATACCGGCACCGGTAAAACAGGTGCCTTCCTTATCCCGATCATTGATCAATTGCTCAATGAACCCAAATCAGCACAATCACTTGTGATTGTGCCCACAAGGGAGCTTGCCAAACAAGTAGAGGATGAGTTTAAAAGCCTTGCAAAAGGCACGGACATTTATGTTTCCAGCTTTATAGGTGGAACAAGTGTGGGCCGTGACATTAGCAAATTAAAAAAACACAACGACCTTATCATTGGAACACCTGGCCGCTTACTCGATCTAGCCAATCGGGGCTTCCTTAAGTTGGAAAATATTGCAAACCTCGTGCTCGATGAATTCGACCGCATGCTGGATATGGGATTTGTGAACGATATTAAGCAAATGGTACAATCTATGTATAACCGGAAGCAAACCATGCTTTTTTCGGCTACCATTGATCATACACAACAATCAATCATTAACGAACTACTGAACAATCCAGCGGAAGTTAAAGTAAGTAAAAGTTCATTGGCAAGTGGCCAAATTGAACAAGACATTATTCGCGTACCCGAGGATGGTGATAAATTTAGCATGTTAGTGGACTTGCTAAACGGAGAGGGTTTCGACAAGGTGCTGATCTTTGTTGAAACAAAACGCCGTGTAGATCAAGTAAACAAGAAATTACGGCAATCAGGTATTAAAGCCGATCTTATTCACGGAGACAAGACCCAGAACTACCGAACCAATGCCCTTGATAAATTTAAGAAAGGCAAGGTTCAGGTTTTGGTTGCTACAGATGTTGCAGCCAGAGGTATTGATGTAACGGACATTTCTCACGTCATCAATTATCAGCTTCCTATGAACTACGAAAGTTATCTGCATCGTATTGGCCGCACAGGGCGTGCAGGCAAAAGCGGTAAGGCTTTTACCTTCGTAGATTAATACAAGGCGGTCATTTGGGCCTTCAAGTCCCGAATGACCCCTTCAACTAAGCTTAACATTTTTTAACAATAGAAATTATTTATCATGAAAGAAGGAACAGTAAAGTTTTTTGACAGTACCAAAGGTTTTGGTTTTATTAAACCTGAAGAAGGTGGCGATGACATTTTTGTTCACGAAAGTGGTTTGATCCATGAGATTAGTGAAAACGATAAAGTCAAGTATGAAGTCACTGAGGGGAGAAAAGGATTGAACGCTATTAATGTAGAGTTGGTAGAGGAATAACCTTTTTCTTCTTAAAAATGATAAAAGCCCTCTTTCGAGAGGGCTTTTGTTATTACGGCCTTTTTCAGTTTTTACGGGCAATAACAACACTTTAACCTTTATTGATAACGCTCAGCGAAATCGGCAAAATTCTAAGGATAAAAAAACACTAATTGTTGTAAAAGCAAACAAATATTTAACTAAAAAACCTGCTAATATTTTAGTTATTGGTTCACCTTCATCCAATAATTGCTCATTCAGCAAGTTCTTCGATTCATTTTCAAGGCTATTTTTCCCTCAGGGGAATTAACTTGAGTTAAAACTACTTAAAACCCAAAGTAGTTAATTTCCGTTCCTTTTGATGAAGTTCTCTTAGATTTTTAGATCAACCACTTCTCAAATCAATTCTGTGGTATTATTGTTGTAATAATGACCGAAAACTGATTAAATAAAAGTGAGGGTATGAACAATTACCAACTCCTGGTACAAAAGCTGGATGAATTCATTCGTAAGTATTACAAGAATCAAGCTTTGCGAGGGCTTATTTATACAGCTGCTTTTTTGCTGATCACCTATCTTGCTGTTAGCTTGATTGAGTACTTTGCGCATTTCAGCACTACGGTTCGAACGGTGCTTTTTTATTTATTTTTAGTTTTAAACCTTGCTGTATTGGGATGGTTCGTAGCCATGCCCCTCTTTCACCTGCTCAGGCTCGGTAAGATGATTTCCCATGAGCAAGCAGCTCAAATAATTGGTAATCATTTCCCAAATGTTCAGGATAAGCTGCTCAATACGCTCCAATTGAAAAAAATGGCCGATGAAGCCAACAGTGAAGGTGAGCAGCAGGTCATCATGGCCAGCATCGATCAAAAGATCGTGGACTTAAAACCGGTACCATTCACGCATGCGATTAACCTCGGTGAAAATAAGCGATACCTGAAATATGCAGCTGCCCCACTCATTGTAATGCTGCTCTTGTTTTTTTCTGCTCCCCACACCTTGCTTGAGAGTACAGAAAGGCTCATTGACCATCAAAAATATTACGAGGTCGAAGCGCCATTTGATTTCAACCTTAAAAATGAAGAGCTAAAAGCAGTGAAGCAGGAAAACTTTGAAGTTGACCTTGAAATTACTGGAAAGCAGTATCCGAATGAAGTTTATGTTGTTATCGATGGGCAACAATACCGCATGAATAAAGACTCCAAGCAGGAATTTCACTACACGGTACGGAATCCAAGGGAGAATTTTGAGATGCAATTCTATGCCAATGGATTTTTCTCGCGTCCTTACGATGTAACGGTACTTCCAAAACCCATTTTACAAAAGTTTACCGTTAAGCTTGACTATCCAGATTACATAGGCAAGCAAGAGAATTCTAAGGAGAATGTAGGTGATTTGACGATTCCGGCCGGAACGAAAGTAAGTTGGAAGTTTCACACCCAAAATACCAAAGAGCTCGACATTGTATTTAATGACACCACTATTGCCACATCACGAAACGCTGAAAACCGCTTTGATTTTGAACGGACTTTTATGGATAACAGCCGTTACTACATTGAGGCATCGAACAAGCACCTTGACAGCGAGGACTCCATCGTTCATTACGTTTCAGTGATACCAGATGCTTATCCCAACATTCAAGTGAAAAAAGAAAATGATACCCTTTCTGAAAAAAGGTTGTTCTTTACAGGGGAGGCTTCTGATGATTATGGTTTAACCCGGTTAACTTTTAATTACGAATACACAGAAAGTAAAGATTCCACCAAGCTAAACCGCCCCCTTCAAACGGAATCTTTAGGAATCGACAACAATAACATCGTCCAGAATTTCTTCCACTCCTGGAATCTTAACGAACTTAACATCAAACCCGGGGATGAAGTCACTTATTATTTTGAATTGTGGGACAATGACCGCGTTAATGGAGCCAAATCAACCCGTAGCAAGAAGTTTGTTTTCAAAGCGCCTACTGAAGAAGAATTGAAAACGCAAATGGATAAGACCGGGAAGCAAATTAAATCCCAATTGGCCAGTGCTAACAAAAAAGCAAAGGAACTCAAAGAAAAGATGGATAAAGCCCGCCAGAAGTTGCTTGAAAACAAAAAAATGGAATGGGAAGACCAGAAGTTCATTGACCAGTTGATGAAGGAGCAAAAGCAGCTTCAGAAAAACATGAAGAAAATTAAAAACGAATACAAGCAAAACCTTCAAAAGCAAAAAGAATACAACCAACTGGATCAGCAAATGCAACAAAAGTTTGAACAACTCAAGGAGCTATTTGACAAAACCATGACTAAGGAAATGAAGAAAAAGCTTGAGGATATTGAAAAGATGATGAAGGAAAACCGTAAAAAAGACCTGAAGAAGGAATTGGAAAAGATGGAAAAGGATAACAAATCCCTTGAAAAAGAGTTGGACCGTAAGCTTGAGTTATTCAAACAAATGGAGCTTGAGCAAAAAATGGAAAAGGTAGCAGAGGAACTGGATAAAATGTCCAAGAAACAGGAGGAGCTTTCAAAAGAAACCAAAAAGCTGGACGAGCAGCAAGAAAACATGGAAAACGACTCCTTCAAGAAAAAGCAAGAAGAACTCAAAAAGCAACAAGAGGATTTAAACAAGGAGTTTGAGGAAAAACAAAAAGAAATGGATGAGATTAAAAAGCTCAATCAAGACCTTGAATCTCCGAATGACTTAGAAAATACAAAGCAACAACAAAAAGAAATCCAGCAAAAACAACAACAAAGCATGCAAAACATGCAGCAAAACCAGAATCAAGATGCCTCTGAAAACCAAAAAGATGCGTCTGAAAAAATGGAGGAGCTTTCAGAGCAAATGCAATCAATGATGGCCGGTATGCAGCAAAAATCCATCCAACTTAACTACCAAAAAGTGAGGCAAATCCTTGAAAACCTGGTGCATATGTCAACTGAACAGGAAGAACTTATTGAAAAGTTTGAGGGCATTCGAGACTACAATCCGCAATATGTAGAGCTTGGCCAAAAGCAAGCAAAATTAAAAGAAGATGCCGAAATGATCGAGGATAGTTTATTGGCATTGAGTAAAAAGGTTGTCATGATCAAATCTCACGTCAATGAGCAAATAAGCGATATTAATTATTACATGGATAAAACCCGTGAATATTTATCCGACCGTAAAATTGGAGAAGTAAGAAAGTCTCAGCAGTACATCATGACGGCCACCAACAACCTGGCCAACATGCTAAATGACATTATGGACCAAATGCAGCAGCAAATGGCCTCCCAAATGAAGGGAAGCCAAATGTGTCAGAATCCCAAATCAGGCCAGGGTAAGAAATCAGGTAAGATGGGTAAGATGAAGAAAATGCAACAAAAACTGGGTAAGAAACTAAATCAGTTAAAAAAGGGCAAACAACCCGGACGGCAGGGAGCCAACAGTAAACAATTAGCACGCATGGCAGAATTACAGCAACAAATCCGTCAGAAGATCCGGGAAATGCAGGAAGAGCAAAAGCAAGAAGGTGGCAAAGATGGTGGCGGTGACCTAAGTAAAATGCAAGAGATGATGGAAAAAAATGAGGAAGACATCCTCAACAAAAACATCAGTGAAAAAACGCTCGAGCGCCAAAAGGAAATATCGGTTCAGATGCTGAAATACGAAGAAGCTGAAAAGAAACAGGGCATTGATAAAAAACGCGAATCCAAAGTAGCAGAGGAAAACAAAGGTCGCAAAAACCCACCCGAACTTGAAGAATATATGAAAGCCAAAGAAAAAGAAACGGAATTGCTCCAAACAGTTCCCCCAACCCTAAACGGATACTACCGCATGAAAGTTAAGGAGTATTTTAAAGCCATTCAATAGCTTAAAAAGGTCATATCCGCTTCCTAAATGTTTAGCGGTGCGCATTTTTAAAATATAGATCTACCGGGCCAAACCTTTCGTGCTTACCATTTAAAGTTATTAACATCCAGTGTACAACCACTTATCTGTTCAACAAACAAGTAAGCTATCTTTGAATAAACATTGAAGTCAATGTTATCATGTACTTGTTTTTTGATACCGAAACAACAGGACTTCCAAGAAGCTGGAAAGCACCGCTTGAAGACTTGTCCAATTGGCCCAGACTGGTGCAAATAGCATGGCTTCTATTTGATACAGACGGTCATGAAATCAGCCGGGAGAACGCCATCATTTATCCGGAAGGATTTACCATTCCAGCAGGAGCCGCACAAGTACATGGTATTACTACCGAAAAAGCCATTTTTGAGGGTTTACCTTTGGTGAAAATCCTTAAAGCATTTCAAAAACAGCTTCAGATGGCCTCGAATGTGGTTGCCCATAACATAAGCTTTGATGAAAAAATAGTCGGAGCTGAATTTATGCGAAAGGAAATCAACAATCCCTTACCTTTTCGCAATCGCATTTGTACTATGAGATCAACCACTAATTATTGCAAGATCAAAAACCGCAGGGGCCATAAATGGCCCAAATTAGAAGAACTGCACCAAAAGCTTTTTGAGGAAAATTTTGGGGATGCTCACGATGCCATGGCTGACATTCACGCAACTGCAAAATGTTTTTGGGAATTAAAGAGAAGGGCTGTTTTATAGATTTGAGGCCAGTATTTTAATCGATTTACAAAAGCTCCTCTTTCAAGTATCTGACTCGAACCAAACAATGAGCACATCGTCCGAATCTCTAACCAGGACGAAACTCATAAATTACACCTTTCTTTACCTTAGAACAAAATAGCATGTTAAGAAATCAAAGAAGTCGGGTTTAAGGAAAGGTAAAAATTTATAAATTTTAATGCGCCTCCAACCAATTCTTACCGCTCCCCATTTCTACTTCTAAGGGAACATCAAGCGTCAGTGCATTCAGCATTTGCTGTTCAACAAGAGGCTTCAAGTCTTCAAGTTCATCTTTCTGTGCATCAAAGATCAATTCGTCATGAATTTGAAGGATCATTTTGGAATTGAATTGGTATGCTTGCATGGCTTGATGAATGTTAACCATGGCCACTTTGATCATATCAGCTGCCGTTCCTTGGATGGGCGTATTAATGGCGTTTCGCTCAGCAAAACCTCTTTGGGTTGAATTGTTCGAATTAATGTCCCGTAAATGCCTTTTACGGCCTAAAAGGGTTTTAACGTAGCCGTATTTCCTTGCAAAGTTGATTTGTTCATCCATGTATTCCCGAATTTTGGGAAATTCCTCGAAGTAATTTTCGATCAAAGTAGAAGCTTCCTTCCTGGAAATGCTCAAACGCTGGGATAAGCCATAAGCAGAAATGCCATAAACAATACCAAAGTTAACGGTTTTGGCCTGCCTCCTCATTTCAGAGGTAACCTGGTCCAAGGCCACTTTGTATATTTTAGCGGCTGTTGAAGTATGAATGTCCTGGCCTTCTGTAAAAGCTCGGACCATGTCGTCATCCTTGCTAATATCAGCCACAAGCCGGAGTTCAATCTGAGAATAATCAGCCGATAAGATGGTAAAATCCTCATTGGTGGGAATGAAAGCCTGCCGGATGTAACGTCCCTTCTCTGTTCGAATAGGGATGTTTTGGAGGTTGGGATCGGTCGAGCTTAAACGGCCTGTCGCGGTGACTGCTTGTTGATAAGAGGTATGAATGCGGCCGGTATTGCTATTAACAAGATCTGGCAAGGCATCTACATAAGTAGATTTGAGCTTTTGAACAGAACGGTAATCCAATACCTTTTGGGCAATATCATGCTCTTGAGCTAACCGGGTCAAGACTTCTTCACTTGTGGAGTACTGTTTGGATTTTTGCGTTTTTCGGGCTTTGGTATCAATTTTTAATTGTTCAAAAAGGACTTCGCCCAATTGTTTGGGCGAATTGATGTTGAATTGCGTACCCGACATTTCGTGTATTTCCTTTTCGAGTTGGCGGATCTCTTTTTCTAATTCCCTGGAATAATCTTTGAGCCGTTGAACATCAATTTTGACACCTTCATATTCCATATCAGCCAGTACTCTAATAAGCGGGGCTTCTACATCCTCATAAAGGCTCGTATATTTATTTTTTTCAATTTCGGGTTTAAAAATAGCTTTAAGTTGCAAGGTGATGTCCGAATCCTCGCAGGCATAATCTTTTATTTCAGCTGGGTCAAGATTTTGCATGTTGCCCTGGTTCTTACCTTTTTTACCGATCAGGCTTTCAATAGATAGTGGAGCGTAATTTAAGTAATTTTGGGAAAGGTAATCCAAACCATGCCTTAATTCGGGTTCCAATAAATAATGAGCGATCATGGTATCAAGTATGCTTCCCTTAAGCTCTGTACCGGCATTCCGCAATACCTGGATGTCGTATTTAATGTTTTGGCCAATTTTCTCAATTTCATCATCTTCCAAAGCAGGTTTAAGCTCATTCAGGATCAATTGAGTTTGCTCCTTGGTTTTACCTGCTGGGATGTAGTAGCCTTGATGCGGTTTTAAGCTAATACTGATGCCAACAAGCTCAGCAAAATGCGGGTTAAGTCCTGAGGTTTCCGTATCAATGGCAAACTCCTTGGAATTTTTTAATTCCTTCACTACTTCAGCCCGCTTTTCCTGCGCATCGATCAGTTGGTAGTCATGGTCTACATCATTAAGGGTTTTAAATGTGGATTGATCGGTGGCTTTTTTACCGTCCGGTTCATTGGTAAAAAGGTCCCCTTGCACCCCTTCTTCCTTGCGGGCTTCTTGTAATTCAAAGGAATCTCCAAAAACCCTTTTGCCTATAGACCGGAATTCAAGCTCGGCAAACAAATGCTTCAGGGCTTTATAATCCGGCTCTTCCCGTTTAAGTTCTTTCGGATCAAGGTCGAGAGGCACATCCTTATAAATGGTTGCCAAAGTTTTGGATATTTTAGCTTCTTCAGCATGGTTTTGAATGATCTCCTTTTGCTTGCCCTTCAATTCATCAGTATGCTCTAAGAGGTTTTCGACACTACCATATTGCTTGATCAATTTTGTTGCCGTTTTAGGACCAATGCCGGGAACGCCCGGAATATTATCCACATCATCCCCCATCAATCCCTGTATGTCAACAACCTGGCCCGGATCCTCAATACCGAATTCTTCTTTAACTTTATTTAAGTCCCAAACCTCAGAAGGCTTGCTTTTACGGGAAGGTTTGTAAAGGTAAATGTGGTCCTCCACCAATTGGGCGAAGTCTTTGTCAGGGGTCATCAGGTAAACATCAAACCCTTCACTATCAGCTTTTTTGGCAAGCGTTCCCATGATGTCATCGGCTTCGTATCCCGGTTTTTCAATGGTAGGTATTTTATAGGCATCGGCCATTTTTTTAACCATGGGAATGGCAATTTCAATGTCCTCAGGTGGTTCCTCGCGATTTGACTTGTATTCTTCATACATCTCCTGCCGAAAGGTAGGCTTAGAAGTATCAAAACAAATAGAAATGTGGGTAGGATTTTCCTTTTCCAGTATTTCCAATAAACTGTTGGTAAAGCCAAATATGGCCGAAGTGTTCAAGCCCGTTGAAGTAACCCGGGGATTCCGGATGAAGGCATAATGAGACCTAAAAATAAGGGCCATGGCATCCAGTAGGAAAAGCTTATGGTCTTTTTGATTGTTTTGGGCCATACAGGTCTGATTTAATTGTTCTAAAAGAAGGGTAATTTAGGGATTTTAAGGATTGAAGACAAGTAAGCACCTTTAACAAAAAAGAAGCAATTTGAAAGCTATAAGCCTTCTATTATATACTAAACAAAAAATGCCCTAATAATTACATTTACATCCTATCCAATTCTCTCGGGCAATCAAAACAAGTGTTCTAAAAAAGCTGAATGGTTTTTAATTTTAACTAAAGGTTGAAAAAGAGCTACTAAGATAGAGGTCTCTGGTGGAGCACATTTTGTAATAACTCAGACGCTTCTGCTTTACGCTCTATCCAAATATGTTCCCTTTTCTCAATGATAGAACAAAAATAAAAGCCCCGCGACAAGAGCGCGAGGTTTTTATTTTTAATTAAGAAGTTAGAAAGCAAATATTATTGCTGATTCTCCTCGATGATCACGTAAACATCTTCATCGTCTTTTTTCATGAAGTATTGTTCACGTGCAAATTTCTCAAGGGTTTCCTTATTTCGAATGAGCTCTTTTTTATTTTGCCTGGTTTCTTTGATTTTTTGTTTGTAATACCGTTTATCCTGCTTCAGCTCTTGGAGCTCAAGTTTATTTTGGATACGGTGGATCAAGTTGTTGCTGTCGAAAAACGTCATCCACGTCACAATAAACAATGTGATGATGAAATACTTGTTTTTAAGTATTTTGAGGTAGCGCTCCATGACTCATTCAGATATTGCCTTAAACAAATTTAAAAAATTTACCGGCATAAACAGCCTGATTTCCGAGGTCTTCTTCAATTCTTAACAATTGATTGTATTTGGCAATACGGTCAGAGCGTGACAAGGACCCTGTTTTGATCTGCCCAGTATTCAATCCCACTGCCAAATCAGAAATAAAAGCATCTTCGGTTTCGCCAGAACGGTGACTAATAATCGATGTCATGTTATTACGAGAAGCCAAATTCACTGCATCAATGGTTTCTGTTAGGGTTCCTATTTGATTCACTTTGACCAGGATAGAATTGGCCGCATCCATGTCAATGCCTTTTTGCAATCGCTCAGTATTGGTAACAAAGAGATCGTCACCAACCAATTGAACACGCTCACCAAGGGCTTTGTGTAGTTTTTGCCAACCTTCCCAATCGTTTTCATCCAACGGATCTTCAATAGAAGCGATGGGGTATTGGTTGATCCAATTTTGCCAATATTCAACCATGTCATCATCAGATTTTTCCTCATTGGTTGACTTAGCAAATACGTAAGCTTTTTTATTGCTATCATAAAATTCTGACGAGGCAGCATCCAATGCAATAAGGATATCCTTGCCGGCTTCAAATCCTGCTTCTTTTACTGCTTGAAGTAAAGTCTCAATGGCCTCTTCATTGGATTGCAAATTAGGCGCAAAACCACCTTCATCGCCAACGTTGGTTGAATGGCCATTGCGTTTCAACACATCTTTAAGACTGTAGAAAACTTCAGCACCCATTTTCAAAGCTTCGCTGAAACTGTTACCACTTACAGGCATGATCATGAATTCCTGAAAGTCGATTTTATTATCAGCGTGGCCACCTCCATTTAAAATATTCATCAATGGCACAGGCAGGGTTAAGCCACCTACACCGCCCAGGTAATTGTAAAGCGGCAAACCAGTTTCAGAAGCGCCAGCTCGAGCAATCGCCAAAGAAACGCCTAAAATTGCATTGGCCCCTAACTTTTCCTTATTCGCAGTGCCATCAAGATCAAGGATGATTTGATCAAGCTCGGCTTGATTAAGCACATTTTGATCCTTCAAGGCTGGAGCTATCTTATTATTGATGTTTTTCACTGCTTGATGAACAGATTTTCCGCGATAATGATTTTTATCGCCATCTCTTAATTCAACTGCCTCGAATTGCCCCGTAGAAGCACCCGATGGTACGGCACCTCTACCAATTATATCATTGTTGGTAATCACTTCAACTTCTATTGTTGGTGTTCCTCTTGAATCAAGAATTTGTCGCCCGAAAAGGTTTTTAATGCTTGTCATGGTTCCTTTATTTTTAGTATTTGAAAATTATTGATTGCCTATTGAATGATCGCCAATTCAATTTTTGTCTATCAAGCAAGAATACTTAAGAGGCCAACATATTCAAAAAGCTGTTGAACAAATACCTGGCATCATGTGGCCCTGGAGAAGCTTCAGGGTGGTACTGGACCGAAAAAGCCTTTTTGGTCTTACTGGCCAGGCCTTCTATGGAATTGTCATTGAGGTTAAGATGGGTTATTTCCATATCCGGATTTTGCTGAATTGAATCGGGATCAACACTAAATCCGTGGTTTTGTGAAGTTACCTCACATATACCGGTTTTTAGGTTTTTCACAGGATGGTTAATGCCGCGATGACCCGTGTGCATCTTAAATGTGTTTAAGCCTTGTGCAATGGCAAACAACTGATGGCCCAAGCAGATACCAAAAAATGGTTTTTCAGTACTTACCATCCTTTTAACCGTGCTGATTGCGTAGCTAACTGCAGCTGGGTCACCCGGTCCATTAGAAACGAAATAGCCATCCGGTTGCCATTCTTCAATTGATTTAAAGTCTGTCTTTGCTGGAAATACTTTTAAATAACAGCCCTTATTTACCAGTTTATGTAGAATGGTGCTTTTAATACCCAGGTCAAGAACCGCCACTTTGTAGGTAGCAGAGGGATTCCCCAAAGTAAAACTTTGTTGGGTTGTAACCTTTGTAGATAGTTCCAAACCACTCATGGAAGGTACTTCTTCAAGTTCCCTCTTCAGTTCTGGAATGGTTTTGTTTTCCGAGGTAATGATAGCATTCATGGCGCCTTTGTCCCGAATGTGCTTAACCAAAAATCGGGTATCCACATCAGCAATGGCTACCAAATCGTTTTGCTCAAAGTATTGTTGCAGAGATTGATCCGCAACTTGCCGGGAGTACCCTGTTGTAAAATTATGGCAAACGAGACCACTTATTTTAACACTATCGGACTCTTGTTCATCTTTATTAACCCCATAATTCCCAATGTGGACGTTGGTCATTACCATGATTTGGTTGTAATAGGATGGGTCCGTAAAAATTTCCTGGTATCCTGTCATTCCAGTATTAAAACAAATCTCTCCGGTAACCGTACCTTTTTTTCCTTTAGATTGCCCATAAAGGCAGGTGCCATCCTCTAACAATAAAACGGCTCGTTCTTCATTTGCGGACATAACCATTGTTCTTTAATATAAGCAATTGCTGCAAACGTATGAATTTCAGTCTACTGTTACGCCAAGAATTTATACACAACCGTGAATGATTAGCCATAAAAAAAGGGATAAAGTCAAAACCTTATCCCCTTTTTTTCATTCTCCTTTATCACGTTCTATTAATTAAGTTTTGTTTGCCTGATCGCCTTCTTCAGAATTGTCGGTATTTTGGTCATTTCCTTCTTCAGATGAAGTATTTTTATCGGTCGAGCCTTCATCATGAGAAACTTCGTCAGTGGATTGAACTTCAGAAGATTCTTCAGTTGAACTTCCTGACTCAACCGTAGCTTCAGTTGTTTCTGTTTGTTCCTCGGATTTTTGGCTTTTCTTACCGCCCCTTCTTCTGCGGCCTCCTCTTCGGCTTCTACCTTTAGATTTACGTTGTTCTTCCAAAAGATTTTCATTGAAATCAACCAACTCCATCATGGCCATTTCAGCGTTGTCACCTAATCTGGGGCCCAGTTTTAAAATCCTTGTATAACCCCCAGGCCTATCGCCAACTTTGTCTGCAACTGTGATAAATAATTCTTTAACAGCCTCTTTTTGCATCAAATGTTTAAATGCCTCACGCCTTGAATGGGTATTATCCGATTTGGATTTTGTAATTAAAGGTTCTACATATTTACGCAAAGCCTTGGCCTTTGGCAATGTAGTATGAATGCGCTTATTTAAAACAAGCGAGGAAGCCAAATTGCTCATCATAGCCTTTCTATGCTCTGATTTCCTGCTTAAGTGATTTAATTTTTTACCGTGTCTCATGGATCTTAATCTTCGTCAAGGTTATATTTAGAAACGTCCATCCCGAAAGTAAGGCCTTTTTCCCTAACCAATTCTTCAAGTTCTGCCAGGGATTTTTTACCAAAATTTCTGAATTTAAGGAGATCGGCTACATCGTTTTTAACGAGGTCTCCCAAAGTTCTGATATCCGCAGCCCTTAAACAATTATAGGCCCTTACTGATAAGTCTAAATCGGTTAGTTGCGTTTTCAATAGTTTACGCATGTGGAGATAATCCTCGTCAACTTGAGATTCATCACTCTGACTTTCTTCGTCCAGGGTAATGTTTTCATCAGAAAATAGCATGAAGTGTTGGATAAGGATCTTGGCAGCTTCTTTCAGGGCTTCTTCAGGATGAATAGAACCATCGGTCTTAATATCTACCAGCACTTTCTCGTAGTCAGTGCTTTGGCCCACTCTTGTATTTTCAACGGTATAGTTGACCTTCCTTATTGGTGAAAAATTAGAATCAAGCGCTATCAAACCTATAGGCGCTTCTTCATCTTTATTTTGTTCTGCCTGAACATAACCCCTGCCCTTTTTTACTGTAATTTCCAATTCAAGTTGGACAGAAGGTTCCATATGACAGATTTCAAACTCGGGGTTGAGAATCTGGAAATTGTTTGAAGCTTGGCTGATATCTTCCCCGGTGATAACTTCTTTACCATCTATTGAAAGGTATATTTTTTCTTCATCTTCCTCTCCGATCTTTTTAAACCTTAACTGTTTAAGATTCAGAACAACTTCCGTTACATCCTCTTTTACCCCTTTGATGGTCGTAAATTCATGGCTAATACCGGGTATTTTTAAATGGGTAATGGCATATCCTTCCAATGAGGACAATAGCGTTCTTCTTAAAGAATTGCCGATTGTAACACCATAACCTATCTCCAAAGGCCCGAATTCGAAAGTACCTTCGAAATCAGAGGCCTTTTGCATGATTACTTTTTCAGGTTTCTGAAAAGCGACTGTTGTCATAGTTTTTATTATTAGGGTTAATTACTTGGAATAAAGTTCCACAATTAACTGTTCTTTAACATTTTCTGGGATCTCTTCCCTTGGCGGATAGTTCAAAAATCTACCCGATAATGTATTCTTATCCCACTCAAGCCAGGAAACGTTTTTCCTATTGCTTTCCAGTGAGTCATTGATAACCTCAAGCGACTTTGATCTTTCTCTTACGGTTATAATATCTCCTGTATTTAAATTGAAAGAGGGAACGTCCACAATCCCATTATTGACTTTGATGTGCCTGTGTACAACAAGTTGCCTTGCTGCAGCTCGTGTTGGCGCAATACCAAGACGGAAAACCGTATTGTCTAATCTTCCCTCTAACATTTGCAGCAATACCTCACCGGTTTTTCCTTTTTTACGATCGGCCTTTTTAAACGTATTAAAAAATTGCTTTTCTAATATCCCGTAAATTGACTTGGCCTTTTGCTTTTCGGATAACTGGAGCGCGTATTCGGACATTTTTGCTCTTCGTTTAGAAGGACCATGCTGACCTGGCGGGTAAGGCTTTTTAGCAACTGCATCATCTTGTCCGAAAATCGGCTCTTTAAATTTCCTCGCAATTTTTGAGCGAGGGCCTCTATATCTTGCCATAATGTTCTTTAGTAATTAGTAATCGTTTTACAATTATACCCTTCTACGCTTGGATGGACGACATCCGTTGTGGGGAATTGGTGTTTTATCCTGAATGGAATTAATTTCAATACCAGTATTGTGAATGGTTCTTATGGCAGCTTCACGACCTGAACCAGGTCCCTTAACATAAACATCAGCTTTGCGCATACCGAGTTCATAAGCTTGTTTAGCACAATCCGCGGCGGCAATCTGAGCGGCATAAGGAGTATTCTTTTTAGAACCTTTGAACCCCATTTTACCTGACGAAGACCACGTAACCACTTGACCCTCTGAATTAGTGATACTGATGATAATGTTATTAAAAGTAGCTTTAATAAAGGTTTTACCAATCGGATCAACCTTTACTTTTTTACGTTTGGTAGTTGTTCTAGCTCTTCTGGCCATGTTATAATATTCTATTTAACTGCTTTCTTCTTATTAGCAATGGTCTTCTTTTTGCCCTTTCTTGTTCTGGCATTGGTCCGGGTTCTTTGTCCCCTCACCGGATATCCTTTTCTATGACGCAAACCCCGGTTGCAACCGATGTCCATCAAACGCTTTAGGTTCATTTGGATTTCCCCTCTCAGTTCACCCTCTGTTTTATAATTTTCGTTAATCACTTCCCTTATTTTGGTAAGCTGGTTGTCATCCCAGTCTTTTACTTCGATGCTCGGGTCAACACCCGCTTCTTCCATAATTTTTTGGGCAGTGGAATAGCCAATTCCAAAAATATATGTCAGGCCTATATCGCCTCTTTTATTAACGGGAAGATCGATTCCTTTAATCCTTGCCATGGGTTATCCTTGTCTTTGTTTATATTTAGGATTGTCTTTGTTTATTACATACAATTTGCCCTTTCGCTTAACGATTTTGCAGCTCGGGCTACGCTTTTTCACAGAAGTTTTCACCTTCATAATCTTATTTATTTGTATCTATAAGTTATTCTTCCTTTCGATAAATCATAAGGGGACATTTCTACCCTTACTTTATCCCCAGGTAAAATTCGAATGTAATACATCCTCATTTTACCAGATATATGAGCCATTACTTGATGGCCATTTTCCAATTCCACCTTAAACATGGCATTAGGCAATGATTCATTTACCACGCCATCCTGTACAATTGTCGATTGTTTTGCCATATAACCCTTTTGTTAAGAGAGCCGCAAAATTATGATTTTTCCGGCTGAACTCCAAACACGTTATCCGCTATCTTATTAAGCCACACCACCCATTGATGATGAGCGACCTTTAATACGGCCTGTCTTCATTAGGCCATCATAATGACGCATTAGTAAATGACTTTCTATTTGCTGAAGCGTATCCAATACAACACCAACCATAATCAGTAAAGAAGTACCTCCGTAAAACTGGGCAAATTGCGTGTTGATATTTGCAATCATCGCAAATGATGGAATAATCGCAACAATCGCCAGGAATATAGATCCTGGCAGCGTGATTCTACTCATAATGCTATCAATATAATCAGCAGTTCGCTTACCGGGCTTTACCCCTGGTATAAAGCCACCATTGCGTTTAAGGTCGTCTGCTATTTGCTTGGAATTAACCGTTACAGCTGTGTAAAAATAAGTAAAAAGGATAATTAGTATAGCAAAAGTAAAATTGTAAGTAAACGAGGTAAAGTCTGTGAATTGAGCGGCAAAGCCTGACCAAGCAGGTGAATCGGGGAAGAATTGTGTAATGGTGGATGGAATAAACATCAATGCTTGCGCAAAAATGATGGGCATAACCCCAGCTGAGTTTACCTTTAAAGGCAAGTATTGCCGAACGCCACCATATTGTTTGTTACCAACCACACGTTTGGCATATTGAATTGGAATCCGTCTGACGCCTTTAACTAAAAGCACCACCGCTAAAATTACGCCCAATAGGGCCACAATTTCTACTAAAAAGATCACCAAACCTCCCCCTGCTTCTGTTAGACGTGCATCAAATTCTGCAACAATGGCCATTGGAAGCCTGGCAATAATTCCGATCATGATTAATAAGGAAATGCCGTTACCAATTCCTTTATCTGTAATTCTTTCACCAAGCCACATTACAAAAATGGTCCCTGTGGTAAGGATCACCACATTGGTCAGCATGAACATAGTATGGGAGAAAGCCTCTGGGTTGCTTACAGATGCTATGGCTCCGGGTACTTGCACTTGAAGGTTGACCAAATAACCAATTGACTGAACACCCGTAATGACAATTGTCAGTACCCTTGTAATTTGGTTGATTTTTTGCCTACCTGATTCACCTTCTTTCTGTAGTTTTTGAAAGTAAGGGACAGCAATGCCCAGAAGCTGAACTACAATAGAGGCTGAAATATAAGGCATGATACCCAATGCAAAGATGGATGCCCTTGAGAAGGCTCCCCCTGCAAACATGTTGATGAGCCCCATGATACCTTCAGAGGCTTGCTCTTGGTATTCACCAAGTTGGTTGGGATCAATACCGGGCAGTACAATATAAGTACCCAGCCTGTATATAAGTAATAGCCCAAGGGTATTGAGGATTCTATTGCGTAGATCCTCAATTTGGTAGATGTTTTTGATGGTTTGGATTAGTTTCTTCATGCTTAACCTATAAGTTTATAGCTTGACCACCCTGGTCTTCGATGGCTTTTTTAGCAGATTTAGAAAATGCATCAGCTTTAACTTCCACTTTTTGGGATAACTCACCATCACCTAAAATCTTGATAGGTTTTTGCTTTTTAGGCACTAATCCATATTGCTTAAAAGTAGCCGGTTCAATGGATGAGATTCCCTCTTCGGCTAAAGCCTGAAGGGTGGTTAAGTTGATGGGTGCATATTCCTTTTTGGTAAAATTTTTAAAGCCAAATTTAGGAACCCTTTTGTAAAGGGGTAATCTTCCCCCTTCAAAACCGAATTTCTGGGTATAGCCTGACCTTGAGTTGTAGCCTTTAATACCTCGTCCAGAAGATAGGCCTCTATTAGACCCGGGTCCCCTTCCAATCCGTTTTCTTTTCTTAACTGCTCCTTTTGCGGGTTTTAAGTTGTGAAGCTCCATGATTAAACCGATTCAACTTTTAACAAATGCTTTACCTTATTGATCATTCCTTTGATCTGGTCCGTTTCTTCATGCACTTTATATTGATGCATTCTTTTTATTCCCAGTGCATTGACAGTTCTTTTTTGCTTTTTGGGACGGTCGATCAGACTTTTTGTGAGGGTTACCTTTACTTTATTCATAGCTTTATCCATTAAATACCCTTTCTAAACTAATATCTCTGAGTTGTGCCACAGTATAGGCATCCCGCATGTCAGTTAACGCTTTTAACGTGGCCTTGACAACATTGTGAGGATTTGAAGAGCCCTTCGATTTACCAAGAACGTCTGTAATTCCGGCACTTTCCAGGACTGAACGCATCGCACCACCAGCTTTTACACCAGTACCCGGTGCGGCCGGTCTAAGTAGTACTTTAGCGCCGCCATATCTTAGTTCAATGGAATGAGGGACTGTACCTTTAACTCTGGGGATTTGAATAAGCGATTTTTTAGCATCGTTAATGCCTTTGTTAATGGCTTCTGTTACCTCCCTGGCTTTACCCAGGCCATAACCTACAACGCCATCACCATTACCTACGACAACGATAGCGGAGAAACTGAAAGTTCTGCCACCTTGATTTACTTTAGCAACCCTTTTGATGGCAACAACATTTTCACTGACTTCAACTTCGCTTGACTTAACCCGTTTAATGTTGGGATTGATGTTGTTCATGATTCTTTTTGGTTTAAAAGTTTAAGCCTCCTTGGCGTGCACCATCGGCCAAGGCTTTTATCCGGCCGTGATACAAATATCCGTTACGATCGAAAACTACAGAATCAACTTTGGCTTCTTCTGCCTTTTTAGCAAGTTCTTGCCCTACAATTTTCGCTTGTTCAATTTTAGTAGTTCCTTGAACCTGATCTTTTACATCTGGCATTAAAGAAGAGCTTGCAGCTATTGTATGCCCTTTTTTGTCATCTATAATTTGGGCATATATCTGTTTGTTGCTTTTATAAACATTTAATCTTGGCTTATCAGGTAAGCCTTTAATTCTTTTGGCAAGTCCCCTTTTGATTCTATTCCGTCTTGCTGATTTTGTTTTCTGTGGATTCATTTTTCTTTTATGTTTTATTTACCACCGGCCTTACCAGCCTTTGATCTAACCTTTTCGCCAACGAACCTTATACCTTTTCCATTGTATGGCTCTGGTTTCCTCAAGCTTCTGATTTTAGAAGCAATCTGTCCTACTAATTGTTTTTTGTGGCTTTCAAGCGTAATAATGGGATTTCCTCCTTTGACCTGAGCAACGGAGGCATTTATTTCTTCGGGTAATTCAAACAAAATATCATGAGAATACCCAACGGAAAGCTCCATAAGCTGGCCATTTACAGTAGCCTTGAATCCAACCCCAATTAACTCGAGTTGTTTTTGGTAACCTTGGTTAACCCCATTGATCATATTGGCAACCAATGATCTATAAAGACCATGGTAAGCTTTGAACCTCTTTTGGTTGGAGGGTCGATCAAATGTGATGGTACTGTCTTCCATTTGAACGGAAATATTCGGATGAACCTTTTGGGTAATTTCACCTTTCGGTCCTTTTACATGGACTACATTGTCCTTTTGAATATTTACTTCTACGTTCTCAGGTATTTGAATTGGTGCATATCCTATTCTGGACATAACGTTGTAATTTTAATAAACGTAACAAACTAATTCTCCGCCTTCGTTAAGCTTTCGTGCTTCTTTATCAGACATCACCCCTTTCGAGGTTGATAAAATAGCAACCCCTAATCCATTAACGACTCTTGGTATGGTAGCCGCTTTACTATAACGCCTCAATCCTGGTTTACTTATTTTACCTAGATCTGTAATGGCCGGGGTTCCACTCTGATAATCATATTTCAATGCAATTTTAATGGTCCCTTGCGGTCCTTTTTCATCTTCAAATTTAAAATTCAAGATATAACCTTTGTCAAAGAGGATTTTTGTGACCTCTTTTTTCATATTGGACGCGGGAATTTCCAAAACCCGTTTTTTAGCCATAATGGCATTTCTTATTCTTGTTAGATAATCTGCAATAGGATCGTTCATGACTTCTCGTATTTTTACCAGCTTGCTTTAGTTATACCTGGAATCTTGCCTTGATGTGCCAATTGTCTGAAAATATTTCGACAAAGACCAAAATCTCTCATGTAAGCATTGCTTCTCCCGGTTATTGCACATCGATTCCTCAACCTAACCGGTGAAGAGTTTCTTGGCAATTTGTCCAATGCTCTGTAATCGCCTTTTTTCTTTAGTTCTTTACGCTTTTCAGCAAATTTTTCAACCTGCTTCCTGCGCTTCCGATCCCTTACTTGTAATGCTAATCTCGACATATTTATTCTTTATTTGCATCTTTAAAAGGTATACCCAGCTCTTTCAAAAGTGTATAAGCTTCTTGATCAGTTTGGGCAGTGGTGACAAATGTAATGTCCAAGCCGTTGAGCCTTTCAACGTTATCCATGATCACTTCTGGAAAAATGATCTGCTCACTCACGCCCATGGTAAAATTTCCGTGACCATCAAAGCCTTTATCACTTACACCTCTAAAATCCCTTACACGTGGTAAGGAAATAGATATAAGCCTTTGAAGGAATTCGAACATTCTACTTCTCCTAAGCGTAACTTTAGCGCCAATGGGCATTCCCTCTCTTAATTTGAAGCTAGAGACAGCTCGCTTGGCATAAGTGGGCACTGCTTTCTGACCTGTTATGGAAGTTAATTCCGTGACAGCCCTTTCTATAAGTTTTTTATCCGCTACAGCAGCACCTACCCCTTGATTAACACTAATTTTCTCAAGCTTGGGAACTTCCATGATATTCCTGTACCCATAGGCTTCGTTAAGCGAAGGGATGACGCTTTCTTCGTATCGTTGTGATAATGTTGTTTTGTAACTCATTAGTCTATAACCTCTCCTGATTTTTTAGCGTAACGAACCAATTGTCCTTTTTTATTTCTTTGTCTACCAATCCTGGTCGGTTCTCCCGATTTAGGATCAATGACCATTAAGTTCGAAATATCAACTGGCGCTTCTTTCTTAAGAATACCTCCTTGTTGGTTTTGTTGATTGGGCTTGGTATGACGAGATACAATTTTAACACCCTCAACTAAGGCCCTACCAGTTTTTGGGAAGACGGCCAATACTCTTCCTTGCTTGCCTTTATCATTACCGGTAACAACCTTTACATTGTCTTCTTTCTTTAAATGCAGCTTCGGAGGTTGATTTTTTCTGATTCCCATATCTTGTAATTTATAGTACTTCTGGTGCTAATGAAATAATTCTCATAAACCTTCTTTCCCTTAATTCGCGTGCAACCGGCCCAAAGATTCTTGTGGCCCTTGGCTCATTCAGATTATTAAGTAAAACACATGCATTCTCATCGAATCTTATGTAGGTACCATCTTGCCTGCGTCTTTCTTTCCTAACCCTAACAATTACAGCCCTGGATACAGTACCTTTTTTCATAGTACCAGAGGGTATGGAGTCTTTAACGGTAACGGTAACTATATCGCCCAATGAGGCATAGCGTCTTCCTGTACCTCCTATAATAGCAATCACTGATGCTTTTTTGGCACCGCTATTATCCGCAACTTTAAGGTTCGTCTCTTTTTGGATCATCTTACTTAGCTCTTTCTAATATTTTAACTAAACGCCAGCATTTTGTTTTACTCATAGGTCGGGTTTCCATTAAGTAAACTCGATCCCCTACCTGGCATTCTTGATTTTCATCATGGGCGGTAAACTTGGAAGTCTGCTTAACAAACTTTCCATATAGTGAATGCTTAACCATTCTTTCAACACTAACTACAATGGATTTTTGCATGTTATTGCTAACCACGACTCCTTGCAATTCTTTTCTGGTATTGCGTGGTTGTTCTTGATTGTTAGCCATTGCTTTCTTGCTTTAATTCGCGTTTTCTTAATTCGGTCTTAAATCGCGCCAATTCTTTTTTGGATTCTTTTATTTTCGTTGGATTATCCAAAGGTGACACAGCATGCGCTAGCTTTAATCTGGTAAGATTAAGCTTTTCTTCATCGATTCTTTCCCGGATATCTTTGGTTGACAATTCTCTTATTTCTTCGTTACGCATGGTCAAGTATTTTATTGTGATTCTTCGGGTATATGATCCCTTCGCGTTACAAATCTGGTTACAACTGGTAACTTCTGTGACCCTAATCGCAAGGCTTCCCTTGCCACATCTTCCCGTACACCATCTATTTCAAATATCACTTTTCCAGGTTTGCAGGAGAAAACATGGTATTCCGGGGTACCTTTCCCTTTACCCATCCGAACTTCTGCAGGTTTTTGTGAGATAGGCTTGTCTGGAAATACTCGGATGTATAATTTACCTTCACGTTTCATGTAGCGATTAATAGCAATACGTGCTGCCTCGATCTGGCGGGATGTTAACCACCTTGGTTCAACCGCCTTAATTCCGAATTTACCGAATTCAACGGTATTGCCATTGTTGGCCATACCTTTTATTCGACTTTTCTGCGATCTTCTGTATTTGGCCTTTTTTGGATAAAGCATAAAATTCTATTTAAACCAGATTTAAGATTTTCGTTTCCTTCCTCCTCTTCCACCAATTCCTTTGGGTACTTTCTCACCCTTTTCTTTTTTAGCGCCAATTCCTACATTTAGGGAAAGGTCTCGCTTGCCATAGACTTCACCTTTAAAGATCCATACTTTCACTCCAATGGATCCGTAAATGGTATGGGCCTCGACCAGCGCATAATCGATATCGGCTCGCAAAGTATGCAAGGGTATTCTACCTTCTTTGTATTCTTCCACCCGTGCCATTTCAGCACCACCCAATCTTCCAGAACATTTGATCTTAACCCCCTCTGCACTAGCTCGCATGGTTGAGGCTAAAGCCATTTTCATGGCCCTTCTAAAAGAAATCCTTGCTTCAAGTTGGTTGGCAATATTTTCGGCCACCAATTTTGCTTCAAGTTCAGGTCTTTTAATCTCATAGATGTTGATCTGAACTTCTTTATTAGTAATGCTCTTAAGTTCCTCTCTTAATTTGTCGACTTCACTTCCACCTTTACCAATGACAATCCCTGGCCTTGAGGTATGAATCGTCATTGTAATCCGCTTAAGGGTCCGTTCAATAACGATTTTCGATATACCCCCTTTTGGAATCCTTGTATGAATGTAGTCTCTAAGTTTTTCGTCTTCCAAGATGTTTTTTCCAATTTCTTTTTCGCTATACCAATTGGATTCCCATCCTCTTATAAAACCAAGCCTTAGACCTACTGGATTAATTTTTTGTCCCATGTTTATGCTTCGTTAGTGGTATTTTCTTCTTCAGTTTCGGTTGCTTCTTCTTCAATGGCCTCATCTGGTTCGGCTTGCTCCGCATCAGTTTCTGGAGCATCTATGACCAAAGAAATGTGATTGGATCGCTTTATTATTCTATGAGCACGCCCCATTGCGGCCGGCTGAATTCGCTTAAGCTTACGGCCTTCATCAATCCATATATTTTTAACAAATAGTTCGCTTTCTTCAATATTCGCATTTTGGTTCTTTTCCTGCCAATTGGCGATACCTGATAAAATGGTTTTCTCTAAAAACCTGGCATATTTCTTTTTCCGGTGAAAGCGAAGATTGTTCAACGCATCTTCAACCGGAAGACCGCGAACCAAGTTTGCCAATAACCGCATTTTACGAGGAGGAACCGGACAATTCTTATATTTCGATACTGCTTCCATTTGTAATTACTTTTTAACAGGGTGTCCTCTGAAAGTTCTGCTGGGGGCAAATTCTCCCAATTTATGGCCCACCATATTTTCGGTTATATAAATGGGAATGAATTTGTTCCCATTATGAACTGCTATTGTATGTCCTACAAACTCAGGAGTGATCATTGATCTTCTGGACCAGGATTTAATCACTTGTTTTTTACCAGATTCATTCATCTGGTCTATTTTGTCCTCGAGTTTGTAAAATATGTAAGGTCCTTTTTTTAGCGATCTAGCCATGATTATTATACTACTTCTTTTTTCTTTCAATAATTAAACGATCGGTCTGCTTTTTCCTGCGGGTTTTCTTACCCTTGGTATAAAGCCCTTTTCTCGATCTAGGGTGGCCTCCTGATTTTTTACCTTCACCCCCACCCATTGGGTGATCAATTGGGTTCATACCCACACCACTCGTTCTCGGTCTTCTACCCATCCACCTTCTTCTACCGGCTTTACCCAGAATAGAAAGGGAGTGATCAGAATTAGAAACTGACCCAATTGTAGCCATGCATTCATATAAAACCATCCGGGTTTCACTCGAGGGCAATTTGATAATGGCATATTTACCATCTCTTGCTAATAACTGTGCGTAAGTTCCTGCACTTCTTGCAATTTCGGCACCCTGTCCAGGCCTTAACTCTATATTATGAATAATAGTACCCAGGGGCATGTGCTTCAATTTCATGGCATTCCCAACTTCAGGAGCAACTGATTCTCCTGATACGATATTATTGCCAACTTTTAAGCCTTGAGGCGTAATAATGTATCGTTTTTCACCATCCTTGTAGGCAACGAGCGATATAAATGCTGATCGAGAAGGATCGTATTCAATCGTCTTAATAGACCCTTCTACATTAAACTTATCCCGTTTAAAATCAATGATACGATATTTCCGCCTATGACCACCCCCTATTTGGCGCATAGTCATCCTTCCAACTGAATTTCTACCACCCTTTCTGGAAAGCGTGGTAGTCAAACTTTTTTCAGGTTTGTCAGTACTTACCTCGCTTTTCTTATTTAGCACCGTAAATCTTGATCCAGGTGTAGTTGGTTTAAGTCTTTTTACCGCCATAAAGCTTTTTATATATTACTGTAAAAATCGATCGTATTGCCTTCTTTTAATGTCACTACGGCTTTTTTATACCGTTTGGTTTTACCTTCTATAATATTGGTTTTGGTGTACCTCGTCTTCTGCTTGGGTGGGTAAACCATTGTTCTAACTTTATTGACTTTTACACCATAAAGCTTTTCAACTTCCCTTTTGATCTTGGTTTTGTTTGCTTTTGAATCACAAATAAAGCCATATTGATTCAATTCTTCCCCTAATTGGGTGAATTTTTCCGTTATTATTGGTTTTTTAAGAACCTCCATTTTACTTGTTTAATGATTTTTTAAGTTCTTCTACCGAATTTTCCGTTAATACCAAGTTCTTGTACCTTAATATATCGTACGTATTCAATGCCTTGGTAGCTTTTTCGTCCACATTGGGTATATTCCTCATTGATAATTTGGTGTTTTCACTAAATTCACTGTTTACAAAGAGGGATTTATTCCCGCTGATCTCAAGATTATCCATAATGTGGGCGAAATCTTTTGTCTTAGGGGTTTCTAAATTAAAGTCTTCTACGATATAAAGCTGCTTGTTGTTGAGCTTGGTAGATAAAGCAGATTTTTTGGCAAGCCTTTGAACTTTCTTATTTATTTTAATATCGTAATTTCTTACTTTAGGGCCAAACACTCGACCTCCCCCACGAAATATGGGCGATTTAATATCTCCGACACGCGCAAAACCAGTTCCTTTTTGACGCCTAAGTTTTTTTCTGGATCCCTTGATCTCACTTCTTTCTTTGGTTTTATGATTCCCACTGCGAATGGCATTTCGTATACGCTTTACATCAAGGTATACTGAGTGCTCATGGGGTTCAATACCAAAAATATTGTCCGGTAGATCTACTTTGCGACCGGTTTTTTCGCCCTGAGTATTTAGTACTTCGAGTTTCATTTTATTTTTCTAAGATTAAATATGAACCTTTATTTCCAGGTATACCACCTTTAATAAGAATCAGATCTTTTTCTGGCATCACCTTAACAACTTTAAGGTTGAAAATTCTAGTCCGATTATTACCTGTTCGACCCGCCATTTCAAGGCCTTTGAAAACCCTGGAGGGGTCTGATGCACCGCCAATAGAACCTGGCGCACGTTCGGTCCCGTGTTGACCATGAGATTGATCACCAACGCCAGCAAATCCGTGCCTTTTTACAACCCCTTGAAATCCTTTTCCTCTTGAATGCCCAACCACATCTATAACATCCCCTTTTTCGAATATATCTGACTTAAGTTCATCACCCAGGTTAGGCTGGTTTTCAAAGTGCTTAAATTCAACAATTTTACGCTTGGGAGTTACGCCAGATTTTTTAAAATGACCTTTTAAAGGATTGGGGGTTCGCTTTTCCTTTTTATCATCAAAACTTAGCTGGACAGCACTATAACCATCTTTTTCTTCGTCTTTCAACTGGGTTACGTAGCATGGCCCAGCTTGCACTACAGTACAAGGAACATTTTGACCTTCGTCGTCAAAAATGCTGGTCATCCCGATTTTTTTTCCAATTAGTCCGCTCATTTTATACTTTTATTTCAACGTCTACACCGCTTGGTAATTCTAATTTCATTAAAGAATCCACCGTTTTGGCACTCGAACTATAAATGTCGATCAACCGCTTATGGGAGCACATTTGAAATTGCTCCTTTGCTCGTTTATTGACGTGTGGTGACTTAAGCACCGTGTAAACCTTTTTTTCGGTCGGGATCGGAATGGGCCCGCTTACAACAGCTCCCGTTCCCTTTACAGTCTTGACAATCTTTTCAGCAGATTTATCTACTAAGTTGTGATCGTATGACTTTAGTTTAATTCTTATTTTTTGGCTCATTATCTATGCTTATACGTTTTCTACTTTACCTCTAACTTTTTCGAGAACATCTTGGGCAATACTATTGGGAACTTCTTCATAATGTGAGAACATAACTGATGACACTCCTCTACCAGAAGTTATGGTCCTCAATGTTGTGACATAACCAAACATTTCAGCCAAAGGTACTTTACCCCTAATAACCTGAGAATCTCCTTTTGCATCCACACCGTCCAATTGTCCTCTTCGTTTATTCAAGTCGGCCATCACATCTCCCATATAATCTTCAGGCACGACCACTTCTATTTTCATGAGTGGTTCAAGTAATACCGGCTTGGCTTTTTTGGCGGATTCTCTGAATGCAGATTTGGCACACATTTCAAAAGCCACAGCATCCGAATCCACAGGGTGGTATGAGCCATCGTAAAGATGAACTTTCATGTCATCTATCGGATATCCTGCCAAAATCCCATTTTCCATGCTACTTTCAAATCCCTTTTCAATAGCAGGAATGAATTCCTTAGGAATATTACCACCAGTAATATTATTTTCAAACTGAATACCAGGGCCTTCAAAGTCCTCGTCAGCAGGGCCAATTTCAAATTCCATTTCTGCAAATTTACCCCGGCCACCGGTTTGTTTCTTCAATAATTCGTGATGCTTAACTTTTTTAGTTAAAGCCTCTTTGTAAGCAACTTGTGGTTCACCTTTATTACAATCTACCTTAAACTCAGATTTTAAACGATCAATAATAATTTCCAAATGCAGCTCACCCATGCCGGAAATCACAGTTTGACCAGTTTCTTCATCTGATTTAACAGTAAAGGTAGGATCTTCTTCAGCTAATTTGGTCAATGCTGTACTGAGTTTATCAATGTCAGCCTGGGTTTTAGGCTCAACTGCAATACCTATCACAGGTTCAGGGAATGTCATTTCTTCCAAAACGATGGGATGACCTTCTTCGCAAAGCGAATCACCTGTTTTAATGTCTTTAAATCCGACCCCGGCACCAATATCTCCAGCACTGCAATATTCAATTGGGTTTTGTTTATTAGAATGCATCTGGAATATCCTGGATATCCGTTCTTTTTTGCCTGATCTGGTATTGAGCACATAGGACCCTTTGCTAAGGGAACCAGAATAAACCCTAAAGTAAGCCAATCTTCCGACATAAGGATCGGTCATGATCTTAAATGCCAAAGCTGAGAAAGGAGCGTTGACATCCGGCTCACGAGTTTCTTCCTCATTAGATTTAGGATTTACGCCTTCAATTGCAGGCATGTCAAGGGGAGAAGGTAAGTAATCCGCAATAGAATTTAACAAGGGTTGCACCCCTTTATTTTTGAAAGCTGTACCACAAAGCATTGGTACAATCTTCATGTCGATTGTAGCATCTCGTACGGCTTTATTGATCTCTTCCTCGGAAATAGTAGATGGATCATCGAAATACTTCTCGAGTAGCTGGTCATTAGTTTCGGCAACCGATTCCAGCATTTTTTCTCTGTAGTCTTCAGCCGTCTTTTTTAGTTCATCGGGAATTTCTTCCGTTCGGAAGTTCATACCGAAGTTGTTGTTATCTTCATCCCAAACATAGGCTTGCATTGTAACAAGATCAACCACCCCAATAAAATTAGATTCAGATCCAATTGGTATTTGGATGGGTACGGGGTTGGCTCCCAGTTTGCTATTAACTTCTTCTACAACATTAAAAAAATCGGCACCAGCGCGATCCATTTTGTTAACGAAAGCTATCTTAGGCACGCCATATTTATCAGCTTGCCTCCAAACCGTTTCGGATTGGGGTTCTACACCGCTCACTCCGCAAAATACTGCAACGGCTCCGTCCAAAACACGGAGAGACCGTTCAACTTCTACTGTAAAATCAACGTGCCCTGGTGTATCAATGATATTGATAGTATAGGATTGATCATTGTAATCCCAAAAACACCTTGTTGTAGCGGAGGTAATGGTAATGCCCCTTTCTTGTTCTTGGGACATCCAATCCATGGTAGCGCCGCCATCATGAACTTCACCAATCTTATAGTTGATTCCGGTATAGTACAGCATTCTTTCAGTAGCCGTAGTCTTACCGGCATCAATATGGGCCATGATCCCTATGTTCCTATAATTAACTAAATTCTTATTCTTTGCTTGTGCCATACTAAAACCCTCTTAATATATGTGTTTACGATCTAATTAAAATTTAAAATGAGAGAAAGCTTTATTTGCTTCAGCCATTTTGTGGGTTTCCACTTTTTTCCTCACAGAACCGCCTTCATTATTTGCTGCATCGATAATTTCAGAGGCCAATTTATTAGCCATATCTTTTTCATTTCGAAGCCTGGAAAAACGAATAATCCATTTTAATGCTAAAGTATATCTTCTTTCCTCTCTTACTTCAGCTGGAATTTGGAAAGTTGCACCACCTACTCTTTTACTTCTCACCTGAACGGTAGGCATCACATTGGCAAGTGCACGATTAAACACTTCAAGAGGTTCTTCTTGGTTTTTTTCCTGCACCTGGTCAAATGCATTGTAAACTATTTTATAAGCAAGATTCTTTTTACCGTCCAACATTAAATTGTTGACGAGCTTAGCAATCATCTCGTCACTGAATTTGGGATCTTTTTGAACTTGCCTTTCTTTGGGACTACCTTTCCTCATAGCTAATAATTGTTACTATTTCTTAGATTTTTTAGCACCATATTTAGAACGGCCTTGCTTTCTATCTTCGACTCCAGCAGTATCCAAGGCGCCTCTAACTACGTTATAACGAACACCAGGTAAGTCCTTAACCCTACCACCACGAACCAATACGATGGAGTGTTCCTGCAAATTATGCCCTTCCCCAGGGATGTAAACGTTAACCTCTTTACCGTTTGAAAGCCTAACACGCGCGACTTTACGCATTGATGAGTTCGGCTTTTTCGGAGTAGTTGTATATACTCTGGTGCAAACACCGCGTTTATGTGGAGATGAATTTAAAGCGGGAGATTTACTCTTGGCTTTAATTTCTTTTCTGCCTTTTCTTATTAGTTGTTGAATTGTAGGCATAATTGTTCCTTTATATTCTCAAATTTTTTGGGATGGCAAAGGTATGTTTTCCAACCAATATTGCCAAAATCAAAATGAAAAAATCCTTTGCCTAAGTAATTAAGTTTTTGAATTCCTTATAAGCATTCCAAAATAGGCAAACCTAAGGTTATAAACGTAGAAATTATAAGCTTAGATGCATATGAGAAAGGAGTTTTACTAGTGAAATAATTATCTCAACAAATTCTCCCTTAAATGCCTATAAACTCCACATTACCCTTAACAAGCTTGTTGCTTCTGAATATAAATTAGTAATGTTGATTTTACTGACGCTCAACTTACGTTATTGATACATTTGTCAATTGGAGGTCCCTTACGCCTCAGGAGTCGGACCGCCAAAATTCATAGGTATACCCTCGTACCCACCTTCATCATCAATCCTTCCATTGGCTGCCTCGTATTTCTTAACGTTATCAGAGAGGGCATTCAATAATTTTTTAGCGTGCTTAGGATGCATCAAGACTCTGGACTTAACCCTACCTTTTGGTAAACCAGGCATGATCCTGACGAAATCAAACACAAACTCTGAGCTTGAATGCGTAATGATGGCTAAGTTACTGTAGATTCCTTCTGCTACCTCTTCAGGCAACTCAATGTTCATTTGTTCATCATCTTGAGATCTATTGTTATTCTCTTCGTCGCTCATTGTATTTTCAATTTTTGGTGAAAACTATTCAATAAAGAACCCTTTTTTGTCAATTAAGACAACAAAAGGGTTCTTTAGCAAGTAATATTTATAGTTTCCTCTTAAAATGACTTCTTAAGAGGAGGATTCTTCTTCGGAGGCTGGTTCCTCAACTTGCTCGGTCAGTTCTTCTTCCTCACCATTCTGTTCAGGATGAATCTCCAAATTGTCAAATTCCCTCAGGCCAGTTCCGGCAGGAATTCTATGACCAACGATCACATTTTCCTTCAAGCCCTCAAGGGTATCTCGTTTAGCTTTGATTGATGCCTCGTTAAGGACTTTTGTTGTTTCCTGGAAGGAAGCAGCAGAAAGGAAGCTCTTCGTTGCCAAACTTGCTTTAGTAATACCCTGTAGCAAGGGACTTACTGTGGCTGGTACAGCATCACGAGCTTCTACAAGTTTTTGGTCCTTACGTTTTAATTTAGAGTTTTCTTCTCTTAACCTCCTTGCAGTAACGATCTGCCCTGCATAAAGGTTTGGAGAATCCCCTGGATCTGTTACCACTTCCTTATCGTAGATCCAGTTATTTTCATCCATAACATCAAACTTGTTCACTGAATCTTTTTCAAGGTAGCGGGTATCACCAGGATTGTTAATGGTAACCTTCTGCATCATTTGCCTTACAATAACCTCAATATGCTTGTCATTAAGTTTTACACCCTGAAGTCTGTAAACTTCCTGAATACCATTGACGATGTATTGCTGAACAGCAAAAGGTCCTTGAATCTTTAAGATATCCGCTGGCGTGACAGCCCCATCTGAAAGGGGTTCACCTGATTTAATATAATCGTTTTCCTGAACAAGAATGTGCTTAGATAGCGGTACCAGGTATTTCTTAACCCTACCATCTTTTGCTTCTATAAGAATTTCTCGATTACCGCGTTTGATTCCGCCAAAGCTTACAGCACCATCTGTTTCTGAAATTACGGCTGGATTAGACGGGTTCCGTGCTTCGAAAAGCTCTGTAACACGAGGTAATCCACCTGTAATGTCGGCTGATCTACTAGTAGACCTTGGAATTTTAACAATAACGCTTCCGGTTTTCACTTCATCTTCATCATCATAGAGAATGTGAGCGCCTACCGGTAAATTATATGCTTTTTGGATATTGCCTTGTTTGTCCGCAATTTTAATGGTTGGGATTTTCTTTTTATCCTTGGACTCGATAATAACTTTTTCAGTGTGGCCGGTTTGCTCATCTGATTCCTGACGATAAGTTACATTTTCAATAATATTTTCATGAACAATCTTACCTTCAGATTCAGCTACAATTACAGCGTTATAAGGGTCCCAATTACAAATCATATCCCCTTTCTCAACTTTTTGCCCTTCTTTTACATACAATTCAGAACCATAAGGAACATTGTAAGTAACCAAAGTTGCATTGTTGTTTTGATTAAGGATACGAACCTCACCCGATCGGCCTATCACAATTTCCTTTTCCTGGTCTTCTTCTTTCTTGGTGATTGTATTTACTCCCTCAAATTCAAGAATACCAACATGCTTAGCTGCAATTTGACTATCTTCAGCTACTTTAGATGCAGTACCTCCAACGTGGAAAGTACGAAGGGTTAATTGGGTTCCGGGTTCACCAATAGATTGGGCTGCAATAACACCAACAGCTTCTCCTTTATGTACCATTTGGCCGGTACCAAGGTTCCTTCCATAGCATTTTTCACAAACTCCATACTTGGTTTCACAAGTTAAGACTGATCTTATTTCTACAGTTTCAACATCACTTTCTTCAATCTTTTGAGCTATGGGTTCAGTTATTTGAGAACCGGCTCCAATAATAAGTTCATCTGTTTGGGGATCTACAACATCTTGAAGACAAACCCTGCCTAAAATCCGCTCGTAAAGCGTTTCAACAACTTCTTCTTTGTCTGTAAGCGCGGCAACAGGTAAGCCCCTTAGTGTTCCACAATCATGTTCTCTCACAACAACATCCTGAGCAACATCGTGGAGCCTTCTGGTTAGATAACCAGCATCAGCAGTTTTTAAGGCTGTGTCTGCAAGTCCCTTTCGAGCCCCGTGCGTGGAGATAAAATATTCGAGTACTGTAAGCCCTTCTTTGAAGTTAGATAAAATGGGGTTTTCAATAATTCCACCGCCACCACCACCGACACTTTTACGTGGCTTAGCCATTAGGCCTCTCATTCCGCTTAATTGGCGAATTTGTTCTTTAGAACCTCTTGCCCCTGAATCCAACATCATAAAAGCTGGATTGAAACCTTGACGGTCCTCAGCTATTTGGTTCATCAATTCCTGGGTCACTCTATTGGTATTCCTGGTCCAAATATCGATAACTTGGTTGTACCGTTCATTATCAGTAATGAAGCCATTGTAGTAGTTATCCCATACCTCTTCAACTTCCTCTTTAGCCTCATTGGAATAGATCTGTTTTTCATCAGGAATGGGCACGTCCGTCAAGTTAAAGGACAATCCGCCTTTAAACGAATAATGAAAACCCATCTCTTTGATATTATCCATAAAATCGGCAGTAATAGGAAGGCTAGTATTCCTATATACATGGTCAACTATTTTCTGAATGGACTTACCATTTAAAAGTTCATTGACAAAGCCAACCGTTTCAGGTATTATTTGATTGACGATAACCCTGCCTGCAGTTGTTTCAACGATCTCTTCTTTGAAAGACCCATCTTTTTGCTCTATGTTAACTTTTACATTAATAAAAGCATGTAAGTCTACGGTGCCATGGTTGTGAGCCACAAGTGCCTCTTCTGTGGAATAAAAAGTCATACCTTCTCCCTTGGAAGGATTATCTTCGGTTCCTCTTCTTCCTTTCGTTATATAATAAAGCCCAAGAACCATATCTTGGGTAGGCACAACCACGGGTGCACCATCAGCCGGGCTTAAGATATTATGAGAAGATAGCATTAAAAGCTGTGCTTCTATAATTGCTTCATGCCCCAAAGGTACGTGAATGGCCATTTGGTCACCATCAAAGTCAGCATTAAAGCCTTTACATACCAATGGATGAAGCTGGATGGCTTTTCCTTCAATAAGCTTGGGTTGGAATGCTTGGATACCCAATCTGTGAAGCGTTGGAGCCCGGTTAAGCATTACGGGATGTCCTTTCAACACATTTTCCAAAATATCCCAAATTACCGGATCTTTCCGTTCAACAATCTTCTTAGCAGATTTTACAGTTTTAACAATCCCCCGCTCAATAAGCTTACGAATGATAAAGGGTTTGAAAAGCTCTGCTGCCATGTCTTTTGGAATCCCGCATTCATGTAGTTTTAACTTCGGACCTACTACAATAACAGAACGTCCGGAATAATCAACCCGCTTACCCAATAGGTTTTGCCTGAAACGTCCCTGCTTACCCTTAAGCATATCACTTAAGGATTTTAAAGGACGATTGCCTTCTGTCTTAACAGCACTAACCTTCCTTGAGTTATCAAATAAGGAGTCAACGGACTCCTGAAGCATTCGTTTTTCGTTACGAAGGATAACTTCAGGCGCTTTAATCTCCATTAGTCGTTTCAACCGATTGTTACGGATAATAACCCTTCGATAAAGGTCATTAAGGTCGGAGGATGCAAAGCGGCCCCCATCCAGCGGAATTAAAGGTCTCAATTCAGGAGGAATAATGGGCATAACCTTAATAATCATCCATTCTGGCCGATTCTCAATTTCAGAATTAGCACTTCTGAAACTTTCAATCACCTTAAGCCGCTTCAGGGCTTCATTTTTTCTTTGCTGCGAAGTTTCATTGTAGGCTTTATCCCTAAGTTCATAAGATAATTTATCCATATCCAGTTTTGAAAGCAAATGGATAAGGGCTTCCCCGCCCATTTTTGCAACAAACTTCTGAGGGTCACTATCCTCAAGCATTTGATTTTCCTTGGGAAGGGTTTCTAATATCTCAAGGTATTCCTCTTCTGTTAAAAAGTCAAGGGAATTGATACCATCATTTTCCTTGACTCCAGGCTGAATAACTATATACCTTTCATAGTAAATTATGAGTTCAAGTTTTTTGGTCGGAAGCCCTAACAGATACCCAATTTTATTGGGCAATGACTTAAAGTACCAAATATGAGCAACCGGTACCACGAGATTTACGTGGCCCATTCGCTCCCTTCTCACTTTCTTTTCTGTTACTTCAACACCACATCGGTCACATACGATGCCTTTATAACGAATCCTTTTATATTTTCCGCAGTGACATTCATAGTCCTTGACAGGTCCAAAAATCCGCTCGCAGAACAAGCCACCCATTTCAGGTTTAAACGTCCTGTAGTTAATGGTTTCGGGTTTTGTTACTTCTCCATTGGACCAATCCAAAATGGTTTCGGGAGAAGCCAAACCAATTCTAACGCTGTTAAAATCACTACTAAACTTTTTATAATCTTTTTTAGCCGGCATAAAGACTCCTGATTATTTTTTATTCTAATGTAATATCAAGTGCTAAACCTCTCAGTTCATTCAACAATACGTTAAATGATTCAGGTATTCCAGGTTCAGGCATGTTCTCACCTTTCACAATATGCTCGTAAGCTTTGGCCCTACCTATAATATCGTCAGATTTTACAGTAAGAACTTCTCTGAGTACATTAGATGCACCAAATGCTTCAAGTGCCCAAACTTCCATTTCGCCAAAGCGCTGACCACCAAATTGGGATTTACCCCCAAGTGGTTGCTGCGTAATCAATGAGTAAGGGCCAATTGAGCGCGCGTGCATCTTATCCTCAGCCATGTGGCCAAGCTTAAGCATGTAGATCACACCAACTGTGGTAGGTTGATCAAATTTTTCGCCAGATATACCATCGATTAAATTGGTTTTACCTGATGAAGGCAGTTGCGCTTGTTTTAAATATGCTTCAATTTCATCTTGAGTAGCACCATCGAAAATAGGCGTTGAAAATTTGGTACCTAGTTTTTCTCCGGCCCATCCCAGGATAGTTTCAAAGATCTGTCCAAGGTTCATACGAGAAGGAACGCCCAAAGGACTGAGTACAACGTCTGTTGGCGTACCATCCTCTAAAAAGGGCATGTCCTGGTCAGGTACAATTTTGGCAATAACACCTTTATTACCGTGCCTACCAGCCATCTTGTCACCCACGGACAATTTACGTTTTGATCCAAGATAAACTTTAGCAAGTTTAAGCACGCCCGTTGGCAATTCGTCACCAATAGTAATTGAAAACTGCTTGCGCTTAAATCTTGCTACTTCTTGATTGCATTTTTGTTTGAAATTCTGAAGGATTTGCTTGATCAGATAATTTTTATCTTCATCTGTAGTCCAGTTGTTGGGATCGATGTGAGTGTAATCAATCTTTGAAAGCAGCTTTTGAGTGAACTTACTTCCCTTGGATACCAATTCTTCGTTGTAAATATTATAAACGCCTCTTGAAGTCTTACCATTCAATACATTGAACAGCTTTTCTACCAAATTATCCTTAAGGGTGGCAAGGTTTTTATTGTGCTCTTCTTCCGCTTTTGCTAAAGCGTTTTTGTGCTGTTTCTTGGCTGATTTATCTTTTTTGGCCCTTTCAAAGAGCTTTTTGTCGATAACAACTCCACTAACCGAGGGAGGCACCCTTAGTGATACATCTTTGACATCACCTGCCTTTTCGCCAAAAATAGCCCTGAGTAACTTTTCTTCGGGTGAGGGTTCAGATTCGCCTTTTGGAGTAATTTTACCAATAAGAATATCGCCTTCCTTAACTTCAGCCCCAACTCTTATAAGCCCGTTTTCGTCCAGATTTTTAGTGGCTTCTTCACTAACATTGGGGATGTCATTGGTAAATTCCTCCATACCACGTTTAGTGTCCCTCACATCTAAGTCAAACTCGGTTATGTGCATGGAAGAAAATAAATCATCCTTGACAACCCTTTCGGATACCACAATGGCGTCCTCGTAATTGTAACCTTGCCACGGCATAAAAGCCACTTTCAGATTCCTGCCCAGTGCAAGCTCACCATTATCGGTACCGAAACCATCGCAGAGGACTTGGTTTTTCTTAACATGGTCTCCTTTATTGACAATGGGTTGAATATTTATACAAGAACTTTGGTTGGACCGCTTGAACTTAGTCAGATCATAGGTCTTGGTATTGTCATCAAATGCTACAAGCTCATCCTGTTCTGATCTTTCGTACTTAACGATGATTTTTTGAGCATCAACGTAATCAATGACGCCATCATATTCAGCGGTGATAAATGTTCTGGAATCCCTGGCAACATTTTCTTCTATACCTGTTCCTACAATCGGGGATTCCGTTTTAAGCAATGGTAATGCCTGACGCTGCATGTTACTTCCCATCAAAGCCCTATTGGCATCGTTGTGCTCCAGGAATGGGATTAATGAAGCAGCGATAGAAACGATTTGGTTTGGAGAAACATCCATGTAATCAATGTTCTCCTTTTCAGTAATAATAAAATCACCACCGCTTCTGGCCATTACACGGTCATTTTGAAATGACCCATCTTCGTTCAAGGGTGCGTTGGCCTGCGCAATAGTTTTATCATCTTCTTGTTCAGCACTGAGGTAAATGGGTTCATTTTCAAAATCGACTTTACCTTCATGAACTTTCCTGTAGGGGGTTTCGAGGAAACCCATGTTGTTAATTTTTGCATAAACTGACATAGAAGAAATCAGGCCAATATTCGGACCTTCTGGCGTTTCAATAGTACAAAGCCGGCCATAGTGGGTATAGTGTACGTCACGAACCTCAAATCCGGCTCTTTCTCTTGATAATCCACCAGGACCAAGCGCTGATAATCTTCTTTTATGGGTCATTTCAGCCAATGGATTGTTTTGATCCATAAACTGAGACAATTGGTTGGTGCCAAAAAATGAATTAATAACAGAAGATAAAGTCCTGCTGTTAATAAGATCGGTTGGTGTAAATACTTCATTATCCCGAACATTCATGCGCTCTCGTATGGTCCGGGCCATTCTGTTCAAACCTACACCAAATTGGTTGTAAAGCTGCTCACCAACTGTGCGAACCCTTCTGTTACTCAGGTGGTCAATATCATCCACATCAGCTTTCGAGTTGCTTAACTCTATGAGGTATTTGATGATGGATACTATGTCATCTGTTGTTAAGATTTTTACTTCATCAGAAATGGCTAAAGCAAGCTTTTGATTAAGCCTATACCTTCCAACATCACCTAAATCATAACGTTTATCAGAGAAGAATAACCGGTCAATGATACCCCTGGCAGTTTCTTCGTCAGGGGGGTCGGCATTTCTTAACTGACGGTAAATATGCTCTAAAGCTTCCTTGCCACTGTTAGAAGGATCTTTTTGGAGGGTATTGTATATGATTTCAAAATCCGATGTATCTTTATCCTCACGATGAAGGATAATCGACTTAACATTGGCATTAAGGATTAGATCAATATGTTCTTCTTTAAGAACGGTGTCCCTTTCAAGGATAATTTCATTACGCTCGATGGACACGACTTCACCAGTGTCTTCATCTACAAAATCCTCAATCCACTTTCTTAATACGCGAGCTGCTAATTTGCTTCCAATGACTTTTTTAAGCTTGGATTTGGATACCTTTACTTCTTCAGCAAGGTCAAATATCTCCAGAACTTCTTTATCTGATTCGTATCCAATAGCACGCAGTAATGTAGTAACGGGGAATTTCTTCCTTCGATCAATATAGGCAAACATCACGTTATTCACATCGGTAGCAAATTCCATCCAAGACCCCTTAAAAGGTATAACCCTGGCGGAATACAAACGTGTACCATTGGTATGGAAGCTTTGGCTGAAGAAGACTCCCGGAGAGCGGTGGAGCTGAGAAACAATTACGCGCTCAGCACCATTGATTAGAAAAGAACCGCGTTCAGTTAGGTAAGGGATATTACCAAGATAAACATCCTGAACAATGGTTTCGAAATCTTCATGTTCCTCGTCCGTGCAATAGAGTTTAAGTTTAGCTTTTAGGGCTACACTATAGGTCAAGCCTCTTTCGAGACATTCTTCGGCTGTATATTTGGGCGGATCAATGAAATAATCAATAAATTCAAGATGGTAAACCCCCCTTGAATCAGATATAGGGAAATTTTCCGTAAAAACTTTATAAAGTCCCTCGTTAATACGATCATCAGGAGACGTTTCCAATTGGAAAAATTCCTGGAAGGATCTTACTTGTACTTCCAGAAAATCAGGATAGTCAAGGCTTTTACTTAGTGAGCCAAAATCAATCCTTTGCCCGTTTTCCTGTACTTTAGCTACTTCCGTTGTCAATATTACAACTTTTTAAATTTAACAATATTAAGGTTGGTGCAAACAAGGATAGACCTGACAATATAGCATTGCAGGTCTCTCCCAAAAAGCCTGTATTTACAAGGAAGTTTATTTTAACTCTACCTCCGCACCAGCATCTTCTAACTTAGACTTAAGTTCCTCGCCTTCCTCTTTGGAGACACCTTCTTTTACTGGTTTGGGCAGATTATCTACCATTTCTTTTGCATCCTTAAGACCCAAACCACCTACTTCTTTAACAATTTTAACTACATTA
Organism: uncultured Sphingobacteriales bacterium; assembly: GCA_964561545.1. Taxonomy (GTDB): domain Bacteria; phylum Bacteroidota; class Bacteroidia; order CAILMK01; family CAYYUA01; genus CAZLQF01. The sequence goes on from CAZLQF010000001.1 coordinate 228,468, forward strand.
AGCTTAGAGCCACCTGCGGAATTGAGCATAACATCAAATTCAGTTTGTTCTTCAGCAGCTTCGCCTTCGCCACCAGCAGCGGGCGCAGCAGCAGCAGGTGCAGCAGCAGGTTCTATACCATATTCATCTTTTAAAACATCAGCCAATTCATTAACTTCCTTCACAGAAAGGTTGACCAATTGTTCAGCTAATTCTTTAACGTCAGCCATTTGTATAAACTATTTTAATTGTTCAAAAAATCTAATTTCTATTATTGTTCTTCTCTTTCAGACAATGTTTTAACAAGACCTGCAAGTTTATGACTGCCAGATTGCAAACTTGACACAACATTTTTAACCGGTGCGTTTAGCAATGCAACAATGTCTCCAATTAAATCTTCTTTTGATTTTAGTTCTGTTAGAGGTTCTAATTGATCATCGCCTACATAAACTGCATCTTCTATGTAGGCCGCTTTTAGCAATGGCATATCATGCGTTTTACGAAAATCGCTGATAATTTTTGCAGGTGCGTTGATGTTTTCAGTTAACATTAAAGAAGAAGGTCCTGTTAAACTATCAACCAATTCCTGGTCATTTATATTATGTGCTTCGAGCGCTTTCTTCATTAGGGTATTCTTAACTACCCTTAATTTTACGCCCTGCTCATAACATTGCTTCCTTAATTTATTGGTTTCGTTAACGGATAAAGAAGAGGTGTCCGCTATGTAAAAGTAGGAACTATTGCTTAAGTCTTCTTCAATCTCCGATAAAAGTTTTTCTTTATTCTGCCGTTTCATAAGTTCAGTTATATTCCTGGAATGGTTTTAATATCAACATTAACACTAGGTGTCATGGTGCAAGAAATATGAATATTCCTAAAATAAGCACCTTTTGATGCTGAAGGTTTTAATCGATACAAGGTTTGAATAACTTCCAATGCATTTTCATACAACTGCTTGTTATCAAAGGACCTTCTACCAACAATCGTGTGTACAATACCATATCGATCTACTTTAAAATCAATTTTACCAGCCTTGGTTTCTTGAACAGCACCATTGATGTCCTGAGTAACTGTACCAGTTTTGGGATTGGGCATTAAACCCCTTGGGCCTAAAATCTTACCATATTTACCCAGTTGCGGCATCACATCAGGCGTAGTTACAATAACGTCAACATCTGTCCAGCCTTCATCAAACTTTTTAAGATAATCCTCAAGCCCTACATAATCGGCACCTGCTTCCTTGGCCTCAGCTTCTTTTTCCGGCTTAACCAAAGCTAAAACTTTGGTATCTTTTCCAGTACCGTGCGGCAAATTAACAGAACCCCTTACCATTTGATTGGGCTTTTTGGGCTCCACACCCAACTTAACAGCTAATTCTACGGCTTCATCGAATTTCACGTAACTCATGTTTTTGACAATAGAAGTTGCGTCATCCAATGAATACCGCTGATTTTTATCAAACTTTTCTAATGCTGCTTTGCGGTTTTTAGTAAACTTAGCCAATGTATTAACCTCTTTTTATTGTTCCCAAGGCGGATTGCCTTTAATATTTAACCCCATACTTCTTGCTGTTCCAGCTATCATCTTCATACCTCCTTCAAGCCTTAATGTATTGAGATCTTTCATTTTATTTTCTGCAATCTCTTTTATTTGATCCCAAGTAACTGTCCCTACTTTGTTACTGTTGGGTTCGGAGCTACCACCCTGAATACCAGCAACTTCCATAAGTTGAGATGCAGCGGGAGGCGTTTTAATTTCAAATTCGAAAGATTTGTCTGAATAAACAGTAATGACAACAGGTAAGATTTTACCGGTTTGATCCTGCGTTTGTGCGTTAAATTGTTTGCAGAATTCCATGATGTTTAAGCCCTTGGCACCAAGTGCAGGACCAATCGGTGGTGAGGGGTTTGCTGAACCCCCTTTAACCTGTAACTTTACGTAATCTATAATTTCCTTTGCCATTTCAAGACTCTTTTTCGACCTGCATGTAATTTAACTCAACAGGAGTTCTTCTTCCAAATATTTTAACGATTACCTTTAATTTCTTTTTCTCTTCATTAATTTCTTCAATAACACCAGAGAAACCATTGAAAGGCCCATCAATAACAACTACAGATTCGCCAACTCTGTAAGGTACCTCTACATTATCTCCAGAATCATCCTGCGCCTGATCTACTTTTCCGAGTATACGATTAACCTCTGCTTCTCTCAAAGGAATAGCTTCTGTTTGATTCCCAAGGAAGTTAACTACGCCATTTACATTTTTTATGCAGGTTTCCACTTCTGCATTCAAAATGGTTTCCACCAAGATGTATCCAGGATAAAAGTTCCGCTCTTTAGTAACTTTCTTACCTTTCTTTAATTGAACAACTTTTTCCATTGGAATCAGGATCTGCTTAACGTAATCCTGTAAATTTTCCAATTCTAATTCAGCTTCAATGAATTGCTTAACTTTCTTTTCCTGACCACTTAAGGCTTTTACTACATACCATTTAAATTCTTGTTGTTGTTGAGTCTCTGCCATAAGTAAAGTTCCTATTCAAAAATGGTGTAAAATACCTTAAAAATGTTTTCAAAGGCAGAATCCATCATAAACACAATCAAAGCAATTATCAATGAAGTTATTAAAGTAACGATCGCACTGCTTTGCAATTCTTCCCACGTAGGCCAAGTTACTTTATAAAGCAACTCTTCTACGGTTAACCTAAGGTTTTGTTGAATTTTTTGAAACATACACGTTAGTTATGCAAGCACGGGTGGAGAGGCTCGAACTCCCAACCAGCGGTTTTGGAGACCGCTGCTCTTCCAATTGAGCTACACCCGTGTCTAAAACTTTTTAATCTACTACTTCCGTTACCTGTCCAGCGCCTACAGTTTTACCTCCTTCACGAACTGCAAAACGCAAGCCTTTATTGATAGCTACAGGAGCAATTAGTTTAACTGTCAATGAAACATTATCACCTGGCATTACCATCTCAACCCCTTCGGGAAGTGAAATTTCTCCGGTAACATCAGTTGTTCTTAAGTAAAACTGAGGCCTGTAGTTTTTAAAGAAAGGTGTATGACGTCCTCCTTCATCCTTATTCAATACATAAACCTCAGCTTTGAATGTAGTATGAGGTGTAATAGAACCCGGCTTGGCGACTACCATTCCCCGCTTTATGTCTGTCTTTTCTATACCTCTCAAAAGCAAACCAACGTTATCGCCCGCTTCTCCACGATCCAGGATTTTACGGAACATTTCAACACCTGTCACCGTGCTTTTCATGGGCTTTTCATTAAAACCAATAATCTCTACAGGATCACCGTTGTTAACGACACCACTTTCGATCCTACCGGTTGCAACGGTACCCCGGCCGGTAATGGAAAAAACGTCTTCAACAGGGGTCAAGAAATCTTTATCGACTTCACGCGGAGGCAAGGGAATATGATCGTCAATTGCCTGAATTAATTCTTGTATGGCATTAACCCATTTTTCTTCTTCATTTAGAGCCCCAAGTGCTGAACCTTTAATAATGGGTGCATTATCCCCATCGAATTCATAGAAACTAAGTAAATCTCTTACTTCCATTTCAACCAATTCGATCAATTCGGGATCTTCCACCATGTCAACCTTATTAAGGAAGGTAACAATTTGGGGTACTCCGACCTGACGAGCGAGCAATAAATGCTCTCTAGTTTGGGGCATGGGTCCATCTGTTGCTGCAACTACCAAAATAGCGCCATCCATTTGAGCAGCCCCTGTAACCATGTTTTTAACATAGTCAGCGTGCCCGGGACAATCAACGTGGGCATAGTGCCTATTTTCGGTTTGATACTCAACGTGGGCCGTGTTAATGGTAATGCCCCTTTCTTTTTCTTCCGGTGCTACGTCAATAGATTCGAATGATCTGTCATCCGCCATCCCATTTTTAGCAAGGTAATGGGTCATAGCAGCGGTCAAGGTTGTTTTACCGTGGTCAACGTGACCAATAGTGCCGATGTTAATGTGTGGTTTACTCCTGTCAAATTTTTCCTTTGCCATAACTTATTTAATTTTCAAACCAGAATTCTAAAATGAAAGAATATTTATAATTTTAAATGATGCCAAGCGCGAGCCAATGACGGGATTTGAACCCGTGACCTCGTCCTTACCAAGGACGCGCTCTACCGCTGAGCTACATCGGCTTCATGAGCGGGAGACGGGACTCGAACCCGCGACCCTCAGCTTGGAAGGCTGATGCTCTAGCCAACTGAGCTACTCCCGCACTCTGCTTAAAGTGGGGGGAGCAGGATTCGAACCTACGAAGGCTAATGCCAGCAGATTTACAGTCTGCCCCAGTTGACCGCTTTGGTATCCCCCCAGCTTTCGCGAGCCGATGGAGGGATTCGAACCCACGACCTACTGATTACAAATCAGTTGCTCTGACCCCTGAGCTACATCGGCAAATAAACTTAAAATAAAGAACATTGTTCCATACGTTCCCAAAAAGGGCTGCAAATATATAAAATTTTCAACCTGACGTAATGGAACTATTAAAATTATTTTTCTACCTTCTTTTCTTTGTACTTCCTTAGTTGACGCTGCATCTTTTCAATGGCTTTATCTATTGATTTTTCAAGGGTCTCTTCTTTCTCCTCACAAAATAAGGTCTGATCTTTAACAATGGCTTTAATCTCTGTTTCCTTTGAATTAACGCCATTATCACTTAAGTAAAATACAATATCGATAAGGTAGGACTTGAAGTGATCAAGTTTATCAACTTTACTTTGTATTAAATCCTTCAAATGATCATTCAACTCGATATTAGTGGTCTGAATGTCTGGTTTCATAATTCTATGCTTTTGGATGTGCCTGATTATAAACATTTTTGAGCCGCTCAATGGAATTATGCGTATAAACTTGAGTAGCAGCAAGGTTTTCGTGACCCAACATTTTTTTGATGGCATTAATATCAGCTCCTTTATTGAGTAGGTGGGTTGCAAATGAGTGTCGGATCACATGCGGGCTTTTTTTGTTCAAAGAAGTAACCTTAGTTAACGCTTTCTTCACAGTCCTGTATACATACATTGGATATAAGGGCTCTCCCTTTGAAGTTTTAAAAAGGCTATCAGTATTTTTAAATCCACTGGTATTGATGAATTCGCTCAATTTATACATCAACGTTCTATTAATGGGGATTAGCCGTTCTTTATTCCCTTTACCGAGAACTTTGACATGGTCTTTTTTTACATCTTCCACTTTAAGATGAATCAATTCAGAAAGGCGTATACCTGTACCATATAGTAATTCCAGGATCAAATACTTTTGATGGCCTTCTTTTTCTTGGCTCCAGTTTATTTGGTCCAGCAGTTCAAGAAGGGAGACTTCCTCAACGTCCTTGACCATCCTTTTAGGTGCTTTTGGCACTTCCACTGAGGCAACCGGGTTATTTTGGATTTGATCTGTTTTTAATAAGTACCTAAAATAAGTGTTTAGGGCGCTTACTTTACGCTTAATAGAAGTACGACTGAGGTTATTTTCCATTAAATGGACCATCCAGGACTTAATGATATAAGTATCACATGAAACGAGGGAATCAATATCAAATGATTCCTTAAGAAAAAGCTCAAATTTTTGAAGATCTGTTAAATAAGCTTTTCGCGTTGCCTCAGGGGCCCTTTTTTCATACCTGAGCCATTTTTCAAAATCCCGGATTGGCATATATTCCGGTAGTTAACTATTTCTATTAAGGAAATTTTGCTTGTAAATGGCTTTTCCAACCTCCATTCTTCTTTCATCAGAAGGCTTGGTGTAAAATTGACGACCGCGATATTCTTTTAGCTTACCACTTTTTTCCAATTTTTTCTTAAAGCGTTTCAGCGCTTTATCTATGGATTCATTTTCTTTAACACTGACTTTAAGCATATTTAAATTTTTTTAAATGGAGGGCAAATTTAAGGTAAAAGATTGACAGTAACAATCTATTAAACCTTAAATTTAAGCACTTTTAGCAAATCTTTAACTGACCCTGCCCAATTAATGGAATGTGGGTTGCCTATTCTTTAAGAAGTTCTCTCGAAATTACCAGTTTTTGAATTTCAGAGGTTCCTTCTCCAATGGTACACAATTTGGAATCCCGGTAATGCTTTTCAACAGGGTAGTCCTTGGTATAACCATAACCTCCAAATATCTGGATGGCATCTGTTGATACATCAACGGCTGCTTCTGAAGCATAGTATTTTGCCATGGAAGACAATCTTGTTGAAGCTTCACCATAACTTTTATGATAGGCAGCCTGCATGGTAAGCAGATTAGAGACCTCAATTTCCGAATTCATATCTGCAAGCTTAAATGAAATGGCCTGAAAGTTAGCAATTGGCTCACCGAATTGATGACGCTCTTGAGCATACTGCAATGCAGCTTCGTAAGCTCCTTGTGCAATTCCTATACTTAAGGCTGCTATGGATATCCGGCCACCATCCAATACCTTCATAGCTTGGATAAATCCCTCTCCTACTTCCCCGATCCGGTTTTCATCAGGAATTCTAACATCATCAAAAATCATTTCTGTGGTTTCGGAAGCCCGCATGCCAAGTTTATTTTCTTTTCTTCCTGCTTTAAAACCAGGGGTTCCTTTTTCTACTATAAAAGCAGTGGCATTTTTACTCTCATTGATCTCACCAGTCCTTGTAACGACTACTGCTACATCACCAGACTTTCCGTGAGTAGTCCAATTTTTGGCACCACTGATTACCCATTCTTTTCCATCCCACGATGCTGTTGTTTTCATGGCTCCTGCATCAGAGCCAGTATTTGGTTCCGTAAGGCCCCATGCCCCTAAGTATTCACACGTAGCGAGTTTAGGAAGGAATTTTTCTTTTTGGGTTTCATTGCCAAATTGAAGAATATGGCCCGTACATAATGAATTGTGGGCAGCAACAGATAAACCAATAGATCCATCAATTTTGCTAAGCTCTTTGATAGCAGTTACGTATTCAAAATAGGAAAAACCACTTCCTCCGTATTGTTCAGGAACCAGAATTCCCATTAATCCAAGATCGCCCATTTTTTTAAATAAATCCAAGGGTAAAATCTGCTCCTCATCCCATTCCATCATGTTGGGTTTGATTTCTTTATCTCCCAACCCTTGAATCATATCTATGATCATTGTTTGATTCTCGTTGTGGCTGAAATCCATCGGCTAACTTTTTTGGCAAATATAATTAATAACAACCACTGAGGGTACTTTTAGGTTTAAGTGCGGATTGCTTTTTATTGATAGGCTTAAAACCTAAGCATTTATCACCAACGTCAAGAAGGGCTATTTTAGGGATATATTATTGTACAAAGCTTGAAGATCGATTGAAACGTAAAGCTAAAAGCGACCCGATTAATTAAGCGCTTGCATTTTTTAGCGTGCCTTGTTGAAGTATTTTGGTAAACAACAGGGGTTGTTCTATTACAACAAGTTTTTATGCCAAGATTCATTACACGCCTAAACGCTTATCATATAAACACCGTTATCAAAGGATTTAAGCTTTAACTTTCCATTTTTTTTAAAGGTCTTTTGTTTAACCAATGCTCTTTTAAAAAGGTTGAAAATGCTTACTGCATAATGGCAAAAATTTGATTGTTCAACTCGAAATCTACAATAACTCTTAGCAGGATTGGGATTGACGGTTAGTAATTGATCTTCGGCATCCTCAAATTCATCAATTCTACAACCACTTAGTTTAATTTTATCAATCATTTATGCATCCTTATTTCCTTTTGCACTGTCACTTTTAAGCTAAAATAAAATATGAATGGCATCGGCCCTTTTAGCAACATAATAATTCGCTCATTTCATTTTTGCTATTTTCAAATCCTTGCTATCTAGATAAGCCGGATCTCTGGAAGCTAAAGCATCGCTTTTGATTATAAACCTCACTTTTTTACTTTCATTTCCTGGAAAAGCAAGCTTATCAATGAAACCTGCATTAACCAAGCTGTTACCCTTATCAAATGATATTTTTACAAAGCCTCCATTTCCATTCTACCCAAAGTTGTATTTGTGCCGAAAGGATAGGGAAACAATTTACTCACTTTTAAGATAGCTTGTTTGAAAGAAGGCAATTATATAGGAGTAATTAGAATCTGAAGTATATGTCATAATCACATTTAAACCATAATAAGCACTACCAAAAAAGTTTTTTTAAGGATTGCCAATTTGCCACCCATCACCAGCAACTGAATCATTATTTACTGAATTACCCTTCGGGTTAAAATTGCAACTATCAACAAAAACGGTATCATCCTATTACGCTTGAGCAATTAAACCCTAAACGTTAAATCCAATAAGTAGTAGAATAATAAAAAGGCCCTCATAACAATCACTTTTAACCCGTAAAAATATAAATCAATAACTTGCTTAACCTAATTAAGGGCCTAAGCATTCGCTTTCAGTAGAAAGCATACAAGTATAGGTTAAACTACCCCTAAAGCAAAGGAAAATAAGCCTTCACCATCCAAAAAAAGCCCCGGCCAAATGGCCAGGGCTAAAAGCGTGGTGACGGGAGGGATTGAACCCCCGACACACGGATTTTCAGTCCGTTGCTCTACCGACTGAGCTACGTCACCGCTTTTTCAAAGTGTTGCAAAAGTATTTTCTTTTTTTTGTCTGTACAAAGCCTTTTTAAAATCTTGCTCTTTTAAACCTATTAACAGCTCTTAAAGCTTTATAATCCTTGCAAAACCTTTATCGGTAAGGATAAACCCATTGTAAAAAACGATGTACTTGATTTAAACATTTGACTCCAAAGCTTGTATTGTTAAAAAATATGCGTTTGTGCCATTATTACTGTCTGAACTGAATTTATTACTTTAGCAAGTTGATTAGGAGCATGAAAAATTGACTGTATGGAGATTTTATCACAGGTCGCATTTGCAATTCTTTTAGCAGTAACAATCTACCTTTTCGTTAAAAGTGTTAAAACCATTCGAAAGAACATACTGCTTGGAAAAGACGTCAACCTCAAAGACAACCCGGGTCAGCGATGGAAACAAATGGCCCTTTTTGCACTGGGCCAAGGGAAAATGTTCACCAAGCCCGTGGCAGGAATCATGCATTTGCTAATATACGTAGGATTTATTTTGATCAACATAGAAGTTCTCGAGATCATTATTGATGGTATTGCCGGGGCCCACCGACTGTTTGCTCCAGCAATGGGCACATCTTATAAGTATTTTATAAGTTTCTTTGAGGTCCTTGCAGTTGGAGTCTTACTGTCGTGTGTAGTATTCTTGGTCAGAAGGACCATTTTGCATGTACCCAGGTTTAGTGGTCAGGAGATGAAAAAGTGGCCCAAGCTGGATGCAAACGTTATTTTAATTACCGAAATTGTACTAATGGTTGCCATCCTTGTAATGAATGGAGCGGATTTGGCAGTCCAACATAAAGGGCACGAACATTACCCCGAAACTGGTACTTTCCTGATAAGTGGATTGTTTGCTCCTTTATTTTATGATATGAATCTCTCTAACCTGATAATTCTAGAACGTACAGCTTGGTGGGCTCATATCATTGGTATTTTTGCATTTCTCAATTACATCCCCTATTCCAAGCACCTCCATATATTTCTCGCTTTTCCAAACACTTATTATGGAAGTTTAGAACCTGCCGGAAAAATGCCCAATATGCCAGAAATCACCCAAGAGGTAAAATACATGCTTAACCCGGATGCGGCGCAGCAAGAAGGAGGGCAAGAGCAACCACCGCCTGATCGTTTTGGCGCTAAGGATGCTACAGATCTTACGTGGAAAAACCTCTTAGATGCCTATTCCTGTACTGAATGTGGACGATGTACTGCAGCTTGCCCTGCCAATATTACCGGGAAAGCCTTATCACCCAGGAAAATTATGATGGATACCCGTGACCGCATTTCCGAGATTGGGGAACTCAAAGATCAAAATGGAAGTGAAGAAATCAATGATGGTAAAACCCTATTGGGCGACTACATTACCAATGAAGAATTAAATGCATGTACTACTTGCAATGCATGTGTTGAGGCTTGCCCGGTTAATATCAATCCACTTGACATTATCTTAAAATTAAGACGGTACAATGTAATGGAAGCAGCAAATACACCAGGTAATTGGAACGATATGTTCAATAACATAGAAACCAATGCTACTCCTTGGGCGTATCCGCAAGAAGACCGTTTAAACTGGGCAGAAGATGAATAATCGATATTTGATTAAGGTAAAACAACAAAACCTATGAGCCAAAATAAATTACACGTACCTACCATGGCCGATATGGCCCAAAAAGGTGAGCAGCCAGAAATTCTTTTTTGGGTTGGATGTGCCGGAAGTTTTGACCAACGCGCCCAAAAGATCACTAAAGCCTTTGTTAAAATCCTGAATCACATTGGTATCAACTTTGCTGTTCTTGGTAAGGAGGAACTTTGCACAGGCGACCCGGCAAGAAGGGCTGGTAATGAAATGGTATTCCAAATGCAGGCCATGATGAATATTCAAACATTAGATGGTTATGGAGTTAAAAAAATCGTTACCACTTGCCCCCATTGCTTTAATACCCTAAAGAATGAATATCCTGAATTGGGAGGCAATTATGATCTTGTACACCATACCCAATTTCTGCAGCAATTGATTGATGAAGGAAAGATTCAGTTAAAAGACGGTGGTAGTTTCAAAGGCAAAAAGGTCACTTTCCATGACGCCTGTTATTTGGCCAGAGCCAATAATGTATATGAAGCACCTCGCTCAGTACTGCAAAACTTGGATGCTGAACTTGTTGAGATGAAGAGCTGTAAAAATAATGGACTTTGCTGCGGAGCTGGTGGTGGTCAAATGTTTAAAGACGCAGAGGCCGGTAACAAAGAAGTAAACATTGAAAGAACAGAAGAAGCGCTGGACACCGGAGCTGATGTTATTGCCTCTTCTTGCCCATTTTGCATGACCATGATGAGCGATGGGGTTAAGCAAAAAGAAAAGGAAGAAGAAGTAGAAGTTAAAGACCTTGCTGAAATTATAGCGATGGCAGAAGATCTTTAATTTTTTTTATATTTCCTTTCCAATTAACAACCAATGAATTTCAAAACAACATATTTGATCCTAATGCCTATATTGTTACAAGTTTTTACTTGCCAATCAGGGCATGGATCAGATAATAGTAATGCAGGGGAAGGAGATGGCTCATCCAATAAATCTTCTAATTCCTATATAACTTTTGAAAATATTGGTGACCTACCTTATTACAGGAATGAAAATCAACTTGAAAAAATTGCTCGCTTAGAAAAAGCAGGAAAATTCAGAGATTTAATAAAGACCCTTGAAAATTATGTGAGTAATTTTGGGATTACCAATTTCAGAAGAGATTCCGACCTACTATGGAAGCTTGCCCAATTGTACGAAAAGACCAAGCAAACGGCAAAAGCTAAATGGCTTTACAGGCTCATCCTTAAACATACAGACAAAGGATTAGAATATGTGAAGAAATATTACGACAGCATTGCTAAAAATGATAAAGAATATTACGTACCGATTGATTACTATTACAAACTAATCGAGTACCGTAAACAAATTGACACCCTCCGGCCTGCAAGAGGCAAACTCAACAACATGGGTACTTCTGTTAACTCAGACTATGAAGATTATGGCCCTGCCCTCAATAACAGGAACAATTTAATGATATTTACCTCCAAACGGAATCGGGAAGACCAATTGAAAGGGGTCAAAATTAATGAAGACCTCTATTGGACTGAAGAAAAAGATGGTTACTGGACCGATGCCCAACCGCTCGAAAATATCAATACCAAATTCAACGAAGGATCTCCGTGTTTAAGCAAAGATGCAGAAAAGTTGTATTTTATCCGTTGTAAAACACCCGAAGGGCATGGCAATTGTGATATTTACTTAGCTGAGAACCAAGGCAAAAATGAGTGGGGAAACGTCCAAAATCTGGGTAAAAAAGTTAACAGTAGAGCTTGGGATTCGCACCCGGCCCTGAGCCATACAGGTGATACATTGTTCTTCGCTTCTGACCGTTTAGGTGGGTTTGGCGGAATTGATATTTATTATACCTACAAAGACGAAAATGGCAATTGGACAGAGGCCCAAAATGTTGGCCCTACCATTAATACCCAAGACAATGATTTAAGCCCATTTTACCATCCCAAGCACAAAGTATTGTATTTTAGCTCAAAAGGCCACTTGCTCAATTATGGTAATTATGACATTTATAAGAGTTATCATGAAGGTGGATCATGGACCGAACCCAATAATATAGGCCCTATTGTAAATGGAGAAGGCAATGAATATTACTTTACCATTGATGCCAAATCCAAAAAGTTGTTTTACACGCGGTCAGAGAAAAAAGATATTAAAGACCTTGATCTTTATTCCTTCCCGCTCCCAATGGAAGCCAAACCGACTGCAAGAACGGTTTTAAAAGGTTCATTGGAAAACAAGGAAACAGGTGAATCTTTTAAAGGAATTGTTTCTGTGATAGATATGGAAAAGGGCGTGGAAGTGGCCCCTAAATACATGAGGCCGGATGGTTCTTTTGCTTTCGACCTGATCGATAATCGCAAATACTTATTGACAGTTCAGGGCCAGGAATTTTTTAGAATAGAAAAAGAATTAGACCTTGATGGAGACACAACACTAAATATGGAAACTTCCTCCATTAATTTTTTAAGGCTCCAATTTGAAAGTATTGAATTTGAAACTGGCAGTGCTGAAATTCTTCCAAAAATGAAGAATGACCTTGATAAATTAATGAATTATGTGTTGGACAATCCCAATATGCGGTTAAAGATATCCGGTCACACCGACTCAAGAGGTGATCCCGAACTTAACATTAAGTTATCCCAAAAAAGAGCAGACGCCATTAAGCAGTATCTTATAAATAAAGGCAACATAAAATCTTCGCGTATTAAAGCTAAAGGCTATGGTAGCAAGAAACCCATTATAAAAGATGCTGACTCAAAGGAAGATTATCAAAAAAACCGGAGGGTGGAGTTTGAAATACTAAAATCAGAAGACCAAACGAATCCCTATAAAAATGCTCCGGGAACCAATTAGGGCTTGACATCTAATTTTCCATAACATTACTTGATTCTATCCAAGCTAAACCTATATTTTCCAGAGTTAAAAGTTGAGTTTTATCGCCTCATAACTTTTTGTTGGATCAATTCATCACCCATCATCATTTTAATAATCAACATAGTGGTATTATTGTTAAGCGATTGTTGATTGAACAATTCGATGTGATGATTGTCAGCCTCAAACATTTTTCCACCGGTTTTTGCAATGGCTTGCCCGCGTAAATTATAAACCTCCACTTGTACACGTTTAGGTTGCTTCAAGCTAAAGCTAAGATTAAGGCTATTTGTAAAGGGATTTGGATATATGGTAGTTTTTGTTTTTTCCGGGGTCGACTCTCGTCTTCCGGCCGGGTAAACTCCTGATTCTGCTACATAAAATTCCTGAACGGCAGTATCTGTAGCGCACTGGTTTTCTACCACCATTTTTACCTTATAAAAGCCAGTATCATTATACTCATAAACTGGGCTTGTTAATTTTGAAGAATCGCCATTACCAAAATACCAGGTCTTGTCTTTTCCAAGCATTGAGGAATCATAAAATTTCATTTCCTTACTGTAATTAAAATTCTTATACCCAAAATCGGCCCTGGGTTCTGCACAGCAATCCAGGTAATTGCGATCATTTTCAAAACTATAGGAAATCCAATTGTACTGCTCAGGTGTTAAGGTATCTCTACACTTGCGAGGGGCATAAGACATAATGTTGCCTACTTGAGGTTGATAAAAATCCCCATTGGGATCTTGTTCGTTCCCAGTATATTGGCAGTTATCAACCTTTTTACCACTCAATTTAGGGTCTGCAGGTGTTCCACAAATTTCATCCCCTTTATTTTCACAATTAGACCCGTTTACAAGTTCTGGGTTAGGGCTATTGTAACCTTGATGGGTATGGTACAAGGAAAAATAATGACCTATTTCATGGGCCAGCGTGCTACCATTGGTAGAACAATCGTTTTTCATGAAAATTCTGTCTTCACTTGGTGGAAATTTAGCATACCCACATACTTGCCGATCAGAACTAAAATATAAATCTTCTACAAAATAAATGTTCAACACCCCAGGTTTATAATGTTCTTCGGCAATTCGATCTTCATCATACCTATAAAAGGGGGCATATTTGTCGTTATCTATTATTTTTATTGCTTCACACAGGAAAAATTCAATCCCGGCATTCTTATAGTAATAATTAACCGTATCCAATTCTTTGCGAAGCAAAGCAGTATCAATCCCGTCTGAACCATCACTTTTCCTTAAAACATAAAATCTAACCGGAACTTGCGTTAGTCGCTTACCTATGGTTCTCGTGTAGTTTTGCCTTGCTGTTAGGGTTTTATTTAAATTAGCTTCTTGAGTTTTTGTGATTTCCGTCCCGCATGAGCCAATATCCTGACCATAACTGGTACCTAAGTTCAAGCTAAGTAAACTTAGAAAAACAACAACTAATAATTGCAAAAACCTATGCATCATGGCACTAAAGCGTTTTAATACATGATTACCTGAAGATAAAATTTAGAAAAATTTTGATACTTTAAAACATCAGCCTTCGATACGAAATAAATACTATGTTTATATTGACGATTTAATAAGGCCGATATGAATGAAAAGTTTTATCCTTTAAATGGCTCTGGTTTTGTAACCTTCAATTATTAAAATTGAATTTTGTAACTACTGGATAAGGTAAAGTCTGCTTGCATCAGTAACATTAACAACCCAAAAAAGCCCCAACCTTAGAAGTTGATCCATTTCAATTGATAGGTCAAAAAATAGCAATTCCTGTTTCACCTTACAATACCTCGTGTTGAATGCTTTCTTCAATAAACGGGTGATTCTTGGCTATAAGACTGGCTTTGCTCAAAGCATTGAAAACAACGTAAAGGAAAATACCCCCATACAATAGAGTAAACCCAATTTCAGGGAAACCGATTTGTAAGGTTGGGTGCTCGCCAAGCGCTCCGGGCATCACCAACAAGAAAACATCAATCCACCTCCCTACTAACATAATGATGCCTACGTACATAATGGTTTTGTAACTTCGTTTAGCGGTATTCATCATTAGTACCAAAAAAGGTACGAAAAAATTGAGGAAAAGGTTTACAATGAATAAGACGTAGAACCCGCCTTGCATCCTAACATAATAGTACATCACTTCCTCTGGAAGATTACCGTACCATATTAGTAAATACTGACTCACCCATATATAAGCCCAGAAAATACTGAAACCAAACATGAACTTGCCTAAGTCATGAAAATGGTTTTCGTTGACTTGTTTTAAATGACCAGTACCTTTAAGAAATAGGGTTAAAAGGGCTGTTACAGTCCAGCCACCTACAAAAATTCCGGCAAATACATAAACAGCGAAAATGGTACTGAACCAATGAGGTTCAAGAGACATGAACCAGTCCCAACTACCAAAAGATATGGTAATGGCAAAAGCAATAAGGAACAAGGGCCCTAATTTCATGGCCTTTCTATAGTGCTGAATAGAGCCATCAGCATCTTCTTTAAGCGATAACTTTCTAAAAGCAATGGCAAAAATCACCCAAACACCCAGGACAATAACGGTCCTTATGATGAAGAATGGAAGATTCAAGTAAGGCGTTTTTTGTTGGAGCAGGGAATCAAGTTGTTCATGGGTCCAGTGGTATATGGAATGATGATGGGTTAAAACCAAATAAATAATGAAAGGAACTCCAAAAAGCAATGCCCCAATTGGTACATAATTGTTCATGGCTTCTAACGGCCTTTTTAGCAATGTATTCCAACCCGCAGCTGAGGCATAATTAAGCGCCAGAATAAGCGTACCAGCCAATCCCAATCCAAGGAAATACCAATTGGCCGTTAAAAAGCTTCCCCAGATTCGATTGCCATCAACACCAGTCAGAAACCCGATTAATAAAAGGATTAAACCAATGCCTCCAATTCCAAGAGCAAAGCGCTTTTGGTTTTGATTAAATTTAAACTGTTCGTCCATGAACCTTTAATTTATTGTTTCCTAACCAAATAATGAAAGGGTGTAATTTTATTCTTCGATTTTATTCAATACTTCGTTAATATAATGAATGATCTGCCATCTTTCTTTAGGCTTCACTTGCGAAGCGTGCGATCCCATCAAATTCCGTCCATGAGTGATGGAATGGTACATCTTACCTTCAGGCAGACTATCTATATAATCTGAGGAAAATTCCCCAAAATGCGGTTCAGGAAACTTACCACTTGCCATAACCGGTCCACCGCTTTTGCCTTTTTCTCCATGGCATTGTTGACAATACTTAAGGTAATGTTTTTTACCTTCTGCAATGTTCTTTTCAGTTGGTGGCAAAGGGTTTTCCAAGCTGTCACCAGCCACCTCATATCCTTCGGGGTCATCGGCAAAGGGGTATTCATATGCTTTTTTACCTCTTGCCACGGTCCCTTCCGGTGGTTTTTTCAAATTCTTGCCATTTGCATTGTATGGGTTCTTTTCACCTTTTACTTGAGAATAACCTTCATAAGGAACCGAAATATACATGGCATAAGCAGGGGTGTACCTATAACCAGGATGATTGGGATCATAGTTATCAGTACCAGGCCCACGGTTATAACTACAGGAAGTTATCACCACAAGACCCAATATCAACACAATCCAAAGTTTTATTGAATTCATCATAACCAAACACTATTTCATCTTTATGGGTAAAGGGAGCGGTGCTTTTTGCTCCAAATACTCTTCATCTTTTATTTCTTCCGCTCCATGTTTTCTCATTACATCCTTGATGGTGTCTTCGTTGTTATCTTTAGCCACCAATACTACAAACCTGTCACTGGTTGAGCGTGGATGATAAATTTTAGGTTCAAAACCCGGCAACATAGTGTTGCGCAGGAAGTAAGCGGTAGCAATACTTATAGCTGAAAGCAAAACCGTAAGCTCAAAAGTAATGGGTATAAAATTAGGAACGGGCCAAGTAGGCTTACCTCCAAAATTCATCGGCCAATTAACGTACATCATAAGGGTCATAATGGTAAAAATACCACCGCCTCCTATGATACCCCCGATAAAGGCTACATAACCCAATCTTGATTCGTGCAGGCCCATTGCTTTAGGCAAACCATGGATCGGAAAGGGCGTAAAAGCATCTTTTATTTCAAGATTTTGCTCACGAATATCTTTGACGGCATTTACGAAGACATCATCATCATCGAAAACACCCATTAAACAATCCGTTCTTTTTAATAAATCAGGCATAGCCATTTATTTTTTTAATGCGCAGCTGCTTCCCATTCTTTTTCATATTCTTCTTTTGAATAGTCATATTGAACGTCAGAAGGTATAGATTTACCGTTGATGGTGTCAACCGGTTTATGCTTTTGGGTGGTTTTCTTGAAAGCTTTGACCTCTGCAATGGCAATTACCGGTAAAAACCGAATAAACAAGAAAAACATGGTAAAAAATAAGCCAAAAGTACCAGCAAAAATTCCTATTTCAACCATTGACGGGGAGTACATAGCCCAACTTGACGGAAGAAAATCGCGGTGCAAAGAGGATACAATAATAATGAACCTTTCAAACCACATTCCTATGTTGATAAGAATTGAAATAATGAAGATGGCCGTGGGGTTGATCCTTATTTTACGAACCCAAAAGAATTGGGGTACTATTAAATTGCAAAATAACATTACGGCATAACCCCAGCCATAAGGCCCGAAAGCCCTATTGTAAAATGCATATTGTTCGTAGGTATTTCCGGAATACCAAGCCATAAAGAGCTCGGTAAGGTACGCAAAGCCCACCATAGAGCCAGTTAGAAGGATAACTTTCGCCATGTTCTCAAGGTGCCGAATGGTAATGTAGCTTTCCAGCTTCATGGCTTTCCTGGCTATCACCAAAAGCGTATGGACCATGGCAAATCCTGAAAAAATGGCCCCTGCCACAAAATAAGGTGGGAATATGGTCGTATGCCAACCCGGAATAATGGAGGTAGCAAAGTCAAAACTCACAATTGAGTGAACGGAGAGTACCAATGGCGTAGCCAAACCTGCCAATATCATACTAACGGTTTCAAACCTTACCCAACTCATAGCAGATCCGGTCCAGCCAAAACTTAAAAAATTGTAAATAAACCATTTAATCTTGCTGGTAGCACGATCCCGCATTGTGGCAACATCAGGGATTAAGCCAATGTACCAGAAAACAAGGGAAACAGTAAAATAAGTGGAGATGGCAAACACGTCCCAAAGCAATGCTGAATTAAAGTTCACCCATAATGGCCCAAAATCATTGGGCAATGGAAGGACCCAAAAAGCATTCCAAGGGCGGCCCATGTGAATAAGAGGAAACAACCCGGCACACATAACCGCAAAGAGGGTCATGGCTTCAGCGGACCTGTTGATTGAGTTACGCCATGATTGCCGGAATAAAAGTAAAATGGCCGATATTAGCGTACCTGCGTGACCAATTCCAATCCAAAAAACAAAGTTGGTAATACCAAATCCCCAGCCAATGGTTTTATTTAAGCCCCACATACCGACACCGTAGTAAAAAGTAAGGCCAATACAAAATAGCCCAAGGGCTAATACCAATGAAGAGATGGTAAGCCCTAAAAACCAAAGCTTGGATGGATTACCCTCCAATGGACTGATCACATCATCATCAATTTCCCTGTAACTCTTTTTCCCAAGTATTAGTGGATCCCTTATAGATGCTTCCTGCATTATTTCAATGTTTTAAGCTTCTTGATCTTCAGTTTTATCATTCCTAATCTTGGCCATGTAGTTAACCGTAGGCTTAATACCTGTATAGGTTAAAAGGCCATAAGATCGGTGATTGTCATTCATCAATTGAGCAACCTCGCTGTTGGGATCATTCAAGTCTCCAAATTTGATAGCATTAGCGGGACAAGCAGTTTGGCAGGCTGTTTTAACCTCACCGTCTTGTAGTGCCTCTCCTTTCTTTTTAGACTCAAGTTTAGCTGATTGAATTCTTTGTACGCAAAAGGAGCATTTTTCCATAACACCCCTGCTTCTTACCGTTACATCAGGATTTAGGACCATTCTGCCCAAATCACTGTTTTGATTGTAGTCGAAGTTATCGTTTTCGGTATACTTGTACCAGTTGAACCTCCTTACTTTAAAAGGACAGTTATTAGCACAATACCGTGTTCCGACACACCGATTGTAGATCTGCTGATTAATGCCTTCGCTACTGTGCGAAATAGCCGCAACGGGACAAACATTTTCACAGGGAGCATTATCGCAATGCTGGCACATCATCGGTTGGAAATTGACGTTAGGATTTTCGGGATCTTTGCTAAAATACCGGTCAATCCGTATCCAATGCATTTCTCTCCTCCTACGTACTTCCTGCTTGCCCACCACCGGCACGTTGTTTTCAGCCTGGCAGCTTATAACACAAGCGCCACATCCTGTACAAGCATTCATATCGATGGCCATGGCCCAATGATGGCCTTTACCAAAATTGTAATCTTTGTACAAGCTTATTAAGTGATGAGAGGAATGCTGTGCCGATTTGGGATCTTTTTGATATTCAGTTTTAGAAGCTTCTCTGATCAAATCCCTATCTTCAATGTGATGATGGGTTTGGGTAGAAGCCAATTGGTACTGCTCACCTGTAGCCTGAAATGAAGCTCCGGTTGCATAATATTTAAAATTGTTGCTCGATACACTTATGAAGGGATAAGCGTTTTTGCCACGATTGTTAGCAACTTTACCATTTTCGGTTCCCAAGAACCTGCCATAGCCTACAGCCAAAGCAATGGTTCCATGGGGCTGCCCTGGTAAAGTAAATACAGGAAGCTCTAATTTTTGCCCAGCAGCTGAGATTTGAATGACATCTTCATCACTCAATCCATTTTCTTCTGCCATTTTGGGAGAAACGCATGCATAATTATCCCAGGTTACTTTGGATATGGGATCGGGGAATTCCTGAAGCCATGGATTATTGGCAGATTTACCTTCACGGATCCCAATTTTCTCGTAAAGTACCAGCTCAATCCCTGAAGCATTTTCGGATTGCTTTATGAGGGCATTGGCTTCTTTATTTAATTCCTTAGTAAAGTTGTTGTAAGCAGGTCCGTTGCTGTTCGAAGTTCTTCCAGCCATAGCCGTATCGGCTCCGTTACCGGCAGTAGTGTTGGGCTTGGCTTCAAATATGCCGTCATGCACGCATTTAATCCAGAAGTTGCGGAAACTTCGCGTTTCTGAGCTTTCAGGATAAAGGTTTTGCTCCCAATAGCTTTTTACATAATCATGGTAGTCCTGATCGCTCCCTGACCATTTTAAGAGGCTTTCCTGTGCCGCTCGGGTATTAAAGATCGGCTGGATCGTAGGCTGGGAAAGACTGAAATACCCTAACTTGGGTTGCGCATCATTCCAGGCTTCCAGAAAATGATGATCCGGACATACATAAGTGGCGTGCTTGGTTGTTTCATCCATATGATCATTGAAAGAAATAGAAAGCCCGACTTGCTTCAATCCTTCGGTAAACCGCTTAGAGTCAAAATAATCATAAGTAGGGTTCGAGCCATATACAATCAAGGCATCTACTTTGCCTTGGTTCATTTCATTCACCAGGTTAACCATATCTTCATCATTGCCCTGCTTTTGAAGGGAAGCATGCTCAAAGTCTATGGTGCTGCCATAATTCTCCAATAGGGAATTAATTTTATTGGTAATCAGCTGAATGTTGTAATCATTGCTGCCAGATACGACAATGCCTTTTCCTTTATTGGCCCAAAGTTCTTTAGCTGCTACTTTGATGGCATTGGCAGCCAAATCAAAATTTGGATTGGGCAACTGAGCGGCACCTGCTTTTTTAGCCACTTCATTGTACAAGGCAATAACAGCAAGGCCTTCCTGAGATGGTTTGACAGGAGCCCTAAAATCCGCATTACTGCCGGTTAAGGTTAAAGTAGATTCGATCTGCATGTGGAAGGACATTTCGTTATACTTGTCGATGTTCCTTCCCTCTGCATATTTTTTGGTGAATTCTACCGGTGCAATCCACGTGCCGAGGAAATCAGCGTTGATCCCTACAATGGTCTTGGCTTTCTCAAATTTGTAATCGGGTATGTAAGGCTGGCCAAAGGCTTTTTGGTTAGCTTTGATAAGGGCATAAGAAGAGACCGGATCGTAAGTTATATGTTCGGTTGTTGGGTATTGCTTTTTAAAATCTTCAATTGCGCTTTTGGTAGAGGGGCTGTGGAGGGTATTGGAAAGAATGCGAATGTTACCACCACGGTCTGCAATTTCTTTTAATTTACTCGAGATCTCCTGATCAATAGATTCCCAGTCGGTCTGCTTTTTGTTCTTAGCAGGCGCCTTGAGCCTGGTATCATCATACAGGGAAAGAACAGAAGCCTGGTCTACAGCACTTGTGCCTCCATTGGTTAATGGGGACTTATTATTACCTTCTATTTTGATCGGCCTTCCTTCCCTGGTTTTCACCAATAAAGGCACCCCTTCATAGGAAGCAAATGAAGTCGCGGCATAGTAATCGGCTATGCCAGGCTTCAACTCAACGGGTTGATCAACATATGGAATGGCCTTTTTAACAGGGCTTCTACTGCATGCTGCAAGAGTAGCCGCTGAAATGCCAAACCCCATAAACTTCAAAAAGTCCCTGCGATTAGATTTAAGGTCCATGTCATTCTCAGAAATGACATCATCTATAGGAAGATGCTCAGCAAATTCATGATGTTTTTCCTGCTCAAATTCAGGATCTTCTTTATATTCTTCTAACCCCTTCCAGTATTTTATTTCGTTGTTATCAGACATAACATTTTTCAGCTTTTCAATTCAATAATAAAAAGAACTAATAGTGGCACTTTTGACATTGAGTGCCACCCATATCACTCACTGTGTACTTGTCATGCTCTTCAATGAAATCGAAAGTCTTCTGATAATATTCATTGGAGGCATCAATATTTTTCTCTCTATGGCAGTTAATACACCAACCCATTTCAAGTTTGGCGTGCTGGTGAACTACCTCCATGTTTTGTACTTGCCCGTGGCATTCCTGGCATTCTAAATTTCCCACGTTTACATGTTGAGCATGATTGAAATAGACATGATCGGGCAAATTGTGAATTCTTACCCAATCAATTGGCTCATCATTCTCATAGGATTCTACCACCTTTTTTATTTCCTTGCTGCCATATTTGGGCCCTTCTTTAATGTAATTATGACAATTCATACAAACATTGGTAGAAGGTATGGTAGCGCTTTTGGATTCTTGAACACCAGTGTGGCAATATTGGCAATCAATATTGTACTGACCTGCATGAAGCTCGTGTGAGAATTTCACTGGTTGTTCTGGTGCATAACCAACTTGAGTACCCAGGTCCTGAGCGCGATTGTACATGTCAAAGGCCAAGTAGATGACCAAGATACCAATAACGGTTAAAACACCTATGGTTGGGTTCAACTTATCGACCACGAAATCTTTAACAGGGTATAATGCCCTGCCAATAGATTTATATAACTTAGTAAGCCCTGTTTCAGGTGTTGCTTGATCTGGCTGCTCACGCTTAACCAGAAGGGCGTTAAGTTGGTCTTTTACTAAATATAAAACTATAACAATTGCCAAAAGAAGAGCAGCAAGGATCCCAAAAATGATTAAGGTGGTCTGGTAATCCATCCCCAGAAATGTTACATCACCCGGCGCTTGTAAAAAAGCTGCGATGGAAAATCCCGAAGAATTGGTCTCTAAAGAATTAAGGTTTTGACTTATAGAAGATTGGTTACCAGTCATCTGAATGTCTAATGCAGATAATTTGGGTGTTTGGGCTTTTACAGGAGAAAAAATAAAGGGCAATACCACGAGAATAATTATTGATACAATCTTGATAAAACTTAAACCTTTTCGCATGAACCATTAACTTTATTACCCACTCAATTAAAGCGTACAAGATTTTTTTGAATCGGTCGCAAATTTAGATTATTTGTTCATTTTGCTTCCTTTTCGCTCATGAATTTTTAAAGCATAAAACAATTTAGACTCTTTCTAAATAGTAGTGAGTTTGTATTCAATTATTTAACTAAAGAAAAGGCTTTTTGTTCATCGCGGATGAAGGATTTACAATGATAAAATTAAAGTTTTACTTTAAGCTTCAGCTTAAATAAAAATTGCTATGATCAGATTCATAGCAAAATACCCAATGATGCTTGATGATGATTAAACAAATTTTAATAGTTGGATTGGAATGGTTAAGTCAGGGGTTAATAGGAGCGTTAAAAAGCCAATAAGCTAAAACCAATTAGCGAGGATTTTTCAACTTCCAAAAAAGGAAAATTTTTTTCGAGCTCTATACTACTCAAATTGTAGCGAAATCATCCAAAAGGTAGATTTAAAACTGTCAAAAGATTGGTTAAATACAGAAGGTCGGTCTGCCAATACATCGTTTAATCCTCTTGATAATTTTAGCTCAGGAGAGAATTTGAAATATTCGAAGTAAAGATCAAACCCAAAACCAAACTCATAATAGTAATTGTGCGGCTCCAAGGCTACAACTGGCTCGAAAGGATTAATTTCAGCATCTGCTTCTGAGGCAAGGTCATAAGCATATTTACCCCCGCCTATCACATAAAACCTAACATTGTGGTGACGCTTGGATTTATATTTAAGGGTGATCGGAGCTTCAATATATACGGATTCAATTTTTTTTGAAATGGTTACACCATCTCTGAATTCGTAATCAATTTCTCGCTCACTCAATGAGAGGCTGGGAATAAACCGGATGTCAAAATTCTCAGTAACATGAAGGTTGCTAACGATCCCTAATGTAAAGCCGGGAATTTTTTGGGATTTAATAGAATTGAGGGAGTCATTCCTGTAAAAGTCATCAGAAAATTCAGATTTAACATCCGCAAGGTTTCCCCCAACAGTAAAGCCAAAGTGCAACACTTGATTATAATCGTATAGTGGGTTATTTTTGGTTTGGCTCTTTAGCTGTTCTTGGTTGCCAATTGTTAAACAAAATACAAGGATTACTTGGATGCTGAATAAATGGCGCAAATTCCTAAAGTTAGAGACGTACATGTCGAATTTTTAAATCCAGCTTTTTTTAAGTGTTCCAAAAAGGCATTACCGGAAGGAAAAGCACCCACCGATTCGGGCAAATAACTGTATGCTTGGTTGTTTTCCGAGATTAATCTTCCTATAAAGGGTAAAATGTAACGAAAATAAAATCCAAATAATTGCTTCATAGGAAAGGTTTGCTGCGTCTTAAACTCAAGAATATGAATTTGGCCGCTTGGCTTAAGCACGCGATATAATTCAGCCAATCCCTGATCCAGATTTTCAAAGTTGCGAACGCCAAAGGCAACGGTTATGGCATCAAATGTTTGGTCCACGTAAGTCAGATTTTCAGAGTCGCCATATTCAAGGACTACTTGATGGCTTACTCCTGCTTTTTCAAGTTTTTCGTGGCCATGCTTTAGCATTTGTTCAGCTATATCCACTCCTGTTATTTTTACATCACCAAGCTTAGCCGCTTCAATGGCCAGATCACCTGTTCCAGTAGCAACATCAAGGATATCCTCAGGATTTTGAGCCTTAAGTCTTTTAAGCACTTCCTTGCGCCAATGTTGATCAATACCCATGGAAAGCAAGCGATTTAAAATATCGTAAGTGCCGGATATTTCGTTGAACATCCTGGCAACTTGTTCTTTTTTGCTTTCCCGCGTATCCTTATATGGCGTAACTAAATGGTTCATCTTATTGTGGCATTGACATAAAAATGGACCTAACAACGTAGGTCAAAAAACGTTTGCTAACACCAAGCCTATGCCATTTACTAACAAGTGGATTTTAAATTCATTGCAAATTTAGGATTCGCCTTTAAAAATATCGAAGCTCCTTAAGAAAATTGCAGTAACTTTGTTTCAAACATTTTTTATTGCTATGAACCTCATCCAGGACATTAGCTTCATTGGAGCATCTGAGCACCAAAAGAAGCTTGGTTATATTGATAAACCCGAATATGCTTTCATCGGGAGGTCTAATGTAGGTAAATCTTCTTTGATCAATGCTTTATTGGGACGTAAAAACCTTGCCGCCACATCCGGAACACCTGGAAAAACCCAGCAGCTTCATCTATTCCTGATCAACAGAAAATGGACTTTGGTGGACCTACCTGGCTATGGTTATGCCAAAACTTCTAAAAAACAAAGATCTGGATGGCTTCAATCCATTGAGCAATATTTCCTTAAAAGGCGCAACCTTGTAAATACATTTTTAATGGTAGATGCCAGCATTCCACCTAAAGATATTGATTTACAATTCATCAATTGGTTAGGCGAGCACTACATTCCTTTTAGTGTAGTAATGACCAAAATCGACAAGCAAAAACAAAAGCAAGTTAGGCAAAACATTAACTCCTTTCAAGAAGCTATGGAATCCTACTGGGAGGAATTACCACCTTTCTTTGAAACCTCTGCCATTACCAAAAATAACGTGGATGCTATTTTAAACTACATTATGGAATTAAACCAAAAGGTTCAATAATTCAATGACCGCAAAATAAGAATAAAAGTTATGTGGAGGTTAGGCCTTATTGATTATGCCTGTAGCTTGATAGCCAAGACAAAAAATTTAAGCCCTCCATGGAGCTCATTATAAGAACAAATTGTTGTTTAACTTTAACAACTAAAACAGCCGTTATTTGGTTATGTAATTGACGCTAAATTGTAAATTTATTTCGTTTACTTTGCGCGCTGAATTTAACAGGTCAAAATAAGTCAAAAAGGATGGTTATGCTTAAAACAGAACATCAAATCAATGCAATCAACAGTGAGGAAGCTATGCACCTGGAGCACCATTATGGCGCACATAATTACAAGCCCCTTCCAGCGGTTATATCCAAAGGGCAAGGCGTCCATGTTTGGAATCCGGAAGGTGGTCATTATTATGACTTTTTAGCCGCTTATTCTGCATTGAATCAGGGTCATTGCCATCCCCGAATCGTAAATGCTTTAACAGAGCAAGCCCAAACCCTAACATTAACGTCAAGGGCTTTTTACAATAATTTACTGGGAAGTGCTGAAAAAATGCTGTCCGAGACTTTCGGTTATGACAAAGTACTTTTCATGAATTCTGGGGCTGAAGCTGTAGAGACCGCCATTAAAGTGGCCAGGAAATGGGGCTATCAAAACAAATCCCTTGACGAGGACAGAGCCAAGATTTTGGTGGTAACGGATAACTTCCATGGTAGAACCATTAATGTCATCTCCTTTTCTACAAGTGACGATTCCAGAGAAGGTTTTGGTCCATTTAATCCAGGCTATGAGGTAATACCTTACAATGATGTTGATGCCTTGGATCAAGCGGCAGCAGATCCGGAAGTGGTAGGTTTTCTTGTTGAGCCGATCCAGGGAGAAGCCGGAGTCGTTATGCCAGATGAGGGCTATCTGAAAAAGGTGCGTGAAATTTGTAACGAGCACAACATCTTGTTTATAGATGATGAAATACAGACGGGCATTGGAAGAACCGGTAAAATGCTTTGCGCAGACCATGAAGAGGTTCGCCCAGATATAATTATATTAGGCAAGGCTTTGTCTGGCGGCATGATGCCGGTATCAGCTGTATTGGCTGACGATTCCATCATGTTAGCCGTGCAGCCGGGAGAGCACGGCTCCACGTTTGGCGGCAATCCCATTGCTGCAAGAATCGCCATTGAATCCCTTCAAGTGGTTATGGAAGAAGGATTGATTGAGAATGCAGCTGATAAAGGCCCATACTTCCGGGAGCGGATGCATAACATCAACACCAGTATTATTAAAGAAGTTAGGGGTAAAGGCCTATTGAACGCTGTAGAGATCGATGAGGAACAGGCACCTTATTCTGCTAAAGAAATCAGCAAAATGTTGATCCATAACGGATTGCTTGCTAAGCAAACCCACGAAACCGTCATCCGCTTTACGCCACCCCTTGTTATCAATCAAGAAGAACTGAAGGAAAGTTGTGACATCATTGAGCAAACATTTAAATCCATCGGGTAATCCATAAATAGTATCAAGGCTATTTTTTTAAACAGGTGAGCTAGCTTGGCCCTTCAACTTAATCAGTGGCTCACTGGTTTATATAAATAGGTCTTGCTTATGCTGTTTTTAAGTTTTTCATATCACAAGCTTGAGGGCGCAAATTTAAATTCCAACAAGTTATTGACCTTTCAAGACTTTCAAGTAAGGATCAAACATTTTTCTTGATTTAAGCCCCTTTTTAACCCCAACAATGCTAAAAAACACTGATTCCTAAGAAAGTCTGCAAAATGGTTACGATAAGGATTGCAGCTACCACCAAAGGGCTAATAAAGCCCAGCATCACCGTTACAAATTTTTCTTGCCAAGAGCCCCTAAAACTCGGATGGCCTTCTCCAATTTCCCTTGAAAAGTAGAATATTCGCCATCTATAGGCTACAAATAAGGATACCATCAAGCCACCAAAAGGCAAACCTACATTCAGAAAAATATCTTCAACCACCGTAAAGAAGTTGTTAACTTCTGCGCTGCTACCAAAATAAGGAATAAACTTGGTAAAAACTTCGCTAGCTCCAAAAGATAGCATGCTGGGCAAACCGAGTATGAATATGATTAAAGCAAGGGTTATTACTGCTGAAACCCTTCTCATCTTAAACTCATCTTTTAGGTAGGAAACGGGTACTTCCAATAAGGAAATTGTAGACGTGAGTGCTGCAAAGCAAAGCAACAGAAAAAATAAACCACCAATGATGGGCCCTATAAAAGTACCCATTTCATTAAAAATAGAAGGTAAAGTCACAAAAACCAAAGCGGGGCCTCCTTGGCCAACTCCACCCTGAATGGCAAAAAGGGTCGGAAAGATCAACAAACCGGAAAGGAAAGCAATGGCCATATCGGTGATTGTCACCAAGGCTGCTGAATTTAAGATGCTGTCATTTTTACTGAAGTAAGACCCGTAAGTGATCATGGCGCCCATGCCCAAAGAAAGCGAGAAAAAAGCTTGTGAAAGTGCAGAGTACCAGGTACCTGCTTTCTTGACGTCTTCAAAGTTGGGTAAAATATACTTTTTCACGCCCTCCATGGCTCCATCCAGCGTAAGCCCGTAAATAATCAAACCTATAATCAGCAATACCAATAGCGGCATCAGTATTTTTGCCCCTCTTTCAATGCCTTTTTCGACACCTCCTGCGACTATAATGCCTGTAAACACCATGAAAAAGAAAGAATAAATAAGATTATTGCTGATGTTAGCGGTATAGTTACCAAAAAAGTTTCCAAAGTCCTCTTCTGCCAGTAGGTCTCCAAAAGCTGTCTGTAAGAAATAACCAAAAGACCAACCTGCTACCACATTGTAAAAGGACAAGATCATGATCCCTACAATGATGCCTACAATACCAATAGCCCCCCAACCTTTGCCACCAATAAATCTGTAGGAACCGTGGGGATTGAGCTGGGCATGGCGGCCTACTGAAATTTCAGCAACCATTATAGGCATACAAATGATAAAAACACAAAACAAGTAAATTAAGAGGAATGCACCGCCACCGTTGTCTGCTGCTACATATGGGAATCGCCATATATTGCCAAGTCCAACAGCTGATCCTGCTGCAGCTGCAATAAATCCTAAGCGGCCTGAAAAGGAGCCTCTTCCAGCTTGTGCCATAGTTGGTTGTTTTTTGGTATTTTGGCGGGACCAATATAAAAAGATTTTAAAATCACATAAGAATATTGGAATACCACAATAGTAAAGTAGATAATTGACTAAGCTTTTTTAGGCCCATTTGTTAAAATTATCAACTTTAACATTCGGGTAGCAAGCTGCCCATGCAAACCAATAACCCATAGTAAGAAGGGTTGGTTCAAGCCTATAGAGTTGGTCAGGGCCCGATAAAATCCGGACAAATGTAGAATAACAGTTCCCGTTTTCGTCTTTCATTACAATTGCAATTTACCTTTAACATTCGCAAAGGTTAGGTCTTTCTTATTATTAGGTAAAATAAAAAGAGGCAATAAAATTTTGATCCTAATCACCAATTACTGCAATTGATTTTTGATCGAAATCCTCAGCGATGACTTAGTTACCACCCTTAAATTGATTAAAACGGTCAACCTTAGCACTGCCATTAACTACTACCCCATGCAACCTTTATTTATTGGTAAACAGTCATCTCGTTTGGTAACAGGAAAAAAAGTTGATCATTGTTTTTATAATTGCCATAAGGAAAACGCTGGTAAAACCGGCTATGACCAGTTTCGTTTGATAGCACATGGGTATTGGGTTACTTGGATTGCCAATTGGCCCGGGATGTTTACAATACCTGGTAAACCTTATTTTCCTTGCCTGATAATTGCCCATTGACTGCCTTCAACTTCATTTGCCAACAATTGCTTTACGTTTTTCGGTGATAAGGGATGAGGTTGTTGTTGCATAGCAAACCGGAAATGCCAAAAGTAGTCACCGATCCTTTAATTTTCCTTGACACTCCTATTGCCGTACCTGTAAGTGAACATTAAGTAAGCGCCAAAGGATGGTCAACAGCAGGAATTCTATCCTTGCCATGAACGGTTTTTTTAGGCTCAAGCATAGGAAACTTCCCACCTATGGAAGCGGTCAATATTTGAGAGCCAATTACAAGAGATTTGTTCTAACCCAATTTTGCCTGAAATTCATTAAGATAATGATAGTCTAAGTCCGATTGGCCCTCTTGTTAGGGATTGTTTTTTGGTAATTATAATGGGTGGTTGCCTAAAACCTAAATTTAGAAGGTTCTGGGCTGCCAAATAGCCCCTACAAAACCGAATACCATGCACCAGAACCCAGCTGAAGATCAGGTGACAATAACAAGCCATTATCTACTATTACATTGTTCTTGTCAAGTGGAACTTTAGGTCCTGCTCCTAACCAGATTTGAAAAGGTGGATCTGTTTCAGGCCCCAATAAATTATACTTGAGCAGTAAAATGGCATCGCCAATACCGATTAAAGATGTCTTATTAGGATCATTTGTGGTTTTAAAAGTTCTGGATTGCCTTAAAGAAGAGAACATTGAAGATTCAGATAGCCGGTCTTTAAAACCATAACTTCCTTCGATCCATGAGGGGTATACTTGCCTAATCGGATTATCAATCTCTAACAATTCTTCTTCATTGTAAAGCTTGTTCATGAAATGATAGTCGTAAGCAACCATTAAATTGCCAGCATTGCGCTTTGAAGATGTAATACCAAAAAGCCCGAAGCAGGAGAACCGCCTGAGTAGTAAGCTTGTCGATTAAGCATCACTGGCACTAATAAACCAGCAATTAAAAAATATTGATCATAGAAGTGTAATTAACGAATTTCATCACCCTAAAGCCACTACCTTTATAAACCATTGGCTACTTCATGGTTGATTTATAAATTGATCGGATGGTGAAGAAGCCTGAAGGTTTATAAATCTGTTTCCGAATGGCCTTATAAATCCAGAAATTAAAGGGTCGATTACAATTTCAGGTATGGTTTGATTTGGTTAAAAGCCTTTTCCGGTATAATGCGATGCTCGACCAAATCGTGTAAATCACCTATATCATCTTGATTTTCACGGTACCTTACAATGGCCAGCACGTCAGGGTAACTAAGATAAGGATGTTTTAAAAGCGCTTTAAATTCAGCATCTTTTACTGATAAACGTTTAATTTTGGTTGAATCTACGGATAACTGATCTGTTAACTGGTCATAATAATCACCATCGATCCCGTAAACCTCTTTTAATTGACCAAGATTTAGAAAGCCACCCAAATCCGCTCTATAGGTTAAAATTCTGGTAGCGAAAACAGGTCCGATGCCATAGACTTGGATTAGTTGAACTGAATCAGCATCATTAATTTCAACTTTTTCAACTTGCTCAGGCTTTTTGGTTGTGTCCTGCTTTGCATTGGTTTTACTGCTTTCTCGAGCACTGGAGATAGCACCGAATTCCTCGCTTTTGGCACTGATCTCTTGTTGTTCTGGTAGCCGAATACAAGGTTTGAGCTGTTGATATTTTTGATCACTTAAGCCATAGATCTCTTTGAGATCAGCTTTCTCGTAAAATTTACCTCCTTGATCCAGGTAATTTTCAATGGTATGGGCCACCTTGCCACTTACCCCTAATTTGCGCCATTTTCTGTAAGATATTTTGTTGGGATTAAATGGAAAATAGCTAATCTCAAATGTATCTTCTTTTTGTTCTTTTTTTGTTGATCTCATATTAGCTTTTGGAGGTCCTTGCTTTTTTTCCAATTGCTTAAGGCTATCTTTTCGGGCCAATGCCTCCCGGTATCGTTGAGCTTGTTTTCTTAGTTCGGCAGTATCTACTTGATAAACGGGTTCAATTGATTGCTTTAAAAATTGCTGGCCTCCTATAATAACAATAAGCAGGGCCAATAAAACAATAAGCCCTATTCTTTCACCCTTCGAAAACGAAAAGTATTCAAACAACCACTTCATATTACGGAGCAAAATTCCTCAATAAAATTAAAAAAAATACTTGATCCAGAAAGGTGTTGACAAAATAGACTTTTTTTGATTATTGGTTATAAAAATAAGTGGAGGCTATAATGTTAGCTTAACGTTAACCCTTTAAAGACAAAAGAATACCTGTAATAAGGAAAGAAGAAATTCAATGAAGCCTTGAAAGATAAACGTCAAAACAAGAACTTAAAAACTTGCGGATACAAAGCAATAAAACGAATAACAAGCAACAATGTAAACCTCCCAACTACCTTCTAATGATCTCGCCCCTTCTGATCTTGTCAATGTAGCCTTTTAAGATCCTGTTAGCTTCAGGTGCCAATATGTATAAACCAATAAGGTTTGGAAAGCACATGGCAAAGATCATAGCATCCGAAAAAAGGAAGACCTTACCTAAATTCATGGCAGCTCCAACTACTACAAAAGCACAAAATAGGGACTTGTAGGAAAGATCAGCAATCATACTTTTGCCAAACAAGAAAGTCCAGCCCTGCAAGCCATAATAAGACCATGAGATCATGGTAGAAAAAGCAAATAAAATCACTGCAAATGATAACAGGTAAGGGAACCAGGTAAGTACCGTTCCAAAAGCTTTAGAGGTTAGTTTTACGCCTTCAACGCCTTCCTGATAGTGAAAATTGTCGGTTATAATGATAACAAGGGCTGTCATCGTACATACAATAATGGTATCGATAAATGGCTCAAGTAAGGCTACTAAGCCTTCACTTGCCGGGTTGTTCGTTTTAACCGCTGAGTGTGCTATAGGGGCTGAACCTATGCCGGCTTCATTAGAGAAAGCGGCCCTTTGGAAACCCACAATCAAAACACCCACAATGCCACCGTAAATGGCTTTTGAATCGGTGGCCCCATTGACGATAGCCATGAAAGCATCGGGTATTTCATGGTATAAGCTTAAAATGATGAACAAGGCTGACAGAAAATAAACCCCAGTCATGAAGGGAACAATCTTTTCAGTAACGCGGGCAATACTTTTAATTCCCCCTATAATTACAATGGCTACCAATGATGCCATGATCAAACCAAAAATCCAACCTGGAAAATTTATCAAGTTTTCTGAAAACTGAGAATATGCTTGATTGACCTGGAACATATTACCCCCGCCAAAAGAAGCACCAATGCACATGATGGAAAAAAAGACTGCCAGAAATTTACCCAACCAACCCATATTGCGTTGCTTGAGTCCGCGACTTAAATAATACATTGGACCACCATGAACAATGCCTTGTTCGTCAATTTCCCGGTATTGGGTACCTAAAGTACATTCTACAAATTTGGTGGACATACCCAACAAACCAGCCAATATCATCCAAAAGGTAGCGCCTGGACCGCCAATTGAAATAGCAATGGCAACACCAGCTATGTTTCCCAAACCAACGGTAGCCGACAAGGCTGCCGTAAGTGCTTGAAAGTGACTCACTTCTCCGCTTTCTTCCGGATCGGTATATTTGCCCCTTACCACATCCAACGCAAGTTTAAACTTGCGGATGTTAACGAACTTAAAACCAATGGTGAATATCAAGCCACCTAAAATCAACCAAGCCACCACGATGGGCACTTCTATCATTTCCTGAGATATGGGGTCACCAGCTTTCAAAGTTTGCCCTTCTTCAATTACTTGACCCTTCGGAGCTGGTATTTCATATTCCTTTCGCTGTCCGTCATCAGATTCAATTACGGCATAATTAAAATCCCTTCCCGAGCGATCTATAGACACCACTTCACCACCAAATTCAGCTTTAATGGGTGGTTTAATGGGAATGGGATAAAATATGATGTTGGAAACGGCATCAGCCCAAGGTCCAATTGTTTCATTGATTTGCTCATCAATGGATTTTTCAGATTGATCTTGACCCTGGGATGTGGCATTTTCAGGAATAACCAAAAGGATACAAAGGAAGGCCAGCAGAAAGCGCAATAGCGATTGCTTCATGGTGGAGATATGGTTTTGTTACAATTTTTTTACAGCCTTTTAAAGGAATTCAAATATAAAGGAACTAAAAACAATAAATCAAATTACAATGTACTGAACTATGTATTTGGTTGGAAATTGGGTTGAGGGATCGTATTTACAATCTTTTATCGCTCGCCTGATCTTGCTATTATTTTTAGCAAATTCAAATTATATCAATTAGCAACAAGCTAACCATGAGGTTGAAACCAAGTTGAAATGTACAATTAAAACACGATTGAAATGTTTAAAATACTTTTGCTTTTACCTGTTAGGTGTTAACTACTGATTACCAGATAAAGAAATATGCCCCAGTTTAAGCTATTTTTTGTTGACCATGCTTTATTCTGGATTCTAATCAAACTGCCAATTTGTCACCAATTTCAACCGGAATGTTTTATCTTTGTGGCCTAACCATTTAAGGAAAAGAAACCAACAACTATGGCTTTAATGACCGAACCTGAAAAGGTTTTAGAAAATGATCGCCAAGGCGAGGCTTATGAGGCCTTGAAAGAACCTCAAAACGCAAATGGTAAAAAGTTTTACCTTGAGAGTTATGGATGCCAAATGAATTTTTCTGATAGCGAAATTGTGGCCTCTATTTTAACAGAACAAGGCTATGAAGCCACCAAAAATATAGAAGAGTCAGATGTTGTGCTCATTAACACCTGTGCAATCAGAGACAATGCGGAACAGCGGGTAAGAAAAAGGTTAGAAATCTTTAATAGTTATAAACGGGAAAAACCCGGAATGCTGATAGGCGTCTTGGGCTGCATGGCCGAAAGACTCAAGCAAAAACTAATGGAGGAGGAAAAAATGGTTGATCTTGTAGTGGGCCCGGATGCCTACCGAGATCTTCCGAAACTCGTATCCGAGGCTAATGACGGCAATCAGGCAGTTAACGTCTTCCTATCAAGAGAAGAAACTTATGCCGACATCAGCCCAGTAAGGCTTGACAGTAATGGGGTCTCTGCCTTTATTTCCATTATGCGGGGTTGTGATAATATGTGCAGCTTTTGCGTTGTTCCTTTTACCCGAGGAAGGGAAAGAAGCCGGGATCCTGAATCAATTGTTCAAGAAGCAAAGGACCTTTTTAAAAGAGGATACCGTGAAGTTACATTACTGGGGCAAAACGTAGACTCCTTTTTATGGAAAGATGAAAACGGGGAAAACCAGGTGAACTTTGCTGAATTGTTGGCTAAAGTAGGGAGCATTGATCCTAACTTGCGTGTCCGTTTTTCAACCTCTCACCCAAGAGATATCACCCCTGAAGTGGTAGAAACCATACGTGATTTCGATAATGTTTGTAATTACATCCATTTCCCCATGCAGGCTGGAAGCACCAGGATTCTTTACAAAATGAAAAGAAACCACACCCGGGAATGGTATTTGAACAAAATTAATATGATACGCGAAATCGTTCCGAACATGGGTTTATCCACCGATATTATTACCGGCTTTTGTTCAGAAACGGAGGAGGAACATCAAGAGACACTATCCTTGATGGATCAAGTAAAATTTGACATGGCCTACATGTTCCATTATTCTGAGAGGCCTGGTACACCCGCAGCCAAATGGTTTAAGGATGATGTACCGCTCGATACCAAAAAGCGAAGACTCAATGAGGTCATCGAGCTTCAACATAAACACGGTTTGGAAAGCAACCAGCAAGATTTGGATAAAACCTTTAATGTACTTGTTGAAGGCAAATCCAAAAAATCCAATGAACAACTTAAGGGCCGAAATTCCCAAAATAAAATGATCGTATTTCCGGACCATGGCCACCAGCCAGGAGAATACGCTACCGTCCGCATAAAAGATTGTACCAGCGCTACTTTGTTGGGAGATGTAGTACAGTAGTAATACCGTATAATATGGTTGGGATTTGTGTTAGAAAAGTAGTGTGAATGTAGCAAGATTCTTGCTCCTTCAGAGATTTAGAGGGTGTTTGGAAGCAGGTGAAATTTCATTGATGCTTTAGATTAAATAGAAAAAGGTTGGCAACATAGCTCTGTATTGGTATGGAGCAACCATTAGGCTGACAGTAGCAATCCAGGAAGCCTGTAATAACCAATATAGAGCGTAGCTACCCTAACAAAAAAAGCAACCAGCAATAAGAAACAACGGAACATGTCTATACCTGAAAAAAAGATACAGGAAGTTAAACAAAGATTTGGTATAGTAGGGCATTCGACTCTTCTGCAGCGATCTATTGAAATGGCGATCAAAGTGGCACCTACTGACCTTTCTGTGTTAATTACAGGTGAGAGTGGTGTCGGGAAAGAGGCTTTCTCCCACATCATCCATAGCCTCAGTAAAAGAAAACACAATAATTTTATTGCCATCAACTGCGGTGCTATACCAGAAGGCACGATCGACTCAGAACTATTTGGCCACGAAAAGGGTGCTTTTACCACTGCTTTAGAGGCCCGCAAAGGTTATTTTGAAACGGCCAATGGTGGCACCATTTTCCTTGATGAGATTGGTGAACTGCCTTTTGAAACCCAATCACGCTTATTAAGGGTCTTAGAGTCCGGTGAATTCATTAAGGTTGGTTCCTCCAAAGCCCAGAAAACAGACGTTCGTGTTATCACCGCTACCAACAAAGACCTAACAGAAGCCCTTAAGCACAAAAAATTCCGGGATGACCTCTATTACAGGCTCAGTACGGTAACCATCAAGATACCAACCTTGAAAGAACGCAAGGAAGATATCATGATGTTATTTGCCAAGTTTGCCAGTGACTTTGCTGACAAACACAACATTCCTCCCGTAGAATTAACGCCTGAAGCGGAAGAAATGCTTTCCCATTATAGCTGGCCTGGTAATATCCGGCAATTGAAAAATTTTGTGGAAGAAGTATCAGTTCTTGAGACGGACCGAACCGTAGATATGGAAACCGTTCAACAATATTTACCGGAAGAACCTTCAAGGGAATTGAAGCAGTTTAACACCGAATCCAATGAAGGCACTAATTTCCAGGAACGGGAATTGCTTTACAAATTCCTTTTTGACCTCAAGCAGGACGTATCTGACCTTAAAAACATGATGTATCAATTTTTTAAGGAGATCAACCAACAACAACAAGAAACCGGATTTACCCAGCAACAAGAAGATCAAGCTTTGAACCGCCTCTTGGAAGCAGGTAAAACCAAAGAAGAGTCGCCAACTTTCAAGGAAAGCAATGAAGAAGAAGATTACGACATGAAGGCAGAGGTGAAATCAGAAGATGAACGCGTACTTTCCTTACAGGATCAGGAAAAAGATATGATCAAAAAAGCCTTGTCTAAGTATAAAGGTAAAAGAAAAGCAGCTGCCAAAGAATTGGGTATCTCAGAACGTACACTGTACCGTAAAATAAAAGAATACAACCTTGAGGCTGTTTAGTATAAAATTTGGTAGTCAGCAGTTGGCAGTCAGCAACCATTTAAAAACTGCACTTCTGAAAAAACATAACTTATTGGGGGCGATCATCATTAGTTTCATGATTCAGGGCTGTGGACCCTATAGCTTTACAGGGGCCTCCATTCCTCCTCAGGTTAAAACTTTTTCTGTGCAAAATTTTCCTAACAATGCCAGCCTAATTAACCCGGAACTAAGCCAAATATTTACAGAAAAACTTAAAGACCAATTCCTGCAAACCACCCGTTTAAAGTTGGCAGAGCAAAATGGTGACCTTGAATTTAGCGGGAGCATTACCAGGTATAATGTATCTCCTACTGCAGTTGAGAGTAATGACCGAGCCAGCAGGACCAGACTCAAAATAAGTATAAAAGTAGATTACGAAAACAGGTATAATAAAGACCAAAACTTCACCAAAACTTTCTCAAATTACGAAGACTTTGAAAGTGACCAAAATTTGAATCAAGTAGAAGACAAACTCGTGGAAGATATTACTGATCAATTGGTGCAGGATATATTTAACGCTACGGTCAACAATTGGTAACATGGTTTTTTTTAATATTGAAATTATTGATTTGTTGAGGTATTGGTGTTGAGAAATGGGTTGATTTTACTAAACTTGTTCAAAATCATCATTAAATTTGGTGAACGTTTTGATGTAGCTTAACCGTTTAGCGAGTATTCTGCGATTCGTTTATAGCGATATTTTTGGGCTTCAAGACTCGGTTTTAGGGAAATTAAACTGATTCGAATTGAAATCAATACCATGAATAAGGAAAAGTTTAAAAGTTATGTAAAGCATCCTG
The DNA here is from genome assembly GCA_964561545.1 of uncultured Sphingobacteriales bacterium. GTDB lineage: Bacteria > Bacteroidota > Bacteroidia > CAILMK01 > CAYYUA01 > CAZLQF01. Next base: position 266,154 of record CAZLQF010000001.1, read on the forward strand.
GTGAGGTTGTAATTGAACCTGACCTGGAACTTATTGGTGGTATCATTGAAGATTTTCCTTATTTTCAAACGGCTCATTTGCTACAAACCATTGCTTATCATCAAACCGACAGCATTTTCTTTGATAAATCCTTGAAGACCACAGCAATTTATGCGCACGACCGGCGAGCTTTATATCAACTACTAAATCGCCCTTACAAGCCAGAATTAAAAGAACCGGAAATAGAAGAACCCAGGCTTGAACAAGATCAGGCTAAGGAGGAACAGGAACAACCTGAAGAAGAACCTTCTTACAGTAACCAAGGTAACATCCCCCTACCTGAAGAGGCAGGAGTCATTCAGGATTATTTTGCTTATTTTAATCCTACCCATGAATCGCCCCAAATTCAACATGAAGAGCAATTAAATACCGAACAAAACGAAACAGCGCTCAATGAAGCGGAACAACCTGCCAAAACAGAAGATGCGGGAGACACCCATTCCTTCATAGGTTGGTTAGATGCTGTTAAAAAAGGTCATCAAGGTCCAACAAAACAATCCCATAGTGAAAACACAGAATCCGAAACCCATTTGGATTCCCATCAAAAATCAAAAAAGGCAAAAGTATCAGAAGATCAGATATTAGATCAATTCATCAAAGAAGAACCTAGAATGCACCGCAAAAAAGCGGGTTTTTACAAACCTTCAGTAATGGCTCAAAAAAGCATAGAAATGCCGGATAAATTGGTATCCGAACCTTTAGCAGCGATTTACGTCCAGCAAGGTTATTACAAGGAAGCCATTGAAATTTATGAACGGCTATCCTTGCTTTATCCTGACAGTTTTAATTATTTTGCAAACAAGATCGAAGAGGTTAAAAAGCTTTCATCTTACAAAAAATAGAGCATGTTTACTCTTTTTCTAATATTAACCATTATAGCTTGTATTATACTCGTACTCATTGTCTTGGCTCAAAATCCAAAAGGGGGCGGGCTGTCCAACACTTTTGGGGGAAGTATGACCAGTAATGTTATGGGGGTAAAACAAACAACGAATTTTCTTGAAAAATCCACTTGGTATATAGCCATTGGCATTTTGGTACTTGTTGTATTTTCTAATTTTTTCCTTCCTCAACAAGGGCAGCAACAAGGACAAGATAATTCCAGAATGAAAAATGAAATCGAAAACCTCCCTGCTCCTATGCCTCAGCAGCAAAATCAAATGCCTGCCAATCAGAGACAAGGCGGCGGCACTCCTCAACAAAGGCAGGGTGGTCAACAACAAAATGAAGGGCAAGGAGCGATCAATCAAGAAGATGAGCAGTAATTCTTATTGCTAATTCCACTTTCAACATTTTTTATTGGCTCATATTTCATGATCAAACCTCCACTCCTCAAACAGGTTTAAACCAAGACAATACTTACGCAATCATCCATGGGCTTATTGGGTCATGTGCCTTAGCAGCATCCGCTTTGCAATTGGTAAAAAGGTTTCATTGACTGGAAGTTTTAATCCGGTTTCAAATGCATAAAAACCGGGACTGCTAAACTGCTTAATTTTCCTCACCAGCTCGCTCTTAATATTCTCGTAAGTCGTAGCAATGCTCCGTGGGTAAGTCTTTACAAATTTGGTGGCAATGCCTTTGTAGGGATCTTTATTATCCCCAAAGCCCTTTATCTTATAGCTATATACCTGGTCTCGGTTAGCCGTTCCGTTGATCATTAAAATATAGCCCACCTCTGGATTTAAAGCCATCAATCCGATAGGTTTCATTTCAATCTGTTTTTCGATGAAGTCATAAATTTCCTTACCTTCCTCCACATATTCTTTCAGGCGGTCTATGGAGTAATGCACAATTTCTTCTATTTTATGCATGAGCTCATCATCCTGTATTACTTTGCTGTAGGCAACCTGCATTCTTTTAAGATCCATGCCACTCATCTCCTTCGGAAATTGTTCATTGATCCCTTCTTTGTTGTCAAGGAAGTGCTTGAGGTTGCGATAGTGAAATACCAAGTCAGCTAAATGCGGATAAAGCTCATTCTTTTCAAACTTTTCCTCCGCATTTTTAAGATAAGCCAATAAAAGATACTTTTTGTACTCGGGATCAATCAGACCTTCAATAAACCAATTGGGGGATAACTTTTCCATAACTATTCCTCCTTTTTATTAATAACGGATTTGGCCAGTATTATCGTTTACCTTAAAGTTCTTTTTGCCTAAAATCCGGAAAACTTTGATCGTTAACAAAGTTTTTAAGCTTATAGCTTTGGCCTAAATTTAAAAAAGATTTCGCTTGGAAAAGCCTTATCCAGATAACAGAAATAAGTAGTAAAAACCTTACCAGAACCTTCCCTGATTTTGAAAAGTGCTGACAAAGGAAATGATCTTAGCAATAGCTGCAATTTTGTTATGGAAAATTTTTCAAGCCACTTTGCTTGTTGAGTTTTGCTTTATATAGAGGCATGCTTTGGCGAATGAAATTAGCTTCAAGTTATTTTCTGAGCAACTTTCTTTACTGCTTCAAATGTCCTGCAAATAAATATTAAACAATGCTTAGCTTCTATTGAAAATCAAGCCCTAATGCAAGTTTCAATCTTGAATGGAATCCTATTTGATACTATCAAAACTTTGTAACTCATTCCATTTTAATCACCTTATAATCAGCATTAAAGCTATTGCTTCTTAGCATTACAAAGTAAAGCCCGGAGTTATTAGGCTGAAAATCAAGTTCGTGCATCCCTTTTGTTAGGTTATGCAAATGGTTGGTATAAACTTTTTGGCCTATTTGGTTGCGTATAATTACGCGCAAATTCTTCAATGACTGATTGCTCTGTAACCTCAGGGTCTCACCCCTTGTTATAGGATTTGGTACTAAATCAATGTTTATATTCGGCTCCTTTTCTACAAACGAGGTTGATTGCCCTTTTAATTGAACATTAGTAGTATACTTGCACCCGTTAGTATCAACAATACTTACCTGATGATTGCCTGGCGGAACATTGGTAATCGGCTTTTGCACTTGTGTATCATTCAGGAAAATCTGGTAAGGAGGCGTACCGCCATTTATAGCCACCTCAATGCGGTTTTCATTTTGCTTTACCTGAGTTTGAACATTCAATGGAAGCGGGCTTAAAAGCTCAACCGTATCTTTTAAATTGCACCCTGCATAATCTGTGTAGTGATAATAATATCTCCCAGAGCCTAAATTATTGAGTACGCTTCCCGTATCCTCCGAAACCCAATCAATCTGGTGATCCCTGGCTTTATCCCCGAGCTGTAATTCAACACTTCCATCATTCATTCCATTGCATGAAGGGTGGGTTATTGAATGGCTGATTTGGGGTAGCTCCAATACTTTTACGTAAACCGTATCACTGCTGTTTTCAATGCCATATGGATTCTTAGCTTCAACCCAATATTGGCCATCACTTGTTATAGTAATGCTATCTGATTGCAGTCCAGTACTCCATTCATATTCAACGGCATTTTTGGTATCAACATCAATTGTAGCACTATCGCCTTTGCACAAGACTACGGTATCAGATGAAGGAGCAAGATTTACATCCCAGGTTTCCCCTTCTTTAAAATAATAATGTTGATTGGTGTTTAGATCATGGTAAACATCTGTATGTCCGAGAGGGTATTCCACCTTAACAGAGTCAACCTTATTGTATTGGGCTAATCCGAAAATATGATGCTGGGAATTTTGCCCCATATAGTTCTCTCCGCAAAAGGTGTATTGGGTATATTGATTGCTATCTACATATACCTTGATCCAGGAACCAATAGCAAACCGGTTGGAAACAGTACCTTCAAGGGTGATCTTAATGTAATTGTTGGAGTCATTAAGGTTTTTCCATAAAATGGGTGGATTTAAGTTGTTATGGACAGCGATATCAGCAAACCCATCGTTGTTCAAATCACCTTTTGCAGCAGCATAACTGCGAACGGGGCTAAAAGGAAAAGTATTTTGAGGTTCGTGGAAACCTTGCCCGTTATTGTTCTCATAAAAAGCATTGTAAGAACCCTTTCTTCCGGTTGCTACAAATAAATCCTGGAAAGTATTGTTGTTATGATCAAACCAAATGCCCGCCCAGGCCCATTTTTTTAGATCAACGCCATATTGCACGGCTTTTTCGCTAAAGGTTCCGTCTCCATTATTGACCAAAAACATGGCTCGCTTATAGGGATTGTTGACTTCAGAATTTGAAACATAAATGTCCAGGTCCCCGTCATTGTCAAAATCACCAGCCGATATCGACATTGCTTCAATGCTATCCAGCTTGGTGCCTGTCTGACTACTCACCTCTGTAAATGTACCATCCCCATTGTTTCGGTACATGCTGTTGGAAGCGTAGATACGATCATTGATCATGTATAAGTCCTGCCACCCATCATCATTGTAATCCAACCAAAGCGATTGAAAAGTGGGTTGAATACCATCACTCACGCCTGCCTTCCATGTAACATCCGTAAAAGTTCCATCCCCGTTGTTTTTGTACAATTTGTTATACAGGTTACTGTCATTTGGATTACCAATAAAAGGATTTTCATAATTGCAAACATAAAGGTCAAGGTAGCCGTCATTGTTGTAGTCACCAAAGCTGGCACCCGCAGTTTCTGTCGGTTCGTTAAGCAAACCTGCTACAACCGTAACATCAGTAAATTGGAAGTTTCCATTGTTCTTGTACAACTTATTAACCCCACCTCTTGAAGTCACCAATAAATCCAGATCGCCATCATTGTCATAATCCACCCATAAGGGATGTTTAACCA
>CAZLQF010000002.1:0-164138 GCA_964561545.1 uncultured Sphingobacteriales bacterium
GGTTTACAGAGGATTTCATTTAATGTGTTTAGCTTTTAAAACAAAAAATTAGCAGCTAATTTTTTGTTTTGATACACCCCCGACAGAAAAATCATCACAGGGTTACTTTGCTGACGCTATCGGTACAGCATCGTTCCGATTATGAAAAAGTATTTAGCCTTTTAGTATCTCGAAAGTTCGGTTTAAAGGGTAAAAAAATTGCTATTAATCAAAAACAGCAATTAGAGGCCTTGGCAGAACTTTAATCATAAGCTAACATGATGCAAATCATTTTACTTGGCAATGGTTTTATGTTGATTCGTTGTAAAAATTGACTATGAAAGAATCAACGCAAAAAACAAATAAAGATTCTTCGAAAACGCCCTTCACAACTTTCCTATCCTATTTTTATCAAAATACCCAAAGGTTTAGTGAAGGAGCATACTTGTTTCAAGCAGGATCTGCGTTAGATAACATATACTACTTAAAGCGTGGAGTCATTAAACTTCAATGCTTTCACGGAAATGAACCAGTTACATTCTACCTGGCACGGCAGGGTGATTTTCTTGGTTTCAATGATGTTTTCCATAACCATGAAACTTATACAATTTCAGCTTCTGCCCTCTTAGAGTCCCAAACAGGTTTTATTACTATCAATCAATATATTCAAATTATGAGGTCAAACCCTGCACTCACCATTGAGATACTAAACCGGATCAATCAACAAATCAACCGTATTGAAAAGCAAAGCGTTTTTACCTATCAAAAAGATGCTAGAAGTAAAATACTTGGGCTTGCTTCAGAGCTTATAGCTGAATTTGGTTTAAACTCGAAAAATTTTTTGAACATTCCTTTAAGCCCTGAGGATTTGGCCGGTCTATCAGGAATTAGCAAAACATACATGCGAAAACTTTTACCGATTTTTCGTAAAGAAGGACTTTTAAGATCCAGTAATAATAAGCTTCAAATATTAGATCCCTCCAAATTTATTCAGCAACGATAATTTTGCAAAGCGTGGTTATAATAGCTTCATATTCGTGAGATTTGGCATAGGCAGACAGCCCTTCCTTATTGCGATCTTTTAGCTCAAACCCAAATTTTTTATTCCATTGAGAATAACTGATAATTTTATGCCTTACCCAATTTTATCGGGTAAATACGAAACCCATTAACCAATAATACTCGGAACCTGAAGGGCTCCCTAATAAGGAAAATTTTTTGGAATTTCCATACCGGTGATCATTCTAATAATCAACACCCGTCTATTCCATAGTAGGTATTTATTGGGATCAAGACTTATCTCACTAATGCCATATACATCTAACTATTTATGATCTAAATCATGTTTTTATCTACTTTTTGCTTATTACTTCGTATTAAATTAAAAGCTTTTTAAGGCTTTTATGATTTATGAGCGAAAGCTCATCCAATTAAAAAATGGTAGAAAAAATTTTTTAAAAGGCCGTTTAACTTATTAAACAGACCAATGGTTCTACAAAAATGAGATCGCTTTTCTTTACTACTTTCATCACTGCCTATTTAACACCTACCAATAAAGGTTTTAATTGTTTGTTTTCCGATAATTCAATAAAGCTTTGAATTGGTTATTTTGTCTTTTTGATATTGCACAAGCATCAGAAATTTTGAGTATGATTAACAGCGTTATTACCGGAACAGGAAGATTCATTCCTTCAAGGCGTATTAAGAATGAAGATTTTTTGAACCACGATTTTTTTGACGATTCAGGTAAAAAAATCGCAACACCTAATAAAGCAATCCTTGAAAAATTCAAGGCCATTACCACCATTGAAGAAAGGCGTTATGTTACGGATGATCTGGTCACTTCCGACATAGCTTACTATGCGGCCCAGGATACGATCAAAACAGCAAAAGCGGACCAAGAATCCCTGGATTACATTATGGTTGCTCACAATTTTGGGGATGTGTCCAAAACCAATCGTTCCTCAGATTTTGTACCCTGTTTAGCTGCCCGGGTGAAAAAGCATTTAGGGATTGAAAATCCAAATACCATTGCTTTTGACTTACCATTTGGGTGCCCTGGCTGGTTACAGGCTTTTATTCAGGCGGGCTACATTTTAAAATCCGGGGATGCTAAAAAAATCTTAACCATTGGTGCCGAAACCTTATCTAGGGTTTCAGATCCACACGACCGGGATAGTTTACTTTACAGTGACGGTGCGGGTGGTGTTCTTTTGGAAAGCCGGGAGGGTAGTGCCAAACAAGGGATATTAGGCCATAAAAGCCGCTCCGATACCCAACAATACTCCCACATGCTTTACATGGGTAATTCTAACAACCCTTGCTATAAAAAATCAGACCGCCTGTTCCTTAAAATGAATGGTCGAAAACTCTACCAATATGCCCTGGAAAATGTCCCCCTTGCTATTCAAGGCTGCTTGGAAAAAACAGGTTTATCCTTAGGTGATATCGACAAGGTCCTATTACATCAGGCCAATGGTAAAATGGATGAAGCCATATTGGAAAGGTTATTCAGCCTCAATGGCATTGAGCAAGTTCCGGCACATATTATGCCCATGACAATCAAGGCCTTTGGAAATTCCTCGGTTGCAACCTTACCAACATTGCTTGACCTTATCCAAAAAAATGAACTAAAAGATCAACAAATTAAAGCAGGGGACAATGTAGTTCTGGCTTCCGTAGGAGCAGGCATGAATATCAATGCATTGGTTTACAAGTTTTAACAATACCTAAAAAAACTCAACCACTTTTAAAAACCGTTCTGATGAAATACTTGATCGCAGTAGCCATCCTTTTATCCTCTTTGGCAGGGTGTGGCCAAAATGAACAAAATAACAGCCAAAAGCAAAATAGTGAGCAACCAAGTAAGGTTCACCAAAAAAAAGAAGCTAAGCAGCATAAAGCAGAGAAGGACGGTAAGACCTTGCAGCTCAATGATGGTCAAAAATGGGAAACGGACATTTCTACACGCAAAGGCATGCATAACATCGATAGTTTGTTAACCACTTATGACCAACGTCAAGCCTTAAATTCCACAGACTACAAAAGGGTGGGAGAACAGCTAAAAAGCGAAATGCAGAGGATTCACCAAAAGTGCTCCATGGAAGGACAAAGTCATGAAGAGCTCCATAAATTTATTAACAAAATACACCCTCATATTCAAAACCTCATGGCTGGGAACATCCTAAAAGCTATACAATCTTTCGAAAAGCTTAACCTATTATTGGAACAGTATAAGGAATATTTCCACTAGGATACTCAACAGATTTAATAACCAGATTGATGATGAAACTGTCTTTTCTCTGTAAAAGAACAGTTTAGATTAATTGAAATAACCTTTAGCTGGTCGGGTAGCTTTAGAACCAATAGTTTTTTATAAGGTTAGTAAAGGCGTTCGGTTTTGATAGAAAATGGTAATATTCAAGTCTGATGAACCTTTAAGAGAAGAGGGCTTGTATGATAAATAATCCAAATTAGCAACGTCCTTTTTAAAAGGTAGTCCTAATAATAACAGCCACCAAGTGTACTGATGGCTGCTATTAGATCGCAATGAAGATAAATGGCGATCAGGAAGTTCCTTAATTTTCCGGCAGGATAACTTTATCCACAACGTGGATCATACCATTGGATGCTTTAATGCTTTTGATAACCTTGGCATCTTTGATCATCAGATCCCCGTCTTGAACTTTTAGTGGCAAATAGTCACCGTTGGCCATGAATAGCTCCTGGTTTTTGTTTGCCATTTTTTTCAACCTATCCTGTTTATGGCCCACTGGAGCAACATGCCTTTGTAAAAGATCAGCCAATTTTTTTTTGTTTTCGGGCTTCATCAAAGATTTTAAGCCTTTTTCAGGCACTTTCTGAAATGCTTCATCCGTAGGAGCAAAAACTGTAAAGGGTCCTGGGTTGGAAAGTGCATTCTCAAGCTCAGCAGCTTGAACGGCCTTTGCTAATGTACCATGGGCATCGGAGGCTAAAGTGATCTGAAGGACGTTTCGCTGGGATTCGTCATCTTTTACATTGGCTAAACCGGAGTTTTCCTTTTCAGATTGGTTGTTTTTTTCTTGTTGAGCTGTTCCTGATTTTTGGCCCTCATTATTACCGCTGCTGCAAGCGGATAAAACAAAAGAGGCCATGATTGCTATAAAAGGAATAATTTTTAATACCATAGTGTATAAATTTTTAATGAATGGTTTGCTTTATTATTTCCTCCAAAGGTGACTGTTTCTAAAAATCTATCCTATGATAAAAATCATAAGCTTTCTTTCTTCGTAGAATTGCCCTGGATTGCCAATTCTGTGATTTAAATATTCAAGTATTCAATAACCTTTTAACTCCCTATCATCAAAAGTTCACCTTATAGGTTTGACAACCCGGAATTCTTGTTCTAATGGGAATTTAACCTTAATTAGGCTATTAAACCTTGATAGGATCACCATCATTTTTTAAAAGCAATCGCAACGCTTTTTTTGCTAAAGCCATTTAACAAATAATTCCTATGACCCACTTCCTATATCAAAAGAAACCCTGGTTTATCTATTGGGAATTAACCCGAAGCTGTCAATTAGCTTGCAAGCATTGCCGGGCCGAGGCTATTAAAGAGCGAAATCCCTTAGAACTGACTTATCATGAATGCCAGCAATTAATTGAACAAATCAAAGGTTTCGGCCAACCTTACCCTCATCTCAACATTACCAGAGGCGACCCGCTTAAACGGCCGGATTTTTTCCAAATTTTAGCAGATGCCATCCAGGAGGGTATTCCAGTTTCTATATCGCCAAGCGGTACTTATGCGCTTGGTTACGAAAGTATCAAACGCTTTAAAGATTTAGGCGTCAAAGCCATCTCCCTTAGTTTAGATGGAGCAACAGAAGATTCCCATGATACCTCCGTGGTGAGGAAAATTGCTTCCGATTGACCATGGAAACAGCGCATTGGGCCAATGATATCGGAATGCCTCTTCAGTTTAAAACATTGGTTTGTTCAAAAACCAAAGACGAATTGCCAAACTTGTTCAATTTATTATTGCCTTTGTCTTCATCGTTTTATTATTGACCTTGATCAACAAGAGTCCAAGGTGGATCGGCCTTGTAATAGTTTTAATTTATATCTTATTTACTGGGTTTGGAAAGTAGTTGTGAAAGGTCGTTTCGATCAATTGATGATTGGTGAAAATCTTATAATTGATCATGAGCTTAGGTATTAACGTTATTCGCTAAACAATCCTTATAAGTTGTACCCGAACGCCTGACAATTACTTACAGGCTTGGTGATCAAATCCGCCAATTCTATTGCTTTATGAACTTTTTATGAAACATTGCTCCTCTTCGAGTGGTAACCCTTAAAATATAACTACCTGATTCAAGGCTATTCACGTCAATCGAATGGGTAGCCTCTGGATCTAAACTAACAACGCTCAACTCTCTTCCATTCAGGTTATAGATTTGGGCTTTTGTTAATGCAGTTTGTTGATCTATTTTAAAATTCAAACTTTCCTTTACAGGATTGGTCAAGAGCGTAATCTCCGGGGTTATTGTTTTCTGATAATCAATGGCAATAATTTTTGAATATTCATGACTGCCATCAAAGTCCACTTGTTGAAGCCGGTAATAATTGGTACCTGCATGAGGGTTCTCATCCTTGTATTGATAATGGGTTTCATTCAGGGAATTACCCTGTCCGCTTACCGATCCTAATTTCTCAAAGTGTTCACCGTTTGAAGATTTTTCTATAACAAAATGGCTGTTGTTTTTCTCTGATGCGGTGGTCCATTTCAAGTCAACGTGTTGTTTATGTTTACTTCCACTAAAACTCAACAATTCAACCGGTAATGGACTGTTGTTGTCATCTTTGGTACCCAATGTATAATAACCATTTTGGAGGTTATTACCCGAAACATCAAACTCAACGCGGTTATCACCGATAAAACTTTTGCTATTAACAGAGACTTCTGTAAATTGGTTGGAAGTACTATTGCGGAACAAAAGCGTATAATCACTTGCATTGCCGGAAGGCCCTTCTGAAAACCCAGCATCCTCAAAATCAAAGGTAATGGTAAGGTCTACCCCATTGCTATTGGCATTTTTTTCCTTATACCATTCCCGCTTCCACCTGCTTTTTACGCCATTTGGCAAGTCTGAAATAGTGGTACCAGAAGCGTTGTCATGACCAACATGGATAAACTCATTGTTTATATCCAGGGTGGAGTTGATCGCTTCCATAACAAACCCACCTGAATTCGCACTTGTATTTTTTTGGCTCTGATTATTGGCCCTCCCAATACCAGCAATTTGATGCTTGTAACCGGATTGTTCAGTATACTTGTCACTGCTTATGGATATATTATACTTGCCACTTAGGTAATTTTCCAGATTGATCCTTTCAGCATTGTTGATATCATCATAAAATATTGCGGATTCCACCAAATCCCCATCGAAGTAACGCTGATTGGTACTGCGGTTTCTTCCAAACCTGAACAACTCGTACCTCCTCATTAAGTCACTGCCAATGCCTACGCCTTTTATGTTACTTCCATTCCGGTAGAAGTGCAGGGCATCAGATGGGACTGTTGTTCTTCTAATAAATAAAATGGAGTAATTGGCATAATCCCCTAAATCACTAATGGTAACACGTTCACTTGCACCTAATATTATTAGAGAATCTGGGGGGTTTTGGTTATCCGCAGAAACTTGAATGTTTTCTTTATTGGGTTTTGTACTATTAGCGTCACTGCTGGAAAAGATGGAGGAATAATCGGTTAAATTACCGTTTTGCTTAACTACAAATACCATGGCAAAATTTGATTCAATCTTACTGTTAAACCCGCTGCTTTCAAGCCATTCATTATTGGTTTGATCAAATCTGATAACAGGATGGCCATTCAAAGTATTGGGCAGATATTCTGGCTGATTGCCCGAATTTCCTTGGTCAATATGATTGTCATAACCCGATTGGTCCGCCCATTGGGATACGTTACTCCCATTTTGAGTGACCCCTGTGTTAGGTTCAAGCCACAATCGCAAATCAGTCGTTCCATCTGTATTTTCAACACCTCCAGGGCCTTTTTGTGCTAAAAGACAAAGAGGCATACTAATTAAAAACAACAACCAAACACACCGAAATATATGCATAACCTAATGCATTTTATTGTAAACTGTTATTCGAAGATACAATGCGTTAACTATCAATCTAAAACAATTCGATGAAATCCTTTTACAGAAAGCTAAATTAGCCACTGTTTATAGATGAATAGGTGTTCAAGCACCAGTGCCTTCAATGTACTAACCTAAACATATGTAATATTCTGTATATCAAGTATTTAAAACAATATTCAGGGCTTAAGATTTTATTGGATTTGCTTAGGGTTTTTACGGTAATTTTTATCCAGCAATTTTTTTCCTTCCTTTAACCATTCAAAATCCCAATTAATCGAATTAACACGTAGAAATTTGTTAAATTAATTTTGTTTGTACCTTGAAAATAAAAAGATAATATGCATAGCCGTAACATAAATATTTTATTTAGAATAATCATATTAGTTTACGCTTTGCCAGTTACTGGCCAGGAACTCAGTAATCCACAAATTAATCATGCTGACTCCGTTTTTGCGGTTGATGGCATTTCCAAAAAACTTTATAATTTAGACCTGAACACAGCCTCCATTAACAACGTCACAAACAATGCCATCAAGCATGATGCCGATGCCATAGGGGCTGATTCAAGCAAAAACGCCATTTATTATTCTAAAACTGCAGTAAAACCCAAAATTGGTTACTTTAGTTTTTTCTGGAACATAGCCATAAAGTTAAATGCAAATGCACAATTTGATTCCATCAATAAAATGGATTCGGATTCCAGTGGAAAAGTGTATGTAATGAATAACAGCAATAAACTTGCTCGTTTTAACACAGCTACCGGACAAATACAAACGGTAGGCAATGTGCAGGGTTTGAACAACAACAAAAATGGGGATCTGGCTTTTGACGCTAATTGGCAGCTTTATGTCCTTAATAGAAATGGCTTATACAAAGTTAATAGGAATAACCTGATAGCCACTCATCTTGGAACACCATCCTGGTTGAGCAATCATGAACCAACCGGATTGGTATTTACAAGCAAAGGTAAATTGTATGCAACTGATAACAGGTCCTATTTGTATGAATTGGATACTGCCAATGGAAGCTCCACTACAATCGGAAACCTTGGCATTACGATCACCGATCTTGCGATTTGGAGAGGCAACATGCCTGCTCAATCCGGCAACAATAACAATCTTAATTTAACTTCTATCTGTAATGGGTTCTGGCGTGTTAACAATCCCAACGATTATCAAGTTAATTTTACCTGGGATGTATACAATTCCTCCCAAAGTGGAAGCAAAATATTAAGTGCAAACCAGGAGACCTATTTTAATACCGATGGAGGCCAAGAAACAGCACGCATTTTTGTAAATAACAACCTTGTGGATTCCCAAGCCAACAACCAAACTCCCTGCCCTTGCGAAAATAATGCTTCCAGCGTAATTAGCTACCAACAAGGTAAAACGCAAACCGGCAATGCCATTGCCTCGAGCCGATCCAACCCAGGCCATATAGTAGGTCCTCCTGATAAAGATTTTTTCAGTCTAGGCTTTCCGGATTCCACGATCCAGGAGAGCCGAGTGGTTTTAGAGTTTGATCAACCTGTAACAGAACAGCTCACCATTTATGAACGCACCAATTCAAGTAGCAGTTACCCATTAGAGCAAGCGGATATTTATGCAAGTAATGACCTCAATAATTGGAAATTGCTTGGCGTTGCCAACAACACCCGAACGCGTTCCCAGGATATTCATAAAACTGTTTTTAACCTTGGTTCAAATGCTTACCGATACGTCAAAATCATTGATAAGACGGACCCGGCCCAATTCACCAATTACCCAGATGCCGATGCTTTTGATGTAGCCGGTTTATGCGGAAAAACAGCACAAATGAGATGCGATACAATCGATAAGTTGTATGGCGTAGGATACAAAAACGGGAAAGGTTTTTACAAGCTTGACCAAAACAATGGAAGCAATACACCTGTAACGCCCAACATTCAGTTTGGTTCCGGGGCCACAGCTTTTCATCCCGGTTTGAATAGAATTTACTATGTAGAAGTTACCGCCCCTCATCGTGTAGCCTATTACGACATTGATAGCATGAAGCATCAAGTGATCAATACTACTGGTACGAACCTGATGTTCAATAAAATGGCGGTTGATTCCAATGGCGCCATATATGCTATGACCAACCAAAACAAAATTTACACCCTAAACCCCAATAACGGGAAGGTGAGTACCAAGCATCCCTTGAATACATCCCAGAATTTGAACGGGGGAGGCGACATAGCTTTTGATAGCAATAACAACCTTTTTTTACTTACCAAATCAGGTTTTTATTCCATTGATCTAAATAACTTCAATGCCACTAAAATTGGAAAACCTGCTTGGCTTAACAATATTCAGGCCACGGGGCTAGAATTCTTACCCAATGGATATTTGGTTGCTACTGATGATGCAACCGGAGGATCCAATTTCTACCAAGTAGATAAAAATACTGGACAAACCACCTTATTGGGCAACGTAGGGAAACGGATTAATGATTTAACGTTGGTCCCAGGATGCTCCGGTAACAATTGAGATTGAAAAGGCTAAAACCGCACCAGTTTTTTCGAATTAACCGGCAATTCCTTGTAAATTTTAACGCCATTGCCCAATTGCACCATTATCCTAAAAACCGGGTCAAAATTAACCTGAATCCTGGATATGAGGATTTGGTCCTAAGACCGGCTAAACGAGTCTGAATTAAGTAAATTTGATTCGTTGTTTTCAGCTAATTGGACATCAAAAGTTAAATAGCCCCCTTGAAAGTTTTCTTCTTTCATAAACGGGTAAAGTGTTACCTCGTACCAATTATTGATAGCTCCTAACTGGACATGCGCCTCAAGATTCTGGAAATGACCATTTTTTAGATTTCTTGAAATACAAGCAAAAGTATCTTTTGTGTTGCCCTTAATTTAATGTGAGCAATTTTTAGTCTTAAATTAAAACCTTAAATTGCTCTTATTATGACAAATGAAAGTAAAAAAAACGACCACCCAAACGCAAAAGTGCCAAGTTAAGGCCAATATTGTTTTAGAAGTTCTTAGAGAGGGTATAATAGATGAGATCGCAAGACGTGAAGGTGTTGCTGTCCATGAGATAGAGAAATAGCGAGAGGTTTTTCTCAAGGATGGAGAGAACGGTTTTAAAAAGAATCCTTCAGAGAGTCGCCTTAAGGATGCCCAACGGGTTATTAGAGACTTGACTATGGAAAACGAGCTTCTAAATAAATTGGAAATAACTCGAAGAAAATTTTTTAGGATTCAAGCCATCCTGTCCTTTAATTTGTTGTTTAGCTCAAGTTTCGGGGTATGATTTAGGCTTGCAAGCAGGGTCTTACAGAATTTAAGTAGCCATCCACACATTGGCAGTATTAGGGGTTTAATTTTGATGGTTTAAGCTACTTTTTACGATAAATAAATCCTATAATTGCCTATCCCTTTGTATAAAAGTTTTTCAAATACAAGTAGAACGTGGTTCCCATATCTACTTTACTATCAATATTAACCTCACCTCCTAAAGATTCTACTTGAGATTTAAGGAGGTACAACCCCATTCCTTTTCCAGTTTTATCCATGTGGAACCGCTTATAAAGGCTAAATAGTTTTTCACGATGTTTTTCCAAGTCGATTCCTCTACCATTATCGCTAAAGGTCAGTAATACATAGCCATTTTTACGGATAGTATTTATGGTGATCACAGGCTTACGATCTGGCGAAGAATATTTTAAGGCATTGGATAAAAGGTTTTGTAAAATACTTTCCAAAAAACTTCGTAAATAGTAAATTTGAGGAGCCCCAGAAAAGTCAACTGTTATTTGAGCATTGTACTGGTCGATTTCGTGTTCAAGGGAATTCTTCACTTTTTCCATCATCTCCTGAAATTGGATTTTTTCCTTAGGCCGGCTCAGCTCTTTTTTCTTCCCTACAATTTCCACCAAATCATTCAGAGTGTCATTTAATTGTTCAACTGATTTATTGATTTTATTGAACACAAATTTGTTTTCATCATTGTCAAGGTCACTATCATCAAAAAACCCTACCAAGCTTTGGAGGTTCACTACCGGTGAACGAAGGTTGTGGGAGGTAACGTAGGCAAACTGCTCTAATTCAGCATTAGAACGCAATAATTCATTCGTTTGCTTTTTAAGGTCTTGTTCTACTTGCTTTCTTTCTGAAATATCCACATAAATTCCGAAAATGTTAATTGTTTTACCCTCAAAAAATACGGGCACCCCATATAGGAATACAGGCACATAATTTCCATGTTTGTCCATCCTAACAGTTTCCATTTGTTGGGTTTCGCCCATCATAGTTTGCCTTGATATTGTTCCTGCTTCTTCTTTACAATATTCAGGAACAATTAGGTTATTAAGCTGCTCTCCAATAGCTTCATAAGCTGTATATTCAAATATTTCACGAAATCCTTCATTTGTATTTTGGATAACATAAGCCTCATCCAGTATCACAATACCCACAGGTGCATTCTGGAACAATTGACGAAAAAGCGCCTCATTTCGTTTGAGAGATTCTTCTGCATTTTTTCTTTCTGTTATATCGTGAACTATACCAATGGTTTCTGTTACCCTGCCTTTTTCATCTCTACTAAAAATGGTGTCACGGTTGAAAAGCCAGCGCCATTTACCATTTTTGTCCTGGATTCGGTATTCGTTATCTATAACCTCACCGTCATTTGAAGCTTTCACTTTTTCTTTAACCTTTTGAACGGATTGCCTATCATCCGGATGAATGAGATCCATTATGCCATTCGGAAGCTTGTCAATTTCATTCCAGGAATGCCCAAGCTTGGAAATAATATAATTGTTTGTATAAACACCCTTTTCTTCCTTTAAATTGTATAAATAAATGGTATTGGGTGAATTTTGGGCAATACCCTCTATAAACTTTTGTTTTTCTATAATTTCTTGCTGGGCTTCTTTTTGCTCTGTAATATCCTGGACTGTACTTAATACCTGAACTACATTGCCCTTTTCATCTCTTTTAAACGGAGTATCCAAGCTTGAAAACCACCTGTATTCTCCATTTTTGGCCTTCAATCTAAACTCAATGGAATTAGTAGCTCCATCTTTAAGTTCTGAGTTTTTGTGGACTATTTGGTTGGCTTGATCAACATCATCCGGATGCAAAAGGTCTATAATTAAATTATCGAATTGATTGATTTCCTCAAAGGAATATCCAATAAAGTCCAAGGTTCTATTATTACCATACACATACTCACCTTTTTGATAATCAACCACGCTAATCAAATTGGGCGAGGTTAAAGTAATCTTCTCGATAAAATGCTTATGTTCCAA
This sequence comes from uncultured Sphingobacteriales bacterium, assembly GCA_964561545.1. Classification (GTDB taxonomy): domain Bacteria; phylum Bacteroidota; class Bacteroidia; order CAILMK01; family CAYYUA01; genus CAZLQF01. The sequence continues at coordinate 12,417 of CAZLQF010000002.1, forward strand.
TAATTGCTCTTCAGCTTGCTTTCGCTCAGTAATATCCAGCATAGAACCTATAATAATAGGCTCCCCCCTTTGAAGAAACCTGGAACTAAATACTTCAACATTTCTGGTGTAACCATATTTGGTAACGATGCGGAATTCATACTGTAAAGTATGTTCCTCTCCTGTTAAGCGGGCTTTTATTTTTTGCTTAACTAAATTATAATCTTCCGGGTGAATGGTATCCAATGGCGTGAATTCATATAACAATTCCTCTCTGGAATAGCCGGTAATTTCTGTCATTTTTGGATTGACATATTCTGCATGGTAATTCTTAATCATAAAAACGCCTACAAAAGAACGCTCCACAAGGTTACGAAATGTTTCTTCAGATTCTCTCAATTGCATTTCCATATCCCTACTATCGTGAACATCCCTCACTAAAGCATAGATTAAATCATTTTCCGGATCTTTTGTTACATTCCAAGAAAGCCAGCAATAATTACCGTCAAAACATTGAAAACGATTTTCACATGAACTAATACCTCCGCTTTCATAAAGTTTAGTAAACATTGCTTCTGTTTGCTCACGATCTTCAGAATGTACAAATTCGATTAAAGGAACAGCTTTTAGCTCTTCCTCACTCCAGCCCAACAACTGAATCCATCGAGAATTGACCTGTCCTAAATAGCCATTGTCTACAATTGCTACTAATCCTGTAATATTATTAAAAAGTAAATCCCTTTCAAGTTGGGATTCTTTTTCATTGGTAATGTCATGTAATGTTCCACCGATTTTATAAAGTTGATCCCGATTATAATAAGGCCTGCCAGTGGCCCGCACCCAAAGCCTTTCATTCTGGGATCGCCAGAATTTCAATTCCTTATCAAAAGGCTCCCCTTTTTGAAGCAGATCATCAAAAGCCTTTCGAATGATAGGTTGGTGCTCCGGATCGTAATAAGCGATTGCTTTTTCTTTATCAAGTTCCTCGTTGTAATCTATACCATAGATCTCATATATCTCTTTGGTAAAAGAACTACTTGCTGTTTGTATATGATAACTCCACCCTCCTGCTTTTAATATTTGTTGGGTTTCTTCAAGTAATTCTTTAAGGTTTTGTTCTTGGGTAACGTCTCTCTGCACTGCAATGTAATTAGTGATGGTTCCCAGGTCATCTTTCAGCGGAGTCATTTCCCAATGCATTATAAATTCAGAGCCATCTTTTCGGTAATTAATAGCCTCTCCAGAAAAATTTTGACCATGCGCTAATTTATACCGTAAATCCTCCATTGAATCTTTATCAGTTTTGGCTCCATAAAGTATGCGAAGGTTTTTGCCAATAATTTCATCCTTTTTATACCCGGTAATATGGGTAAAAGCAGGATTAACATAAACGATATAAGGCCCCGGTTCATCTAAATAGCCATCTGTAATTAGAATAGACGCTTGGATTTGGTCATAAGCCCGGCTAAACGAGTCTGAATTAAGTAAATTTGATTCGTTGTTTTCAGCTAATTGGACATCAAAAGTTAAATAGCCCCCTTGAAAGTTTTCTTCTTTCATAAACGGGTAAAGTGTTACCTCGTACCAATTATTGATAGCTCCTAACTGGACATGAGCCTCAAGATTCTGGGAATGACCATTTTTTAGATTTCTTGAAATACAAGCAAAAGTATCTTTATCAAGATTTAAAAGTTCTGTCAATGGTGTCTGCAGAAACCCATCAATAGCCTCATTACTGCTATTAGTAATAGCCAAGTTCCAATCAATTAGTTGAAATTGTTCATCAAAACCAACGATCCCCCAATCAAATTGGTCAAAGAATTGTTTTACAAATGTTTTGTTTGTGCTTTTTTCTTCCATTACTTGCTTATGTTTGGTGGCATTGTCCTATTAGCACCGCTTATGTAATCAACATTTTAAAATGAAATTTGGGAGTAATTTTTTAATTGATAAAAAGCTTATTAGATAAAACTTTTAAAGGCATAATTTAGACTTGGTAAACTTTTTAACATTATCCAATATAATAATTTATGCGGAATATGGGATATTAATTCCTACTTCTATTCATCAAAAAAACCCTTAAAGGTTATATCGCTGAACCCAAAATTTTATAATCACCAAAACAATTTTTTAATTTCATTATAAAATTCTTTAAACTCAAAGAAGTATCAACTGTTTAAAAATAGTAAACCAAAAATAATAGCTATGGAATTACCTGATTTAACAGTAGGACAGTACAGCTTGGTGTACAACATGATGTCCCTCACCATTGCTGCATTTCTAGGTTCTTTTCTCTTCTTCCTTTTTGGAAGAAAACATGTAGCCGAACATTACCAAAAAGCCTTGTTGACATCTGCGATTGTAGTGGGTATTGCGGCTTACCATTATTTCCGCATACTCCACTCATGGTCGGGAGCCTTTGTTCTTGAGGGCGGTATGTACACACCATCCGGTGAACCTTTTAATGATGCTTACCGGTATGCGGATTGGCTCATAACCGTTCCATTACTGCTGGTAGAATTGGTGCTTGTCATGAACATGGCTAAAGACAAGGCCAGACGTTTAATCACGGTTTTGATTGTTTCTGCAGTACTGATGTTATTGACGGGTTACTTCGGAGAAATCAGACAGGACACTTCCCTATTTTCTTTAAGAGGGTTTTGGGGATTGGTTTCTTCCATCTTTTTTGTTATCATTCTCTGGAAATTAGTACAGGAAATTTGGGGAACAGCTAAAGAAGAATCAGGAAGAGTAAGAATTTTGGTCAGAAACATTCTTTTATTAACAGTTTTTGTATGGGGTTTTTATCCCATCGTGTACATGGCTCCTTTTTACGGACTTGGAGGATCTGGCGGTGAAGTATTTCTGCAAGTAGGCTACAGCATGGCAGATATAATTGCCAAAGCTGGTTATGGTTTAATGATATTTGCAATTGCCAGGGAAAGAACCATGCAAGAAGCAAGTTAATTTAGCTTACGCCATAAATAAGTGCAAAAGCACTTTAAGCTATTGCGTACATGCTAAATAGCGGGTGCCTTAGGAAATCCTTATTTGTGAAGTCAAATTACGATCATTCAAATATTTGTTGGATTTTCTTGGTTGATTCGCAAATTGAAATTGTCAACTGTAGATTTTGGGTTAGTTTCAAATGGATAAGGTGGTCGATTTAAAGTTCGGCTACCTTTTCCATTTTTTTATTGCAATTGTTTTAATCAAATTAGCCCTTATTTGTCATCACTAAGCTTTTAGACAAGGTAAAAAATGAATTTGCCTACCATTTAATTTCTCAATCTAAATAAGCATGGGATTGTCTTAGGCTAAAAATCCATCTACCCTCTTAAAATATTCCTCCTTCCTAAGTAATTCATTTTTTAGGTGATAACATAAGTGTGTCTTTGATTTAGTAATGCCTCTTCCCCTAAACTTTAAAATCCTTTTATTAGGTTTGCAGCTTTATAAAACAAGGCATACAATGGCAGAAATGCAGGAATTGCTCAGGCAATTTGAAAATAAAGCACCAGAAATTGTATTTGAGTGGAAAGATCCCGAAACGGAGGCCGAAGGTTGGGTGGTCATCAATTCTTTAAGAGGGGGTGCTGCGGGTGGAGGCACTCGCATGCGTAAAGGACTCGATAAAAATGAAGTGGTCTCGCTGGCCAAAACCATGGAGATCAAGTTTGCCAACTGTGGTCCCTCAATCGGTGGTGCAAAATCGGGCATTAATTTTGACCCTTCGGATCCAAGGAAGAAGGGCGTATTGGATCGTTGGTTTCGAGCAGTTGCCCCATTATTAAGGGAATATTATGGAACTGGGGGTGACCTCAACATAGATGAAGTCCAAGAAGTCATCCCCATTACTGAGGCTTATGGCCTTATGCATCCGCAGCAAGGCATCCTCAATGGTCATTTTTTTCCTAATGAGCAGGAAAAAAACCGCAAGATCCTACAATTAAGAAAAGGCGTTTCCAAAGAAGTACACAGCGAAAGATACACCCCCGAACCTTCAAGAAAATACGTAATTGCTGACCTAATAACGGGTTATGGAGTAGCTGAATCGGTCAAACATTTTTATGACTTGTATGGAGGAGCGATTGAAAATAAAAAAGTCATTATTCAAGGCTGGGGCAATGTCTCTTCCGCCGCGGCTTTTTATTTAGCACAACAAGGTGCCCAAATCATAGGGATCATAGATAGCGGGGGCGGTATTATTCAGGAAAAAGGATTAAGTTTTGAAGAGGTAAGAGAATTGTTTTTACTGAAAAAACAAAACCAGTTACCTCATGAATATGTAACACCTTACGAAACTGTAAATGAACAAATTTGGGACTTGCCAGCTGATGTTTTAATTCCCGGAGCAGCTTCCCGGCTACTTACCACCAATCAATTGCAACGGTTGTACAATGCAGGTTTGGAGTTGATTTGTTCAGGCGCCAATGTTCCTTTTGCGGATCAGGAAATCTTTTATGGCCCCATTGCTCAATATGCTGACAAACAATTTTGCGTAATTCCTGATTTCATTGCTAATAGTGGAATGGCAAGAGTTTTTGCCTTCCTTATGCAAAACAACATACAAATTGCTGATAATGCGATTTTCAGTGATGTATCCAATAATATTCGTGAGGCCCTCAAAACTGTTTATCAAGAAAATAAATCTGGTAAGAATTTTATGGAAACCGCTTATCGGGTTTCTTTAAATAAAATTATATAAAAAGTTACTACCTGCCTCGATACCAAACCAAACCATTGTTGGGACCGAAAAGAAAAGCCAGTAAGAATTCAAGTCCTACAATGGTAGCCATAGAACCAGCGATAGAAACGTTGAGCCATGCGGCCATATAATAACCGCCAATAGCAGCTAAAATACCTGACATTGCAGCAAGGTAAAGCATACTGGAAAAACGCTCAGTTAATAGATAAGCAGTGGCGGCAGGTCCGATTAAAAAAGCCACCACAAGGATGGCACCAACAGACTCAAATGAGACAACGGTCGTTAAGGATACCAATCCCATCAAAAGGTAATGCCATAACTGGGTTGAGAGCCCCAGAGATTTGGCATAAGAATCATCAAATGTAGTTAGGTAAAAACCTTTATAACCTTGCCACACAATTCCCGATACAATAAGTAAGGCACTCCCTACCATCCATACATTACGCGGTCCAAGATTAGTACCACTCTGGGTCACCCACAAATCCAAAGGCACATAAGCAATTTCGCCATATAAAACGCAGTCTTGGTCCAAATCTACCTGGTCAGCAAATGCAGAGATCAAAATTATACCCAATGCAAAGAGCCAGGTAAAGGCGATGCCAATAGATGCATCCGTTTGAAGCTTGGCTTTGTTATGAAAAGTTTCGATTAAAAAAGTAGTGAGCAAACCAACGAGCGCAGCTCCAACCAGCATCGGCAGAGAGGCCCTGGAACCTGAAATTAAGAAAGCAATCACAATGCCGGGTAAAACAGCATGTGATATAGCATCCCCAATCATGGCCATTTTACGAAGAATCAGAAAGCTCCCTAACGTGCTGCAAGCCACAGCTACCAAACTTCCTGTCAATATAATCCAAAATGCGTCCATGGTACTTTTTTCTTTATTTTTTGGTTATGGCTTTTGCACATCGATTAAATGAAACTCAGTATTACCATTAAAAATCCGAAATCCTAACTTCAAAACTTGAAACCTGTTTAGCCTTGTATGAATTACTCAAATCAAATTATTTCCTGGTAACTTGTTTTAAAACATTGAAATCCATGCTATTTTAGGCATTATTTAGGTTGCCCACCTTCATAAGGAATTTCTGATTGATGCGGATCCTTCTCGGGGTAATCCATCATCGCTTTCAACTTGGTTTCCATTTCGGGCGTAATGACATGCTCAATTCCCTCAGCATCATGATGAACATGATCAGGAGCTATGTTCATATACTCCGTTAAGTAAAGCTCCCAAAGCCTATGCAGCCTTGTAATGCGTTGGCCTTCTGCCCACCCTTTTTCTTTTAATTGCCAACCATCACTCGTCTTTTTCACCAGATTTTCTTTTTGCAATCTTTTCAGGCCTTTTCGCAACTCATTCTTACGAAAACTCCGATATTGCTTAATAACTTCTTCCGATCCAGGCTGGGCTGTGGTACCATTTTCCTCACCCAACTGGTAGAGTGCCTTTAAAATATTTTCCTTAATCCTTTTCCGTTTGTTTTTTCTTTGCCTTACAAAACGTGGCAGCAATCCTGACTTGGGAGCAAATAATAAAGAAGCAAAGGCTATAATGGAAACGATCATCACAATCCAGGGCCCCGTTGGCATCCCGGAAGCAGAATAAGAAACAAAAGCACCTAAGAGAGCCGATAAAGCTCCAAACACTGCGGCAAGGACCACCATATACGTCAAGTAGTGTGTCCAAAACCGGGCCGCTGCAGCTGGTGTAATTAACAAAGCTGCCATTAAAACCACTCCTACCGCTTGTATGCCCAAAGCTATGGTTAAAACCGTAAGGGATGCTAACAAGAACTCATAAAGCGGCACGTTCAAACCCAAAACCTTGGCGTGTTGAGGGTCAAAAGCTATCAAGGAAAATGGTCTGAAGAACAAAACAACAGTTGCAATGATCAGTAAGCTTAAAACCGCAAAAGTGATCAAATCTCCTCCGATCATAGAAGCAGCGCTTCCAAATAGAAATTCATCCAAACCCGATTGGCTTGCATTCCCTGATTTTTGAATGTAGGTTAATAGCACAATACCAATCCCAAAAAATACTGACAGTACTAAACCAATGGCCGCATCAGGTTTTATTTTAGAATGATTTGAGATCCAATCAATGGCATATAAAGACATCCACCCTGTTAAAAACGCACCTATTAAAAGCACCAAAGGGTCTTTGGTCTGGAAAACTAAAAATGCCAAAGCAACACCTGGCAATACAGCATGAGCTACAGCATCGCCTACCAACGCCCGTTTTCTAAGAAATGCAAAACATCCCACAATTGCTGAACTAGCGCCGAGCAATAGCGACCCAAAAACCACGTACTTAACATTTGGATCTGTAAAAGCGAAGAATTCTATTAACTTCTGGATCATTGCTTAACCGTTTGTTTCTTCTCTGGTCGGCTGTTCGCGTTCATATAAGCGTTGTCCTACTTTGGTAAGCATCGTCAGTTTTCCGCCATAAGCCGCTTTCAACAATTCAGGAGTGAATGCCATTTCCGTGGGGCCCGAGGCAACCAAACGCGCATTAATCAGCACCAACCAGTCAAAATATTCCTGCACCGATTGAAGATCGTGATGTACCACTACCAATGATCGGCCTTCATCCCGCATGGATTTGAAAAGATTGACCAAGGTATTTTCTGTGGAAGCATCTACCCCTGCAAAAGGCTCATCCATGATGTAAAGATCCGCCTCTTGGGCTAAAGCCCGGGCTATAAATACTCGCTGCTGCTGACCCCCCGAAAGTTGGGAGATCTGGCGGTCTTTCAGTTCCTCCAAACCAACCTTTTGAAGGGCCTCATGGGCCTTTTGCTTGTCTTCTGTTGACAATCTTTTAAAAATACTTTTCTTACCGTACCTACCCATTAAAGCCACATCATAAACAGTGGCCGGAAAATCCCAATCCACGCTTTCTCGTTGAGGAACATAACTTACTTTTTGGCGAACTTGCGCCAAAGGTTGATCAAAAAGCTTGGTAAACCCACTATCACTGCTTACCAAACCCATAATGCTTTTAAGCAATGTAGTCTTTCCGGACCCATTTGGACCCACAATACCGACCAATTGACCTTTTGGCAATGTAAAATCTATATTCCAAAGCACTGGTTTTTTATAATAACTTACGGTTAAATCGTGTACTTCTATTACCGGATCTTCAACATGGTGAATCATGGGCCTTTTATTTTAGATGATCTACAATGGTATTAACGTTAGATTTTACGGTGCCTATGTACGTACCTTGCTGAGTTCCTTTTTTGCCAAGGGCATCCGAGTACAAAGTGCCACCGATTTCAACTTGATGTCCTTGTTCCCGGCAACCTTGTACAACCGCTTTTAAGGCCCTTTCCGAAACGGAACTCTCAACAAAAACCGCTTGAATTTTCCTTGCCATAATAAAATCTACCATATTCTTGACATCCTTAAGGCCATATTCAGATACGGTAGAAATTCCTTGCAATCCGCGTACTTCGATGTCATAAGCCTCACCAAAATACGCAAAAGCATCGTGCGCTGTGATCATCACCCTTTGTTGCTTGGGTATGGTTTTGATCTTTTTACTGATCCATTGATGAAGCGTATCGAGGTTATTCAAATAATCTTTGGTATTGGTTTGATAGGCCTCAGCGTTGGTGGTATCGTATTGCTGAAGTTGCTTTGAGGCATATTGAATGGCCTCCTGCCAAAGGGATACATCAAACCAAATATGCGGATCATGGGTATAATCATAATTGGGAGCCCCCATTAACGCATCTTTTGGAACTGCCTCCGCCAAAGCGTAGGTAGGTTTTTGACGTGAAAACTTTTGAAGAATGCTGCCCATCTTTCCTTCCAAATGCAAGCCGTTGTAGAAAACAATATCAGCTTTTCTTAGAAGCTCCAGATCGCCTTGCGTAGCCTTATAAACATGCGGGTCAACACCGGGCCCCATGATGCTTTTTACTTGCGCTTCCTTCCCTGCAATATTTTCAAGTGCATCTTTTATAATGTTAGTAGTCGTTACAATTAGAGGTTGTTCATTGGTGGTTTCCTTATTTTTTGAACCGCCACAGCCTGCTATAAAAAAAGCTATAAGAAAGATTAAAAAACGCTGCATTTTCATTTAATGGATTCTATTCATATCACATTACCTATTCGTCTGGCCAAACTTACCAGCAATTTTACCTTAACCAAAAATAAGTTTTAGGCAAATCTAAAATTTTAATCTAAACAACTCGAAAGAATTTTGAGTTTACGTAAACAAGTACTTCATCGAAACTGGATACCAAGAGGTAGCGGTACTTAATCTTTTAGAAGAAAAACGCAAATATTGATGATTAAAGGTTCAATCCCCTGAGCAATCTGTTTTTAAGCGGGGGCAATTTTATATTAAATTCCAATAAATCTTGCCTCGTGCACAATCAGCTTAAGCATCGATAGAGCAGTAGGATTGGTGTAAGCCCTGTTTAATATCCAAAGTCATCAGTCAAATAGGTTTCACATACAAGTTCTTACTAACCTGATGGGATATAGTCAAATCCTTGTTATCATCGATTTTAATATGATATGAATCGTCAAAATCAAAGTGGTTGAGTACTTCGATCCTGCTGCCAAGCACAATTTTCATTTGATCCAGAAATTTGAGGAATTTGGCATCTGAATCTTTTACGCCTACAATAATCGCTTCCTGATGCTGGGTTAAGTCTTTCAATAAGATCTCAGAACGGTAAGTGTAATTTCCTTCCTTGTCTGGAATTGGGTCTCCATGCGGGTCGTACTTGGGATGCCCTAAAAATCGATCCAAACGTAGGGTCATTTCAGGTGATTTAATGTGTTCTAATTGTTCAGCTATCACATGTACCTGATCCCACTCAAACTCCAGCTTTTCGACTAAAAAATATTCCCACAATCGGTGCTTCCTAATAAGACTCGTGGCGATTTTCCTGCCTTCCTGTGTTAAAGATACGCCTTTATACTTCTCGTAATTGATCAGTTGTTTTTCGTAGAGCTTTTTGAGCATATCAGTTACTGAGGCTGCAGTAGTTTCAAGGCCATTGGAAATGGCATTGGTTGAAACATAGTCATCCAACTTTTCCGATAACTGGAATATGGTTTTAAGATAATTTTCTTCTGCTTGGGAAAGATCTTGCATAGACGGCAAAATTAATCAATTTTCCGGGATCCTTTGAAGCGTTAAATGGCCTGATATTTAAGGACTGTTTGGATTTAATTATAAAAATCCTAAATTTGCGGCAAAGCGTTTGTTATGCGAAAATATATAGCGTTGGCTGCTTTGTTTATTAGTGCTTTAATGTTTCAGTCCTGTAATAAAGAGCAATGCCCTCAATTTGGAACTAATGATATTCAAAAGCAAGAGCAAACAACAACAGCCAAACGTTAATTGGAAGTCAATCGAATCAGAAGAGGAGTTGGTTGAAATTGATCAATCCTCAAAGACTCATCCAGTTGTTATATTTAAGCACTCTTCAAAATGCTTAATTAGTAGACGGGTTCTTCAAAAATTTGAAAAGGAATTAAATTCCATTGACCAAGTATTGCCCTTTTTTATTGATGTAATCCAAAAAAAAGAACTATCCCATAAAATAGCTACTAAATACCAAGTTGGTCATCAATCCCCACAGTTATTGGTTATTAAGAATGGCGAATGTATAAACCACGCTTCCCACTCAAATATAAGCACTAAATTTATTAAGTAAACTGGTATTCTACTTTTAGAATATCCTAATCTTTGAATCATCACAAATTGGGGATGCAGAAGGTCAGGTTTATTGGGACTATCCCCTCAAATTACCGACTTTGTCAGCGTATTAATACAAGCTTTAATGGAAATTAAAAGTAACCTCTTGTTTAAGGTCTTCCCTTAAACTTAAAGCAACAGGGCAGTTCCTCGCAGCCTTTTCAAGTTTTTGCTGTTCATCAGCGGAAATTCCAGAGGTTTCTACCTCAAAATGTAACCGGATAACGTCCACTTTTCGAGGATTGCTACCCATAATTTTTTCTACATCAACATTGGCAGATTGTAAAGGTATATCGTTATGATTGGAGGTTATGCCCATGATGGTTAGCATACATGTTGCCAATGAAGTAGCCATTAAATCAGTGGGTGAAAAAGCTTCGCCCTTACCTTTGTTATCTATGGGTGCATCTGTAATAAACTTATTTCCCGACCTAAGGTGCTTAGCTTCTGTTCTTAAATTGCCAAGATACTTAACTGCTGATATGCTCATATTACACGTCTACTTTTTAAAACCAAAAAAAAGCTATATTTGTTAAAGGAAGTAATTAAGCGAAGTTAATGAGAAATAGCCGGTTTAAAACATTTGCATTTACATTAATAATTGCATTGCTTAGCTTTTCGACCTTTTCTCAAGAAGGTGAAAACGAAGATTATACAGAGATCTTATACAAAAATTCCATTAGAGGCGGTGCCATGTTGCACGCTAAAGGATGGGGCTTAACAGGTCAATACGGTCAGCATCAAACAGCTAAGCGATCTTTCCTGTACAACTTTGACTTATTGCTTTCAATGAAGCATCCCAAAGAAACAAAAATTGTTAATCCGCTATATGACCAAGCCAAACCTTATGTTTACGGTAAGAAGAATGCTCTGATTGGCATAAAACCCGGAATTGGTCACAAATTTATTCTTGCCGATAAAAATGAGTCCCTGGGCGTTAGGGTTAGTTTCAATTACAGTTTTGGACCCACCATTGGTTTAATAAAGCCTGTATTCCTTGAAATTATTCAGAAAGATTCAGACAATGGCCGACTCGTAACAGAATTTGAAAGGTATCAACCTGATAAGCATGTGGACCAAGCTAGGATAAAAGGGGGCGCACCTTTTTTGATGGGGCTTGATAAATCCACCATCAATTGGGGCATTCATATTAAGCCTAACTTTACCTTTGATTGGGGGCAGGATGCTAAAAACTATAAAACCCTGGAAACTGGTTTAATGGTTGATTATTTTCCCAGAAAAGTCCCCAATTTTGCGTTCATAGAAAATAAAAATTTTTTTATAAATCTTTACGTAAGTTTTAGTTTTGGAACCCGTTGGTAAATTAAATCACAACAAATGAAGGAAGATGTATTAGAAAGGGATACGGTTCAAAAAAAAGCTAAAAGAACCAAGCCACCTTGGCTTAAGGTAAAATTACCTACCGGAAGCAATTATCAGAAAGTTAAGCAAATCGTTAACGATTATAAACTGAACACCATTTGTCAAAGTGGTAATTGTCCCAACATGGGCGAATGTTGGGGTCGTGGAACGGCTACTTTCATGATACTTGGTAATACATGCACGCGCTCCTGCTCTTTTTGTGCAGTGGCAACCGGTAAACCCCAGGAACTTGATGAAGAAGAGCCCTACCGGGTAGCTGAAGCTGTTAATTTAATGCAGCTCAATCACTCTGTGATTACTTCAGTTAACCGGGACGAATTGCCAGACAAAGGTTCTAACGTTTGGGCAACCACCATAAAAGAAATTAAAAGACAGAGTCCAGAAACGACCATTGAGACTTTAATTCCCGATTTTAAAGCAGATTGGGCTGCATTACAACGAGTGATCGATGCCAATCCTGAGGTTATTTCTCACAACATGGAAACGGTTAAATCCTTATACAGAAAAGTAAGGCCTCAAGCTAAATACTACCGAAGCCTTGAGCAAATCAAGCGAACCAAAGACGCTGGATGCAGAACCAAATCGGGCTTCATGCTTGGTCTGGGCGAAACAGATGAAGATGTTTACCAGCTCATGAGGGATTTAAGAGATTCAGGGCTTGATGTATTAACAATTGGCCAATACTTGTCCCCTACCAAAATGCATTTAAAAGTGGAAAATTTTGTCCCCCCTCATCGTTTTCAACATTTCAAAGAAGTTGGGCTGGAAATGGGTTTTGATTATGTAGAATCAGGGCCACTTGTCCGCTCATCTTACAAGGCAGAAAGACACGTATACCCGAATAAAACGGAACAAAAAGTATCCTAAATTGTCGAATAAGTAAAATGTAATTATGACTAATCGAAAAATTATTAGTGGCCTATTTATTTTAACAGCTACAGGATTATTTATTTGGAGTGCTCAATTTTTTAAAACAAATATTGAACAAGCTCCCACCCCCCAATCAAAAAAGGTAAAAGAGGAAGCGCAAGCATCATTCAATGAATCAGCACGCTACCTTCACAAATTAAAAGCCAACCCATACACCAACAAAATTTCTTTTAGCGATGTAATGAAAGCCCATGAACAAGCCAACCAAATGCCAGAGACCAAAAAACCACTTGGTATTACATGGGAAAACCTTGGTCCGGATGATGTTGGTGGAAGGACAAGGGCTATTGTCGTAGATCAATCAAATCCAAACATCCTTTATGCCGGAGGTGTTTCTGGTGGCTTTTGGAAATCAACCAATAGAGGTAGAACATGGGAAAGAAAACCTTACTCAGGCAATTATACCAACTTATGTGTTGTAAGCATGACACAGGCTTCTAATGGTGACCTTTATTTTGGTACAGGTGAACATGACCTAACAGTTGGTTTTTTACAAGGTGAAAGAGGGGGAACTGGTAATGTAGGCATGGGCGTCTGGAAATCTACTGATAAAGGCGAAAATTGGGAGCAACTTGAGGCCACCATCCCTACCCGAAAGTTTAACACCAATGATGATTGGTCCAATGTCAGTGATATTGCAGCTGATCCCAATAACCCCCAAAAAATATTTGCCGGAACTCATGGAGGCTTAAAAGTTTCCACAGATGGTGGTCAAACTTGGTCAAGTAATTGGAGCGAAGGAACCCTTAACAGAAGTGTTGTATTAGACATCAAGATTTCCGAAAACGGCCAATTGGTAATGGTTGCAACCAGAACTGTTGGTTTTAGGTCAACCGATGGCGGTAATAGCTTCCAAAGAATTGATGCTCAAAATTTCCCTTCAGGTAGTGGAATTGGACGAATAGAATTTGCCATTGCTCCATCTGATAACAATTATGTATATGCCTCTGTTATCAGGAATAATGGTAACGGCGGAATTTTAGAAGGTGTTTATCAGTCAACGGATCAAGGAGATACTTGGAACAATATTGGTCAAGGAGGAACGGAAGCCTTTGACCCTTTTGCTCGAAGCCAGGGCGATGGACAAGGCATGTATAACAATGTTATTGCTGTAGATCCCAATGATAAAGAAAGAATATTTGTAGGAGGCATCGATTTTTGGCGATGGGAAAATGGTAGTTGGAACCAAATAGCTTCTCAGCGAGAATTCCTGGACAATGATGATCAGTTCCGCAATCCAGCTTATCTTCATGTTGATCACCACGGCATTACGTTTGATAACCAATCATCCGAACCAAGAATGTATATTGGAAATGATGGTGGCATTTTTGCAAGTTCTGATTACCAGACCAAACAACCTACCTATCAAGCAATGAACCAAAGATACAATGTTACCCAATTTTACACGGTCGAACCGTCACCGAATGGTAATGTAATAGTTGGCGGAACCCAAGACAATAATACGCTTAAAATTGAAACCGATGGATTTAGCGGAAGTAAAGGTAGACAATTGTTTAGCGGTGATGGTTTCTATGCAGAAATTTCAACACTAAAACCCTCGGTATTCTTTTTTGAGAATCAACATGCAGCTTTTCAAGGCGGTGGTATACAAAGATCTAATGAAAATGGAAACAATCCGGAAGGAATGTTCTCTAAATACTTAGATCCTGATACCCCACTAGATGACAATAACATTTTTGTTGATTTTGGTTTCAACCAAAGAAATAATTTTAACCGGATTTATCCGTTTAATACACCTTTTTCACTTTGGGAAGAAGGTAACGATACCCTTACCACTGATTCGATTGTCTTTACTTCTGATACTTCAGTAATCCTAAAAGCTGGAAAAGTTAAAAAACCGGATCCCGAACTGGCTAACTTGTATGCCAATGACGATGAGCATTTTAATGAATTGGGGAACAATCGATTTCAGGCACGAGTGGATATATCTCAATTTCCAGGTGATACGGTAGAAGTTAGAAGTGAGAATGGAATATTCTTTGATTTTGTACTACCAAATGGTTTAGGCGTTTCTGAGAATGTTAAGGTTCAAGACATTAAGCAAAGCAAATTTGTTATGGCTATCAGTGATGAAATTTGGTTGACCACTGATGCTTTAAACTTTACGAAAACGCCAACCTGGCATCGCATAGCAGATAATACGGGTATAGGAACACCAACCTCTATTGATTTTAGTGACGACGGAAGGTCCGTTATAGTAGGAGGCTACGATCGTGGACAGGGCAAAGTGATCAGGATCGATAGCTTAAGGCAAGTTGACTACACAGCCCAGAACGCCAATGACGAGTTTAATCCAAGTGCCGAAGGTGTTGAATTCAGTTTGATCCGAACCTTTAATAATGTAACAACAGGTGTGTCCTTTGCCCGTAATAACAAATCAAAAGCATTGGTAACATTAGGCAATTATGGAGTTTCTGATCACGTATACTATTCAGATAATTTTATGGACTCTACCCAAAATGTAAACTTTACCAACGTTACCGCCAACCTACCCGCTATGCCAGTCTACGATGCTTTATTCCATGCCAAGAACAGTGACACAGTTTTAATAGGCACGGAGTTGGGTGTTTGGGGTACTGATGATATCACAGCAAGCACAGTGGAATGGGAAGAACAAAACACTAATATGCAAAGGGTGCCTGTGCACATGATTGAGCAGATCATCGAAACGCCTAAGTTTGAAAATGCAGGACCTGAAATTTATATTGGAACCCATGGCAGAGGTATTTTCCAAACCTCCTCATTCAATCCCATCTCAGGAGCTGAAGATAAAGATGAACTTGCTGACAATAAAAGTTCAGATCAAGATATGCTTCAACTTTATCCCAATCCTGCTACCCAACATGCCAATGTCAAGTTGAATTTTAACAACCAAACAACCGTAAGTGGAGCCGTCTACGATTTAAGTGGCTCAAGGGTGAAAACCTTCCAAATCGAACCTCAAACAACAGCAGGTGAGCGAACACAAAAGGTCAATGTGGCTGATCTTCAACCTGGTCAATACCTAATCTCTGTCTCAGGCGATGGAGCGCAAGGAACAGCTAAACTGATCGTTAGGTGATGGCTTTTGAGTGAATCCATATGTTGTAATTAAATAAAAAGCCGCATCAATAGGTGCGGCTTTTTTTACTTCGGGTTACATTATCCTGTAAATTAATGAAACAATTCAATGGTAAATATTTCCTATATTTTGTTTTGTAGATAATTTAATAGTTTTGGAGGGTTTTTGATAGATAAAAATAGGTACTTATGCTAAATCGAAAAATTATTATCGGGCTACTAACGGGTGCAGCTGTTGCTTTCTTTATTAGTGGTAGCTATTGGCTCAATAGTAGTTTAATCAACAGCAATCCTGATGTAAATGAAAATACATTCAAACCAACGTCTGAATCATTCAAAGGCGCTGCCCGCTACCTTAATCAATTAAAGGCCAACCCTTATACCAACCAGATATCATTTGCTGATAAACGCAAAGCCTACGAAGAAGCCAATAAAATGCCAGCCACTAAAAGGCAATTAGGCATGAAATGGAAAAACCTCGGGCCCGATAACATTGGCGGTAGAACCCGTGCTATTGTTATTGACAAGGACGACCCCGATGTTTTATATGCAGGCGGTGTTTCGGGTGGTTTTTGGAAATCTACCAATAGAGGTACTACCTGGAATCGAAAATCCTACTCCGGGGATTTTACAAATCTGTGCATTGTAAGCATAACCCAAGCAACTAATGGCGATATTTATTTTGGTACAGGTGAAAGCGATATTTCAGGAGGGGGCGCCATTGGGGGTTCTGGAAATATAGGCATGGGCATCTGGAAATCCACCGATAAGGGCGAATCCTGGACGCATTTAGAATCCACCATTCCAACCCGTAAATTTAACTCAAATGACGGTTGGGCTAACGTAAGTGACCTTGCAGCCGATCCAAATAACCCTCAAAGGCTCTTTGCTGGTACATCGGGAGGTTTAAAAATATCCAATGATGGAGGCCAATCCTGGAATAATGCTGATAACAATGCCTTGAGGTTTCGATCAATTCTTGACATTAAAATATCGGCCGATGGCCAATTTATTTTATTGGCCACTGCCGTCAATGGATTTAAGTCAACAGATGGGGGTAATACATTTGATCAGATTCAAGGAGAAAATTTTCCATCAGGAGGTAACATTGGCCGTATTGAATTTGCCATAGCTCCATCAGATCCGGATTATGGATATGCTGCAATTTCCGATAGAAGCGGAGATTTGATGGGCGTTTATCAAACTAAGGATCAAGGTGAATCATGGAACAACATTGGACAGGGTGCTAACGTATTCAATCCATTTAATGGGCAGGGAACCTATGATAATGTAATTGCAGTGGACCCCTTTAACAAAAAGCGGGTTTTCTTGGGAGGGGTCGACTTTTGGAGATGGGAAAACAATACTTGGAATCAAGTAGCTTCTGGAAATGAATTTTCGGACAATGATGAGCGATTCCCCAACCCAACTTACATGCACGTGGATCATCATGAAATCACCTTCGATACCAAATCTGAAACTCCTCGCATGTATGTTGGCAACGATGGAGGTATTTATGCTTCCAGCAATTTTCAATCAAAACAACCTACTTATAAACCGCTTAACCAAGGCTATAACGTGACGCAATTTTATGCCCTTGCAGCATCTCGAGATGGCCAAATTATTGGTGGCACGCAGGACAACAATACTTTAAAGATAGAAAGACAAGGATTGGAAGGAACTGATGGAACAGATATTTTTGGCGGTGATGGTTTTTACTCAGAAATCTCCAGGCTTAGACCTTCCGTTTATTTTTTCACACAACAATATGCCTCCTTTGGAGACAATCATGAAGGTATTCAACGTTCCAATGACAGGGGGCGAAGTTCAGAAGGCATTTTTAGTACCTACTTATTAAACAATTACAACAGAAACACTTTTCCTTTTAATACGCCTTATGCCTTATGGGAAAAAGGCAATGATACCTTAACTGCTGATACAACAATTTACAGTGCTGATACCTCTGTTGTTTTAAAGAAAGGTCAAACTATAGAAATTAACAATAGCCGACTACAATCCCTTTATGATAATGATCAAGAGCACTTCAATCAAATTAATACAAGTACTTATCAAGCCAGAAAGGATTTATCCCAATTGCCAGGCGATACGGTTGAAGTTCGTAGCGATAATGGGATCTTTTTTGATTTTGAACTACCGCATGCTTTGGGTCCAATAGAAACGGTTAAAGTACAGGATATTAAACAAACCAAACTCATAATGGCCATTGAAGATGAAGTTTGGCTTACCACAGATGCCCTCAATTTTTCGGTAACCCCTACTTGGCATCGCATCGCTTCAGACGTCAATTTAACGCCAACAAGTATTGATATAAGTGATGACGGAAAGACAGTTATGGTTGGCGGATTTAATAAAATCATCAAAATCGACAATATCCGACAAGTTCATTACACAGAAAAGAATGCCAATGATCAATTTGACCCGGATGAAGAAGGCTTGGAACTTGAAACCTACAATTTCAATCATGTAGTAACCAGTGTTACCTTTGCTCCCGATAACAAATCCACAGCTTTGGTAACTTTGGGTAATTATGGCGCCCAGAACCATGTTTATTATACTGATAATTTTACGGACTCTACTCAAAATGTTAATTTCCAAAATGTTACTTCCAATCTGCCATCAATGCCGGTATTTGATGGCGTTTTTCATGCCAAAGACCAGGATACCGTAATTTTGGGTACAGAGTTGGGCATTTGGTCCACAGAAGACATAACTGCTAACAATGTGCAATGGACCGAACAAAATACAGGCATGCAACGTGTACCAACCCACATGATCAAACAGGTGATTCCTAATCCCAAATGGGAAAAGAGTGGACCTGAATTTTACATTGCCACACATGGCAGGGGTATTTTCCAGTCTACTTCTTTAAACCCAATTGCTGGGCAAAATGAAAAGCAAGACGAGTTGGTTAAAAACCAAACCAATGAAAAGGATATAATCAGCCTTTATCCCAATCCGGCTACTGATTACACGAATTTAAAAGTTGAACTAAGCAGTGATGAAACAATCCAAGGCCATATATACGATTTAAATGGTACCAAGGTTAAGGCTTTCCAAATAAAGGATGATCAATCAAACCGTATCAACATAACCGATCTTGAACCTGGTCAATATATAATTGGAATTTTAGGGGACGAAGAGCAAGCTTCTTCAAAATTGGTTGTACGGTAATACGTGATCTGTTTAAGGTAGATTGGTAATTTTCAGTTCTATACTACACCTTGACCAATTGCTGCATTATTGGTTTAAATGTATTTTCAGCAGTTAGGCCTGAATGATGAAATAGCCAAAGAGGCTTGGCTTCTCAAGTTAACCAGTAATATGGAAAGGTTGTGCATCAATCACTTTGTTGCAGCCTTAACCTACCATCAAATTACAACCCCTAATGTCCGAATTGTCAAAACGGCCCAAAACTTCAAAACTTTCGTCCTCATAAATATACCCCAAATCCTGGGTAGCCAAAAAGGAACAGGAATGGACATTGGCAAGGTCCACCATATTCATAGCACCTCTACCCTTTTCACTGATATCAAAAGGATCATAGGGATCTCTTACTAAAACTTTCATCCATGGTGGGCTTTTAAAAACGCCATCCTTTAGGGCATAAGCTTGCGATAACATTTCGGTCATCCCATATTCAGATTGAATACTGGACTTATTGAATTTTTCCTTGAGCATGTCATGTAACTCCTCCCGAACCATTTCTTTACGGCGACCTTTCATGCCCCCGGTTTCAATAACAGCTACATCCTTTAAATCGGGTTGATAATTTTCAGCCAGATCCAGCAGGGCATAACTAACCCCAAATAGAACGACATTAGCATTTTTATACTTTAGTTTGTCAATGGTCTCTAACAATAGATCATGATCATACAGGAAAAAACCACTCTCCGGATAGCTGGAGGATTGTACCAAACCTTCCACCATATTCACCAATGAGGCCTCGCCTTGTTCAAGATAGGAAGGTAATAAGGCTAAAATGGCTTGGTTCTTAACTGGGCCAAAAATCATTTCAAAAGTCTTCAGATAGCTTTCCTGGTATAAGGAACTATCTTTGACGTGGTGGAATGAACGTTGTTGATAAGCGGTTCCACTGCTTTTAAACACTTTTTCAGCTTTAAAATCACCTGTTTTAATCACATGCTGCTTAAAAAGCTCAACGGGGAGAAATGGTATTTGCACAATTTTTGTTATAGTGGTTGAATCAATGTTTAAATGATTGATAAAGGATCGATAAACCGGATTAAAGGTCGCCTGGTAATGGAATAGCTCCAATGCGGTTTGTTCGAAATTTTCTTTTTTAGTAGAAAAAATTTTATCTTTCGTATTGCTAAATTCGTTCATGTATGATGTCTACTTCTAATATACTAATTTTAAGTGCTTGCTTTGTATTCTTCTTATCATGCGAACCTAACCAGAATTATCCCGATGAGCCTAAAATTGAATACAAAGATCACGAAGTCATTAAAAATGTTCAAGGTAGAGATTCAGTTATCAAATTGACCATTAGTTACATAGATGGTGACGGAGATCTTGGCCTTAAGGAATCCCAAACAGAGCCCCCTTTTGATACAGGAAAGTACGCCAATAACCTTTTTATGGAATATCAGGAACGTATCGATGGTGAATTTCAGCAAGTAAGAAGGGATAAGTGGAATCCCGAAGATACCATTGGTTTTGAGTACCGATTTCCTTACGTTACACCCGATGGTAAAAACAAATCCATTAAAGGCGACCTTTCGGTAAAAATATCACCCAGGCCTTATTTTTATTATCCTCAAGAAAATTATGAGGGATTTGTCAGGTTTAAGGTGTCTATCGTAGACCGGAAATTGCATCAAAGCAATACCATCACTACCCCAGCAATTCCTTTTAAACAAGAGGCTCTATGAAAAAAAAGGCTTTGGTTTCTGAAATACAAAGTAAACATTCCTACTTATGTGTAGGTTTAGACACTGACCCTCAACAAATCCCGCCCCAGTTAAAGAACGAAAGAGATCCCGTTTTTACATTCAATAAGGCCATTATAGATGCCACCCAGGCTTATAGCGTGGCTTATAAACTTAACATCGCCTTTTACGAAAGCCTTGGTCCTCGAGGATGGGAAAGCCTTGAAAAGACGCTGGATTACATGCCTGATGATTGTATGACTATAGCGGATGCCAAAAGAGGTGATATAGGTAATACAGCAGCTAAGTATGCCCAAACTTTTTTTGACAATTACAATTTTGATGCTGTTACGCTTAACCCTTTAATGGGCAAAGATTCCATTGAGCCATTTTTGGAATATAAAAATAAATGGGTGATACTTCTTGGGCTAACTTCAAACCACGGCGCTGAAGATTTTCAACTTCAGAGGGTTGGCGATCAGTACTTGTACGAATTGATCCTTAAGAAAGGGCAAAATTGGGCTTCTCCTGATCATGGAATGTTTGTAATTGGTGCTACAAGGCCTGAAAAATTTCAAGAAATTCGAGGCCTATGCCCTCATCACTTCTTCCTTGTTCCGGGTATTGGCAAGCAAGGGGGAAGTATTGAAACCATCAGCAAAGCTGGAATGACCAACGATGTTGGTTTATTGGTGAATGTAAGCAGAAGCCTGATTTATGCTGGACAAGGGCATAACTTTCAGGAAGCAGTCGGTAAAAAAGCCTGGGAATATGCACTGCTGATGAAACCATTTGTTGAAAAGGCCAATCAAAACATGGAGCTACATGAATGAGTCGCTTCTGCATTTTATTTGGAAATACCGGTTGTTCAATCAACCTTATCTTTACACAACCGATCATCAAAAAGTAGAAATTGACCATCCAGGTTACCATAATTTTAATGCCGGCCCTGATTTTAAGAATGCCAGGATTAGGATCAATGATACCTTGTGGGCCGGAAATGTAGAAATTCATATTAAAACTTCCGATTGGAAACAGCATGGTCATGATCAGGATCCAGCCTATAAAAATGTAGTCCTACATGTAACCTATCACGATGATTTTAAAAACCAAACAGATAACAAGGTACCCGATATACCCACTTTAGAGCTCCAACCCTTTCTTCCTCCAAAGCTTTTGGATCAATATGAAAAACTCATGGAAAATAAGCTTTGGATCCCTTGCGCAGATCAAATTCACAAGGTGGATGAATTTCATATCAACCAATGGCTGAATAGAGTACTGGTGGAAAGGCTTGAGCAAAAATGCCATACAGTGGACCGATTACTTCAAGATAATCAAAACAATTGGCGTAGTACTTTATACCAATTGTTAGCAAGAAACTTCGGTTTTAATGTTAATCAAGATGCTTTTGAAAAATTAGCAAGCATTACACCTCTTAAGGTGATTTTGAAACATAAAAACAACCTTCAACAAATAGAAGCCTTGTTGTTAGGCCAAGCCGGTTTTCTTGAAACCATTTTTACCGATGCTTATCCCAATCAACTTCAGCAAGAATACGATTTTCTGGCAAAAAAATACGGATTGCAACCTATGGGAAAGCATGAGTGGAATTTTCTACGGTTAAGACCTAATAATTTTCCTCCCATCAGGATAGCTCAATTTGCCAAACTACTCCATGAATCTTCTCATCTCTTTTCTAAGGTTGTAGAAAATGAAGAAATCAAACCTTTGAAAGCACTTTTTAAAGTTAACGCTTCTGAGTATTGGGATACCCACTACCAACTGGACAAAAGAAGCAGTAGCAAAAGTCGCAAAGCCATGGGGCAAAAAGGTATTGAGAACATTCTTATCAATTCAATTGTGCCGTTTCTCTTTCACTATGGCAACCTTAAAGGCAAACAAAACCTGAAAGACCGGGCTTTTTCTTTTTTGGAGCATATTAAGCCTGAAAAAAATCAGATCCTTAAAAAGTGGGAAAGCTTGGGTTTAAAAAATAACAGCGCGTATCACTCACAAGCGTTGATATACCTAAAAAAAGCCTATTGTAATAAACAAAAATGTCTCAATTGCGGGATAGGTACCAAGTTGTTAATAGATCAATTTTAGTAGACTAAGCATGACATCATTGGAAAAATTTCATGACGAATCCCATTAGTAAATCTGAGATTTTTACTACATTTGGTTGACATGAATAAAAAGTTCACCCATGAAGTTCTTAGCTGAAAAAATGAAAGCATTTGTAGAGATCAAGGTTTTTGGGGTATGTGCTTTTTTTGGCGAGATCCTTGGCATTGCAACTTCCCACATTCGTTTTTTCTTTATTTACCTCACTTTCTTAACCTTTGGTTCGCCAGTTTTCATTTACCTAAGCTTGGCTTTTCTTATCAATATTAGCCGCTACATCCGAAACCGGAAAAGAAACCCCGTTTGGGATTTTTAAGTTCTTAGATGCCTTTTGCTGACGCTATACTGTCAAAGCAGAAACAATTAGCTTAAAAGTTATTGTTGGTTGATACCTTCACACTACCTATTAGAGCCTAAAAAAGTTAAGGAGCGATCTCATCTAATATTCCAAATTGCCTAAAATGGTGTTTCATGTGCTTGTTTTGGAAAATAAGCCAGCCTTCTTGGCCTAAAGGCCCAAATACCGGATGCACAGGTTGAATTCCCGGGTTGTTTTCATGATAAACAAAGAAATCCTCTATTTCCTGTTTTAATTGTGCTTTTGCACTTTCTAAATCAGGTTTTCTTAATGGAGGTGGCTCCTCTTTGGGCATAATAGGGTTCTTAACATTTGGCTCAAAAGGCTCCTCGCTGTATAAAAATTTAAGGTAGTCAGAAACCTGCTCATCTGAGGTAATTTGCTGGGCTTGCGATTTTCCATTGGATATACGCCAGGAGCCAACTAAATGCTCAACCATAGCCTGAGGATTCAGCAAACCCCAATTGGGTTGGGTATCCGTTTTTAATTTACCAAGCGCATTGGGAACAGTTTGTCTAAAGAAAACAAATTGGTTTGAATTAGAATGGACCATTTCTTTTTTAAAACTGAAAATTACAAAAAACCGTCATAATAAAACGTACTAACACCTATTGCTTGACATTGCCTGAATTAAAGCTATCTTTGCACTTTGGATCAATCAAGATCACATCCCTAAGATTTAGCGTTTAATATTGAGCCCCAATGAAGTTGAGTTAAAAAGCATAAACCATTTTCTAATTTATTAACGCATGATCCTTTCCCACAGTAAACGATTCATCTTTATCCACGGACCCAAGGTAGCCGGCAAAAGCATTAAAGCTGCCTTAGAGCCTTATAACAGCCGCCCTTATCGACTTGCTCCCTATTTGGCTTTACCTAAATACTTGGGAAAAAAGCCCAAAATATTTTCCGGCTGTTTTCGCGGTCATTCAAGTGCGCTAAAACTTGCCCAACAATTGCCTGAAAGTATTTTTAATGAATATTTCAAATTTGGCTTTGTGAGGAATCCATGGGATCGTGAAGTATCCAGGTATTTTTACATTTTGAAAACCACCGACCATCCGAAACACCAGAAAATTAAACAAATGGAAAGCTTTGAGGAATTCGCTGAATCCCTTCTAACTTTCCATAAGGAAATAAGACCATTGGTTAACCAAATAGAACGTTTATCCGACAAATCGGATAATGTGCTTGTCGATTTTATTGGCAAGTACGAGAACATTCACCAAGATTTCCAATATGCTTGCCATCAAATAGGTTTACCGGATTTAAAATTGCCGACCGTGAACAAATCCGGTCATAAAAATTATCGGGCTTACTACTCAGAAAGGAGCAAAGCCATCATAGAACAGATCTACCAAAAGGATATTGAGTACTTTCAATACCAGTTTTAAATGGCTTTATTTGGAATGTAGTGATGTTGAATGAAATTAGTAAGACAACTGCTATGATCAATAACTTTCATTTTGATTCGGGAAATCCTGGTTTTTAATGTCTTCAATGTAATTTTGTACCGAACCGATGATATCATCGTAAAGGTTCATATATCGCCTTAAAAAACGTGGATTGAAATCCTTACTCAGCCCAAGCAAGTCGTGCAAGACCAATACCTGACCATCCACATCCGGTCCAGCTCCAATTCCAATGGTTGGTATATTGACCATCTCGCTTACCTGTTTGGCCAATTGAGCGGGTATTTTTTCAAGTACAATTCCAAAGCAACCTGCTTCCTCAAGAATCTTAGCATCCTTGATCAACTTATTCGCCTCCTCTTCTTCAGTTGCCCTTACCGAAAAGGTTCCGAACTTGTATATAGATTGGGGCGTAAGTCCTAAGTGCCCAAGCACAGGAATACCCGCTGAAATAATGCGCTCAACCGACTCCTGAATTTCTTGTCCGCCTTCCAGTTTTACACCGTGGGCACCAGACTCTTTCATGATCCTTATGGATGATTCCAGCGCTACCCTCGTACTTCCTTGATAGGAGCCGAATGGTAAATCAACCACGGCCAATGCTTTGTCATTACCCTTAACAACAGCCGAAGCATGATAGATCATTTGATCAAGCGTGATGGGTAAGGTAGTTTCATTACCGGCCATTACATTTGAAGCAGAATCACCCACCAGCAATACATCAATACCAGAAGCATCCAAAATCCTGGCAAAAGTGTAATCATAAGCCGTAAGCATGGAGATCTTTTCTCCACGGTTTTTCATATCTTGTAAGGCATGGGTTGTAATTTTCTTATAGCTTCTTTTAGGGCTACTCATAGTTTCTAATTTTCTGTTAAAGTTATGCTGAATCGAGTAATTAAATTTTCCGCATCCCTCAAATATATGATAATATGGTTTTAATTCCTCAACTCACTTGGTGGGTTGTAGTCAGAAAGACAAATTAACAAAAATTCAAGTCAACTAAAGAATACCATCACTTAAAAACAGGATAATTACTTTATATTTGTTGGTAGAGAATCTTTAGTATATGATTAAACAAGTACTTTCATATTTAGTTTGCTCAATGCTGCTCTTTAGCAGTTGTGAAACCGACCTTGATGTTAATGCGCCTTGGAAGCAAATTTCCATTGCTTTTGGATTACTGGACCAAAATCAGGATCATCAATACATCAAAGTAAACAAAGCTTTTCTAAACAATGGAAAAAGTGCTCGAGAGGTAGCCAAAGATCAAGATTCCCTCTATCACCAAGAAAACATTGAAGTACTGATCAATGAATATTCAGAAGCTAACAACCTCATCAATGAATGGATCTTGGAAAAAGACACTTTAAAGAATAAGGAAAGTGGAACCTTCGCCAATCCTGAACAAATACTTT
Organism: uncultured Sphingobacteriales bacterium; assembly: GCA_964561545.1. GTDB lineage: Bacteria > Bacteroidota > Bacteroidia > CAILMK01 > CAYYUA01 > CAZLQF01. The sequence goes on from CAZLQF010000002.1 coordinate 38,451, forward strand.
ACAAAACACCTAATGGTTTCCAAGTAGATGCTAATAAAAGCTATCAGTTGGTAATTAAAAATGAAAATGAAGAGACCATCACCAAAGCTCGGACACCAATCGTTCGTTCTATTTCCAATTTAGATGCTTTTTTGGGCAGTGCAGAATTTAATTTCATAGTACCACAACTCGCTGAAGATGCATTCTTTTACGACATGAAATTACAAATGCATTATTACAACGTTGATCGATCAAATAATGATAAAACTGAGAAAACATTAAATTGGAAGTTATTCAGTTTAAATCAAACTTTTGGGTCTGAGATTGAGAAAAAAGTAAAGACAAAGCAATTTTACAATGTAGTAGAATCCAACCTTAATAAAGATCCCGACATTATAAGACCTGTAGATTCTCTTAAAATAAATGCAATTATTACCGGAGGTACTGAAGAACTTTACAATTACCTCGAAGTTAATCAACCCGCGTCAGGTATTGTTCAAAAAAACCCTGATTACACGAACTTGAGCAATGGTAAAGGTATTTTTGCTTCGAGGTCAATTGATACCATTCCAATAATCTTTCCCAGTGCATTAAAAGATTCTTTGATTGCTTCAGAAACTACCAAAGGTTTGAACTTTACAAGGTAATTATCACCCTTTTATGCTACAATAGGGGTTGTTTGATTAGATTCACTTTTAACCAACCCTATTGAGTTTAATTTAAGGGTAATTCAACTCCTATCATCTAAAAATTACTTTTCAGTTTTCATCCACTTTTGAATTCATGGATTTAACACCCACCAATTTATAAGATTCCAGGTACTGGGAATAGTAATAAACAAGAATCAGGTAATCGTTTTCTGTTTCTTGATGGTTGCCTTCAAGGAGGGTCGCATTTATTGTTCCATTCCGATCCTCCACCACGTACATGTAATTGTAATAGCCTTGCTTAAGCTTTACTTTGGCTTCATATTGGCGACTTCCGGCATAATATTCCATTTTAAAACGTTCCTTGGTTTGCCAATCTGACAATTCACCAAAGATATAGATATCCTCTCCTTTTTTTGGGGTATAGTTACTGTTAAGCCTAAAATACGTATTCATGTAATCAGCATGATTGTCGGGGTTTTGCCCACCCTCATAAGCTATTATTCGGTTACCATTGATGTCTTTTGAAGAGAGAAAGCTTTTGTAAGAACGATCTTCATCAGTTCTTAAAACTGCCTGATAGAGCGAATCCAAGTATATTTTTGCCACCCCCCTCCTGGTGTACTTGGTAGCCCTCGTATCAAAAATTCTGAATTCATTTAAGCCGTTGAACAAATTCTCCTCTTCATAATTGAAATTCAATTCTTTGTTTCGGATTTGGTTGGGTTGAAGGCCAATAATTGCGTTATCCCATCTACCATTTTGCCGTACCACCACTTTAATCTCCCTAAATGGGTCTGCCACGCTAATATTACTATGGTCCACATAAAAATCAATTTCCTGTTTAGTTTCCCGGAACCTTGCGAACGTTGGTTCTTTAATATTGCCCTCTATTTGAACCTTCTGGCCTACTACCATAAACCTCCTGGTTAAAATAACACTGTCTTCATAGCCCGATTCTGAGACTTTTAAAATGTAATTGCCCGAAATTGCAGGCTTCATTTCATTATTAGGAAATTTGAGGGTGTAGTTAATATACTTTTGATAAGTATTGAAAGATCGCTTATACTGATCTATGTAACCTAATTGAGAGCCCTCAATGTAATCGCTGGCTAAAAGATTACTGGATTTCCATTGGTAATCACAATGTTCAATGGTGTATTGGTAATCTTTCATTTCATGACTAAAAACATCAAAAGAAAGTGTAAGCTGCTCTCCTTTTCCGAGTTTTATAAATGGATAGGAATTGGGCACATTACTTTTATGAAAAGTAACGCTCTTAATGCCCTTTTTGTACACAGCATTTTTAATAACAGCCTCATCCGCTTCCAAATAGTCCTTCAAGTCTTGTTGAGCTATTGAAATATCAACCTGTAAGAGTGCCAATAATAAAAACCAAAACCTACTCATGTACCATTTAATCAATTAATTATCAAAATTGGCATTTAGCTCGCAATAAAACAAATTTCATTCCCATCCTTGCATAGGATTGCCATTAAGGATATTGCATGCTTTAAAACAGTGTTTTAGAATTTTAACACCGGGTTGTTTGAGTAATTTGGTATAATTTTAAAATGGTCCAGCCATAGTTCTATACCGTGTACATAGCTCGATCTTTTTTAATTAAAATAAAGCGAGAAGACCTTTTGAATGGTTCTTTGTTTAGCTCACTTACCCCCTTTTATCACAGATTACCCAGTTTACAGGAATTGCTTCAATAAATGCAGAATGTTAAAACCACTTGCTAATTATTTTTGGTGGATTACTGGGATTTGGCTATGCCTTTGGAGGTTACTGATCCAATGGCCTTGATCTTCCATCAACATTCAAAAAAACCCCTTTCATTAAGAAAAGGGGTTGGATATTTTCAGAGGTCCCGAGCGGATTCGAACCGCTGTACAAGGATTTGCAGTCCTCTGCCTAGCCGCTCGGCCACGGGACCTATTTAACGAAGAAGTGCAAAAATATAAAAGAAAAGTCAATTAAGAAAAATTTACTCCTGGGATTCGTCTGATATCATCCATTTTAAACATCTGATTTACGTTCATCCTGCCATTAGCAATTCAGCTTTTAAAATTAAGATTCACTAAGTTTCACAAAAACCACAAAGCCAATTTCAGCCCAAACCCTGATATTAGTGACACCGTTTTCTTTTTTATTGTTTGAATGATACCTTTAGGATTTAAATTCATTTGATAATGACTCAGAACACCGCTCAATTGGACTTCAACAACCTTGAGTTCAAATATGCCTATGACCTGATCATGAACACCCGCGAATCGCTATTTTTAACCGGTAAAGCTGGTACCGGCAAAAGTACTTTTCTGCGGGTTATCAGCCAAGAATTGGAAAAACCCCATGTTGTATTAGCACCCACTGGCATTGCTGCCATCAACATAAAAGGTGAGACCATACATTCGTTTTTTCAATTGCCCATTGGCCCAATGCTTCCGGGCGATAAGCGCCTTCGGGACTTAAAAATGCGTAAAAACAAAATTAACCTTATCAAAAAGCTCAAGCTCATCATTATTGATGAAGCTTCCATGCTAAGATCCGACATTATGGATGCTATCGACCGGATCTTAAGGCAGGTTACCGGTTATAACAACGCCCCTTTTGGCGGAAAGCAGTTGTTGTTGGTAGGTGATCTATTTCAACTTGAACCGGTGGTTAGAGGAGAAGAGAAGGAGATATTGAGTCAATTTTACAATACTTCTTATTTCTTTGGAGCTCAGGTATTTAAAGAACTCAACCTGGTTAACATTGAACTTCAGAAAGTTTATAGACAAGCTGACCAGCAGTTCATTGACTTGCTCAACAACATCAGGAATGGCAAACCTTCCAGAGAAGACCACCTGGCATTAAATGAGCAAGTAAATCCTTATTTCAACCCCCCTGAAGATGATCTTTTCATCACCCTAACAACCACTCGAAAGATTGCCGACAGCACCAATCGCCATCGATTGGAGTCTTTGGCCGGTGAGGAGCAAACATTTGAAGGAACGATTGAAGGTGATTTTCCCTTAAAAACTTTGCCTACCGATCAAAATCTCCGTTTAAAAGAAGGTGCTCAGGTGATGTTCATTAAAAATGATAGTGGTGGCAATGAAGACCAAGCAGATGAGGAAACAACAGGCAGAAGATGGGTGAATGGCACCCTGGCTACCGTTAAGGAAATGGATGACAACATGATCAAGGTTGAACTCAGAGACGGCCAGGAACATACAATAGAGCGGGCCATATGGGAAAACATTAAATATGAATACGATCCTGAAGAAAACAGGATCCAGGAAAATGTACTTGGTTCTTTTACACAATATCCTTTAAAATTGGCCTGGGCTGTAACAATCCACAAAAGCCAAGGCCTTACATTTGACAAAGTTTTCATAGATCTAGGCCATGGTGCATTCGCTGCCGGCCAATTGTACGTAGCTTTAAGTCGTTGTACCTCTCTGGAAGGCATCATTCTACGGTATTCCATTAAGAATAGGGACCTCATCTTACGACCCGAGGTTTTACGGTTTTATGAAACCATGAATGACCGGCAATGGATTGAGCGATTGCTTAAAGATGCAGGGATGGAGGGTGAAGGCTGAATTAGTTCATTATTAGATAAGCAGCCTAAAAAGCCGCGACAATCCAATTATATTTTGAAAGTTACTTGCATTATATCATGGGAATTTTGTTTTATTTGCCATTTTTGATCCCAATTTAAAGTTTCAACAAACCTTATAACGGATGGAAAATGAAATAGCCAAGGCAGCCATTATTGAAAATGATGCCATTGTATTAGGAATTTTAATTGTTTTACTGGCCCTCATTTTTAAGACCGCTTCCAGTGAAATTCCTTTTTTCAAAAAGTTTTACACTTACGTTCCGCCCCTCCTCCTTTGTTATTTCCTACCATCCCTTCTCAATTCACTGGGTTTAATATCCGGTGAGGAATCCAACTTATATTTTGTTGCATCAAGGTATCTATTGCCGGCAAGTTTGGTTTTACTTACCCTCAGTATTGATCTGCCGGGTGTACGTAAGTTAGGCTCTAAAGCTGTGATCATGTTCATTACCGGCACGACCGGAATTCTTATAGGAGGGCCTCTTGCAATTTTGATAGTATCGCTTTTTAATCCTGAAATACTAAGCGGTCAAGGGCCTGATGCTATTTGGCGTGGTTTATCAACCGTAGCAGGAAGTTGGATTGGTGGAGGTGCCAACCAAACAGCCATGCTTGAAGTATTTGGTGCCGGCCGCAATTTATTCTCAGCCATGATCACGGTAGATGTAATCGTTGCCAATGTTTGGATGGCTGTTCTTCTTTATGGAGCCGGAATTTCCTCAAAAGTTGACAAATTTTTTAAAGCAGATTCCTCAGCCATTGATACAGTAAAAAAACGTATAGAGGACTACAACCTGAGCATTGCCAAAATTGCAACATTTCCAGATTTGATGTATTTAATGGCCATAGGTTTTGGACTAACAGCCATAGGGCATTTTGGTGGCGATCTGATAGCTCCATGGATCAAAAGTTCAGCTCCTTTTCTGGAGCGATTCAGCCTTACCTCGAAATTCTTTTGGTTAATTGTGATCGTTACAACAGGCGGGTTAATCCTTTCATTTACCAAAATCCGCGACTTGGAGGGTGTAGGCGCTTCCAAGATGGGAAGTGTGTTTCTTTATATCCTGGTAGCCACTATAGGCATGAAGATGAACGTTTTGGCTATCTTTGAAAACCCTGGCTTTTTCCTAATTGGTTTCATTTGGATGCTTATTCATGTGTCATTACTTTTAGGGGTCGCCAAATTGATCAAAGCACCCTTCTTTTTCATAGCGGTAGGGAGCCAGGCCAATGTAGGAGGTGCGGCCTCTGCTCCTATTGTTGCCTCTGCTTTTCATCCTTCTTTAGCTCCAGTTGGGGTTCTATTAGCGGTTTTGGGTTATGCAGTGGGTACTTATGCAGCTTGGCTTTGTGGTGTGCTCATGCAAGCTGCTTCCATCCAAGTGGTGCCAGGCCTTGGAAGTTAATATACCTAAGTTTATACATAGGAACCGAAGTAGAACAGGATCAATAGCAATAGCCTCTGCCAAGAGTTAATGAGTTTGGACCATAAGTTAAAACAACCATTGCCTTACAGGTTAAAGTACGTATTTAAATTGTAAGCTTACCCCATGTGCCAAAAAGTGAAACCATAAATAACAAACCGGAGGAATCGAACAGAGGCAAACCAAAAGTATTTTTTGTTGGGAAAACCAAAGGCGCCACTAATCAAACTAATGGTAGCATAAGGCAAGGGTGTTAAACATGAAATAATAATAATAACCCCGCCCCATCTTCTATAATAGCTTACATACTTACCCCAATAGCTCCTTGAAATTTTTTGGTAAAGCTGAGTTCCGTAAAGCTTTTTGCCTACAAAATAAGCAATGTAACCGCCTGTAAATGATAAAATTGCCAGTAAGGCAACTTGCAAAATGAACATTAGCAAATCAGCCTGAAGCGCCCATATTATAAAAAACTCAGGTGGGATTATGCCAAAAAAAGTTTCGGAGGCAAAAAAGATTCCGTACATTAACAGGGGCTTTGAGGTAAAAGGCTCTAATAAGGCTTTCCAATCATCTCCGATGTAATGCTTGAATATGAAGTAAATCAAAATGATTACTCCAAAATAGAGTAATCCCCGAATGATACTTCGGATCAGAAAGCGCGTGTAATCAGAACCTTTATTCATAAGTAAACGACCTACATTAAGTTCTTGCTAAAACTCTCAAACTTTTGCTGTGTTGTATATTTAAAGCCTTATATCAATGCTGTTCAAAGCACAAAAGTAATGATGGCAAACTTTTATGGAAATTAACCGTATTTTAACGCTTTAATAACTTATCCACAATTCCATGTGCATAATTTGAAAAGCAAAAATCAAAACTGTAACGTATCAAATGATAATTTAGTAACATGTTAACATTTCAACATCTAAATAATAATTAACTATGTGGAAAAAGTTCAACGGAGACCCCATTAGGGTTCCAATTAAAGAAGAAGTCGAATCCGCCATTAAACGGGAGACTTCCAAGGGTTACAGCCTAAAAGTTTGCATTGGCGATGACTCTATTGTTAGAGGAGATGTTATAGAGTTTGCCACGGTTATTGTTTTTCTAAGGGAGCAACATGGCGGTTTCATGTTTATATGCAATGAACAAAGCCGGCAGCCCATGTCCATTAAAGAACGCATGCTTACAGAAGTTTCCAAATCTATTGAAACAGCTTTTGACCTATGTGACCTATTGGATGCCTACAATGTAGACCTCGAGGTTCATGCCGACATCAACACCAACCCCTATTTCAAATCCAATTCTGCCCTTGGAGAAGCCATGGGTTATATCCTAAGCATGGGATTTGTATTTAAAGCCAAGCCGGAAGCTTTTGCCAGCTCCTATTGCGCTGATAAAATGGTGAATTAAGGTTTTTACCTTAGAATTCAGGTCCAAGACAAAATGGCTCAACCTGTTAGGTTTGATTGTAAGTAAAAATCAATCAAATTTTCCGAATTTAAACCAAGCAATCAGAAAAAAGTAACCTATAAAATTTTTTTGGATTGGGCTATAAATGCCAATTACAATTTGTGAAACCTTCCGAAAGAACTGTTGATCAAATTTTTACCCGCTCTTGATTCCAAACCCAATTGACCTGTTTTAATGCCATACTTTTGTGGAACAATTTGCTTCATCGTTTTAAAAACTGCCTGCTCGGACGCTTCTCTGCTGTATAGATTCAGCAAGCAAAAACTTTGGTCTTGCACTAATAATTGAACAACGTCTTTTAACAATTCCTTTAATTGACCATTAAGCTTCCAACTTTCATTGTTCGGACCTTTTCCAAAAATCGGGGGATCCAGTATAATGCCATGAAAGGTTCGGCCTTTTCTAATGGACCGCTTAACAAACTTGCTTACATCTTCCACCACCCATCTAATATCGCTCAAACCGCTTAGTTCCATATTTTCTTTGGCCCAATTGATCATGTTTCGTTGGCTATCTACATGATAAACATCCGCCCCAGCAGCTTTGGCAGCTAAAGAGGCTCCTCCAGTGTATGCAAAAAGGTTAAGAAAGCGAGGCTTTTGTACATTCATCTTCGTAAAAAGATGATATACATAATCCCAATTGGCAGCTTGTTCCGGAAAAACTCCAATGTTCTTAAAATTTCCAAGCTTTAAACGCATGATGAGGTTTATATCTCTAAAATGGTAATTGATCCCCCATTCGTTCGGCATAGATTGATCCTTGTCCCATTTTCCTGATTGAGTTCCGGTTTCAATGTATCTTGCACTCGCTATATTCCGCCATTCTTTGTTATATTTTCCCTTGGGCCATTTGGCTGCTGGCTCTGGCCTTATAATGCAGTAATCGCCAAATTTTTCCAGTTTTTCGCCATCACCAGTATCCAATAGGACGTAATCTTTCCAATGTGGCGGTGAGTAAAAATTCATAATTTTTTTTCCAAAGGTAATTGATCCCATTGCCAATTTGGAATTGGCAACAAATAAACAACAAGACCGATTGATAGCTCTTAAACTAATTTCGATTAATCAATTAAACAGGTACCTTGTTCAACTTTGCGCTGGCTAAATTATTTTCTGCTTAGCAAATTTTCTAATAAGGCCCTAACTTCTTCCGGGTATTTAAGATTGTATTTAGCCACTGAAGTTTCCCGGAATCCTAACTTAATGGTATATCCATGTTCAGGGATTACTTTAAAGGCATATTCATCAGTCCAATCATTACCTATTGCCAAAATAAAATCCCAATCCATGTCAATCCATTTTTTCAAGGCTTTTCCTTTATTGATGCCTAAATTCTTTACCTCAATAAGTTTGTCGCCCTCTATCACCTGGAGATCCATATTAGAAGTGGCACTGGCAAGTGAGTCGCTCAAATTACGAGTACGGATTTCTGACAGCCAAGCATCTGATTGCCGATAGTGCCACACCAGAGAAAAATCTTTCTCTTCAACAAATGACCCTGGTGTTTTGATGGTATATTCATTTAGAATGGGGTGAATACGCTTTTTCCAGTCAGTATCACCGCTTTCTTCACTATACCATTCACCTTCGGGGTCTTTAATCCATGCACCATGTTCACTGATCATCCCCAATTTGAGGTGCCCAAACCAATTCTGCATGGTTTTCCGATCTCTTCCTGAGGTTAATATTACTTGGTTAGCAGGATTTTCAGTTAATCTCTTAATTAGCTTAATGATAGCTTTATCAGGCTTTGCTTTTTGAGGTGTTTCGGTAAAACGAACCAGTGTACCATCATAATCAAGTATGATCAACCTTCGATTGCTTCGTTGATAATGGGTTTTGATTTTAGTTGCTTCCTCTTTACTAAGGTACTTTTCATCAAGGCCTTTTTGGAAAGTTTTTGAGTTTTGAAGCTTACCAATAAAGTCGTTGGCCCAATGCTCAATATTATAACGCTTTAACTTCTTTTGCATAAGATCGATGCGCCTGATTTGCTCTTTCTCTGGCATATCGATGGCTTGTTCCAATGCTTTAGCCATTTGGATAATATCATTGGGATTTATAATAATGGCCTCTGACAATTCAGATGAAGAACCCGCCATTTCACTTAAAATCAAAACACCCTTTTGGTTGGTTTTACTTGCTATAAATTCTTTAGCAATGAGGTTCATGCCATCCCTAAAAGGGGTTACCAGCGCAATATCTGCAATGCTGTATAACGAAACCAAACTTGGAAAAGACAACGAACGGTAAAAATAATGAACGGGGAGCCAATCCAGACCTCCGTATTTTCCATTAATATAGCCCACCATCTCATCGATCTCCTCTTTTAATTGCTGGTATTCGTCCACCCCGCCCCGCGAAGGAACAACTACCAGAATAAGGGAAATCTTACTTTCGAAGGCAGGTCTTCGCTCCAAAAGGGTATCAAAGGCTTTTAGGCGTTGCAGGATGCCTTTACTATAGTCAAGCCTGTCCATAGATAAGACCAATGAGCGGTTACCAAATTTAGATCGGTAAACTTTGGCTTCTTCTTTTATTTCGTCATTTTGGCTTCCTTCATGGAATTTATTAAAGTCAATGCCCATTGGGAAAGCATCGACCTGCACAAACCTGTTGGGATCTACCTGGAACCTTCCTAAATAAGACTCAATTCCTAGCAAGCGATAAACAGAACTACTGAAGTGCCGCATGTAATTTGAGGTATGGAATCCGATGAGGTCAGCGCCCAATAAACCATTTAGCAATTCTTCACGCCATGGTAAAAGCCTGTAAACCTCGGAGGATGGGAACGGTATGTGAAGAAAATAACCGATGGTAGCTTCCGGGATTTCCTTCCTAAGCATCAATGGAAGCAGCATCAAATGATAATCATGCACCCATATGGTATCATCGGGCTCTAAATGCTTTAAAACTTCCCTGCAAAAAGCCTTATTGACCTTATAATAAGTTTTCCAAAATTCAGTCTCATACCTCGCATTTTCTATAAAATAGTGAAAGAGCGGCCATATGGTCTCATTACTGAAGCCCTCGTAGTAGTTTCTAACATCTTTCTTGGTAAGGAATATGGGTTGCATGTTATTTTCAGACAAGTAGCTCCTTACTTCCTCCGTTTTATTACCAACTTCGGACTTGCTAACACCCGGCCACCCGATCCACAGCATCTCATCTGTCTGGCTAAGAGACCTTAAACCGCTTGCCAATCCGCCCTCACTAAATTGATAGTCTAATCCTTCCTTATTTACATTTATTTTGATGGGTAATCTATTTGCAACAATTACTAATTTGCCCATAGAGCACTTTATTGTGAATTGCAGTTTGATTTATTTTGCTGATTCTAAAAGCTACCGAGTTTTAAATTGAAGGCTATCTAAATTCATCAATGTTGGTTAATGATGTTTTTCTCTTCAACACAACGACCCTTTACCATGATTTATTTAACGATTGGTAAATTAGTGTTTTTTTATAAAATACCCAAATACCAAAAAATCTTTAGCTCAATTAAGTTTTTTAAATAGTCTTTAAATAAAGCCAAACCATGCCCCAGCTTAACATCAAAGATTATAAAGGGATCATAATGGATTTGGACGGGGTACTCACTCAAACTGCCACACTTCATGCAAAAGCATGGAAGCAATTATTTGATGCGTATTTCGAATCCCTTTATCAAGGTAACATCAAACCATTTAACATCGATAAGGATTACCCATTTTACTTAGACGGAAAACCGAGATATGAAGGGGTTCGAAACTTGCTGAAAAGTCGCGGACTGGAATTGCCTTATGGTGAACCTGAGGATAGTATCGATCAGCAGACCATTTTTGGCTTAGGCAACCGGAAAAATCAAATTTTTCAAGTTTTGCTTCAAGAAGAAGGGGTCCATGTTTACGAGGATGCCGTTACCCAGTTGATGAAATGGCGAAATTTGGGCTTAAAAACCGCCATTGTATCCTCAAGTAAAAATTGCAGGTTCATTTTAGAGGTGAGTGGGCTCATCAATTTAACCCATACAGTTATAGATGGTAAAACAGCTGAAGAACAAGCAATCAAAGGAAAGCCTGAACCAGGCATATTTTTGAAGGCTGCTGAGGCATTAAACCTAGCCCCTAAGGAATGTATTATATTTGAGGACGCGATATCAGGCATCAAAGCTGGTAAAAACGGCAATTTTGGATTGGTCGTTGGAATTGACAGATATCATAATCACCAACATTTGAAAAATGCCAATGCTGACATGGTTCTTCAAAACTTTAACGCAATGGCCCACTTTCATAATACCCAGATGCAACCATTGAGCCGCGATCATATCTCATCAGCCCTGAATCAATTTAAAACCATAGCCTTCGAGCTTCAAAAATACCAACCTGTATTCTTTTTTGATTATGATGGCACTTTAACCCCGATCGTTAGCAACCCTTCAGAGGCTAAAATAGATGACAGAACGAAATATTTAGTACAAGCGCTAAGTAGTCATTATTACGTAGGTATATTAAGCGGCAGAGACTTGACTGATGTGCAACAATTGGTAGGTATTGATAACATTTATTATGCAGGAAGTCATGGCTTTGAAATAGCTGGTCCTGGAAGGATGCATCAAGCATATGAAAATAGCAGGGAGCTTTTACCTGAACTTGATCGTATTGAACATTTACTGAGAGATCAAATTCAAACAAAAGATGCTTGGATTGAGAGAAAGCGGTACGCCATAGCCATCCATTACCGCCATGTAGCTAAGGAAGATGTTCATGCGCTTAAAAAAACCATCCACGAAATTGCGATTGGATCAACGCAGCTAAAATTAGCTCATGGTAAAAAGGTATTTGAATTTAAGCCCAACATTGAATGGCATAAAGGGAAAGCAATGAATTGGCTTATGGATGAACTTGGATTGAACCAAGCCATTCATTTGCCTTTTTATTTAGGAGATGACATTACAGATGAAGATGCTTTATTTGAAATTGCAGGAAATGGAGTGGGTATTTTGGTAGGAGATCATGGCTCAATGACTTATGCAGGTTATAAGCTGGAAAATGTCACTGAGGTTCAACAATTTCTAAACCTAATACTGGAAGTAACCTAACCTTGGATAGCTAATTAATAAATTCAATAACTCCCCAATAGATGCTTTAAAGCTTACTTTAAGAAGCTTCCTCTTCCTCCAATTTGCCTTCCTTAAGCTTTTCTGCATTTTCAGCTACTTTAAGGGCATCAATGAATTCATAAATATCTCCATCCATTATGCTATCCAGGTTGTAGCTGGTATGGTTAACGCGGTGATCAGTAACCCTGCTTTGTGGGAAGTTGTAAGTTCTGATCTTTGCAGAACGATCTCCAGTGGAAACCATTGTTTTGCGTTGAGAAGAAATTTCCGCCATCTGTTTTTGGAGCTCTTGTTCATATATGCGGGAACGAAGTACTTGCATAGCCTTATCATGATTCTTGAGCTGTGATTTCTGATCCTGGCAAGTAGCTACTGTGCCGGTTGGAATGTGGGTTAGGCGAACAGCGGAATACGTTGTATTAACTGATTGCCCGCCCGGGCCTGATGCACAGAAAGTATCCCGCCTAATGTCAGCATCTTTGATTTCAACATCAATTTCTTCTGCTTCCGGAAGTACCACTAAGGAAGCTGCTGAGGTATGAACTCGTCCCTGCGATTCGGTCTCCGGAACTCTTTGGACGCGATGAACCCCGGATTCATATTTTAAGGTACCATAAACGTTTTTTCCTTTAACGTTAAATATAATTTCCTTAAACCCCCCTGTTGAGCCTTCTGTAGCATTAATGAGCTCGGTTTTCCAGCCCATTTCTTCACAGAATTTTTGATACATCTTGTAGAGGTCTCCAGCAAACAAACTTGCTTCATCACCTCCTGCACCTGCTCTAATTTCCACAATGGCATTTTTATCATCCGCAGGGTCCGGCGGGACAAGCATTTGCTTAATTTTATCCTCCATTGGCCCCCGCTGAGCTTCAAGATCTTCAAGTTCCTGTTTGGCCATTTCCTTCAATTCATCTTCTTGACCATTCTCGTTAAGAATTTCTTTGTTGTTTTCAATATTGCTTAATAAATCCTTGTATTCATAATACATTTCCTGCAAAGGCTCTAATTCACTATATTCTTTGTTTAGCTTAGTAAACCTTTGAATATCATTGACGACTTCAGGATCACTCAGCTCTTTTTCGACCTCTTGCCTTCTTGCTACTATTTCTTCAAGTCTTTTTAATAAATCCATAATTATGGTTTTACTATTTTAATGCCTTCGGCTTTCAACAGGTAAACTTTACCGTTTGACCAAGCCATTGTTTGAACCTTTTCAGCCTTCAATTCTTCGGGCAAATTTATTGCCTTTTGCTCGAATGTTTCCAAATCGTAGCGAAATATTGAACCGTCCTTTTCATAGTAAAGAACGTTTCCAGAAACATGAAAAGTTTTTATACCCTTAATAGAGATGGTTTTTGCGTAATTGCCATATTGGTCGAAAACCATTATTCCCACTGATGGGAAACTAATGTAAACGTTGTTACCATATTCTCGCATATAGGTTGGCGATAAATCCTCAGCACTGTTTTGGTTGATCAAGTAAGCTATGGATTGACTCTCATGAATGACCTTTCCATCCTTATTAATATGTTTTAGTTGGAGATCAGTTCCATTGTAAAACCACACGCCATCTTCTTGAGAATGACAACACAGGCTGACCTGGTTAAAATCCATCCTATTAAAGTCATAGCGGGTTAATTCTGAAAATGTATTATCTGTAATCAAGCAAACGTTGGTATTTTTAAAATACAACAACGGTTTGAGGGGATTGGTTACATCCAATATATCTAAGGTTCCGAGCAGCTTAAAGCTTGCAGAAGCTAACGTTTGTCCTTTAGAATTTAGTTTTGATATTTCATTTTGCTGATGAATAGCGTAGATATGATTCATGTGATCTACCTGAATCCAACTAAAATCTCCCTTAATAAAGGTTTGGGATTCACCCTTTTGAACAAGCATCAAAAAGGTGAAAACAAGTAAAATGGACCATTTATTCTTCATAGGTTTTCAATTCAAGCTTGTCTCCATCAAAAACAGCATAGGTATCATTTTGAATCCAGTCCCCAAGGTTGATATAAGAACTGTTCCCATTTAATGAGATTTTAATGGCATAATGCCGGTGTCCAAAAATGAAGTAATTAATATCAGATTCTTGTAAAATGGCCTTGGCATGTTGTACAAGAAATTCCCTTTCTTCTCCCAAAAATTCTGTTGCCTCCTCATCTTGTAAATTGCGACTGGTTGAGGAAAAATAATTGGCCAGCCAAATGCCAAAATTGGGATGCAGCTTACCAAACATCCATTGACAAAATCGGTTGGTAAATATCTTTTTTAAAAACTTATAGCCATGATCACCAGGCCCCAGGCCATCGCCATGTGCTAAGTAGAACTTTTTCCCTTTTAAATCTCTAATAATAGCCTCGTAATGTACTTCGGCTCCTATTTCATCCTGTAAGTAGCCAAAAGTCCATAAATCATGGTTACCCGTAAAATATATAATGTCGATACCCTGATCAGCCATTAAGGCTAATTTACCCAGCAAACGGGTGTATCCTTTAGGAACCGATCTTTTGTATTCAAACCAAAAATCAAATACATCACCCATTAAATAGAGGGCCTCTGCATCCTCCTTAATAGCATCAAGCCAACGTACAATTTTCTTTTCCCGCTCCCTGCTTGACTTAGCATCCGGAACACCCAAATGGAAGTCTGAAGCAAAGTAAATTTTAGAACCAGAAGTATTTTTACTCAATCTTTCAATGATTTTCTAACCTGAAAATAAAGGTGTAAACTCAAATTTTGTCCCATCAAACAATCCTAAATCGCTTAATTTCAATTCCGGTATTACTAACAATGCCATAAAAGAAAGGGTCATAAATGGTGCACTTAGCTCAGATCCGATCTGCTTGGCTTTTTCATCAATACTTTCATATGCATGGGCTACTTCGTACCCATCTTCATTGCTCATGAGCCCTGCTACCGGTAAAGGTAAAATATCTTCAAAATCAGAACCTGTAATGGATACACCACCTTCAAATTCGATGATTTTATTAATAGCGCGGGTAATTGATGCATCATCAACACCAACGGCCAATATATTATGGCTATCGTGGGCAACAGTAGATGCTATGGCTCCTTCTTTAAATCCAAAACCTTTGATAAATCCAACAGCTGGCTTTGCTTCTTGGTAGCGATTAACAAGAACCAGTTTCAACACATCTTCATCAGGGTTGCTATAAGCACAATTATCTATGATCTTCGTTTGGTGCGTAGCTCTTTTTGTTACCAATTGTCCTTCTTCCGCAATGATGGTATTAACCCGATTATTGGTTGCATTGACTTTTAAATCCTGTTTTTTAATGGGTTGCTTGTTGAACTGATTGATGGCCTTTGCTTGAACATGAGGAATTTTCGTTGTACCTTCCTCTGCCACTAATGATCCATCAATATAAGTTTGTAAAATATTAAAATCCTGTAAATTATCAACTTTAATAAAAGAAGCAGGATCGCCTTCCTGGAGTAAACCTGTTTTTAAATTGTAGTGTTTAACCGGGTTTAACGTTGCAGCTTTGATCGCCTGCATGGGCTCAATTCCACGATGGATAGCACGGCTTACCAGTTGATTGATGTGGCCTTTAATCAGATCATCAGGATGTTTATCATCCGAACAGAACATGATCTTATCAGGGTAATCAGGAAGAAGATCGATGAGGGCTTCAAAATTTTTGGCAGCGCTTCCTTCACGTATAATGATCTTCATGCCGTGTTTAAGCTTATCCAAAGCCTCTTCCCGTGTAAAGCATTCATGATCCGTTGATATACCAGCTTTTGCATATGCCTCTGCATCTTTACCCTTCAACCCGGGTGCGTGGCCATCCACAGTTTTATTTAAATCGTGCGCTGCCTGGATCTTAGCCATCACTTCACTGTCATTGTTCAAAACACCGGGATAATTCATCATCTCTGATAAATAATTGACTTCCGGACTTTTTAACCATTCAGCTACTGAATTTGAATCCAGTACAGCTCCAGCGGTTTCAAAAGGTGTTGCAGGTACACAAGAAGGAACGCCAAAATTATAATAAAAAGGTACTTGCTTGCCATTGTCTATCATATACCGAACCCCTTCATTTCCCATAACATTGGCAATTTCATGAGGATCGGAAACTGTACCCACGGTACCATGAACCACGGCAAGCCTTGCAAATTCCGAAGGTATTAACATGGAGCTTTCCACATGAACGTGGGCGTCAATCAGGCCTGGCAAAATGTAGGGACCGTCAGTATGCTCCAATTGTTTAATTGCTTGAATTTTACCACCTTCAATGGTGATCAATGCAGGAATGATCTTTTCATTTAATACATCAACGAGGTTTCCTTCTATTGATCGTGGGGAAGATTTTGAGTTTTGATGCATCTTATTTTATAGTTTGATTTTTTAAAAAAACAAAATTCCTCAATACCTCGCTTGATCCAAAAATAACACAAGAAAGAGGTATTTCCAGCCTCTTGCCCTTCGCCTTGCACTTTGGCCTTTTATTATTATTGCTCTTGCATAAAACTAAAAGCAATTCTTCAAATTTATTTATATTTGGCGCTAAAGAAAATTAATTAGCTATGGCTCAAATTTTAAACACCTTGGTAATTATTATTATGTTGTTAACAATTCCTTATAGCTCTAATGGCCAATACCAACCTTCCAAGAATGCGGCCCAGCTAAATTTTGGCCTGAGTGGTGGCATCACCCAATACTATGGTGACTTAAATAGCTCAATTACGGGGGTTGGTGAATTTGGAACCCGTTTTACCTTTGAAAGTTTGTACTCCTTTAAGCTCAATTTAAGAGGTGGCCAGTTAAAAGGGGATAAAAGCGATGCCGGTGGATTTGAAAATGATTATTTCCAAACAGGATTGAATTTTGGTTTTAATTTCTCCAAATTTACCAGGATGTATCGCAGCATTCCTAAGTTAAACCTTATTCCATACATAGGTGCAGCGGCTGTTTTTAATGATAGTAAGAAAATATCTGAAGGTGAGAATAGCAATTTTTTAAAGGAGTATAAGGGAACGAACGTTATTTATCCCGTAGGGCTAAACATCAAATACTACTTGTCTCCCTATTTTGATTTAAAGTTGGATGCCAATTTTCACATCACAACCACTGACAAGTTGGATAGTTATTTTGTTGATTACAACACGAATCAAGCAAATGATTATTTTGGCACGGTAACTCTGGGCATTTCTTACAAGCTATTAACCAAAGATCAAAAAGACCATACAGACTGGAAGCCCAGGCCATAAGAATATTACAACTAAGAACCCTGCCTTTTAAGACAGGGTTTTTTATGCAATGATTTATCCTGAGCTTTCCATGATTTGAGCTGCGTGTTCTTCAGTTTTTACTTTCTTAAAAATTTGCTCGATCTTACCGTTTTCATCGATCAAAAAAGTAGTCCGTTTAATACCCATTGACTTCTTGCCATAATTATTTTTTTCTCCATAAACCCCGTAGTTGTTAACGATTTCCTTGTCGGGATCCTCAATTAGATTGAAAGGCAGCTCGTACTTCCGGGCAAATTTTTCGTGGGAATTTGCACTGTCTGTACTTACCCCAATAACTTCATAACCCTGATTTTGTAGTTCTTCGTAATTATCGCGTAAATTACAAGCCTCTTTGGTGCAGCCTGGTGTATCATCCTTTGGGTAAAAGTAGAGGACTACTTTCTTGCCTTTAAAATCACTTAAAGCTACTGCTTCACCATTTTGGTTGTTGCCTTTAAAATCTGGCGCTAAATCACCTTCTTTTAATTCAGTCATAATACTACTTTTTTATGAATGGAAATGTTTTAATTGTTTGATTACCTACTTCATCTTCAACTTTTAACTTCAATTGATGGTTGCCTTTTTCAAGTTGATCGGCATTTTTAAAAACAATAAGGTCATTTTTGGCATCGTATTCCATTAATGCCCATTGGCCATTTATGGTTGGCGTATAATTCTGGATACTTGATTCTTCATCCCTTATAATAACTCTTAATTCTTCTTCATCCGTTAAGGTTTTAGCATTTTTTGGATTGACAAAGATAACTTCAGGGGCAAGGGTATCCACTTGAATATAGGATTTACCGAACTTTCTCACTTGGGTTTTTAAGAACCCATTGTTCCAATCACCGCCCTCAGCATTTACCTGACCATATTTATCTTCAAAAGCAATGTAAGCCTTGGAATGATATTGATCCGGAACATCAGCGCCATCAATTGAAACTGAATAATACCGGTGTACAGGGGTATAGTAATCATGAATCTTATAGACCGGTGAATAAGCCTTTTGTTGATCACGCTTTACTTGAAGTCGAAAAGCTATCGTATCATAAAATGCATGATCAGGAAAATTAAGACGAATTCCTTCTTTATTGTATGATACTGCTCTGTTATAGGGAATCATACGATCTACAGGACCTTTTTGCTTTTGCTGCATTTTTGACAAAGCAATGGAAGCCTCATCTGACAAATGTTCAATAGGGAATTTAAGCTTGGAAACATTGCCATGTACATCTGATGCTTTGATTTTAATGGTGTTCCTGGCTTGTTCTATGTTCATATAACCTTCGTTTTTAAGGTTATACAAGGGAACTTGATTACCAGGTAGCCGGAAGCAACGTTGGAATTTACGACCGGAACGTACCTTTTCAGCAAAATCTATATGAGCATTGAGGTATCTTGTATTAGCAAAAGCAAATTCATCTACAGAATGTTGGTAATAGCGCTCACCATTTTTAAAAAGTTTTAATTCGTAGATGCCCATTTGGTTACTTGAACCATTGTGGTAATCATAAACCTCAACACCGATCCCTATTTTTCCCTTTGCCTTGATTGTTTGAACCTTATCTAATTCATAATTATTGCCACTTCCCTTAACATCTAAATGAATGGGTTCTTGGCCAGCCAAAGTAGATTTGCGGTTTTGATCATCAAACTTAACATGGATTAAACTATTAGGACCTTTAGGATAAACTTTAATTCCTTTAATATTAGGATCGCGCTTATCTTTAATATCAAACCCGAATAATAAAGGATTCAATGGCTTTTCTGAAGTGGTTTTCCTTATCTCAAAATGCAAATGAGGCCCGGTTGAACTTCCGGAATTGCCTGAGTAAGCAATTACATCTCCTTTTTGAAATTGGAATTGTTTCCGATTGGGATAAACCTGTACATCATAAGCTTCTTGTTTTTCCTGGACGCGCCTTACTAATTGGGTCATCTCTTTGTTAAACCGCTCTAAATGTGCATAGACAGTAGTAAACCCATTGGGATGTTCCATGTATAAAGCTTTTCCAAAACCATACGGCGAAACTTTAATACGGGATATATGACCATCAGCGGAGGCTTTAATGGGCAAACCGGTTTTTCCTTGTGTTTTAAAATCAATTCCGGAATGGAAATGGTTGTGCCTTAATTCTCCAAACGATCCTGCTAAATATAAGGGAATATCGAGGGGAGCTCGAAAGTAGTGATCGGGATATTGCTCTTGACTCATGGATAAGTGCCCCAAAAGCACCATGAACAGGAAGCTTACAACTCCATTAAATTTGGTGAAGGTTATTACATGATACTTTGTTCTTACCATTTTTACTTAACCTTAAAATTCAATAGTTCTTGGCCATTGATCTTTCCGAGCATTTGGTCACCAATGGCAACCGGACCAACACCTGCAGGGGTTCCTGTAAAAATCAAATCGCCTATTTGAAGGCTAAAAAACCTGGAAACAAAGCTGATTAGGTATTCAAAGTTGAAAATCATATCACGCGTATTGCCTTCTTGGACCCTTGAACCATTTTTCTCTAAACTAAAATTCAGTTGATGTAAATGCTCAATATCAGGTAAATTCATAAAATCCCCAATTGCAGCACTATTATCAAAAGCTTTGGCCAATTCCCAACTTACTTTTTTTTCTTTCAATTTACGTTGTAAATCGCGGGCTGTGAAATCGATGCCCAATGTAAGCTGATCCATATATTTAGGAGCAAACCTTTCTTCAATGTATTTGCCATTTTTCCCGACCCTTATAACCACTTCTGCTTCGTAATGGACTTCATTAGTAAAGTCAGGGATGTAAAAGGGTTTGTTGTTTTTGAGCAACGCAGTAGAGGGTTTAAGAAAAATAACCGGGTCATCTGGTACTTCATTGGCCAGTTCTTCAGCGTGTTGCTTGTAATTCCGACCAACGCAAATAATCTTCATTGGCTAGCTCCTTCAAGTTTGTCCAATTCTTGGTTGATAAAATCAGCAAGTTCCCTCACATACGCTTTTGAAAAATTGAATTCAATGCCTGCAGCTTGATAGATCTCAGGAATGGGTTTGGTAAAGCCGAGCTTCAATGCACTGAAATATTGGTTCAGAGCTTTTTCCGCATTTTCCTTATAATTTTTCCATATAGCCACAGCTCCTAATTGAGCCATACCGTATTCTATGTAATAGAACGGCACCTCAAACAAATGCAATTGGCGTTGCCAATTTTTGAGTCGATAATCCTCAAAACCAGACCAATCGACCTCTGAGCTGCTCCAACTATTATAAATATCAAGCCATGCTTGATCCCTTTCTTCAATCGTATGCTCAGGATGGGTATAGACCCAATGCTGAAAACGACTGATGATGGCAATCCAAGGCAACTTTTTAAGGACATCTTCTAATTGTTCGATTTTGGCCCTTCTAAGGGCATCTTCATCTTGAAAAATCGCATCCCAATGCTCCATTGACATCAATTCAAGCGACATGGATGCAAGTTCAGCAACCTCTGATGGTGGATGCTTGAAAAAGTTATTCTCAAAATCCCTAACAAGGAATGAATGCAAGGCATGACCACTTTCATGAACTAAAGTTACCAAATCATCCAATGCACCTTTGGCATTCATAAAAATGAAAGGAATTCCGATTTCATCCAATGGATAATTAAAACCTCCGGGTGCCTTACCTTTACGCGATTCAAGATCTAAATGACCCATTTCCCGCATTACCCTGAGGTTATCTCCTATATCTGGATGCACATTAGTTAGGCATTGAACTGCAACTTCTATTAACTCTTCTCCATTTTTAGCAGGTTTCAATGGATCTTTGCCTTCCATATCAACACTCAAATCATAGGGTTTTAAGCTTTCTACCCCAAGCTTTTCTTTCCTTATTTTGTTAAGTTTGCTTTGTACGGGAAGGATCTCTTGCTTAATGGATTCATGAAATTGCATAACATCATCCACCGAATAATCAAATCGGCCAAGATCCAGGAATTTAAAATCCCGGTAATTGCTAAAATCTGCATTTAGTGCTACCTGATGCCTTTTTCCAACCAATTCAGAGTAAAGGTTGTCCAATTCCTCAGCATACTGAAGCCTGGTTTCCTTCACTTTATTGAACACTTCCCTTCGCTTGTCCCGATCCGGTTTTAGTAGAAAAATAGAGGCTTGCGGAATTGTAAATTCTTGGCCATCAATTTTAACAGTCATTTGAGAAGCGATACTGATAAAGCGCTGCGCTTTTTCTTGCAGCTCTGTAAAAATGGGGATGTTTTCTTCCCTGTAAAGCTCAATGCTATTGCGAACATGCTTAAAATAATGCTCATAAGCCCTGTCTTCCAATTCATTTACATAAGGGCAATTTACTAGCTTTTGATCCAGCGCTTGATCGTAACTGTATAGATGAGGTTCAATAGATTTAACAAACAGGAGGTAATCTTCCTCTAATGCCTTATCTGTTGTATTTTTACTATGATTGATAAATCGCCAAGCACCATTCTCACCCACGA
The DNA here is from genome assembly GCA_964561545.1 of uncultured Sphingobacteriales bacterium. Lineage (GTDB taxonomy): Bacteria > Bacteroidota > Bacteroidia > CAILMK01 > CAYYUA01 > CAZLQF01. The sequence goes on from CAZLQF010000002.1 coordinate 60,438, forward strand.
AGGACTCAAGTTCACTGCGGTCTTTCATCCATTTTTTTAAATCTTCCAAATTTTGAATATCTCGGTTTACCAGATCTTCAAAATAAGGCTTGATATCCTCCCAATGATTAATTTCAAGTTCTTTTGGAAGAAATTCTCTATCTGGCTTAGCTATTGTTTTTGAGGTCATATAACATTAAATTTTATGATTGTTTAATCGCTACCAATAAAAAAGTATGTAAAAACTTTTTAAAGTTAATACTTATGGGGTGCTTAAGGTAAAGTACTGGTAGCATCGAAAAATTAGCCCCACTAGTATTGATATATTATTGCTCAGATCGGTCCTCATCAGATGAATCTTCGCCTTTATCTTGTTCATCTTCTGAAACCTCAGAAGCGTCTGAGCTTTCTTCTTTTTCTTCCTCATCTTCTTGATCAATAAGGTAGAGCATATCATTATCACTTAAAATATTATACCACTGGACGATTTTTTTAATATCAGAAGGATACACTCGATCCTCATCATGATTGGGCGCAGCTTCCTGGAAATAAGCTCTTAATTCTGCAGGCTTACCTTTGTGGCTAACGCTGGTCTTATCACCATCTTTTTCCCGTATTTTTTTAAAGATATCTTTCAGGTAAAGGTCCGTACCATCCTTGGTATAGATCGTAATATCTCCCAATACAGCCACTTGGAAATTAGCCTCAACCATGAATTTGGATTTTTTTTCATCCAGGGATTCAACCACGATCCCTTTGTGGGTATTGGAAAGGATTTTGTACAAACCGCTTTTGCCAGTAATTGAAACAATGTCTTTTAAACGCATGATCGAATAAATTTCACTTTTTAAATTTTTAAACAGCGTACGGCAAATTTATGTAAAAGTGGTGAATAAATGGTGAAGGCAAAGTTTGAGGTTAGAGGCTGTAAATGATTGGTATGTAAATTAAAGCGGCTAATAATCAATTATTTACATATTAACCAATAGTATTTGAACCATCGATATCGAGGAATTTTCCGATTTTGATCAATAGCTAATGGATGAATGGCAAATGAAAACCGCAAATTCTTTAAATTTGTAGAAATTTAGAAATTTCAAGTAGCATGGCAACTACAACACAAGTATACAATCCCCAAAATCAAATCAGGATCGTAACAGCTGCTTCATTATTTGATGGGCATGATGCTACCATCAATGTGATGCGGAGGGTGTTTCAAAGTACCGGTGCTGAAGTGATCCACTTAGGTCATGACCGCTCCGTTAAAGAAATTGTGGATGCCGCCATTCAGGAAGACGTACAAGGCATTGCCATAACGTCTTACCAAGGCGGTCACATGGAATTCTTCAAATACATGAATGATCTTTTGCAAGAAAGGGGAGCAGGCCACATAAAAATCTTTGGCGGAGGAGGCGGTACCATCCTACCGCAAGAAATTGAAGAGCTTGAAAATTATGGAATTAGTAAATTATTTTCTCCTGATGACGGCCGGGAAATGGGACTTCAAGGGATGATCAATCACGTAATGGAGACATGTGATTTTCCTACCATTTGCAATCTCAATCACATCAACCTTGACGGTATCTCCAATGGTAATTACATGGCAATAGGGCAAGCCATAAGTTTTGCAGAGACCCATGATGAAGAGGATCGCAAAAAAATGTATGAGCAGATCAACCAAATTGAATCAGACCATATACCTGTTCTTGGCATAACTGGTACGGGTGGAGCCGGAAAATCCTCGTTGGTTGACGAACTGGTTAGGCGCTATCTTAATGAATTTGAAGATAAAAACATCGCTATAGTATCAGTGGATCCATCCAAAAGAAAAACGGGTGGTGCTTTATTAGGAGACCGGATCCGTATGAACTCCCTTTCTTCTGAAAGAGCTTTTATGCGGTCTTTGGCCACAAGGCAGCCCAACCTATCCGTATCGCCCTACATTGAGGATGGAATTGAAATATGTAAAAAAGCCGGATTTGACCTTATCATTCTTGAAAGTTCGGGCATTGGCCAAGCGGATTCCTCTATTGTTGATTACTGTGATGTATCAATGTACGTCATGACCCCCGAATTTGGGGCAGCTTCCCAGCTTGAAAAAATTGACATGCTGGATTATGCCGATGTAGTTTCCATCAACAAGTTTGACAAAAAAGGTGCTTTGGATGCGATTAGAGATGTGAAAAAACAATTTAAACGCAATCACCACCTTTTCAATGCCTCAGATGAAGAATTACCAATTTACGGCACCATTGTTTCACAGTTCAATGATCCTGGTATGAACAACCTATTTAAGGTTTCCATGGATCAAATAACCCAAAAGACCGGAGTTAAATTTGAAACCACTTACGACTATACAGATACAGAATCCCATAAAATTTACATCATACCTCCGGATCGCGTAAGGTATCTATCGGAAATTTCAGAAAACAACAAGCGATACAACCAATTTGCTAAGGACCAGGCCAACATTGCCAGCAAAATGTATCAATTGAACGGCTCGATTGAAACGCTTAAGGAAAGCAATGCTTCTGAAGAACAAATTAAGCCGCTTAGAGATCAATATCATGAGTTAGATCAAAAGTTGGACCTGGAAAGTAAAAAGCTACTGGAAAACTGGTCTGAGAAAAAAGAAGCCTATCAAAATGATACTTATACCTACACGGTTAGAGGTAAGGAAATACAAGTAGATTTAAATACTGAAACCCTCTCCCACCTCAAAATCCCAAAGGTTGCTTTGCCTAAATATACCGATTGGGGGGACCTGCTTTACTGGCAAATGATGGAAAACGTTCCTGGCGAATTTCCTTATGCAGCTGGCGTTTATCCCTTTAAACGTAAGAATGAAGATCCCACAAGGATGTTTGCTGGAGAAGGTGGGCCTGAGAGAACCAATAAACGGTTCCATTACCTTAGCAAAGACCGAGATTTTGCAAGGCTTTCTACTGCTTTCGATTCCGTAACTTTATACGGCGAAGATCCGGACCATCGCCCTGATATATACGGTAAAGTAGGTAACTCTGGCGTAAGCGTAGCCACGTTGGATGATGCTAAAAAACTTTATTCAGGATTTAATCTTTGCGCTCCCTCTTCTTCGGTCTCTATGACCATTAACGGACCTGCACCCATGATCCTGGGATTTTTCCTCAATGCAGCCATTGATCAACAATGTGAGCTTTACATTAAAGAACAGGGCATGGAAGATGAGGTTAGGCAAAAGATCAATAACCTTTACGAAAAGAACAATTGGAAACTTCCCGCATATCATTATGACCTGCCTGAAACCAATGAAGGATTGGGTTTAATGCTATTAGGCGTTACTGGCGATGAAGTGCTTGACAAAGAAACCTATGAAAGGATCAAAAAAGACACCCTCAATGTTGTACGAGGTACCGTTCAAGCCGACATCCTGAAAGAAGACCAGGCTCAGAACACTTGTATATTTTCCACTGAATTTGCCCTCAAAATGATGGGCGATGTTCAGGAAAATTTCATTAAAAATGAAGTAAGGAATTTTTATTCAGTATCCATATCAGGATACCACATCGGGGAAGCAGGTTCCAACCCGATTACCCAACTTGCCTTAACCTTAAGCAATGCTTTTACCTACGTAGAATACTACCTTTACAAAGGCATGGACATTGATGATTTTGGTCCCAGCCTCTCTTTCTTCTTCTCCAACGGAATTGATGCAGAATATGCAGTTATTGGAAGAGTTGCAAGAAGAATCTGGTCCAAAGCCATTAAATACCTATATGGCGGTGGACCCCGTGCACAAAAATTAAAATACCATATTCAAACCTCTGGTCGTTCACTCCATGCTCAGGAAATTGCTTTTAATGATATCAGAACCACCCTTCAGGCCCTTTATGCCATTCATGACAATTGTAATTCATTGCATACCAATGCCTCTGACGAGGCCATAACCACTCCAACCCAGGATACGGTTAGAAGGGCCATGGCTATCCAATTGATCATCAATCAGGAGTTTGGATTGGCCAAAAATGAAAATGCCAATCAAGGTTCATTTATTATAGAAGAATTAACCGACCTTGTAGAAGATGCAGTATACATGGAATTTGACCGGCTAACAGAACGCGGGGGCGTATTAGGTGCAATGGAAAACATGTACCAGCGCAACAAAATCCAGGAGGAATCACTTCATTACGAAAACCTAAAACACAGCGGTGAACTTCCGATTGTTGGTGTTAATACATTCCTAAGCAATGAAGGATCTCCAACAGTTGTTCCTGAAGAAATCGTTCGCTCTGATGAACAAGAGAAAGAATTCCAGATAAAAACGGTCAATGAATTTAAAGACCGAAATGAAGATAGGGCCAATCAAGCTCTTAAAAAACTCAAACAAGTAGCTTCCAATAATGAAAACATTTTCGATGAATTGATGGAAACCACCAAGGTCTGCTCCTTAGGCCAAATAAGCCATGCGCTTTACGATGTAGGCGGTAGGTATCGCAGAAGTATGTAATGGTTATTTGGGAGGTTTAATAACCTTGGGTGAGGTTCGCCAATTTAGGCTTGAAAAATTGCATCAAGTTTTAAAGCCATCCCTTAATTATTACCTAGCACCCAATTTTTAGGATATTCAAAAGCTAAATACTTTCCAACCTCTGCTGACCAATATTAACAAATGATCGCACTGGTAATCTAAATTTTCATATTTTTGGTTTTCCATTTAATGCACTCACAAGGAGCATTACAAGATGCTTGAAATTGATCAAATAATCGTCCTGGCAGTTCTTGTGTTTATTGTTATTAGTTTATACCAAGAAATTTTCAGGCCTCCTACTACCTTCTTCATTGCGATCGTGATCCTGAGCACGGTGGGCATCCTTTCACCTCATGAGGCACTAAGCGGATTTGCCAATGAGCAAATAGCCGTTATTATGTTATTATTGGTCCTTGCCAGTATCATCAAGAAAACGAATGTAATCGATGCCATTTTCAATAAGTTTTTTAAAAACACCAGAACCTACAGAGGCTTTATAAGCCGACTGATGATTTATGTAGCTGGTAGCTCAGCTTTCCTTAACAATACGCCCATTGTTGCTACTTTAATCCCATACGTTCATGAGTGGGGCATCAAAAATAACATTTCACCCTCTAAACTTTTAATACCCCTCTCTTATGCAGCCATTCTGGGAGGAACCGCCACCTTGATCGGGACTTCAACTAACTTGATCGTCAATGGCCTTGCCATGGATCAGGGCCTTGAGAGTTTAAGCATATTTGATTTTACCTATGTAGGCGCTCCATTGATTGTAATAGGTATTCTTTATTTAACTTTTGTAGGATATCGATTCTTACCCGATATAAAAGACGCCCTTTCAAGCTTTTCTGAAAAATCCCGGGAATATGTTGTTGAAACCAGAATAAGTGAAACATCCCCCCTTATTGGGAAAACCATTGAAGAGGCTGATCTGCGTGAGTTAGGGGGTTTGTTTTTGGTAGAAATCATTCGGGATAACCACAAAATTGCTCCCGTTTCACCAGACACTATTTTAGAAGATGGTGATATTTTATTTTTTGCCGGCCAGGTTGAAACCATTACTGATTTGGTCCAAGGAAATATGGGCTTTGAAATGCCTCAAGTTAACAACGTTAACAAACAGGATAAGCTAAATGTAATTGAGGCAGTTGTTCCTCAGAATTCAGGGTTAGTAGGAAAAACGGTTAAGCAAGTTCATTTTAGGGGACGCTACGATGCTGCCATCATTGCCATCCACAGAAAAGGAGAGCGGATATCCGGTAAAATCGGGGAAATTGAAATAAGGCCTGGCGACCTTTTACTTTTAGTAGCTGGAGAAGATTTTGAAGAAAGGACCAAGGACAGTCAAAATATTTATGTAATATCCAACATTCGGGAATTAAAAGATATTAACATTTTTAAAACAACAACACTATCGGGCGGGTTGCTCCTGGCCATTGTTTGTTCAGCCATGGGATTTATCTCACTGTTTAAAGCTTTACTAATTTTACTCTCAATTGTCGTGATTTTAAGATTTGTAAGTTTATCCGAGGTTAAAAACGGACTTGATCTCAACATACTATTCATAGCTGCATTTGCTATTGCCATTGGAAAAGCTTTGATAAACACGGGAACAGCCACTTTGATTGCCAATTCTTTTTTAACTGTTTTTCAGCCAATGGGAGCTATAGGTGTATTAGTGGGTATTTACTTAGTCACCAACATCCTTACTGAATTGGTTAACAATGCTGGAGCAGCTTCAATTGTATTTCCCATAGCTTTTGCCAGTGCCACTTCCATGGGTATTGATCCAACGCCCTATGTATTGGCTGTAGCCTACGGTGCCTCCGCAAGTTTTATAACACCAATTGGTTACCAAACCAATCTTATGGTACTTGGACCAGGGGGGTACAAGGTCAAAGATTTTACCAAAGTCGGGTTCCCGTTAACAATCATATACATGATTGTCTCATGTGCTATTCTTTCCTTTATTTACAATTTATATTAGTTTTCAAACCTGACTTGATAAAGGTTGTAATCTTTAACATTACACTAAATGATAAGCGTGCTTAAATAGGCTGTAATCAGTTTTATATAATATGAAAGGCTTGATTTGCTGTGAAATGGTATCTCTTTGACCGTGCTTATTTGGTTGTTTATTGCCTTAGGCAATCGTACTTAAATAAACATAGATACCAATAATTATAAGGAGCAGCAACAAATAAACAACTAAATTTCGTTGAGCAATACTGCGCTTGTTTCTTTTCCTGTTTTTAAAATACAATGGACAGCTTGTATTATTAGTAAATAGCTAATGTAAAAATCATTTAAGGCCTATCATAATAAGCGGCATTTAAAAACCCCTTAATAAACTTGACCTCAATTACGGATTTTTTCACTTTGATCGTTCCGTAGTAAACCGAACCAACTTTTTCAATGATTCATTGTATTCCGAATCATGGTAATTACCAAGGATCTCAAAGGCATCTTCCTGGTATTGAAGCATTTTATCGCGGGCGTAATCGATACCGTCATGTTGCTTTACAAAGTCCACTACCTCTTGCACGCCTTTTTTCTTATTGCCTCTCTTTTGGATAATTTTTTTGATGCGGTTTTGTTCAGCTTTGTCAACTTTTGACAAGGCATGGATCAATGGAAGGGTGAGTTTTTTCTCTTTAATATCCCCACCGGTGGGTTTTCCAATCTTCTGATCTCCATAATCAAAGAGATCGTCCTTGATTTGGAATGCAATACCAATTTTTTCGCCAAATTGACGCATTTGTTCCACACTTGTCTCTGATGCACCAACTGATGCTGCTCCAATAGAACAACAAGAAGCGATTAGGGAAGCAGTCTTCATACCAATGATATCAAAATAAGTATCCTCTCCTATGTTCATCGTCCGGCTCTTTTCAATTTGTAAAAGCTCCCCCTCGCTCATCAGTTTAACAGCATTAGAGCTTACTTTTAGGAGGTCATAGTCGCCTTCTTTCAAAGAAAGCAATAAACCCCGGGATAGCAGGTAATCACCTACTAAAACAGCAATTTTATTTTTCCAAAGCGCATTGATGGAAAAAATCCCACGCCGTTCAAAAGAGTCATCCACTACATCGTCATGGATCAAAGTAGCGGTATGGAGCAATTCTACCAAAGAAGCACCCCTGAAAGTGCGGTCGGAAATTTCACCGCAAATCCCCGCTGTTAAAAACACAAACATTGGGCGCATCTGCTTCCCCTTGTACCGAACTATAAAGGTCATGATGCGGTTAAGCAAAGGAACTTTGGTTCTCATGTCCTCGTAAAACCGCTTTTCAAACTCTTGCATTTCCCCCTTAATGGGGGCCTTTACTTCCCGCAGGGTTACGCCCATATCAGTTTTTATGACAAGATTCCGCTGTTAAAATAGCTTCAAAATTAAAAAATCTTAGGATTATCAGTTTTGCTTTGCGTTCCAACATGGCACTTTGGACTAATGTTTGTTTAAGTGCTTAATTTTTAAGGATATTCACGAGTAAATCAGCAAAGCAAGTTTTTCATACTTCTTTGGTTCCTGCTTTTAAGTTGTTTTCTTTTGCATAGCAAATCAACCAATCATGGCCAATTTGGTAGAAAACATAAGGGTTGCCTTAAGAGGTATCATGAGCAACTTATTAAGGGCGATCCTTACCATGGCTATTATTGCATTTGGCATCATGGCTCTGATCGGGATGCTTACAGCACTTGACAGCATTGAGGAATCTTTCATCCGGAATTTTGCTGATTTAGGGGCCAATACCTTTAAAATTCAAAAGAAAGGCAGTGACGTTTCCTATGGCCACGGTGGGAAAGGCAAAAAAACCTATCCTGATGTTAGCTACGAGCAAGGCCTCTTTTTTAGAGAAGGGTACCGGTACCCCGCCAAAGTTTCTATGAAATTTGAACCAACTGGCTCAGCTGTATTAAAATACCAGTCCAATGAAACCAATCCAAAAATAGATGTCATAGGGTCGGATGCGAATTTTCTATCTACTTCAGGATTAAAACTGGCCGAGGGGCGCAATTTTACATCATCGGAGTTGCAGCACGGTGAAAATGTTGTCATACTGGGTAACACCATTAAGCTTAAGCTATTTGGCTACCAGGATCCCATTGGTAAGGTTATTTCGATAGGAACCCGTAAATACAGGGTATTGGGCGTATTGGAAGAAAAAGGAGCCTCCATGGGTTTTTCAGGGGACAACACCGCCATCATCCCCATTAAAAACGCTAGAATGGCCTATTCGGACGAAGATGAATCTTATACCCTCAGTGTTCAGGTTGAGCAGGTACAAAATTTATCGCCTGCTATCAACGAGGCAATTGGTCTATTCAGAAAAATCAGGGAACTCAGGGCTAAAGATGACAATGATTTCAAGATCATTAAAAGCGATAACCTGGCTAAGATGGTCGAAGATAACTTATCAATGATCCGAGCAGCTACCTTTGCAATAGGCTTCATTACTTTGTTAGGGGCTGCCATTGGTTTGATGAACATCATGTTGGTATCGGTCAAAGAACGAACCCGGGAAATTGGAACACGCAAAGCTATTGGGGCTTCATCGCGGAACATTCGAACCCAATTTTTGACTGAGGCCTCGGTGATAAGTATTGCAGGCGGCATTGTGGGTATTTTACTTGGTATACTTATTGGCAATGCCGTTGCCAATTATATTAACAGTGCTTTTGTCATCCCTTGGTTTTGGATAGCTTTTGGCTTTTTATTATGCTTCGTTGTAGGCATTGCGGCTGGTTATTATCCCGCTAACCGAGCCGCTGCTGAAAATCCTATTGATGCGCTGAGGTATGAGTAATTCATGAATAAAACTTTAACAAACCGCTACTTTTTCTAATTTAATATGATATACATTAACATTGGTTAAGTACAGGCGGAGTCTATATTTAATACTTCTAAAGTGAGGAAATGCTAAATGTTTTAGAGGTACTAAGACCATCTTTTGGTTTGAATTTTTACAACAGTTTATAGCACAGCATATCGGAATACACTTTTGGTACCTTTATGCTTGAATTTCTATGTTGGATTTGGATTAAGCATTCAGCTAATTAAATGCCTTCTTCTTCTACCCTTCTTAATGGATTACCTTTATTTTTGTGTCAATCAAAATATTCAATTATGACAACAAAGAGGCCAAGTGAATCCATGAACATCATGAACGAATTGGTTTTGCCCAACGACACCAATACCCAGAACAACCTTATGGGTGGGCGTTTATTACATTGGATGGACATTTCTGCTGCCATATCTGCCCAAAAGCACGCCAATACCCTATCAGTAACCGCTGCTGTTAACAATGTTTCCTTCAACAATGCCATCCAATTGGGCAACGTGGTTACCTTGCATTCCCGAGTGGTTCGAGCTTTTAAGACTTCTATGGAAGTTTACATCGAAGTGTGGGCGCAGGACCTTACAAGGAATTTTCAGTGTAAATGCAATGATGCCTTTTATACCTTTGTTGCCCTTGATCCTTTGGGCAACCCAGCTAAAGTTCCAACCATTGAGCCTGAGACGGAGGAAGAAAAGGAATCTTTCGAAAATGCCTTACTCAGAAAACAGCTTAAATTACTGATGGCTAACAAAACGAAGGTACATGAACTGCCAGAGCTCAAACAACAATTCGAAAAGTGGATCAATGAATAACAGAAGTATTTTTTAATTTTGGAATTGAGGGATGGTATAAATCGTAACGCTCAATAAAGTTAAATGTTGATATATTCTTAAACATCATAACCCTTGATGCCTAAATAAATATACGCCTATGACAACAAAAGCCCTTTCATTAGTAGATCTACAAAAATATGGAGCCACTCAGGAACAGGCTTCTAAAATAGCCACCATACTTCAGGAAGAAGCGAATCGGCCACAACAATGCTGGCAACGCTTAACCAACGAAGCATTAGAACCCGATATGCCGGCATCCCTTCATCAATATCTTTTTCAAGCAGTTTACAACCAGGACGAAAAGTTTACTGATGCACCCCCTGCTTGGTTTCCCTCCAATGAGGACCTTACCAATTCCAATGTTGCTCAATTTATGAAGCAATTAGGTTTTGAAAATTATGAGGCACTCCATAAATGGTCGGTTACCAATAGGTTAGCATTTTGGGAATTGATGATCAAGGAACTGAACATCCATTTTGATACTTCTTATGAGGCTGTAGGCAGGTTTGACAATGGCATAGAAAAACCAGAATGGCTTCCAGGAGCAGCTTACAACATAGTAGATTCCTGTCTTAAAACCAGGCCGGAAAGAACAGCCATTGTATACGGCGGTCCTCAAGAGGAACCTAAACAAATGACATTTGGCGAATTAGAGACGCTGGTAAACCGCATTGCCAATGGGCTTCAACATTTAGGGCTGAAAAAAGGCGATCGGGTAGCCATCAATATGCCCATGACGGCCAATGCAGTAGCTGCTTATTTGGGAATTGTTAAAATGGGCGGCGCCGTGGTATCCATAGCGGACAGTTTAGCCGCCAATGAAGTAGAAAAACGGCTCAAGATTGCTGATACCAAAGCTGTGGTAACTCAGGATGTTGTGGCAAGAGGAGGCAAAGAAATTCCCCTTTACGCAAAACTCAAGGAGGGCAACATACCGCAAAGCATTGTAATACCAGGCAAACAAGAACTCGATACCGAACTTCGAGCAGGCGATGTAAGCTGGGCTCATTTCCTGAGCGATGATACAAGCTTTCAATCCGTCAAGTGTCAACCAGAAGATTATTGCAACATCCTCTTTTCATCCGGTACAACCGGTGACCCAAAAGCCATTCCATGGACCCAAGTAACCCCTATTAAATGTGCTGCAGATGGTTACTTACATCACGACATCAAAGAAGATGACCTGGTAGCCTGGCCTACCAACATTGGCTGGATGATGGGCCCTTGGCTGATATTTGCAAGCTTCATTAACAATGCCCCCTTGGCGCTGTTCTATGGAGCACCAACTGGATGGGATTTTGGTAAGTTTGTACAGGATGCCGGTATTAACATGCTTGGGTTGGTGCCCAGTATGGTGAAGCGCTGGCTTGAAACTGACTGCATGAAAGGACTGGATTGGAGCAACATTAAGGTTTACAGCTCTACCGGTGAAAGTTCAAACCCACAGGATTACCTGTGGCTAATGGCTCGCGCAGGTTACAAACCTGTTATTGAATACTGCGGTGGAACTGAGATCGGTGGCGGCTATTTTACTGGTACGGTTGTGCAAAATGCCTCCCCTGCCACATTTAGCACCCCAGCACTCGGTTTAGATGTCATGATCATCGATGATGAAGGTCGTTCTGCCAATGAAGGAGAGCTTTTCATCATTCCGCCATCCATGGGGTTGTCCAACTCTCTTTTAAATAAAGACCATCAGGAGGTTTATTACGCAAATGTTCCCAAAGTTGATAAAACCATGGAAGGTAGCCTTGGAACACCAATTGGAGATCAAGTAGCAAGCCTTGAATTGGATCCCATCCTCAGGCGGCATGGTGACGAAGTGGCTCAAACGCCCAACGGTTATTTCAGAGCTCAGGGTCGTGCAGATGATACCATGAACATAGGTGGTATCAAAACAAGCTCGGTTGAAATTGAACGCATACTTGACCTGATCGAAGGTGTAAAAGAAACAGCAGCCATTGCGGTAGAACCAAAAGGAGGCGGCCCATCCCAGCTCGTGATTTATGTAGTACTCCAGGAAGGAATGCAAACCCATCAAGATGACCTACAAAAATCCTTTCAGAAAGCCATTAAAGAACAATTGAACCCGCTTTTCAAGGTGAGCGATGTAGTGGTCACCGATGTCCTACCTCGTACAGCCTCTAATAAAATTATGCGGAGGATACTGCGGCAACAATATAATGAACAAATAGAATAGGTGCGCATAGCGTTAATAGTGTTGAAGGACATGTCAAGGTTTTTAAGCTGAATCATTCGCCTAATCAAGTTATAAGGCTTTCAGCAATGCTTGTTAAATGCAGCCAAAAATTATTGGAATCGAAGTAGCGATAAGAGCCTGACACCCTGAGCTAAAAATGTTTGAAGAGGGTGGTGCTTTAGCTTTAGTACTATATTTGGTGGTATTGTTGGTAATATAAGATTCGATTTGATAATTAAAAATTTAACGTGGGTAGAATTTATTTAATCAAATTTTGGTCCTCCTAATTACCTCTAACAATTCACTGATGATCATAGCAGTGGCCCCCCAAACTATATGCCCCTTCATATCAAAGTAAGGTGTTGAGATCGTTCTTCCTGAAGCGGTGACAACCTTCCCTCGTTTGCGCATTGGGTAATTCAATAATTCGTAAAGGTCAACCTCGATAATGGATTGGACTTCCGTAGGCTCAGGTACAAAATGAGGTTGTTCATCAAGGATGCCTACGTTGGGATGAACCCTGAAATTGCTTGGGGGAATATAAAGTTGGGAGAGTTCCCCGATCAGTGAGACGGTTTCAGGCTTGATCCCAATTTCTTCTTCAGCTTCTCTTAATGCCGTCATTGATAAGTCTTGATCCTGTTCTTCCTGTCTTCCACCTGGAAAGCTAATTTGACGGCTATGGACGCCTCCCGAATCGGTGCGTTCCATCAATGGCATGAATATTCTTCCGGATTTAGGATAAAAAGCAATCAGAACAGCACTTACTTTGGGTTTTAATTGATGATAGCTTTGCTTGACCTCCTCTTCCCTTCCAAAGGGTGCCATTTGGTATTGAGCAGCCACACCTGGTAGCTCGCCGCTATTGATCAAGCTTTGAATATGGTGAATCCAATTTTCATGCATGGCCAGGCTAAAATAACGATTTTAAACAAAATTAGCTGGTTTTGATGGGTTTGAGACTAAAAAACAACTAACAAATTGTTAATCCGGTTAGTGCAAAATGCTTTTAATCCTATCTTTGAAGTAATGATCCAAGTACAATTGTTGTTCAATGCTCGACCGCCTGCTTCAAAAATTCGGCTACCAGCTCACGCGCTTTCCATCTACCTTTCCCTACCAAAGGCACTTTAATTTTTTAAATACCCAATTTGACTTCTGGATCCAGGATGCAGCAGCTCAAAAATGGTATGACCACACTTTTTGGCAAGATGTGCCAGAACTTCAGTTATTGCAATCCATGCTTTGTACAGATTCAAACATCCTGGATTTTGGTGCTCATTACGGGTTTCTGGGTACTTTTCTTGCTAAAAATTTAGGTCCGAATGGTACCTATACAGCTATAGAATTATTACCTCGAGCAGCCATGTATGCCCAAGCCCAATTAGCTTTGAACCATATGGGCCACTTACATCAGGTCATCAATGCTGCAGGTGCAGCTGAAAGTGGGCATAACATGCACTACAACGATCATCAGGCAGGCAATGCCAGCATCAGCCTTTTCCATCAAAACCATACCATTTCCACCATCACGGGTGATCAGGTGCTCGAAACCAAGAACGCAATTGATTTGCTAAAAATTGACGTGGAGGGTTATGAAGTTGAAGTATTAAAAGGTTGCCAAGCAATACTGGAAAGTTTGCCAATTTTGGCCTTGGAAGTCCATTTACAAGGATTACTGCTTTTTGGGCATTCCATTGAGGATGTTTTCGATTTATTGCCCCTTCAACATTACCAGGGAACAATGCTTTGGAATCCGGGCCAAGGCTATATTAGACCAGATCAACATGAGATTTACGAGTTTAAAAAATCTAAAATACCCCAAGAAGGAATCGTGAACTTATTTTTATGGCCTGTTTAGCAATCATTCCTAAGTAAGTTGTTCATTAAATTTTTGCCAAAAGCTACACCAGAACACTTTCTATATAATATTTTAATAGTTTTGAATCTACCAAATTTTTTGTGGAATAAAGCTATGACGGCTCATTTGGGGCATTGGGAGTTTATCTATTAAAGCTTGAAAATGATGACGAAATCATCAGAAAGCTTAAGTTTATATAGCAGAAGTGATCGTTCCTAATATCAAGTAAAAAAAGCAGTTGGCATTGGGTAAGCTTAATCATTACCATTTGCCAACTGCTTTATTACTACCATTAACTAAAGCAGTTAATCCATTTCAACATCCTCGTTAATGTTCATATCAGGTTTTTCCTCCTTGTTCATCTTCAAAAAGTAATCAAACCAACGCATCATGCGAATATTGTAATCATAACGTGCTGAGGCATTGCGGTTACCATGCCCTTCATTGGGATAGCCAACCAATCTTAAAGGTACTTCAGGCTTCCTTACTTTAATGTGCCGGAATAGTTCCATAGATTGACCTGGATGAACGCGCGTATCTTCTTCACCATAAGCGATCAATATAGGTGTTTCGGCTTTATCAACATGATAGATGGGGCTGCGCTTCAGGTATTTCATCCAATTGTTGTCTTCCCAAATCCATTCCCTGGCGTGTACTAAGTACATCTCCTGGGGTATATCAGTGGTGCCCCATTTGGAAATGTTATCGCTAATGCCAACAAACATGACGCTTGCTGCAAACCGATCTGAGTAACGAGTAGCCATCCAGCCGGAAGCGTAGCCTCCGTAGGAGCCGCCAGTTACGCCAACTTTGTCTTCATTGGCAATGCCTTCATCAATCAAATGGTCAACACCATCAACGATATCGTCAAATTCCGCACCAGCAGCATCGCCTTGGCTTGATTTGAGATAATCTATACCACGACCCGTACTGCCTCGATAATTGGGATAAAAAACAGCATAACCTTTGGCTGCACCAACTTGACCCGGATCACTATAACGGGTGACCCAACCATTGCTGTAATGTGCTTCTGGTCCACCGTGAACGGATACTATGGTAGGAACTTCACCGCCATCATAGCCGACAGGTTTGATCAAAACACCTTCAATCTTTTTGCCGTCTCGAGCATTGTAGGTAAGGGTCGTTTGCTCACCCATGGCTATATCGTCAAGCCAAGGATTGGAATTGGTAATTCTTTCTGGATCGCCTCTTCCCCTTTTGTAATAAACTTCACCAGGATGGCTCGGTTGATTGGCTACAAATGCTATTCTGCGATCATTGGCATAGCTAAAATTATCATAAATGGGGCCGCCCAGCTCAAGCTCATAATCAAGATTTGAACCATCAGGACGAATGGTGCCAAACCCCCTTTTTGTACTTTCACTGGCTATAAAGTGAATGGTATTTCCACTGGTCCAATCAATTTGCTCAAACTTGCCTTTAAAGTCCGGACGGATGTTTTTTGGCTCAGCGCCGTCTTCAGGATCAGCCACCATAATTCTTCCTGCTATAACGTCATTAATATCATTACCGGCCAGTAGAGCAATTTGGTCACCGTCCGGGCTCCACTGAATATCTGAAAGTTTACCAGCGTTATCAATATCCGCTACAATTTTTCTTGAGTTAGCCGAAGCAATTTTAACGCTTTGGCTCATGTAGTAATCATCAACAAGCGGTGTAGGTGCTGTGGAGATAGCAATTTGATCGCCATCCGGGGACCATTTGGTAATGTAAACACTGCCTTCCGTTTGAAGGGGTTTGGCTTCTTCCTCATCCTTATTTTCAATATTAATGGTATAGGCTTTTTGGTGGATCAACCCCTCCTCTTTAATGTTGGGCTCATAAGGTAATTTATTGGCTTCTTGATCGCTGGGTTTATTAGCGGTAAAAACCAGTTTATTGCCTTCAGGTCCCCAATTGTAACCATTGATATTGGTTTCAAATTGGTAAAGTTGAGTAGCTCCACCACCCTTGATCGGCATTTCAAACAAGGCATTTCCTTTACCATCCGGCACACTGGATGTAAAAGTGATGGTTTGATGGCCTGGCCTAAAGCTAACCTCTCCTACGCTTGAATGCTTGTAATAAGCTACACTTTCTTCTGTATTGGCATTGTAAACGTACAAATGCTTAGAGGCCGGTTTATTTTCTTTGGTGGGATCTGCCTGATCCATTACGAGGTAAGCTATATAATCTCCGTCTTCAGAAATTTCAGCATTATAAACCGTTTGCATCTTGGCTACATGTTCTTCGGTTAATCCTTGATTCTGTGAAAAAGCCGGAATCGTGGTAAACAAAGTACAAAGCCCCAAAATAAGTGATACTGTGAATTGTTTTGTTAATGTTCTCATAAATGATTGACTTTTATGGTTTTAAAAATAATATTTGATATCATCGCTTATTAAGCTTAGTGGCAAATATGCATGTTAAAATTAGGTAAAACAAACCTTCACCATTGAAATAGGATGATTATTGAAAAAGGATGCATTGAATGACCCTAACCGTAAAACTGGCTCAATATTAAGAAGTTTGAGTGGGTTTACTCTTTTTAATTTAATTCACCTGGCTGCATAAGGCTTTAAAAATCCTTTGGAAAAGTGGTATTTATAAAACTAAATGTATAAAAAAAATTCTTAACCTTTTGAAGCGTAAAATTCTAAGGGTGAATATTGATAAGTTCAAGCGGATCAATGCTATTGAGGATTGGATGAATTTAAGGAACTGCAAATAACATCACTCTGCAAGTGCTTCTTGCTGGTAATAGCTCCTTACCTCCTCAAGTGTTTCCAAAATTTGCTGGTAATCTTCCATTTGGACCAGTTGAGTTCTGAATTGCTTGAAACCAGGATAATTCTTAAAATAGTTATTGTAATGCCTCCTCATTTCAAGAACACCGGTTTTCTCACCTTTCCATTTAACCGATTCCAATAAATGTGTTTTACAAAGGTCTACCCGTTCATCAACATCGGGATCGGGTAAGATTTCACCAGTATTCAAATAGTGTTTAATCTGCTTAAAAACCCAAGGGCTTCCGATGGTTGAACGACCGATCATAATACCATCCACGCCATACTTGTTTTTCATCTCAAGGGCTTTTTGCGGACTATCAACATCACCATTGCCAAACACAGGTATAGAGATATTTTGATTTTCTTTGATGTTGGCTATTAGCCGCCAATCTGCTTGCCCTTTATACATCTGAACCCTGGTGCGGCCATGAATACTGATCCCTTCGATACCCACATCCTGAAGTCTTTCAGCTACTTCCTCAATGTATTTGGTATTTTCATCCCAGCCAAGCCGTGTTTTCACTGTTACTGGTAAACTTGTGCTTTTCACGATCTCCCGGGTCAGTTCTACCATTTTAGGCACGTCTCTCAATATACCCGCACCTGCTCCTTTACAAACTACATTCTTAACCGGACAGCCATAATTGATATCGATAATATCGGGCTTAGCTTCTTCAGCTAATTCCGTAGCTTGCTTCATGCTATCAATGTCACTGCCAAAAATCTGGATACCAATGGGACGCTCATTTTCAAAAATGTCCAGTTTTTGTACGCTTTGAGCAGCATGCCGGATCAACCCTTCAGAAGATATAAATTCCGTATACATAGCATCAGCCCCATATTGTTTACACAAGGACCGAAAAGGCGGGTCACTCACATCTTCCATGGGAGCCAATAAAAGAGGGAATTCCCCAAGTTCAATGTTTTTTATCTTTACCACTTTTAATTAGCTTTGTTCGTTTGCAAATATAAAAACCAGCATGACCACAATAAAACCTATTGAGGGTAAACCAAGTTTCAATGATGTTGTGTATCAGTTATTGATCCTTGGAGGGGTAACCCTCAGTTCTATGTTTATCTTTTCTTTTATTGGGCTTGGATTAGGCATTTTGTTTTTTGATGTCAATATTCAAGATTTCAGCAGCTTTGAAAACATTGATACTTCAGGAGGCGTGGTTGATGCCTTGAAAATTTACCAAGTTTTCTCAGCCATAGGTACTTTTTTGGTCCCTGCTATTGTTGTTCCACTTATCTTAAAAGCCCGGCCGCAAGGTTTTTTAACCATGAATAACAATGCAGGCCTTCCCATTTATTTGGTCGTCACCCTTTTGTTGTTTTTCCTGTTTCCTTTTATTGAATGGTTGATTAAGCTTAACCAAAATTTGGAATTCCCGCAAGTATTTAAGTTTGCTGAAGAATGGATGCAGCAAAAACAAGGTGAATTGAAGCAACTGATGGATGCATTCATGGAAATGGAAGGCTGGGGCGACTTCATAGCCAACGTATTTGTAGTGGCAATTTTAGCTGCTGTAGCTGAAGAATTATTCTTCCGCGGATTGTTACAGAGGGTCCTTTACCAATGGTTTGGAAAAGCTCATGTGGCGATTCTGTTAACCGCTATATTGTTCAGCGCATTTCATATGCAATTTTACGGCTTTATTCCAAGGATGTTCCTTGGGTTGCTCTTTGGTTATTTGCTTTATTGGACGGGGACTATTTGGGTGCCTGTTTTTGCACACTTTTTAAATAATTTTATTGGCGTACTTGTGGCTTTTTTAAGCCAAAGAGGTGTTATGAACTATAATTCAGAGCAAGCTATGGATTACCCATCATTTACGATCATCGTTAGTTTATTTTTGGCAGCTATTGCTGTTTTTTACTTGAGAAAACTATCAAAACGCAAAGGTGCTAAAGAGGAACAGCAGGAGGATTGGATCAAAGTCTATACCACGACCGACCCTTATAAAACAGAGATTGTGCAAGGAGTGCTTGAAAGCGAGGGCATCCAGAATGTTAAGATTGATAAAAAAGATTCCTCTTACCAGGTTTTTGGCGAAATAGAAATTTATGTGAACCCGGCAAACGCAGAGAGGGCCCAGGAAACCATTTTAAACCGTGAGTTATGAACTCCTTCCTAAAACGTTCTCTATCCGGAATCCTGTATGTAGGGGTCGTGGTAGCTGCTGTTTACTCCGGGGTCTGGTATTTACTCGGTTTGTTACTAATAATCCAGGTTTTAGGACAATATGAATTCTTCAGATTATTCAACGTTGAGTGGGATTATTGGATGCTTGGTAATAGCATTTTAGTTGGCATCCTTTTATTATTTACAATCGGGTTGGTTGTGATGGATATGGAGGCTTATTATGTATTTTGGTACATCCTTCCACTGGTCATATTACCCCCAATTTTTAAAATACTACAAGGCGCTAATGCAAATTTAAAAGGATTGGGCATTTTTTTCCTCAGTATCCTTTATGTGGTCGCTCCATTGACTTGCTTTTTCTGGTTGGTTCATTGGAGTGGCGATTACATTGAAAATTTGGCCATGATGGTTTTTATATTGATATGGACTTATGATGTATTTGCATACTTAGCAGGTTCTTTAATTGGCAAGCACCAACTACATGCCAACCTCTCCCCCAAAAAAACCTGGGAAGGCACCATTTTAGGAGTGGCAGCTACCTTAATAATAGCTGGATACCTTCATCGCTATACCATATTATTTACATTTGAGGAATGGATGGGTTTTGCTTTATTACTTACCATAACTGCCAACTTTGGGGATTTACTGGAGTCCATGTTTAAACGAAAAGCCAACCTTAAAGATGCCGGTTCTATTTTTCCTGGCCACGGAGGAATTCTTGACAGGTTTGACACCTTTATTTTTATTCAGCCGTGGTTACTTGGTTATATGGGCATTGTATTGGGGTAAAATTATTTGAAGCCAATTAGAGGCTCAAATTTTCTAACCAATATTGTTGCCCAATTTTAATGCCATCCGAATAAGTTAAACAGCCTCCTTTAACTGCTGTTATTATTCTTAATTTCGCTCGTTGAATTAGCTACCTTTCATGCAGCATAGCAAGTCCAATACAAGTTTACTTTTCATTATCTTCTTTACGGTTTTTCTTAATTTATTAGGCATTACCATTGTAATCCCTGTATTGGCACCTCTATTCCTTGAAGAAGGGTCTACTATTTTACCGGACCATTTTACCTTTGGGGAAATCACATTTATTTTAGGCTTATTAAAAGCTTCTTATCCTTTAATGCAATTCTTTGGCTCCCCACTTTTGGGTGCCTTATCCGACAGGGTTGGTCGAAAAAAAGTTCTAAGCTATGCACTTGTGGGAAGTATATTCGGGTACATAATTTTTGCTATAGGAATATTGATAGACAGCGTATTATTGCTCTTTGCCGGACGAATTATTGACGGCCTCACAGGGGGTAATATTTCGGTGATTTACTCCTCAATTGCCGACATTAGCAAAGACAATGAAAAGACCCGTAACTTTGGGTTGGTTGGGATGGCTTTTGGCGTGGGATTTATTATTGGTCCATTTTTGGGAGGCCTTACGTCCAATCCGGAAATTGTAAGTTGGTTCAATTATTCAACGCCTTTCTGGCTTGCTTCGATTTTACTTTTAATCAATTTTATTTTGGTACAGGGTTGGTTTCCCGAAACCTTAAAAACACGCAAGGAAAGTAGGATGAACCTATTGAGTGGCTTTCAAAACTTTGCTCACGCATTCAGCATGAAGCAATTTAGAAATTTGTTCAGCGTGATATTCCTAATGTTTTTGGGGTTTACGTTCTTCACCCAGTTTTTTGATGTTTTTTTAATAGAGAAATTTAAGTATGATCAATCGGATATCGGGCGTTTATTTGCCTACATGGGGATATGGATTGCTTTAACCCAAGGTGGGATTACACGGTTAATATCGTATAAATTATCCCCCCCTAAAGTTTTGAGATTTAGCTTACTTGGCGTTGGTATTTTCCTTTTCGCACTTTTGATTCCAAATCAATCAATTTATTTACTGGTAGTTTTACCCTTTGTTTCCTTATTTCATGGCTTAAATCAACCCAATTTACTCACACTTTTATCCAATAGTGCTGATGAAGACATCCAGGGAGAGGTATTGGGAATTAACCAAAGTTTGCAGTCATTAGGGTTTACGATTCCCCCAATTATAGCAGGAATCATTGTGTCCTTTGATATCAATCTGCCTCTAATCGTTGCGGGAAGCTGCATGTTCCTGGCATGGCTTATCTTTGTTTTGGGGCGTAAATAATGACCTATTATTTATAGAATTCTTAAGTTGTTATTTAGGATTCAACTGGCAAGCTAAGCATAAATGAGGAAGGTCATTTAAAAGGAGAACATGTTCAGATGTGGAGTTAAGGCTTAAACTATTGTTCCGTGACCTCGCTGTCCAAACTTTCGTAGATAGAGTTCTGGCTTTTGTATTCAGGCAATAATTGCTTCATTTTGTTCACAATCTCAGTTTCTAAGTGATCGTTACCTTCAGCCATTTTGATGAGTTCCTCAATTTCTTTAGAGATTTGATTAAATGGATATTCCCTTACTTTAGCAATCATAATTTTTTCATGATGGGTAGGTAAAGTCCCTTCTTCCTGGTTAAGTAGTTCTTCATAAATTTTTTCACCCTGCCTTAGCCCAGTAAATTTAATGGATATATCTTTATAAGGTTCAAAACCTGATAATTTGATCATCTTTCTAGCAAGATCTACAATCCTGACAGACTCACCCATATCAAAAATAAAGACTTCACCGCCCTCGCCTATGGCACCTGCTTCCAGGATAAGCTGACAAGCTTCCGGAATGGTCATGAAATACCTTGATATATCCGGATGCGTAACAGTTACAGGCCCACCATTTTCAATTTGCTTTCTGAACCTCGGAATTACCGAACCATTGGAGCCAAGTACATTACCAAATCTCGTTGTAATGAAACTCGTATTAACGTCTCCATTGATAGAATCAAGAAATCCATTAAGTGATTGAGCATATATTTCTGCAATTCGTTTAGAGGCACCCATAACGTTGGTCGGGTTTACAGCTTTGTCCGTAGAGATCATAACAAATTTTTCTACATCGTACTTAACGGATAGATCTGCTAATATTTTGGTTCCCAGCACATTAGTAGTAATGGCCTCGTTCGGGTTCAATTCAAGCAATGGTACATGCTTATAAGCAGCTACATGATAAATAACATGGGGCTTGTAGTAATTAATAATTTTGTCGATTCTGGCTTGGTCTCTTACATCTGCAATAACAGCTTCGAAATTGATGAAATCGAAATATTCGTTTAGCTCTAATTGAAGATCATTCAGCGGAGATTCAGATTGGTCAACTAATACGATCAAAGTTGGATTGAAGTAAATCAATTGCCTTACTACTTCACTTCCAATAGATCCGCTGGCCCCTGTTACCATAATAACTTTATCAGTAATGCCGTGGGTTATTTGATCTTTATCAAGTTTGATAGGCTCTCTTTCTAAAAGATCATCAATTCGGACATTTTTGATTTGGTTAAGGCTTAATTCACCATTGAGCCATTTCTCAGCCGGTGGTACATTTTTCAATTCTACATTGTGTTTAAGGCAATACTCGATGATCTCTTGTTTTCTTTCTGGACTCACTTCTTGTATGGAGAAGATAAGGAGATGAACATTGTTATCCTCTATAGTCTGCTCAAAATGATCTTCGGGCGAATAAATTGGAGTACCTTCAAGGGTTTTACCTACTTTTTCCGGATCATCATCTAAGAAAGCAACTACCCGATAGTCGGTTTCCCCGTCTTCATCAATGGTTCTTTTAGTAATAATACCTGATCGACCTGCACCAAATACTATAACATTCTTATTTTCCTTCTTTGGGCGCCCTATCTGATTGTAAATCATTTTTACAGAGAGCCGAAAACTTGTCATTAAGAAAAGGGCTGTAATTAAATCTATGATGTAAATTGAAAAGGGAACAATGTATTGGCTAAGAAAAGCATAAGCCAACAAGTTAAAAAACAGGATTAAGGCATTGCCTGAAATGGTTGCTAAAAAAACCCTTTTTGTATCTTCTGTTGAAGTGTACCTTACAATTCCCGAATAAGTTCGGAAGTACCTAAAAGTAGCAAGCCTTATTACCACATATACACTGAGTGTAAGGGGGAAAATATCAAAATTTTGGGCGTTTATTTCAAAATTAAACCTTAATAGATAGGCTAAGAAAAGTGAGAAACACGTAATCAATAGGTCAATGGATAGGATTAACCAGCGGGGAGCAAATTTTTTATTGAAGTATTTTGAAATTAATTCCATAGAGTTCAAGTTAACGCAAAAGTACTAAACGGGGAGCGAATTAATATGGACTACATTGTTTATTAACCAAAATTAATAATTATTTAATTCTTTAAAAAATTTGAAAATCAAAATTTTACACAAATTAAATTTAGTGGTCCTAATTTTAGATCAAAATTTTTATAAATCCCTGGTTTTTAATACTTTAGGATAAATAACACTGAAGAATATTAACATTCTTTTGCACCTTCAAATCGTATTCGAATTGAGCATACTGGAAATAATGTAAAAGACCTTACTTAAAAAAAAGAATAGTACGAATGAATGCTAAAGCGCTATAATTTGCCTTTCGAACGAATTTAATTTTTATAGATTGCAATTACTTGCCTCTACCCTGAAAAATTATGTAAATGGTGTAAAAAAGGATCTTAAAATCCATGGCAAGTGACATATTTTCGATGTAAAGAATATCAAACTTTAAGCGATCAACCATTTCATCCACTGTTTCAGCATAACCGAATTTAACCTGACCCCAGGATGTAATACCGGGTTTAACCTTCAGTAAATGCTGGTAATGCGGTGCCACTTCTACAATGCGATCAATATAATAACTCCTCTCAGGTCTCGGTCCTACCAAAGACATTTCCCCTTTTAGCACATTTAAAAATTGAGGAAATTCATCTAAACGGTATTTTCTTAAAAACCTCCCAAAGGGTGTAACCCTCGGATCATCCTCGCTAGAAAGCTGCGGGCCATCAAGTTCTGAATTTTGGTACATGGTCCTGAACTTATAAATGAAAAAAGGCTGGTTGTGCTTGCCTATCCTTTCTTGCTTATAAAATACGGGGCCCTTTGAGGTCAATTTTATACCAAGCGCAATCACAAGATAAAAAGGAGCCCCAATAGTGATTACTAACATAGCAACCATTACATCAAGGATCCGCTTAATGTTACGCTGCCATTGAGGCATGATGGAAGGTGAAATCTTGATCAACGCTGTACCGAACAGGTAATTCATTTTTACCATCCCTGTTACGATGTCGTGCATATCAGGAATAACCTTAACGATCACATTCTGGTCCTCGAGTAGGGAAATTATCTTTTCTATAAGCTTATGCTCCGAGCTTTCAAGGGCTATAATGATCTCTTCTACCTCATGCTGTTTAATCAACGCTGGCAAATCCTTATAGCTTCCCAGTTCAGGCAGGTAATTTTTTAATAAAGATTCATTTTCATCATTTTCAAGTGTTACGTACCCCACAAAATAATAACCTTGCGAATTTTCTTCGTTTTCCAATTCCTGATAAAGATCGAGCGCTTTTTTATTGCTACCGACCATAATCGTATTAAAGCCGATTACACGCTTCTTAAGTTTGTTTTTAAGATCGGTAAGGATGGTGAACCGAGTCAGATAAAGTAAGAAGAACTGTAAAGCAAATAAGGTGGTAAAAGTGTAGCGATAAGTTGCATAAGATTTTACCCAATCATCAAGTAAAAGTACAAAAAACAGCAATACGGTACCAATAGAGGTTACCACCAGGGTTTTAATTAACTCATTAATACGTGATTTGCGGTAAATGGTACGATAGGTACCTAAAATAGCATAAATGATGATCCAGAAGAGTGGGACAAGTACTAATGCAAAATAAAGATTCTTATCAAAATCAATAGGCACGTCATAGCCCAATGCCTCTGGTTCAATGTAAGCTTTGCGGTAAATAAAAAAAACCAGCCATGCTACGGCCGAGGCAATAAAATCTCCAACGATGTATTTGGTGATTTCTTTTCTTCTATTCAAAGTATACCAGTTTTAGGTTATCTAAGTAAAGGGTGGCTGGTGGATTAGCTGTTTTTTTAAGCGCACCTAAAAAGAAACTAAAACTATAAGAATCAGGATATTCATTAATTTTTTTGGTAAGGTTAATATAGATTTTTTTCCATTCATTAGGGCTTTTGTTCATAAAAGCCTTGGTATATTGCTCTGACGAACTGTTGCGGTAGGCAAAAATACCAGTTCCTATTTCAATGTCGGTTTTAAAGTTGGCCTCCAGGTATACTTTGCCGGGTTCATCAAATTCCTTGATATAAGGATCTCTGGCTTTCACTTCGAATAACCCACCCCTTTGTCTTATGGTAGCTTTGAGGGAATACTCACCTTCAAATACCTCATTTTCATTGCTTGTTATTTCGAATGGAACAGTCGAGTTTGATGTATTTTCGAGTACCAGGTCTGTAGTGTCTTCAAAATCTTCTATCCAGGCAAATTGAGTTTGATCAACGTATTCGGTGGTAAGTATGTTAAGCGAATCTACTTTTTTGGCTTCCAGGTTCAAAGAATCAATATTGAGCGTTTTATAAAAAGGATAAGGAGCCCTTGTATTACTAATGCCATTGTCTTTAATTCCGGACCTAATTACAATCTTAGGTTGCTTTTTCTCAAGAACTGGAAAGGTTTCTGGCAATTCGAAAGTACCTACTACTTCATTGTTAATAATAACCCAGGCATCGGTGATATTGTGAGAATTGGACCCTTCATCTACAGGTTTGGTTTTTAATTTAATGCTATCAATGTTTATATAGGCTGGCACTTCTTCAGGTGGATTCACTTGATCACATCTATTGAACAATAAACTAGAAAAAAGAATAATAATGAAAATTCGGCCCTTCATAAAATTACGATTTCGCCTCTTGTTTTAATAAACTAACTTTATTAAGGATCTTATGAGCTATGTTAAGCGCATGGTATCCATCTTCAAGCGTTACTTTGGTTTTTTGGTTTTCATTGATGGCTTCAGCAAAGGTTTCCAATTCCATTTTTATGGAATTCAACTCCTCAACTTCAGGCGTCTCATAAGTAATGTATTTAGGCGCTTTACCATCACCTGGATCTATTTCCATGGAATAGGGAAATTGTTTGGCTTCTTCCTCTGAATTTTTCAACGTAAAAACGTTGGCTTGCTTGTTGTTAAAATCAATAGTAACGTAGGCATTTTTCTGGAATAGCCGCATTTTGCGCTCTTGCTTGAGGGATATGCGACTGGCGGTTAAATTAGCAACACATCCATTGTCAAATTCGATCCTTGCAGAAGCAATATCCGGATTTTCACTAATCACATCAACGCCACTGGCACTTATATATTTGATGTTAGACTTTACAAGGCTAAGGACAATATCAATATCGTGGATCATTAAATCCAGAATAACAGAAACATCCGTTCCGCGCTTATTGAATTGAGCCAAACGATGTGACTCAATAAACATAGGATTCAATTTATAGGCATTCGCTGAAATAAAAGCAGGGTTAAACCTTTCAACATGGCCCACTTGTGCCTTAACATTTGCCTCCTCTACCAATTTAACCAGTTCCTCTGCTTGCTCGGGCGTTTGGGTTATTGGCTTCTCTATGAATATATGCTTGGATTGCTTTAAGGCTTGCTTGGCACAATCGTAATGCGAAAGGGTCGGTGTTACAATATCCACAACCTCCACATCTTGGATTAATTCTTCTACTGATTGATATGCGTGAAGTTGGTAATCTTTAATAACTTTATTTGTTTTTTCCTGGTCTGGATCGTAAAAACCACACAATTCAAAGTCAGGAATTTGTGTAAGCAGTTTTATATGTATAGAACCCAAATGTCCAGCACCTAATACCCCGATTCTCAGCATTTCAGTTTTGTTTTACCACCTTCGCCTAAATTTTACTTAAATAGCAAAACAGTTAAATGGTATGGTTTAAATTCAGTACGCAAAAATCCTACTTTAAGTTGAAACAGAAAACCTTTCCTTTACAATTCTTAGCTATTTTAACTTGGTTGAAATTCCTTTACCTTTGCCCAAAACTTCGAGCCGTATGACGAGAAAGCTTACTGACCAAGAACAAGAGCGAAGAGAAGCATTGAATAAACTCAAGGAATTAGGTTACGACCCCTACCCTGCTGGAAGGTTTGAAGTAAATGTTAATACCCAGGAAATTAAGGACCATTTTGATCCAAACCAGGAAAATTACCAAAATGTATCAATTGCCGGAAGGATAATGGGCAGACGAGTCATGGGTAAGGCCTCTTTTGCTGAACTCCAGGATGAACATGGCAAGATACAAATCTATGTTAAGCGGGATGAAATTTGTCCAGGGGAAGATAAAACGCTTTACAACCAAGTCTTCAAAAAGCTACTTGATATTGGCGATATTATTGGGGTCAAGGGCTACGTTTTTGTTACCAAAATGGGCGAAACAACCATAGCTGTTAAGGAATTTCAATTGCTTTCAAAGTCATTAAAACCATTGCCGGTTGTAAAAGAAAAAGAAGGCGAAGTTTATGATGCTTTTAGCGATCCTGAACTTAGACACCGCCAAAGGTATGTAGACCTTATTGTAAATCCTGGCGTAAGAGAGACTTTTAAAAAGCGGACCCATATCATCAATGCCATGCGCTCCTTCCTGATCAACAAAGGTTATTTGGAAGTTGAAACCCCGATTTTACAGCCCATATATGGCGGCGCTGCTGCTAAGCCATTTAAAACTTACCACAATACCCTGGAAATGGAGCTTTACCTCAGGATTGCCAATGAACTCTACTTGAAACGGTTAATTACTGGCGGTTACGAAGGCGTATTTGAATTCGCTAAGGATTTCCGTAATGAAGGCATGAGCCGTTACCATAATCCTGAGTTCACCCAAATGGAGCTTTATGTGGCCTACAAAGATTATTACTGGATGATGGATTTTGTAGAAGAGATGATCAATAACATTGTTCATCAGGTTTTTGAAGATAATCAAGTTGAATTTGGAGCAACAACCATCAACTTTAATAGCCCTTGGAAGCGATATACCATGTTTGAAGCAATACAAGCATATACTGGGGTTGACATCAGTGAAATGAATGAGGACGAACTTTATAAAACCACTCAAGAATTGGGAGTTCCTGCTGATCCTTCTATGGGAAAGGGTAAACTAATTGATGAAATTTTTGGCGAAAAGGTAGAACCCAAAATCCAGGATCCAACTTTTATTATTGATTATCCCATTGAAATGTCACCTTTGGCTAAACAACACCGGGAAAAAGAAGGAATGGTAGAGCGTTTTGAAGTCATAATGATGGGCAAGGAAGTAATGAATGCCTTTACTGAATTAAACGACCCCATAGATCAGCGAAAGCGATTTGAAGAACAAATTGAGCTAGGCCAAAAAGGCGATGAAGAGGCCATGGTTTTAGATGAAGATTTTTTAAGTGCGCTTGAGTACGGAATGCCGCCTACAACAGGTTTAGGGATAGGCATTGATCGGTTGGTAATGTTTCTAACCAATAATTCCTCCATACAAGAAGTGCTTTTATTCCCACAAATGCGACCTAAAAAGCAAACTGAAGAAACAGATGTTTAAGTTTTACCATTAGCAAAATAAACTTTGTAAATCTACTTTGAAGTGAACAAGCGTAATTTTTTAATTTAGGGTCAGATGGCAGTTTTGTTGCTTTACAAAATTGTTGCCTTAGGCACCTGAAACATTTTCAATTATTGACTCCATTGTTGATATAATCTTCCTGGAACAGTTCATGAATGACTTGGCAGGTCTTGGGTATGTAGGAATGTTTGTGGCTGCATTCCTTGCTGCTACCATTTTGCCATTTAGTTCCGATATTGTGCTTAGCATCCTTCTGCTTGGTAACTATGATCCTTATTATACAGTAATAATTGCTTCTATTGGAAATTGGCTTGGGGGCCTCACTTCTTACTATTTGGGATACGTGGGCAATTGGATCATTATTGAGAAATACCTTCGGGTGAAAAAAGAAAAGGTGGAAAAATTTCGGCATAAGCTGGGAAGATTCGGAAGTTACTTAGCCTTGGTAACTTGGCTACCTGGTATTGGCGATCCTTTGGCTATTGGGTTGGGTTTTTTACGGATCAATCCCTATGCCGTGATTCCGCTTATGTTCATCGGCAAATTTGTGCGGTATATTGTGGTAGCCATCCTTGTTATAGAATTGGGCAAGCTTCCTTTTTAAAAAGCATTGATTTCAACAAATGTGGAAAAAACAGCAACCTCTATATCATAGATATACCTCAGAATTGGCCTAAAATTGCTAAAATTGCATTTTGAAATCTCATTAGATTTATGAAGTTAGAAGCGTACATCCAAGAACTATTGTACCAAAAGGATCATGTTGTGATTCCCGGATTCGGGGCATTCATCACCAATTACCAGCCAGCCCAAATTCAGGAATCCCGCCAGGCCATCCTACCACCTTCCAAGAAAATCGCTTTTAACCCTGACCTCCAATCCAGTGACGCTCATCTTGCACATCAAATAACCATTGAAGAAAACCTGGGTTTTGTTGAAGCCACCAATAAAATTGAAAACAAAGTTCAAGCTTGGAAAAATCAACTATGGCAAGAACAAACTTTAGAACTTAAGGGCATTGGTACTTTGTACATGGATGAAGGCCACAACATACGTTTTACCCCATCTCCTGATCAGAATTTTCTTATCAGCTGCTATGGCCTAAAGGAAGTCCATGCAAAACCTATCAAAAAAGCGGTTAAGCAAAAACCAGCAAGGTCAAAAAAGCCCCAAAAAACCAGGAAAAGGGTAACTTTATATCCTCAAACAACCAAGGGTATTTCTATTGCGGCAACCCTGGCCATTTTCTTTTTGGCTTCATTATTGGTATTCATTTTACCACCCGTTCAAAACCATCAGGAAGGAAATTTGAATGTGGTCTCATCAGAGCAATCTGAAGATAAAAACACCAGTTCAGGTCAGCATCCTGAAACAAATAATAACGAAGAAGCTGGCTTCACGGGAGAAGATGAAAAAACGCATCCAAGTAATGAAGCAAACCCGGATACTGAAGCCAATTCAAGCGAAGCCCTTGCTAATTCGACTTCAGCCAATAAAGCCGCTAATAAAAATTTGGAGGATCAAACCTCAACCAGTAGTACGACCTATCACGTCATAACCGGTTCTTTTAAAAACAAAAACAATGCTGTTCAATACAAGCAATATTTAAATGAAATTGGTTACAATCCCCAGCTTTTGAATACTGGAAAAGGGGTTGTTCGCGTTAGTGTTGAAAGGTTGAGTGACCACCAAAACATAATGCAAAAACTAAAAAACCTAAGGTTAAAAGTTAAATCCTCGGCTTGGTTATTAAAGGAATAATATGGAACAAATGATTCTCCAGATTGCGCAAGATACTGTAAACACATCTACCGGAAAAGAGTTGGAACTGCCGCTTTTTGAGCTACTAATCAAAGGTGGTTGGATCATGATTCCAATCTTAGTACTTGCGGTAATAGCTGTTTATATCTTTATTGAAAGGTATTTAACCATCAAAAAAGCGGGTCAAGTAGATAGCAACTTTATGAATAAAATCCGGGAATTGGTTATGGATGATAACATAGAAGGCGCCCGGAATTTGTGTAAAGAACACGACACTCCTATAGCTCGTATGATTGAAAAGGGTTTGAACCGGACAGGCCGGCCTTTAAAGGATATCTCTACCTCTATTGAAAACGTAGGCAGCCTGGAAGTCTTTAAGCTTGAAAAAAATACAGCCACCATTGCCACCATATCTGGTGCAGCACCGATGATTGGATTCCTTGGTACTGTAACCGGTATGATCCGCGCTTTTTACAACTTATCAATGGCAGGTAAAAATATCGAGCCTTCCTTATTGGCTGGCGGCATTTATGAAGCAATGGTCACAACCGCTACAGGTCTTGCCGTAGGGATTATTGCCTACATTGGGTATAACTTCTTGTCTACTCAGATTGAGAAAGTTGTTTTTAAGATGGAAGCAACGACCATTGAATTTATTGATTTGTTACAAGAACCTGCTTAAACATGGCCATTAAAAGAAGATCAAAAGTACGAGCAGAGTTTAACATGTCCTCTCTAACGGACATTATATTCTTGCTGCTCATATTTTTCATGCTTACGTCTTCTTTTGTTTCGCCAAACGCACTCAAGCTATTACTTCCACAATCGACAAGCCCTGCGCTATCCAAGCAGACAGTTACGGTTTCAATTACAGAAGAAATTGATTATTACGTAGACCAGAATGAAGTAGCATTTAACAACCTTAAAAGTGCGATTGGCAAAAAGCTCACCGGTGAGGAAGATGAGACCATTGTAGTAGCCGCCCACAAAACCATTCCCCTGGATGAAGTTGTTAAGGTTATGAACATTGGCAAGGAACTTGAAGCTCAAGTTATATTGGCAACCGAACCTGAATGAACGATCAATGGCTACTGAGAAAAACAGAAATAAACCCTATTACTCGGATCAGCAGGAACTGGAGCGTAATAAAAGAATCAAGCGCCAATCTGCTATCTCTACTGCGGTTATATTTATCGGGATTTTTATTATTTTTTTCCTGGTTGGCCTTAGAACGCCTTTACCACTTCCCGAGGAAAAAGGGGTTAATGTAGTATTGGGTGAACATGATGTTGGGCGTAACAAAATTCAGAAAGAAACAGGCCAAAAAACTGAAAAGACCGAAGATCAAAAAGAGCAACAAAGACAAACAGAAGAAGTAGAGGAATCGGAACAACAAACCAAGGAGCCATCAGCATCACAAGCAGAAGTAGAAGAACCGGCCCCCCAAGAAACTGAAACACAGGACCAGGAAGAAGCGCCTCAGATAGATAAGCAAAAGCCCCAAAAAACGCAGGAAGAAGAAACCGAAGAATCCCAGAAGCAACAAAAAGAAAAAGATCCTGAGGAAAAACGAGAAGTAGATCCTGAAACACTATATCCTGAAGAAAGTGGTAGCTCGCAGGGAGAAGAAGACAAGGAGGGCAATAAAGGGAATAAAGAAGGCCAGGAAGATGCTGATGAATATGATAAAAACCAAGGGGAATCAGCTCAAGAATCCGAAGGGGTCTCCTTTAGCCTGAAAGGTAGGCACATAACCCAATTTCCTTCTATAGATGATGAATCACAAAAAACCGGCAAGATTGTTCTTAAAATTGTTGTAAATCAGGAAGGCAATGTGATTAAAGTCTCTGGACCTGCCAGGGGTAGTACCATTACAGATCTAAAGCTTATGAAGCTTGCCAAAAAAGCGGCTAAAGAAACTGAGTTTTCAGCCAATCCCAATGGACCTCAAGAGCAGATCGGCTCCATGACCTTTAAATTTAAAGTCCAGTAACCAATATCCATGAATTACGATGAAGCGTTAGAATATCTGCTAAACAAGCTTCCCATGTACCAGCGTGTAGGAGCCCCAGCTATTAAAAAGGATCTTACCAACATTCAAGCACTTTGCGAGGTTTTGGGCAATCCCCAAGAGCAATTTACGTCCATTCACATTGCCGGTACCAATGGCAAAGGATCGGTCAATCACATCCTTTCCAGTATACTGATGGAAGCCGGCTATAAAACAGGGTATCACACCTCTCCGCATTTAACGAGCTACCGGGAGCGCATTGTTATCAATGGCCAAAAAGTCCCAGAGGATTATGTAGTAGATTTTATCAACCGGAACTATGAGGCTATTGAAAGCATCCAACCTTCCTTTTTTGAGGTTAGTGTTGCGATGGCTTGGGATTATTTTGCCCAAGAATCCGTAGATATTGCTGTCACCGAAACGGGATTGGGCGGCCGTTTGGATTCCACTAATTTATTGAATCCCGTTTTGACGGTCATTACCAATGTCTCATTGGATCATCAGCATATGTTAGGCAATGACAGGCAAACCATTGCCAGGGAAAAAGCAGGGATCATCAAACCCAAAACACCTGTAATCATTGGCGAAAAAGATGAAGAAACCAAGGGCGTATTTGCGGAAATTGCACAGTGGAGGTCAGGGCCATACTATTTTGCTGAAGATATGTACAATTATCAACTCCAAAATTTCGATAATGGTACTTTGACTTTAGATTTTTATGACAATCACGCGCATTTAGTTTACGAAGATTTGTCTTGTGATCTTACAGGCTTCTACCAGGCCGATAATATCCGTACTGCCTTGGCTTCAATCGATCAATTGAAACAACAGAAATTCGAAATTGAAGAAGCTGTCATCCGAAATGGCCTGCAAAAAGTAAAGCAAAACACTGGTTTAAAGGGACGTTGGGAAAAACTGGCAGATCACCCATTAACGATCTGCGATATAGCCCACAACCAAGCCGCCATTCAATGGCATAAAAAACAATTGGGCCATTATAATTACAAGCAACTATATGTTGTATTAGGTATGACCGAAGAGAAAAAACTGGATGAAATCCTGGCTGAACTACCTTCAGATGCCATCTACTACTTCTGCAAACCAGACCTCCCAAGAGGATTGGATGCCAACAAATTAAAATCAGAAGCAACCATCTATGGCTTAAAAGGGTATGGTTATGAATCTGTTGAAGAGGCTGTGGGGGCAAGCAGGCAAAACGCCAACTCCGAAGACTTAATCCTTATAACCGGAAGTGCTTTCGTGGTTACCGAAGCATTGGGAATGTTTTAAACCATTTAAAAATTTGAGAAGACATAAGCACAAAAACCCAATAATTAACCCGCAATGGCTAATACTCCATTTTGCCTCTTGGTTCTATTGGCTGAAAAATTACCATTAAGAGCTTTCATCAGCTGATTTTTTGCGTTTAAGCTCAAAGTTCTTACCCAAATAAACCCTTCTTACTTGCTCATCTTCAGCGAGTTCCTCAGCAGTCCCTGCCTTGAGGATCTTGCCTTCAAAAAGTAAATAAGTACGATCTGTGATGGAGAGCGTCTCCTGAACATTGTGATCAGTGATCAGAATGCCAATGTTGATCTTTTTCAGTTTAGCCACGATGGTTTGAATGTCTTCAACAGCAATCGGATCAACGCCAGCAAAAGGTTCATCCAGCAATATAAAATTGGGATCAGCAGCCAATGCCCTTGCAATTTCAGTACGCCTTCTTTCACCACCTGATATTAAATCTCCCCTCGAGTTTCTTACTTTTTCTAAGCCAAATTCATCGATGAGCTGTTCCAGCCTTTCGTTTTGCTCTTTTTTTGATTTCTTAGTGATTTCCAGAATGGCTTTGATGTTTTCTTCCACCGTAAGTTTTCGGAAAACTGAAGCTTCTTGGGCAAGATAGCCAATACCACGTTGACCCCGTTTGTACATAGGTTCTTTGGTAAGCTCAAGGTTATCCAAAAAAATCCGGCCTTTATCAGGCTGGATCAATCCCACCATC
Organism: uncultured Sphingobacteriales bacterium; assembly: GCA_964561545.1. Taxonomy (GTDB): domain Bacteria; phylum Bacteroidota; class Bacteroidia; order CAILMK01; family CAYYUA01; genus CAZLQF01. Next base: position 94,950 of record CAZLQF010000002.1, read on the forward strand.
ATGTAAAAAGTAGTGGTCTTACCGGCTCCGTTGGGCCCAAGCAAGCCTACAATTTCTCCTTGTTCAACATTCACAGAGACATGGTTAACAACTGCCCGGTTTTTATATACTTTAATGAGGTCTTCTGCTTGAAGGATCATTCACTACTCCTGTACTTTAATATCTTTAATGTTTAACTGCACATTTACTTTTCCGTTCCACACATTTTCTTCTATGGTGTAACAAATATCAAAAGGCTTGCCATCTTGAACATGCTCTAAGTAATCGTGCATGTTGAAGGCAATGGCATCTATGCCTCCTCCCTCCTGACCAATGAAAAGTTTTAAGTGATTTTCTCCAACCACTTTTGGCGGATATTTGTTCTTAGCATTTTTGCTGTATAAAATCGGCTTCATGTTTTCCGGTCCAAATGGGCCAAACCGCTGAATGGTTCGGCAAAAGGAAGGCGTAATTTCATCAAGGGAAAGTTCGAGGTCATATTCCAACACCGGAATGAGCTGATCCGGATGAATGCGTTCCTTCACAACTTCCTCAAACCGCTCGATAAAAGCTTCCAAATTTTCCTTTTTAAGGGCCAATCCGGCTGCTGCTTTGTGACCTCCGTACTGTTCGAGCAAGTCATCACATTGCTTGAGGGCTTCGTAAAGGTTAAATCCAGGAACACTGCGTGCAGAGCCTACCGCCAATCCATTGGATTCAGTTAATAAAATGGTAGGCCGGAAATAGTTCTCAATAAGACGAGAGGCTGCAATACCAATAACACCTTTGTGCCATTCGGGATTGAACAAAACGGTTGTATAGCTCTCCTGCAGTGCTTCATCCTTTTCAATGATTTCCAAAGCCTGTTGGTGGGTACCTTTGTCATAATGCTGCCGTTTTTGGTTATTGTTATTGACCGAGGTTACTTGTTCTTTAGCCTCTTCTTCGGTTTTTGAGATTAACAATTCAACGGCATCGTGCGCATGGGCAATGCGGCCAGCAGCATTGATCCGGGGCCCAACTTTAAATACAAGATCCGTAACATCAATGGGTGTTTTGGCTCCACTGATCTCCAGCAAAGCTTGGACGGATGGGGCAGGTCCTTTGTTAATCTTTTCCAGGCCAAAATAAGTTAAAACCCTGTTCTCTCCTGTAATTGGAACAATATCAGCAGCCGAGCTAATGGCCACATAATCCAGCAAAGATTGCGGTTGAAGGCCTTTTTTAAGTTTTTGGTACAAAGCCGTAACAAGTTTGTAGCCAATGCCGCAACCCGACAATTCTTTGTAGGGATAATTGCATGATTGCTGCTTTGGGTTCAAAATGCTGTAAGCTGCCGGAAGTTCATCTCCAGGGGTATGATGATCACAAATGATCACATCAATGGCTTGTTCCTGAGCATATTTCACTTCTTCAAGGGCCTTGATCCCGCAATCCAATGCGATCATTAAAGTAGCACCTTGTTTGGCTGCATGGTCAATGCCTTCATAAGAAATTCCGTAACCCTCTTTAAACCGGTCAGGTACGTAGTAATTGACCTTATCGTAAAATGATGAAAGATAGGTATAAATAAGGGCTACAGCCGTTGTTCCATCTACATCGTAATCGCCATAAATCAGTATTGGTTCCTGATTTTTAATGGCTTTTTGAATCCGGTCTACCGCTTTTTCCATACCATGCATTTGAAATGGATTGGGCAGCACTTCTAATGAGGGATTGAAGAAAGTTTTGGCCTCCTCATAAGTGGTTAGGCCTTTTTGCGCTATGAGCGTGGCAAGGGTAGCGGAAATGTTGAGTTCGTTGGCTAATTTATCGACCGTTTCCGGATTGGGTAAAGGTTTTTGAACCCATTTTTTGTTTTGAACACGCTGGAACATGGATTAAACGCTGTTTGCAAATATTTAAAAGGAAATTTTGCCGTTGCTCGAAAATACAATTTTCGTTTTAAATTAGCTCAGGTCAGAGGTCTTAATGGAAATCCTGCAGGTTAGGTCTTCAAGCCCAACCTTTCAAATAAGCTCAGGCCTTCAGGCCTGAGCTATGGAATTTCAATTCATACAAGAAAGTTGCTTTAGCACTACCTATTGTTGCAATTTATTAAATGCCTTTAATTTTCTAAGACCATTTGGATAATTTAAAAATCAACCTATTGATTTTGAGTATAAGAAAAAGCCATGGACATTTTCAATAAAATAGGCAAGCCGAAGGATCCAAATTGTATTTTGGACAAAGGGTACAGCAAGTTCCGATTGCATACCAAAAATGGTGTTTTACATCCTTAGGGGTGGGTCGCTGGAATCATCCCTAATTGGCGTTTCCAAAATCCGAGCGGTGTAAAACCGCTCGTTAAAAATAAGTCTTCGCAACCATCGCTGACTGAAAACCTAGCGATAGCATAACGAACCCTATATCCTCTCCTATTACTTTTTTCAACACCCCATCAAAAGATTGATAAATCGTTTAAATTTGCCCTTTGACTAAAAGGAATCGTACATTAAAGCATGGCAGACGAAACCAAAGATCCACAAAAGGAGGAAAACCCTGAAAATCCTGAGAAAAACGGACAAGGCGATGAAGAGAAGCTTCATGACGTGACCCATATTTCCGGGATGTATGAGGAGTATTTTCTGGATTATGCTTCTTATGTGATCATGGAACGGGCGGTTCCCTCGGTCAAGGACGGACTAAAGCCCGTGCAGCGCAGAATTCTCCATGCCATGCGTGGCATCCATGACGGACGTTTCCACAAAGTAGCCAACATCATCGGGGAGGCCATGAAATACCATCCCCACGGAGATGCAGCCATTGGCGATGCCTTGGTGAACCTTGGGCAAAAAGGGCTTTTAATCGATACGCAGGGCAATTGGGGGGATATCCGAACGGGCGATAGTGCTGCCGCCCCTCGCTATATCGAGGCAAGACTTTCGGAATTTGCAATTGAAATTGCCTTTAATGCTAAGATCACTGAGTGGCAGCTTTCTTATGATGGCCGCAATAAAGAACCGGTAGAACTTCCTATGAAATTTCCTTTAATTCTGGCACAAGGGATTGAAGGGATAGCCGTAGGATTGGCTACGAAGATCATGCCCCACAATTTTAACGAATTGATCGATGCTTCTATTGACCACCTCAAAGGGAAACAAGTTGACCTTTACCCGGATTTTCCAACTGGCGGGATGGTGGATATTACCAATTACAACCAGGGCCGTAAGGGCGGCCGGTTAAGGATCAGGGCTAAGATCGAGGAATACGATAAAGGCACATTGGTTATTCGAGACATTCCGTTTGGCACCACCACTTCCACCCTTATTGATTCCATTATTCGAGCAAACGATCAAGGTAAGCTCAAAATCAAAAAGGTTGTAGACAATACGGCTGCCAGCGTAGAAATCTTCGTGACCCTGCCTAAAAACACAGACCCAGATGTAACGATTGATGCCCTTTATGCTTTTACGGATTGCGAGGTGAGCGTTGCACCCAACGCATGTGTTATTAAGGATGAAAAACCCAATTTCCTCAGCGTCAATGAGATCTTGAAAATTTGTACCGATCATACACTGGATCTGCTTCATCAAGAGTTGCAGATCAAGCTTAATGAGTTACGGGAAAAGTGGCATTTTTCATCGCTTGAAAAGATCTTTATCGAAAAGCGCATCTATCGCCAAATAGAAGAATGTGAGACCTGGGAATCGGTCCTGGATACCATTGATGTAGGCTTGCAGCCTTACAAAGACCTTTTTGTGCGGGAAATAACCCGGGATGACATCGTCAGGCTTACAGAAATTAAGATCAAAAGGATCTCCAAATACGATAGTTTTAAGGCAGATGAAGCCATCAACAAACTGGAGGAAGACATAGAGCAAACCAGATCAAACATTGAAAATTTAACAGCATATGCCATTGACTACTTCAAGTATTTAAAGGACAAATATGGTCAAGGACGGGAACGGCAAACGGAAATACGTTCTTTTGAGGACATTGATGTTAGACAGGTAGCTGCTGCTACCCAAAAGTTGTATGTGAACAGAAAAGAAGGCTTTATTGGCACCGGGCTTAAAAAAGAGGAGTTTGTTTGTGAAGTTTCAGAAGTGGATGACCTCATCGTGTTTTTTGGGCATGGTAAGTTCATGATTACCAAAGTTGCCGAAAAAGCCTTTGTAGGAAAGGACATCTTTTACGTCAATGTTTGGAAGCGGAATGATGAGCGAACGGTCTACAATGCCCTTTATACCGATGGCAAAACGGCTGTAACCCGGGCCAAGCGCTTTTCAATACCTGGTGCGACCAGGGACAAGGCATATGACCTTACCAAGGGAACAACCAATACCCGGTTGCTGTATTTCTCCGCCAATCCCAACAGTGAGTCTGAAGTGATCAATATCCAGCTTTCTCCGGCCAGTAAAGCTCGTAAGAAGGTATTTGATTTTGATTTTGATGAAATTGAGATCCGAAACCGAAGTGCACAGGGCAACATTGTAACCAAATACGCTGTCAAAAATGTGAAGTTTAAGGAAAAAGGCAATTCAACCCTTGGAGGAAGGACCATTTGGTATCAGGAAGAAACCGGTCGGTTAAATACGGAGAAGCGCGGTAAATACCTTGGTGAATTTGATGGGGAAGACCGGATCATCGTATTTTACCAGGAAGGTACGTATGAGCTAACCGATTACGAGCTAACCAACCGTTATGAGCCAGACCGGGTGATGCTTATTGAAAAATTCAATCCGGATAAGGTCATTACCGCCATTTATTACGATGGTGAGCAGCAAAAGCATTTCGTGAAAAGGTTTCAAATCGAGACCAATACAAAGGATAAAGAATTTCTGTTTATAAGTGAGCACAAAAAATCCAGGTTGGTTTTTGTTACCAGCGTAAGTAATCCAAAAATAGAATTAACAACCAAGCAGAACAAGAAAAAGCAAACTGAAGAAGTGAATTTGGAAGAATTGGTTGACGTAAGAAACTGGAAAGCAGTGGGCAAGAAAGTTTGCGACAAAAACCTGGAGCAAATAGAATTGCTAACCCCTGCTGAAGCGGAAGAAGAAACAGTGGAAAATTCCCAGGACAAACCGCCTCAGGACGAACAATCCAACGAAAATGATGAACAACAAATGAACTTGTTTTAAATGCTTAAAAAAGAATTTGAGGCCAATTACAAAAAATACACCCTGACGTTTAGCGAACCTGCTAAAACTTCAAGAAACACCCTCGAGGAAAAGCCGACTTTCTTCTTAACGTTAAAAGACCCAGAAACCGAAATGGTTGGTTTGGGAGAATGTTCACCCATTCCGGACCTAAGTGTTGAAGGGGTCAATGACATAGAAGCTAAGCTTAAAGAGATTTGCCTTACAACCAATCTTAATGAGCATCCCCAAAATTTCTTGGGAGCCTTACAAGAACTACCGGCGGTCAAGTTCGGCCTTGAGATGGCGCTTAAAGATTTTAACAATGGCGGCCATCGTATTTTGTTTGATACGCCCTTTTCAAGGGGTGATCATGTTCTTCCTATCAATGGTTTGATCTGGATGGGTTCCTATGAATCCATGAAGCAACAAATCGATGAAAAGATCAGTAATGGCTTTTCATGCATTAAGATGAAGATCGGGGCCATCAACTTTGAAGAGGAATTAAAACTGATCCAGTACATCAAAAGTACTTATACCGAGGCAATTGAAATAAGGGTCGATGCCAATGGAGCCTTTTCGCCTGTAGATGCACTTGAGAAACTTAAATTGCTGAGCAAAGAAGGCGTCCATTCTATCGAACAACCGATCGATGTCAACCAATGGCAGGAAATGAAAGCCCTTTGTAAAAACACACCCGTTCCCATTGCCTTGGATGAGGAATTAATCGGTATCAGTACAACCCATAAAAAACAGGAGCTTTTAAAAGCCATCGAACCGCAATACCTCATTTTAAAACCTTCTTTGCTGGGCGGCTTTAATGAATGTGAGGAATGGGTTAAGCTTGCCAATCAATACAACATAGACTGGTGGGTGACTTCTGCCTTAGAATCCAACATTGGTTTGAATGCCATAGCCCAATGGGCCAGTTATATGGAAGTTAAAAGGCCTCAAGGCTTAGGAACGGGCCAAATCTACAACAACAACATTGAGTCGCCTTTAACCATCCAAGACGGCCATTTAATTTACGATCCCAGTCAGCCTTGGGAAACAACCAAAGTAGTGGTAAGCCTTTAAATTCCGGGTTTGCTATAGAATCAATCGTTTTTACAACTTTTTAAAAGTTATCTCGCTAAGCTAAGTTTCCAAGAAGCTAAAAAGCAACTTGTTAAATCAGATTCGTGCCAATTACTAATAGAGAGTAAAAAGTGTTATCAAAGCATTTAATCAACCATTATATTCTCTTTTAAAATTCAAAAAAATGGTCCTGCGAATTGAGGCTCTAAGCCAAGTTTTGGAAATCCTGGCCGGAAACTACAGGCGTGGCAAGGTTCAATCACGCGTATAACTTAGATGCTTAATGCGCTTGGTAAAACCCTGGCACGCCTTCCTAAGAAATTTTACCCTGATACAAATCCCAAACGTCAGCTGACAGCAAGCTGCCTAAACACTAACTCAACCGGGTTTGTTTAACCGATTCTACGATCACACTCCTTTTTCAGAATATCCTGAAATCTTCTGGCAGAACATCATCTAATGGTAAAAAGAAGGGAGGCATTAAAGTCACTACAATGGTAAAGCCAGTGAAGGAATGCCTGGCTTTATTGACTTTAGCGCTGCCTCAAAGCATGACCCTCATTATCTTGATCTTATTGATATACCCCAAGAATCTTACCCAGCAACCAAATTCACGTTTAGGGAACAACAAGTTTTATCCATGATTGCTAACAAGCCTACCAATCCTGAAACAGCCCAAACGCTATGTTGATCAATGGATAGAGTAGAAACCATCGAAAAAACATTATCCAAAAACTCTGTGACAGAAATACCGCTGTTATGATCAAAGTGGCCCTGAACTTTCACTCAATAATTTGATATATACTTGAAGTTAAATCCTTCAATATGGCCTTAAGACCTTTAGGCTTTCCCACTTTTAAAATCAAATTTCAGCAGCTTTCTTACATTACCCCTACCTTTATAATAAGCATCCATCGATCTGAGGATTCTGTATAGTTGAAAATATGAACAATTTTTCAATCATATATGTTAGGATTCATGAACATCTAAAAATTAAACCCAATGGAACATCTAACTAAGGAAACTTTCAAGGACAAGATCTTTGATTTTGAAAACAACAAGGAATGGAATTACAAAGGTGAAAAACCAGCCATCATTGATTTTTATGCCGATTGGTGCGGGCCTTGCAAAATGATGGAGCCCACGCTTGAGCAAATTGAGCATGAATATCAAGGCCAATTGAACATTTATAAAGTAGATACGCAGGAGCAAGCCGAATTGGCAAAAATGTTTGGCATACAAAGCGTCCCGTCCATCTTGTTCATACCCATGAACGGGGATCCGCAAATGGCCGGGGGCACCATGTCCAAGAACTTGTTTGAGAAGGCCATTAATGAAATTTTAATGGCAGAGGCCAATTAAGAAAGGCAACCTCAATATTTTATAAAAAGCGGTAAGGTGGGATCGTTAAATACGTGGATACCAAAACTTTTATACAGCATTAAGCACATAGCTTTTAGCTGAGTAGGCTTGTTAGATTGTTAAGATTTCTGCCTTTAGCCCCAACCTAAGTTGAGCTGATTCAACATAAGCCAATGGAGCCATGCTTCTATGGTTCAATTGGCTTTTCTTGTTTTCGTTGTCAGGTTAAGGACGCTATGGTATTTGAAACACTAATTTTCGAAACCACCTATTGGTTTAGAATGCGAACCTCTGTTCTGCGGTTTTGCTGGCGCCCTGCTTCTGATTCATTAGAGGCCACTGGGTCGCTTTCCCCGTAACCTTTGGCTTCGATCCGGTTGGCGTCAACCCCATTCTTGACTAAATACTGCTTAACCGATTCTGCCCTGCGCTGGGATAATTTCCGATTGTATTCCGCTTCTCCCACATTATCTGTATGGCCGGCCACTTCTATCCTAATCTGGGACTTCCGCTTAAGAAAGTTGATGAGGTTGTCAAGTGCATCGTAAGAGGCAGGCCGGAGGGTGGCTTTATCCGTATCAAAATAAACATTCTTAAGTTCATAAACCTCTTTTTCAGCCTCTTGGTAACGGAAGGTACGGGTAAGTATAAACCTCCCTTTTTGATCAGGAATGGAAAGAGGATCATAATCAATGTCCTTGTTGAGCGCTTTGTACGTAACATCGTATTTGCTGCCTTTGGGCAGTTTCAGCTCAAACTGGCCTTCTTTATCGGTGGTTTTTTTAATAACCTCATCTTTTTGAGTATTTTCAAATACCATAAGTTCATTGGCAAGCGGTTGGCCTTCAAAATCGGTAAGGTTAACCTTGACCTTAACTTTTTCCTGCGCATGCAAATTGGCCATTACTGAAAAGCCAACAATAGCGAGGAACAACACGGATTTCTTGATCATAAGCATTGATCTTTTAATATGAATTGCAAATTAAAAATTTAGCACAAGTCAGCGATGAAGAGGTTGCAAATTTTAGTCCGAAAAAATGCTTACGGCCTTTTGAAAATTCTATAAACAATGTACCTTTGCACTCGTTGAGACGGTTAAAACGCTTTTAACGACTGATATGGCCCGTTCGTCTAGTGGTTAGGACGCCAGGTTTTCAACCTGGAAACAGGGGTTCAATTCCCCTACGGGCTACCAACTAACATTTTGAACCCTTGTGAGCGAACAACTTACAAGGGTTTTTTATTTGAAGAGTAAAACCTGAGGGGACAATTTTTATCTTTCCCCTATTTATTTACCCGATTTAACTCCTTTTAAATTCCTTCATCAATACCATTCCCAAAAAATATCATAACTTGACCACAAGTTTTAATTGCCCAATACTTATGTACGCTATTTCAAACAACAAAACTTTTTTAAGTTGCGTGCTCATTGCCTTAATGGGCACCTTGCTTCTTGGTGCTTGCCAACAACAAAAAGACCAACCAGAGCAAGTAGCTCAGGAATTCCTGGACTACATAGAGGAAGGTGAATTGAAAAAGGCCAAGGAAATTTCGACCAAGGACACCAAAAAGCTACTCAAACTCTTTGACCACACCAATTTCAGTGATTCCATCCGTAATTCGGACATGACGTTTCGGGATCTGGAATGTGAAGTGCAAACTGATTCGGCTACCTGCCGTTACGAGCGTTACTTTAAGGGAAAATCTGAAGGCATGGAGACCATTAACCTTGTAAGAAAGGAAGGAAAGTGGCTCGTTAACATTGAAAAGGAAGGCCTCAACAAGCAGGAAAGAAAGTCATCATGAGGTTGGTTAATGTCATTTTAGCCAAAGGCCTCATTTTATTAACTGCTTTCCTATTGGCTGGGAACAGAGGATCGCCTGGTGAGCAAGTAAGCTCCTATACTTTAACCCAAGTTGAAAAACAGCAACTGGAAGAAGGTGATTTCATCCTCAGACGGGGCCGCGGTATGGTCAGCAATTGGATTGTGCATTATTTGGACCAACCTTATGATGTTTCCCACATTGGTATTCTGCTTCGTGAGGATAAACGTTGGCAGGTAATTAGCGCCTTATCCAGCGCAGTGGCTGATTTCGATGGCATGCAAAAAGCATCCCTCAATGCATTTACCTATCAAAGCCATCGCAATAAGTTAATGGTAAGCCGGTTAGATGCACCAAAAAGCATTCGTTCACAAATAGCAAATCAAGCCAACAAACATCTTGAGCATAAAACCCCCTTTGATCATCAATTTGATCACTCAGACTCCTCAGCGTTTTATTGCACGGAATTGCCCTGGCACATCATCCACCAATACCTTGAAGCTGATGTTTCATTCAAAAAAGGGCGGTTAAAAGATCGAACGTATTTACTGTTCTCGACCTTTTGGGACTCAACCCATTTTAATGTAGTGTTGAACCATTTTAAGCGCGATGAATCAAAGTCATCAGCTACCATTTCAGTAGCTTTTTGAAAATAAGTAGATGATTGACAGAAAATTTAAACAAGGCAAAGGCCAAGAAGCATTTCCTGAGTTTAGGACGAACCTTTAAATCAAGGCTTGCCATAAAACCCAGAAATACTTTTGGTAAAAGTTATTTGACCTTAATTGTCCCTTGCATGGTAGGATAATGGCCGGGATAAGTACAGATAAATTTGTAAGTGCCTTTTTCATTTAAGGTAAATTCAACCTTTGTTTGATCGCCTTGGTCTACCACCTCGGTATAAGCCAGGATCTTTTCTTTATTATCAGGCAAATAGTTGTTATCCTTGCCTGATTGCATGCCTTTCTGAGCTACATCCTTTGAATCGGCTTCCTTGGTTATAACAAAGTTGTGCTTCATGGCTGCTGCATCTTCAGGCGCTACATTGTCAAGGGTTACCGTAACTTTTTGCCCTTGGTTTAGTTTTATGACGTCAACGTCATAACGCATGTTTTGCATGGTAGTACCCGGTGTTTTGACCGTGATTGCTGCAGGGCCATCCTTGCCGGTTTTGTCAACCACTTTTTGATCTTCCCCGGGATTCATTTCTTCCTCATCACTTTTCGTGGTCCCTTGATCACGGTCCTTGGTTTCTTTTTGCTCTTCTGCTTGCTCCTGAGTTGTGGTTTCTTGATCTTTTTGAGAGGTGCTTTGATCACTTCCTCCACCACAACTTGTCATGAATAAACTTCCGCTTAGGAAGCTTAGTACGATTAAATAATTAATTATTTTCATTGGTGTCAATTTATTAAAAAACAATACCGCTTAATTAAGGTTTAAAAAACTTCCGGATTAAGATCATTTAGCAAAACCAATCAAAAAAGTATGTTGCTCAAGGAAAAGCGTTAATTGGGCTTTTACTTTTATATAAACCAATGGTAATTATTCCCCGCTTCTTGGTAAAGTGCAAGCAATCATCAAATTCGGATGGCAAAACTTAATTGCTTCCAAAAAATTTTATTAGAAAATTCCGTGACTGGCAGCTGCAATAGATGTTTTTTACAACACTTGTAAATTTTCATTGTTTTACTTCTAAGTTGCAGCGCCTAATCGAATGACCATGATGAGGCATTAGTATCGAGACCCAGATCGAGATTGCTACAATTTAGCCTTATTGAGCAATGCAGCTAACGATCCATGAGGATGATTTTCTTCATGTTAAATGTATCCGCTACTTGGACCCGTAAAAAATAAATACCAATGGGCATTTTTTTTAAATTCAGGCGCCTCTCATCATAAGGCTGAAAAGAAATTTCTTTCACCATTTGCCCATTGCTATTGAACACCTCTACGCTTTGAATTTTTTTAGGGCTTAAGTGGATTTCGCCAGATGTCGGATTTGGAGACACTTTTATTCCTGATGATGCTTTTGGTTCCGGGGTAATGTTAGTGGTTGTATCACATTTAAACACGCCTGCCAATGCTTGATACATTTTATGCCAACCAGTCGTATCATCCCTTAATTTGGATTTTTCTTGTTCAATATGGATGAACCTTCCTTCACTTGAAGAAGCACCTTGCTTACAAGGATTATTACTACCATTAATCAGCCTGCCTTGAACATTGGTAAACCCAATAAGGCGGTCCCATGAAGTATCCTGGTGAGCCACTTTAAAGGTTAAAGATGTATCAATTTGCCCAAGCTCATTTTTGATACCTGCTATGGGGTCATTTGAGGGCTCTTCCCGGGTTCCGTTGCTCATAATTACAAATGGATCATCCGGACCTTTGGCAAAACCATGTAATTGCACGAACGTAGGATTCGATCCATCATCTTTCAAAATGGAAGTGGTTCGTTGAAATACAGTTTTTTTATAGTGGGCCATATCAGATATCCGGTAACGTTCATCGCTTCCGCCGCACACGCTGGTAGTTCCTGAACATGGGGAGATATCCGAATGATTACAGCGATGCGTACCACTTAAGAACAGGGCTTTAGCAGAAAGCCTTTTAAAGCAGAAAACACCTTCATCACCTGTATTTAGATCAAATTTCGGATGGACCGATTGGAGTACCAGTTGGTCCCTGCATGCCTCTGGATTGAATACGTAGATCCCCCAGTGATTTTGGGCAGGAGTCTTTTCCTGCAGTATTTGAAATGTTTCATCCTCAGCCATAGTAGTATCTGTAAAAATGAGGACTTTATAGTTAATAGAATCAGCACTTGCCCTGGCCTGGGCTAGTTGGTTGTCTGTAATAAAGTTGACGGTCCGCTCCCATATCGCTAATTCTGAATTGTTGGATTTTTGCAAATCATTACCATCCTTGCCTGGCATATCATCAATAGCTTGCTGCAAGTAATCGTCAAGATTGCCGGTTTGGTTTTGCCCTGTCACAGCAAAACATAAAATGACCAAACTTAAGGTTAGTAGATGTTTGAGCATAAGTATTTGTTTTTAATCAAAATATTTTAGGCGTTGAAAGATCTATAAAATTTGAGTAAATAACAAATCAACACTTTTAACCAACCAAAAACAATGACATGGGATTTTTTAATGTATCATGAAGTTAAGCTTTTTAAATGGGCTTAACGTAATGTTAAGTAATGTTGTAGATTTGCGGTTAAACATTAGATCTATATAAATATAAAGGTATTATGAATAGTTTGTTACTTAAATGCTTAACAGGTTTATTCTTCGTAAGTATTTTTTCCATTGGCAACCCCAATTATTCAGTAGCTCAAAAAGAAGAGGATACCACATGGGTTAATGCCCATGACGAAACCCATTGGTACACTTATGGCGCTTATGACAGTTGGGCTGAGTTTCCATCTAAAGACAATAGTTATCGCAAGATCATGCTGGAATATACCCTGGGCTGTCCGGGTACGGATTCAGTGAGTGAATGCAGCCAGTGGGATTATACAACTAAAATAGAAGCCATGCTTCCAACAGGCACATATGACTCCAATGTAGTTCCAGCACCTAATTTCAGGGTCGATGGCGATACGGTCAGCACCATTTACTACAATACCGATCCTACGTACATCAACGTTTACGATGATGAGAACAACAGCACCGATTCAGTTAAAGCTGATAGTTTTAAAATAACTTTATTCAACGACTCCCAAAATCCACTTCAGGCAACCGATTCCATGTACGTTTATCCCGGCAATTATTACCGTTATGAGTTTAACAGCAACGGAGATACGATCGGTTCTAAAAAAGTTGGTTATGAAAAGGTAAAGAATCTAAGCTTAGATACGGTCTATGAAAAATATGAAGTAAAAGAGGGCATTGAATTGGCTCGTGCCAGTACACCCTATGCTGGCAATAAGGAACATGGCTGGTACCATACCTGGCGTTATGATGTGACCGAATACGCCCCTATTTTACATGATTCTGTAGAGATCAGGGCTTTCTACAGAGGACCGAGGAATGGTTTTACGGTATCTGTAGATTTTGCTTTTATTGAAGGAACCCCGCCAAGGGAGCCAAAACGTGTTATGAACTTGTGGAAAAGTCCGGCTAATGGTTGGATTTACGGAGATTCAGACCAACCCATTTCAGACCATCTAAAAACAAGAAACATCGACCTTAATCAAGACGAAAAAAATTACATGATACGGGTGGTTCCCAATGGCCACGGTTTCGGCCCGCAAGCCGAAAATTGCGCTGAGTTCTGTCAAAAAAATTACTACATCGACATTAACAAAACGGAAAGATTCAAGCAACTCATATGGCGTGATGACTGCGGTATGACCCCGATCTACCCGCAAACAGGAACTTGGATTTACAGCCGGTCTAATTGGTGCCCGGGCACGCCAGTAACAAGGTTTGACCATGAAGCAACACCCTATATTGACCCGGGTAGTTCATTTACGGTTGACATGGCTTTTGACCCTTACACGTTCCTGTACGAAAATGCCAACACCACCCCCAAGTGGGTACTGGATGTCCAGCTTATAACTTTTGGAGAAAAGAATTTTGAAAACGATGCTTCTTTAAATAAGATCATTGCCCCCAATACCAATGAGAACTTTAAGCGGTACAATCCCATCTGTAAAAATCCATTGGTAGTGATCCGGAACAAGGGTTCCAAACCTTTGACTTCCGTAGATATTGATTACGGAGGCATTAATGCACCTGACACTTTAAAGGGCTCCTATACGTGGGAAGGCAATTTAGAATTCGGTGAACTTGACACCGTTGCATTGCCAGGTACTGATAAATATGGGGGCCTTTATGTAAATTCAGAAAGGTTCAATGTAGATCTATCCAATCCTAATGGAAAAGAAGATGAAAACCCTAACAATGATCACAAAACCGTTAGTTACGAAAAACCACCTGAATTGCCTGAAAAATTCATTTTTGAGATTCAATCCGATGCGCCTAAGGAAACTTCATGGAAGATAACCGATAAGTGGGGCAATACCATTCAAACATCCAAACCCTATACAGAAGCTAATAAGCTTTACAGAGATACCATATCACTTGAACCTGGTTGTTATGAAATGCTTATTAATGACAGCGAAAATGATGGTGTCAACTTCTTTTGTCAAAGCTCAAATGCATCAAATAGCGGATGTGGTACGATTAAACTAAGAAACCACGACAATCAATTCTCTCTGGTTAACCTTCAAGATAATTTTGGGGACCGGTTATCAATACATTTTACAGTAGGCCATGTTTTAGATGTTGAAGAATCCAACTTCTCCCCCCATCTTAACGTTTATCCCAATCCTGCCCAATCCAAACTTAATCTGGAGGGTTCTTTTACAAAAGGTGGTGATTTTGAAGTTGAAGTTACTTCCATTATGGGTCAACAAGTGATGGCCAAAACTTTTGATAATTATAGCAACCAGGAAGTGCAGCTAAACATCGGAGAGCTTAAGGCAGGAATTTACTTGATAAAAGCCCAAATTGGCGATAAAAAAGTCATCAAAAGGTTTGTAAAACAATAACTGCTAATCTATCTATAAATAAAAGGCTGGCACTAAGGGTCAGCCTTTTTCATGATCAAGCAGCTCATCCAAAGCCTTATCAATGGTAGGAAATTGAAATTGGAACCCTGCTTTCTTGATCTTTTCAGCCGAAACATTTAAGCTGGATAAGATCACATTGGCCACCTCCCCCTGCATTAATTTAATAGCGAATTTGGGCACCTTGGGCATAAAGAGCGGCTTATTAAGTTTTGAAGCAATGGATTTTGTTATCGCTTCATTACTTTTAGGATCCGGAGCTACTGCGTTGTAAACCCCTTCTATATTTTTATTTTTCAAAACAAACATGATCATGCTGGTTAGATCATCAATATGGATCCAGGGCATGATTTCCTTGCCGGTGCCAAGCGGTGCGCCCACCCCAAGTTTAATGGGCAGCATCATCTGTGGGAGTGCCCCATCTTTGGCATCCATCACAATCCCAAACCTAAGCACAATTTTTGTTGCTTTTAGATCAGATTCAAGCAAGGCATTTTCCCAATCTTTACAAACTTCCGCCAGGAAATCAGAACCATTTTCTGACTGCTCATCCACCACGCCAGTTACTTGAGAGCCGTAATAGTTAACGCCCGAAGCATTGACAAAATTTTGCAAATGCTCGTGTTGCTTAAAAGTATCAACCAATAGCTCAGTGCTTTGTAAGCGGCTTTTTTTGATTTCCTTCTTGTAGCTTTCAGTCCAGCGTTTGGAAAATAAATTGGCGCCAGCCAGGTTAACGATATGGTCAACTTTTTCAAGGGGCTGTTCATCAATCTCGTGCTTGCCCGGATCCCAATAAACATAGCTTTTTTGGGATCCTCCTGTTTTAGGAGAGCGGGTAAGAATGATGACATGGTAATTATTCTTGATTAAAAGCTCGCTAAGCCTTTGGCCTACCAAACCGCTGCCGCCTGCTATTACTACATGTTCCATGGGTAACTTATTTAAGATTGGGTTGTCAATATAATAATGTTCGGGTTGATAACCATATAATTTAACACCTTGGATAAGGCTAAGGTTGGCATTGAATACATTGAAATTGTTTTGAGTTCATGCAATTGTAAATAGATTTCCTGAGCGTACTTACCAAATAACTTTTGTAAGGCAATAACCTAATTCCTATTAAGATTACCCGCAACAGCAAAGCTTTGCTTCAATCTTTTAAGCCGTTCTTAGTTTTCATAGTTAATTGATCATTGATTTTGTGGGAATGGGTAAAATAAAGTAGTTTTGAGCTCCATAAAAACTTCCTTCAATATGAACATACATGAATATCAAGCCAAGGACATTCTAAGCAGCTTCGGAGTACCTATCCAAAAAGGTATTGTTGCTTCTACGGTAGACGAAGCAGTAAAAGGCGCTGAACAACTTGAAAAAGAAACTGGCACAGACGTTTATGTGGTCAAAGCCCAGATTCATGCAGGTGGCCGTGGCAAAGGCGGTGGCGTAAAATTGGCCAAATCCAAAGACGAGCTTAAGGAAAAAGCTTCCAACATGTTGGGGATGAACCTGGTAACGCCACAAACCGGAGAAGAAGGCAAAGAGGTGCGCCAAGTATATGTTACAGAAGATGCTTATTATCCTGGAGACAGTGAACCGCAGGAGCTTTACATGAGTGTTTTGCTGGACCGCGCCAATGGTCAGAACATCATCATGTATTCACCTGAAGGTGGTGTGGATATTGAAGAAGTAGCTTCCAAAACACCTGATAAAATCTTTAAAGAACCCATTGATCCTGCTATTGGAATTCAACCTTTCCAAGCGCGAAGAATCGCTTTCAATTATGGCCTTAGCGGTAATGCTTTTAAGCACATGGTTAAATTCGTAATGGCCTTGTACAAGGCTTACGATGGTATTGATGCTTCGCTCTTTGAGGTTAACCCTGTTTTAAAGACTGCGGATAATAAAGTTATAGCCGTTGATGCCAAGGTAAACCTGGATGATAATGCCTTATACCGGCATAAGGATTTTGAAGAATTAAGGGATGTTTCTGAAGAAGAGCCCTTAGAAGTTAAGGCCAAAGAAAACAGCCTCAATTACATCAAACTGGACGGTAATGTTGGCTGCATGGTTAATGGCGCAGGCTTGGCCATGGCCACCATGGATATGATCAAACTTTCGGGAGGTGATCCCGCCAATTTTCTGGACGTTGGTGGCGCTGCCAATCCACAAACCGTGGAAGCCGGTTTTAGGATCATCATGGAAGACCCCAACGTAGAGGCCATTCTTGTTAACATATTTGGCGGTATTGTACGTTGCGATCGAGTAGCCACTGGAATTGTTGAGGCTTGTAAAAACATTGAAAATCTGAACATTCCCATCATTGTAAGGTTGCAAGGAACCAATGCAGAAGAGGCTAAAAAGATCATTGATGAAAGCGGGCTTAAGGTTAAATCAGCCGTTCTTTTGGATGAAGCTGCCAAACTTGTTAAAGAAACGGTCGGATAAAAGCTAAAATCTCCAATTTTTCGTTAAATTGAAAAATAATTAAAAAACGAAAAATTTATGTATTTAAAAGTTTATCCGGAGAATCCAGCCCCAAGGCATATTGATCACGTAACGGAAACCATTAAAAATGGTGGAATCGTGATCTATCCAACCGATACCGTATATGCGGTAGGTTGTGACCTTTACAATACCAAAGCTATTGAAAACTTATGCAAACTGGTAGGCAAGAAACCTGAGGAAGCTAAGCTTTCAATGATTTTTTCTAATTTATCAACCATATCTGATTATACCCTGCCATTTGATAAGAGTGTTTTCAAAGCCATGAAAAAATCCTTTCCAGGTCCTTATACTTTTATCTTAAACTCGAACAGTAAGGTGCCTAAAATATTTAAAAACAAACGCAAGGAAATAGGCGTCCGCATTCCCAACAACCTTATCCCAACTAAAGTGGTAGAGGCAATGGGCAATCCGATGATCTCTGCTTCATTGCACGATGACGATGATATCATCCAATACCCCACAGACCCGGAAGAGATTTATGAAAAGTACAAACACGATGTAGACTTGGTAGTTCATGGTGGCAATGGAGATAACAGGGTTTCCACCGTTATAGACTGTACCAGCAATGAAATTGAGATCATCCGTGAGGGTAAAGGTGACCTTGCAACTATAGGATAAAACCCATTCAGGGCTTTTGGTTTAAATCCAAAAGCCCTTTCTAATCCCATTTTTTTCTTCTACAAAAAAAAATTTTTAATTTTCTCCTTTAATTGAAAATTAGTCTAATATGAATTATTTGTACGTTAAAAAGCCCATTTCGCTTGTGGTCATGGCTATCATGATTCTAAGCATATCAGGCTGTAAAAAAGACAATCCTGCCTCAAAAAAACCCTCGGCATGCCTCTCAGTAACCAATAACAACCCCGCCCCAGGGGCAAGTATCATTTTTAAAAATTGCTCTAAAAATGCAGACCACATTGTTGTAAAACTTGGGGATGGCACGTATGCCAGCTCAACCCCTATTAAACACGTGTACGCAGATTCAGGCGTCTATAAAGCCAAGCTGACCGCTTATTCTGAAGATGAAGAGTTTAAAACCACAAGCTTGCAAACAATATATGTGGGGGTCTCGCCCGAAGATCAAGACGGGAATGGAAGTGGAAACGGAAATGGTGGCGGAGATGGTGATGGAGATGGTAACGGTGATGGTGATGTCCCAGAGCCATTTGCTTGTTTCAATCCATCGGACACCGTAATACAAATTGGGAAAAGCGTTTCATTTTCGAATTGTTCAGATAAGTCAGATCAGTATGAATGGAATTTTGGTGATGGTTCTACTTCCATAAAAGCCAATCCCGACCATGTTTATGAAAGTGCAGGAACTTATGAGGTCACCTTAACGGCTTTTTCACCCAACAGGAAGAAACAGGATGACACTACCCTCACCATTAGGGCGATTGCCCCAAAGCTTTCCTCTATTGAATTGTTGAATTTTCCTGAACAAAAGCCAAATGGTGAGGATTGGGATGATGGAATTATAGGATTCATTAGTGATCCGGACATCATTATGCGAATTGCTCAACAAAATGGAGATGTTTTATTTGAAAATGATCCCATTAGTAACTTCAGCCAGGATCAATTACCCCAAACATGGGAGGTCTCTGAAGAAATAAAAATTAAAAATGATACCTGGATTGTTCAGCTTGTGGATAATGATGATAACTTTAGTGATGGAGGTGGTGAAGAAATAATATATGAGAACAACATAGTGCCGGCCGAATTGACCCAAAATGGTACCATTAAGCTTGAAACATCATCAACATCCATTAACCTTAATTACGAACAATAACGATCTAATTAAAGAAACCTTTGGCACTTGTTTTGAGTTATTTGTATAAAATGCTACTATGGGTTACTTATTGGCATTTATATTCTTATTACTGCCATTGGTTCAAAAAAGCCAGACCAAAGTTGCAGCCCGGATAGAAAATGGTGATACCATTTTGATTGTTAACAAGCCGGAAGTTCGGGTATATGCAAAAATGGGGGAGAATGGCAAGAAAAGAAGAGCAGCCTATCGAGAATTGGTGCATGACGTAAAAGAGGCTTTGCCCTATGCCAAACTATTTGCTTCCAAAATGCAGGAGATAGAGCGAAACCTTGAAAATTTAGAAACCAAGAGCGCCAAAAAAAGCTATTTAAACAAAACAGAAGCCAGATTAAAACAGCAATTGAAAAGCGACCTAAAGGATCTTACTTACGATCAGGGCCGCATTTTAATAAAACTCATTAACCGTGAAACCGGTAAAACCTCTTACGATTTGATCAAAAAATACAAAAGTGGCTTCAATGCTTTAATGTGGCAATCCTTTGCTGCTGTATTCGGGATGAATTTGAGAAATCAATACAATCCCAAAGAAGAAGAAGCCATCGAAAAGATTCTTCATGCTTTAGGGCATGAATGATTTTAATTATTCTGAGGATTCTTCAGCTTCGTTGGCTTCGCCACTTTCCTCGGTTTGTTCCCCTTCTGTTTCTTCAGAGTGTTCTTCAGCTTCAGCAGTTTCGGTACTCACTTCTGCTTGCATGTTTTCTTCCCCTTGAGGATGAGCTTCCTCATTTGACGTTTCCTCAGCTATTTCTTCTTCACTTTTCTCCTTGTCAGCTACATCAAGTCCTTTTGGCCGTATATAACTCTTGATGGTGGATTCTTTCAACAAACTTTTTCGTTGGTTAATCCTTTTTGTCTTTTTAATTTGTCTGGCAGTTAGTTTTTGTCTTGTCATCAGGTTTTCAATTTTACTGCAAAGGTAAAAGATTTTTGAGAATGGCTGTATTAGGTCCTAATTTGATGTGTATTATAATTACTAATACCCTAAAATTTCCATCATGGATTCAGCACTTTGCTCTTCTGCAAATATTTGATACGTAAAAGACCCATCTATATCGCGATCAATCAATATATGTTGGGGACTTGGTACCAGGCAATGCTTCAACCCTCCATAACCTGATAAGGAATCCTGATAAGCGCCGGTGTTAAAGAAACCAATAACCAGCGGATCGCTTGGTGGAAACTTGGGCAAAAAAACCTGGTTTTCATGCACTTCTGAATTGTAATAATCCATACTATCGCAAGTAAGCCCACCAAGGTTGACGCGTTGGTATTCCTGATCCCAATGATTAAGGGCTAAAAGAATGAATCGTTGATCCTGGGCCCAACTATCAGGCAATGTAGTAATAAAGGAATTATCGATCATGTACCACAGCTCTGAGTCGTTTTGCTGCTTGGTACCCAGAATACTGAAAAGATTGGCGCCACTTTCAGCAACTGCATAGCTACCAAACTCGGTAAAAATATGAGGAGGAGCAACACCACGGTCTTCACAAACATTTTTAATGTTGGCAAGGATCTGCTCCACCATGTAGCGGTATTCGTAATCAAAGCTTATGGTATTGGGGAATGGAAATCCACCTCCGATGTCCAAAGAATCCAGCTCAGGGCATATTGCTTTTAAATCGCAATAAAGGTTAACGCACTTGTTCAATTCACTCCAATAATAGGCAGTATCTGTAATACCTGTATTTATGAAGAAATGGAGCATCTTAAGTTGAACGTCCGGATTGCTTTGGATCCGGGCTTTGTAATAAGGAACAACGTCTTGGTAGCGAATGCCTAAACGCGATGTGTAAAACTCAAAATTGGGCTTCTCCTCTGCCGCAATTCGAATCCCACATTGGAAAGGTTCATTAACATGATCAAACAATTGATCCAATTCCTCAAGGTTATCTAAAATAGGCACCGTATTGGTAAAGCCACTGTTAATAAAATCTGCTATTTTGTTAATGTATAGTTCGCGTTTAAAACCATTGCATAAAATGAAGTTATTTTTCGGCAACTTGCCCGCTTTATACAAATTGCTAAGTAGGTCCAGGTCAAAGGCTGAGGATGTTTCAATTTGAGCATCATGATCCAAAACTTCATTCAAAACGAATTTAAAATGGGAGCTCTTGGTGCAGTAGCTATAAGTGTAGGAAGCTTGATAATTTAATTTTTGCATTTTTTCATTAAACAGCCGTCTGGAGCTTTCTATTTGCTCCCCGATTTTAGGTAGATACGTCAGCTTTAAAGGCGTCCCGAATTTTTTAACCAATTCCATTAAAGGAATATTGTGAAAACGCAATCCTTCGTTATCAAGGTTGAATGACAATGCCGGCCATTCAAAGGTTTGCTCTATTAGGTCCTGATAGCGGTTTTTCATTTATTTTTTTTGATTTTTGTTCACCTTCAAAGAAAATGACTATCTATGAATAACATGAATTTTGTCGTTTGTAATTCCGAACTTGGAGCTGGAACCAGAGGGGCAAGCTTAGGGCCTGAAGCCATAAGAATAAGCGCCTTCACCAAAGGCCACAATTATTTCAACCTATATCCTGCTTACCACATTCCTACTCCCATAACCACATCAAAACATGCTAACAAAGCTTCTATAGATTATCTTTATGAATTAATTCCCTTGTATGAAAACATCCATTATCACCTTGGAGGCCTCCTCAATGAAAAAGACCGCCAAATCATTTTTTCAGGGGACCACTCCAATGCTGCCGCTTTAATTGGTGCCGTTAAAAATAGATATCCGGACCAAAAAATTGGGGTGATCTGGATTGATGCCCACGGTGATCTTCATACACCTTATACTTCACCTTCCGGTAATGTTCATGGAATGCCCGTTGGCAATTTACTTGGAATTGATAATACCCCCAATAAGAAAAGGGAATTAACCCAAAACCAGGCACAATCCTGGGAAAAATTAAAAAAGGCCGGAAGCGCCAATATTTGTCCAAAAATTGATCCCGAAGATATTTATTTTATTGACCTCAGGGATCTTGAACAAGAAGAATGGGATCTGATCAACCATCATCAAATAAAGCATTTTACGCCAAAGGATCGAGCTTCCAGCGGTATTGAAACCATCGTTCATCAGGTTAGGGAACATTTCCGGGATTACGATCAGATTTATATTTCTTTTGATGTGGACAGCCTGGATGGTGATCTCGCCCATGGTACTGGTACACCTGTCAAAAATGGTTTATCCTATGAAGACGCTGAATACCTTTTAAAGGCATTTTGGCAAATGCCCAATTGCAACTTTCTGGAATTTACAGAAATCAACCCGCTATTGGATACCAAAAATACCGTAGCAGATCATGTTACTGATCTCCTTAATAAATTGGTTGAGGATTAAGCTTCATATTTTTAAATTTTTAAGCATTGAAGTTAAGATCGAGGATGAGCTCCTGGGTTAAGCCAAGGACAAGCATATTGTAAACCTTGATTTAAAATTGGTCCACTTTAAAGGATACGCTTATTTATAAACTGGAAAGGAAAGTTGGAAACAATGTTTTTTTCCATTTTATGGCTTTTTACTTTCAGCATTTTACAGATGCGTTTCTTGAGAAAAACTTAGGCACCAATCCATTGAAATTGTATTTCCATAGTTTCTCTGCAATTTTGGCGCTCAATTAAACGACTAATCATTGAGGTTATGAACAAAATTCTGATACTTGGCGCGGGAAGAAGCACCTACTTCCTCATCAAGTATTTAACCAAAAAAGCAAAAGAAAATGGTTGGTCCATCACCGTAGTAGATTTAACAGAGGCCAACTTTGAAGGTTTGGAGGGCAATGGAACGATTACCTTCATGATCAAAGACATCAAAAATGACAAAATCAGGAAGGAACTTATAGAAAGTCACGATGTGGTAATTTCCATGGTTCCCCCGCCCATCCATCCCATCATAGCCAATGATTGTCTTCAATACCACACCCATTTGCTTACGGCTTCTTACATGAGTGAGGAAATCCGAAACATGCATGGTAAAGCTCAGAAGCGGGGATTATTGTTTTTAAAAGAGATTGGGCTGGATCCCGGTATTGACCACATGTCAGCCAAAAAACTGATCGACCACATTCATGAACAAGGTGGTAAGATCCACTCCTTTAAATCCTATACAGGAGGTTTGATAGCACCAGCATCAGATGACAATCCTTGGCATTACAAGATCAGCTGGAACCCCATGAACATTGTAAAAGCTGGACAGGGTACGGCTCAACACCTTTCTAATAAGCAAATAAAACTTGTACCCTACCAGCAGTTATTCAACCGGACTAATAAGGTTGAGATACCCGGTTATGGTAGCTTTGAAACGTATTTTAATCGAAACAGCCTTAATTACCAAAGCTTTTACGAATTGGATGAAACATCTGAAATGGCTCGCGGTACCATCAGAAAACAAGGGTTTTGCTCAGCCTGGCATCAAGTGGTACAATTGGGATTGACGGATGATGATTACTCAATGAACTGGACAGGATATACTTATCATGACTTCCTGAATACTTTTTTAGACAACCGCGACCTTCCTTTGGAAACAAAAGTAGCCGATCTTTTGAAACTTGACCCTGAGGGTGAAGATATGGCCAGGTTGAAGTGGCTTGGCTTATTTAACAACAACCCCTTGCCCATCCAGGAAGGCTCACCTGCTGAAGTCCTCCGACAGATATTGATGGATAAAATGTCCATGAAAAGTGACGACCGCGACCTGATCGTAATGGTTCATTTTATAGATTATGAAGTCAATGGAAAATCAAAAAGGTTGAAAAGCTGGTTAACTTTAGAAGGGGATGATGGAATCAAAACAGCCATGGCTAAAACAGTAGGGTTACCATTGGCCATAGCAGCAACCAAGCTCATGGAAGGCCAATTTGATTTAGCTGGAGCCCACATACCAGTTAAGCCATCAATTTACCAACCTGTCATCGAAGCACTTTACGATGAGGGAATCGTATTTAAAGAAGAGGAGATTGACCTCAATTAAAATGTAATTAAGAGATTTGTAAAGCTTTTAGATTTAAATCTTAACATTCAAAGAAGTCAAATTGAGCAAAGCCAAAACCCGTAAAAGACGCGTATCATATATTCCTACAATCGTTAGCATTACCTTGGTACTATTTCTAATTGGGATTTTTGGCTTGCTGGTATTTTCTGCCAATCAACTGCAAACGTACTTGAAAGAAAATGTTCAGGTTAGTGTGCTTTTTATGGAGGATGCGCATGAACCCGATATTCTTAAGTTAAAAACTTCTCTTGAGCGAGAGCCGCATGTTAAGGAGGTCAAATTCATCAGTAAAGAACAAGCCAAATCTGAAATGAAAGAGAACCTTGGTGAAAATGCTTTGGAAATCCTCGGTTACAATCCTTTTCCACCCTCACTTGACGTCTTCTTTGAAGCTGAATACGCCCAAGCTGACAGTATCATGGCCTTTAAGCAGGCAATGGAAGAAAAACAAGCTGTTAAAGAGGTTTATTACCAGAAAACCCTTATTGAAAACATTGAACAAAATGTGAAGATGGTGGGTGCTGTAATTTTGGTATTGGCCGTAATCTTTTTACTAATCGCTATAGCCTTCATCAACAGTACTATTAGGCTTTCTCTGTATTCTAAGCGATTTTTGATCAAAACCATGCAACTCATCGGTGCTACTTGGTGGTTCATTCGAAAGCCATTCATTTTACGTGCTGTTTTACACGGATTTCTTAGTGCCATTTTTGCAGCTTTACTGCTTGCTGGCTCAATGTACATCATTAAAAGGCAATTCCCATTCCTCAACCTTTTTCAAAACTATGAATTTTATGCAATTTTGTTTGGGCTTATGATGGTATTGGGAATACTTATTGCTGGAATTACCAGCTTTTTCAGTGTTAATAAATACCTTCGCATGCGATTGGAAGATTTGTATTAAAAGATAAATCGATCATATGGCCAACCAACGGACAAAACCAAAAAAGGGAACCGGAAAGGCAGAGACAAGGTCTTACAAGCAACAAGACAAGGTCACTGCTAAAAAAGCTAAGCAACAAGATCTGGAAATTCCACTTGGTAAAGAAAATTACATCATGATGGCCATTGGTTTTGCCGTCATTATTTTAGGTTACATCATCATGGCTGGTGATGAAAATATTTACAACCAGTGGAAGATATCCGTTTCGGTTATTCTGGTTATGTTTGGCTACCTTTTAGAAATCTATGCTATTATGAAACCACCCAAAAAATAATAATGGGGAATACGTATTTTAGTAAGGTAATGAAGCATCTATTGTATTACTATTTACTAAAACCTTATTTCCACTACACTACGACTAAATTTTCATGTCCGTATTAGAAGCTTTATTACTGGGGATTATTCAAGGTTTGACGGAGTTTCTTCCGGTTAGTAGCAGCGGTCACATTGAATTGGGCAAAATTCTCTTAAACATAGAACCGGGCGATAACCTTGCTTTTTCTGTAATTGTACATGGCGCAACTGTTTTAAGTACCGTTGTTGTTTTCAGGCAAGACCTGTTCAAACTTCTTAAAAATGGCATTGGTTTTCAGTGGAACCCGGATTCAAGGTACATCCTTTTATTGGTATTTTCCATGTTACCGGTCATGGTAGTTGGCATCTTTTGGGAATCAGAAATTGAATCATTCTTTTCCGGACGGCTGTTGTTGGTAGGTTTAATGCTTTTAATTACAGCCACCATCTTATTTTTGACACGTTTTTCTGGCAAGCACAATAAAGATGTGGGTTTTGGGCATGCTTTGTTAATTGGTATTGCACAAACCATCGCTGTTATGCCAGGAATTTCCAGATCCGGAGCCACCATTGGTACGGCCTTGATTTTAGGCATTAAGAAAGATGAGGCTACCAGGTTCTCCTTCCTAATGGTACTTTTGCCCATCATTGGTGCCACGATTCTTAAAGTTAAGGACATTGCAGAAGCACCGGCCCAGTACTCCTCGGAAGTAATGCCACTCATTGTAGGTTTTTTTGGTGCCTTTATTGCTGGACTTTTTGCTTGTAAATGGATGATCGCATTGGTAAGAAGCGGTAAGATCATCTATTTTGCGCTTTATTGTTTTGTTGTTGGCATGATTGCCATTATCGGGAGCTTTATGGTTGCTTGACTTCCACGAAGCGACACAAGTTTGTTACATTTGAGTTTTATCTGAACATAACCCTTTAAAGCATACTTAATAAGTATGATCACAAAAAAATCAAGCCCTGAATCAATAGGTGATTTCAACAATGGTGAAGTGATCCTAATAGATAAACCGCGAGGCTATACTTCTTTTGATATCGTTAAAAAAGTAAGAAAGGCCTACCCAGGGTACGTTAAAAAAATCGGCCATGCAGGTACGCTCGACCCAATGGCAACTGGCCTTCTTATTTTATGTTGTGGTAAAATGACCAAGCAAATTCAGGAATTTCAAAATAAAGCCAAGACTTATCAAGGAACGATGATGCTGGGAGGGGAAACCGCCTCATTTGATGCAGATACTGAGATCACCCAAACATTTGATACAGACCATTTAACTGAAGCAAGTTTAAAAGCCATTGCTCAAAATTTCATCGGATCCATTGAACAAGTGCCACCCCAATATTCCGCTGTGAAAGTAGAAGGCAAAAGGGCTTATGATTCGGCAAGGAAAGGAGAGAAAGTTCAAATTGATGCAAAAACGGTTAACGTTTACGATTTTCAATTAACATCCATTAATCTTCCTGAAGTAACTTTTAAAGTTCAATGTAGCAAAGGTACCTTCATTCGTTCCATAGCTCGGGATTTTGGTCAAGCACTTAACAATGGGGGTTATTTAACCAGCCTAAGGCGTACCGCGATTGGGGATTACCAAGTGGAAGATGCTTTGGCGCTTGAAGCAATCCAAGCTTTATTTGTAGATGCCAAAACCAATATCGATGTTTAAAGTACCAGGTAAGGAAGTGGGAATCAAAAACGGACTCAATGCGCGTATTTCGAGGGTTTAAAAATTATTCCAGGGTCAAAAATCCGATCGTAACCATAGGTACGTTTGATGGTGTTCATATCGGGCATCAAAAAATTTTGAACCGCCTTAATGCCTTAGCAACCGAATATGAGGGTGAAAGTCTTTTAATGACTTTTTGGCCGCATCCAAGGCTTGTGTTGGAGCAAGCCGATAATTCGCTTCGGCTGCTTAATACGCTGGATGAAAAAATCGAACTGTTAGAACATTATGGCCTCGACAATTTACTGGTTGTTCCATTCACCAATGAGTTTTCCCGGCTTTCTGCCATGGAATTCATAAGGGACATTTTGATCAATACCATTGGCACGAAAGTACTTGTAATAGGTCATGACCACAGATTTGGTAAAAACCGCGAAGGTTCTTTTAGTGACCTTCAAGAATGTGCGCCAACGTTCAACTATGAGCTTGAAGAAATTCCACCCCAAGAGGTGAACGAGGTGCCGGTGAGCTCAACCAAAATAAGAAAAGCCCTTTTAGAAGGAAATGTTGAGCAAGCCAATGCTTTTTTGGGACATTACTACCTTATGAAAGGACATGTTGAAATGGGAGATCAATTGGGCAGAACCATCAATTATCCTACTGCCAACATTGGCATTGAAGAATCCGTTAAGTTGATCCCTGCCGAAGGTGTTTACTTGGTGCAGGTTACAGTGGATCAAGAACAATATTACGGCATGTTGAACATTGGCAATAGGCCAACTGTAAGTTCAAACGGTGAGCACCGAATTGAGGTGAACATTTTTGACTTTGATAAAGACATTTACGACAAACCAATCGATGTAGAATTTATGGCCTGGCTTCGAGCGGACGACCATTACCCAAGCCTTGAAGCACTTAAAGAACAATTGAATAAAGATAAAACTAATGCACTTAATAAGATCAAGGAATTGGACACTTCAAGCTAAAAACTGGTAAAATGGAATCCTAAAATAAATTTCCTAAGCTAATCCTGCGCTGGCTCTAGTTTATTCACTAAAATTTTTACATTGCTTGCTATAAGATCACGCACTTTTCTATATTCCTTGAGGTCTAGATCTTTAGGATTCGGAAGGTCCCACTCTAAACGCTTTTTAGCAGGTATTGAGGTATATTCATCTCTTGTTCCCATGCTCACGACATAATCAAATTCCAAATCAGGCAATTCATTGATTAAGGTAGGCACTTGTCCTGAAATATCGTACCCACACTCTTTCATGGCTTCTACGGCCATTGGGTTTACCTTTTCTACGGGATTGATACCAGCACTATAAACTTCTACATGATCTCCGCCATATATACGAGCAAATGCCTCTGCCATTTGGGTACGATTGGCATTTTCGATACAAAGGAATAGCAATTTGGCCATCATGCTATCTTTAATAAGTTCCCTTCAGTATTTTAAGTATACAAATATATATTAAATGTTAAGTAATCCATTAAATTCTTAAATATTTGTTATTTAAGACAAAGTGGGATCGTAATAATACTCCTTTAGAAGACTTGTAAGTTTTTTGTTGGATACTTTTAAATGGAACTCACCTCCCATCGCCACTGATATACCACCATTTTCTTCAGAGACAATAATGGCCAATGCATCGGTTTGCTCACTGATGCCCAAACCTGAACGATGCCGCATGCCGAGTTCTCTGGGTACTTCATCATTTTCAGAAACGGGTAAAATACAGGATGCGGCTTTGATTTGATTGCCGGCTATAATCACAGCGCCATCATGCAGGGGACTGTTTTTCTTGAAAAGGCTTTCCAGTAATTTACCACTCACCCTGGCGTTAAGTTCAACACCAGATGAGGCATAATACCTAAGTTCAGAAGTATAAGCCAAAACGATCAAGGCCCCCATCCTTTGACGGGAAAGATTTTTAACAGATGAAACCACTTCAGAATAATTAAGCTCTTTTAACTCTGTTTCCAGTCGCCAGTTCCATGGCAAGACTTTATCCCAACTAAAATTTTGGTTGAACAAAACACTGTTGCGGCCGATCATTAATAAGAAACGCCTGATCTCTTGCTGGAAGACTATTAATAAAGCCAAAACCCCTACCCCAATAAATTGCCCAAGAATGGTGGATAGGAGCTTCATTTTCAAAGCACTGACACCCAACCAAAAGAAATAAATGAAAAGTAAACCGAGGAAGATGTTAAAAGCAATCGTACCTTTGACCAGTTGATATAGCAAGTAAATAAGAAAGGCCACCAAAAAAATATCCAGGATGTCCAGTATCCGAATGTCCAAAAATTTAAAGATCTCCATAACGGATCAGCAATTTAAGCAAAAATAACACAGTTTGGTGGGATTTTAAGTGTTAAAAGTTTTAGGTAGCTCGATAAGGGCTAATTCAGTTGTATGCGGGGTCATTTTTTTAATCCTGATGAAGTAGTCTGAAGCTTATCTACATAAATAAAAGATGTTTCTAATTTGTTATTAAGTCTTACGGCTTTTGTCTTGTTTCTAAGTTCTATTGATCAACCTCCACAGCCTTGTAATAATCCACCAGTTGAATGGCCTCTTTGGCCTGCTTAACATCGTGAACCCGAAGAATGCTGGCTCCATTTAACAATGCCAAGGTATTTAATACCGTTGACCCATTGAGTGCCTCTGCAGGTGGTTGATCCAGTACTTTTTTGATCATACTTTTGCGGGAAAGGCCTACCAAAATAGGTAGTTCAAAAAACTTGAAAAACTTCAATTGTTTAAGCAATGTAAAATTATGATCCACAGACTTACCAAAGCCAAAACCCGGGTCAATTATGACATCATTGATCTGATGGCGTTTCATTTCATCAACACGTTCTGATAAAAACTGGATGATGTCCTTAGTCACGTTTTGATAATTGGGATCCTTTTGCATGGTTTGGGGCGTGCCCTGCATATGCATCAGGATGTAAGGCACCTGGTTTTTGGCTACCGTCTCCACCATTTGATCATCTCCCGTGCCAGCATAGATATCGTTGACCATCAGAGCTCCGGCATCTAAAGCTTTTTGAGCAACCTTGCTTCTAAAGGTATCTACTGAGAGAATAGCATTGGGATACGTTGTGGCAATAGCTTCAATGACAGGTATGGTGCGGGTAAGTTCCTCTTCTAAAGAAATATGTTCCGCACCGGGTCGGGAAGAATAGCCACCAACATCGATAAAATCAGCGCCCTCTTCTAATAATTGCCTGGCCTGTTGCAAAGCATTGGATTGATCAAAATGTTTACCGCCATCGTAAAAACTGTCAGGTGTCACATTCAAAATTCCCATTACCTTGGGATGGGCTAGGTCAAGAAGTTGATTACCACAACGGATCGTTGTTTTTGGCTCAAATGGTTTATGCTCGTTTACCATCATGATGGTTTCTTATCCGGGTAAAAAAATGAATTTATTGTTTCAAATTAAACAACAATACACCATGAATTAAGAAAAGTTTAGATTATTTTCTTCCAATTAAACAAGAACCGAATTTTGCTGATTAAATCCTAATTAAATGAGTCATGGAACAAATTTTGATCACGCAGTACAAAACCAACAAAAAGAATAAACTGTGGTAAAAAGCTTAATCCGGAATTTTCATGCCTCAATAATTTGAACAATATTTGTAGTACTCAAAACTTGTTAGAACCAATGGGAAAAGCAATAACTTGGATTAGCCGCATCTTAGTAGGTGCATTGTTTATTTTTTCCGGGTTTATTAAAGCCAATGACCCGGATGGATTTGCTTACAAGCTTGAAGAATACTTTAATGTGTTCGGTACGCAATTCTTATCACCCATTTCCATTTACATCTCAATCCTGGCCTGTATCTTAGAGGTATTTGTTGGGATTATGCTTTTAATTGGCTTATGGCGAAATTTTACCACTTGGTTGTTATTATTCATGATCCTATTCTTTTCCTTTTTAACCTTTTATTCAGCTTATTTCGAAGTAGTTCAGGATTGCGGTTGCTTTGGGGATTTTCTTAAGTTGACGCCCTGGGAATCTTTCGGTAAAAATGCCATTCTTCTGGCATTGATTTTAATTTTATTCCTCAACAAAACTTACATTGAACCGGCTTTCAAGGAAAGTATAGCTCAGAAAGTGGCTTTAGGGGCTTTAGCCTTGGCCATCATTTTCCCCGTTTATACTTATAGTTACTTGCCTGTATGGGATTTTAGGCCTTATAAGGAAGGCAATAACATTTATGAGCTCATGCAGGTACCCGAAGATGCCCCTGAAGATAAGTACAAAACCACTTTTATTTACAAGAATAAGGAAAGTGGAGAAACCAAGGAATTCACAACAGACAACATCCCCTCGGATGATGAATGGAAATGGCAGGAAACCAACAACAAATTGGTCCAGAAAGGATACACCCCACCCATCCATGATTTTTCCATAACTGGCCCTGACGGTTATGAATACACCCAAGATTTTTTAGATCAAGAAAGTTATCGAATCCTGGTTGTTCAATACGATTTGACCAAAAGCAATGGATCAGCTCAGAAAGAGATCAACCAATTAGCCAAGGCCATTAAAGGCAAACAAGACATGGGATTCTGGGCATTAACAGCCTCATCCGATGAAGAGCTAAAAGAATACCGGGAAGCCCATAATGTAAAATACCCCATTTATTTTACCGATGCTACTACGCTCAAAACCATTATCAGGGCCAACCCTGGTGTGTTACTTATGAAAGGAAATGTAGTAAAACAAAAGTGGTCATCTCATAGCGTTCCTAATATGGAGGACCTGCGAAGTTATCTGCAATGATCCGTTTTATACTTAAAAGGCTGCTTTACGGGTTTTTCGTTTTACTGGGCGTTATTGTAGTAGTATTTTTCCTCTTTAATGTTTTACCTGGTGACCCTGCACGCCAAATGCTTGGCCAACGTTCTGACATCACCACCATCAAATCCATCAGAAAGGACTTGGGCCTCAATAAGCCATTACACATGCAGCTTCTAATGTACATCAACGATGTGTCGCCAATTTCCTTTCATGAAGATACCCAAGCCAATCAAGAGAAATACCGGTATAACAAACTTGTAAACTTTGGCGATAAAAATGTAATGGTAGCAAAAACGCCATATTTGAGGCGTTCTTACCAATCACGGCAGCGGGTTTCAAAGATTCTGGGAGATGCCTTACCCCAAACGGCTCTTTTGGCTGTTACATCACTTTTTTTCGCCACCATTGTGGGCATTATGTTCGGTGTGGTATCGGCCATCCATAAATACTCCATTCGGGATCATTCACTCATGGTATTTGCCATTCTTGGGATTTCGACACCCTCGTTTTTTTCCAGTATTATTATATCCTGGTTGTTTGGGTTCGTGCTTGCTGACATCACCAACCTCAACATGTATGGCGGCTTGTACGATTACAATGCGATGGAAGGCAAGGTCCTCGAGCTAAAAAATTTGATCCTCCCGGCTGTTACACTCGGGATCCGTCCATTGGCAATTATTACCCAGCTTACCCGTTCTTCTATGCTGGATGTGCTGAACATGGATTACATCCGAACGGCTCGCGCTAAAGGTGTAAAAGATAAGCTTGTACTTTACAAGCATGCCTTGCGGAATGCCCTAAACCCTGTTTTAACAGCCGTTTCAGGATGGCTGGCTTCCTTGCTGGGCGGAGCGTTCTTTGTCGAGTACATTTTTAACTGGAACGGCATCGGCAAGGTCACCATCGATGCACTCAACAAATCGGACTTCCCAGTGGTTATGGGTGCTGTTCTATTCATTTCAGTGGTCTTCGTTATCATCAACCTCCTCGTTGACTTGCTTTATGGGGCTTTGGACCCGAGGGTGCGGTTTGATTAACAATTGGCAATTTTAGTTTAATTTTTAATTAAAAATGGTCAAGCTATTTCAGGAACATGCAAATGAAAATTTCCTGTATATAGCTTATAATTTGTTGGGGCGGGTTATTTTACTAACTTTACTACCCTAAAATGGAAGGCCATGACACACCTTTTAAGATCGATTTCAACCTTGCTGATTGTTTTTTCCTTCAGTGCTTGCAATATGGGTTCTAACCAAAATGAGAACAATACAAACCAAGAATCCAAGGAAAAGCAAGCATCATCCGAAAAAGCAAAAGAAAAGACGAATCGAACTTCTGAACAAAATCAAAACACACCCTATGAGGGTTATCAATGGGCATCAAATGACCGTTTTGATTTTAGAATAGCCATTCCCAAAGATTGGAAAGTACTAAAAACCAGTGATAACCAGGATGGCTTCCATATTGGTGCCGACCAAGAAAAAGTGGACATTCGCTGTTATGGAGAAACACTCAATGCTGCCATTAAAAGCTTTGACGAAGAAATATGCCAGAATAGTAGCACTTTCAGCTTTATAGATGATGCCGAAGGCAAAAAATGTATGGCCGATAATGAATGGTATTTTTTCAGGAAAAAGAACCAAGAGGAAAGGGTTACATTTTACATTAAAGCTCCTAAAACGTGGCTTGATGAACACCAAGATAAACTTCACAAAATTGCAAGGTCATTGACCTTCCAAAATATGACCAGCTAAATTGGTGGTGAAAACTGAATTGTTAATCCAAACCTATTCAACCTTGACCCCATAAAGCAAACCCTCTTCAATAATAACGCCAATATCTAATATTACTAATCGCTAATTGGCACCAGCGATCCGATAATCCACCAGCTCCTCTCCTACTTCAAGGTTAAAGTACCTTCTAAATAAATAGGTTACGCCATAAAACAAGGGGGTATCAAACATGGCAACTAAAATTTTAAACAACCAGGCATCCAGAATAAATGAGGCAATGGTAGGTGCATCTTCCAGTCCAAAAAAGATAACAGTGGTAACCAAAGTACTGTCAATAAATTGAGAAAAAATGGTAGAACCATTGTTACGGAGCCATAGCATACGGCCATTGGTCAGGCGCTTCCAAAAATGAAACACACGGACGTCAATAAGTTGAGCTGTTAAATAGGCCGTCATGGAGGCAACGATAACTCGCCACGTGCTTTTAAAGGTAATATTGTAAACCTCATCGCTAACCTTGGATTCGCCAATAGCCGGAAAGGCAGCGCCCAAAAAAATGACACCGATTACAAATACAGAGGCTACAAAACCGGCTAAAACAACTTTCCTGGTTTCTTTCTTGCCATAAATCTCAGACAAAACATCGGTAATTAAGAAAGTAATGGGGTAAGGCAATACACCGGCTGACAATACAAAGGTTTTGAATCCCAGGTCAACGGATACAAATTTGTTAGCAATCAAATTACAGGAAACCAATGCTGCGATGAAAAGGCCTGCCAAAATAAGAAACAATAAATCGGCTTGTCCTTTCTTATTGTTTGTTGCCAATGCTTGCAGGAATTTTGGTCAAATAAACAAAAATCATTCAACTTTTTAAACCGGATATGCTGTTTTATTCAACTTTTCAACGTAAATCCAAGATGGATGTTTAAACAATTTTAACCAATTTGAGCTTTGCCTGGTACCAACCCAAATCATTGTAATAAATGGATTAGAAAACTTATTTTACGTTAACTTTGCTTCATCAGTAACCTTTATACCATTTAAAGAGAAGCAAGTGGACGTCAATATCCGCCATGCAAGCAATGAAGACCTAACCAAGGTTCACGAATTAATAGGTGAGCTTGCAGCCTATGAAAAGGCGCCCGAGGAAGTAACCCTGGACCAGGCTACTTTTAAAAAGGATTTTCAATCAGGCCATAAGCCTTATTTCAACATCCTGGTAGCAGAATTGGAGCAAACCATCGTAGGTTTTGCCCTTTATTTCTTCACCTATTCTACTTGGAAAGGGAGGTGCTTGTATCTTGAAGATTTTTATGTAAAAGCAAATCACCGCAGGAAGAGAATAGGTCAAGCATTGTTTGAGGCTATTCTAAGAATTGCTAAAGAAGAAGCGGCAAAGAGGTTGGCCTGGCAAGTGCTTGAATGGAATGAACCGGCCATTGAATTTTACAAGAAATACAATGCGGAATTAGACCCTCAATGGATCAATGGCCGATTGCGCGAAAACCAGATTGAAGCAGCGAAAACAAGGTAATTGTCAATGAAAGTTTTAAAGTTTGGAGGGGCATCGGTTAAAGATGCAGGGGCAGTAAAAAATATAGCGCAAATCCTCGAATCCTACAAGGAAGAAGAGTTGGTAGTTATAATTTCAGCCATGGGCAAAACCACCAATGCCCTTGAAGAGCTCATTAATTTATACTATGAAGGGTCAAATGAATTATGGGATCAAGCAAGAGCCCTTAAGGAATATCATACCAATATCATTGAAGTCCTTTTTAACACGCGTGAAATAGCTATAATGGATGAGGTTGAAAACCTCTTCTTTGATCTGGAATTCCACCTTGAACAACCGTATCAAGAGAACTATGCGCGTTTATACGATGAGATTGTTAGCTATGGGGAACTATTTTCCACCAAGATCATCAGTGCTTACTTAACATTTAAGGGGTTTAAAAACAAATGGCTGGATTCAAGGAATTTTATCATTACCGATGGGCTCCACCGCTTTGCCAGGGTCCATTGGGACTCAACCACCAAGTTGATCCAAACCAAAGCAAAGCCATTGGTCGATCAAATGCCGGTTATTACACAGGGTTTTATAGGAAGATCAGCAGAAAAAGCAACCACCACGCTCGGCCGTGAGGGCTCCGACTATTCAGCAGCCATTTATGCACATGCACTTGATGCTGAAAAAGTCTTAATTTGGAAAGATGTTCCTGGTGTTTTGAATGCTGACCCTCAAAAATTCCAGGATACAATTAAGTTCAAAACCTTACCTTATGAAGAAGCCATTGAAATGAGTTACTATGGCGCTAAAGTATTGCATGCCAAAACCATCAAGCCACTACAGAACAAAGAGATACAACTGGAAGTCAAATCCTTTTTAAACCCCGATGAGCCAGGGACCACGATTAAAAGCAATGTTTCTAAAACCATTGACAATCCAATCTTCATCCATAAGGAAGCTCAATGTTTGATTGCCCTTACCACCCGTGATTATTCCTTCATTGAAGAGCAAAACTTAAGTAAAATTTTTAAAGCGCTGGCCCATTTGGGCATTCGGGTCAACTTGATGAGCAGTTCAGCCATCCGTTTTTCCATTTGTGTAGACCATGATCCGGTTAGATTGGAAGAACTACAAAATGTATTGAAAGAAGATTTTAAAATTGAAACCGACAAAAATTTAGAATTACTGACCATCCGCCATTATCAAGATGACATTGTGAAGAAACTTACCAAGGGAAAGCAAGTCCTAATTGAAAATACCAACCAGGAAACGGTACAATTTGTGTTAAAACCCAACAGCTATGACGAATAAGCCCCTGGCAGAACGAATGCGCCCTAAAAATTTAGACCAATTTGTGGGTCAAGACCACTTGGTTGGGCCTAAGGCCATTTTACGCAATGCCATTGAACAAAAAAATGTGCCTTCGATGATCTTTTGGGGGCCGCCCGGAACGGGCAAAACGACCCTGGCCCACATTATAGCTAACCAGCTTAACTTGCCTTTTTATGCCTTGAGTGCCATACAAGCAGGTGTTAAAGAAGTAAGAAAAGTAATAGACACTGCTCAAAAGCAAGGCCAAGCCATTTTGTTCATCGATGAGATCCACCGTTTCAATAAAGGCCAGCAGGATGCCATGCTGGCAGCAGTTGAAAAGGGTACTGTGATCCTCATCGGGGCTACCACAGAAAACCCTTCATTTGAGGTCAATGCTGCCCTACTCTCTCGCTGCCAGGTTTACATTCTGAAAGCATTAGAGGAAGCGGATTTAAAACAATTGGTCCATCATGTGTTAGAGCATGATAATTATTTACAAACAAAAACAATTACCATCCAACAATGGGATGCCCTGTTTCAATTGAGCGGCGGGGATGCCAGAAGGCTGTTGAACATTATCGAATTGGCGGTTGATCAGGCAGGAAGTAACCAAATCGACATCACCAATGAAGGTGTAATGGAGGCTGCACAGGAAAAAGTGGCTTTGTATGACAAACAAGGTGATCAACATTACGATATTGTGTCAGCTTTTATCAAATCCATGAGGGGTAGTGATCCGAATGCAGCCGTATATTGGATGGCCCGGATGATTGAAGGAGGTGAGGAACCTAAATTCATTGCCAGAAGAATGGTAATCCTTGCTTCAGAGGACATTGGCAATGCCAACCCCAATGCAATGGTGTTGGCCAACAACTGCTTCCAAGCGATTGATGTCATTGGCATGCCAGAGGCCCGGATCATATTATCGCAAACAGCGGTATATTTAGCAACCTCACCTAAAAGCAATAGCACTTACGAGGCTATTAACCAAGCCCAGGCTGCCGTTAAGGAAAGTGGCGATCTCCCCGTTCCCATGCACTTAAGGAATGCACCAACCAAACTTATGAAGCAGCAGGGCTATGGTAAAGGCTACCAATACGCCCATAGCTATTCGGGAAATTTTGTAGAGCAGGAGTTCCTACCTGATCAATTAAAAGGCCAGAAATTTTATGAACCCGGTGCTAACACTCGGGAAAAAGATGTAAGGAAAAACCTCAAGAATATGTGGAAAGGAAAGTATGGATATTAGTTTGTGGCTGTTAACATGGTAACATGTACTTTTGTGTGAGTAACACTTTAATTCCAAACGGGAATGGCGCTATTCGGCTCTTCATACAATGTCTTTAACCTGATTAATCGAATACTGGCTTTATTAGAGCATCGCCAAAAAAAGCGATTGTGGGTTTTAACGGGCCTGAGATTCATTGCAGGGGTGGCCGAAATTGTTGGTTTGGCAGGCGTTATTCCCTACATCTTAATGGTGGCAAGACCCGAAAGCATTCAGGAATATCCCACGTTAAATGCCTTTTATCAATTTCTTGGTTCCCCGGATATAAACGAGTTTTTGATCATCGTTTTGCTGATCTTACTGGTTTTTTTCACCCTTAAAAATATGTTGATTTTTCTCGTTGATCATTTGCAGGCTCGTTTTACCTTCAATATTGCAACGCACTTGGCTCATCGCCAAGCCAACTACATCCTTCATGAGGATTATCCATTTTTTCTAAGCCATAATTCCAACCAGTTGGTTCATCAGACCAAGACCATCCCAACGTTGTTTTCAAAGGGTGTCTTGTTACCCCTTCAATTGGTATTGGGAGAATTTCTGATGATTGCTGTTATATTTTTGATCGTAGCCTATTTAAACTTAAAGATCTTACTTGCCTTGGCTATAACCCTACTGCCCTCGGTTTATATCGCCTACGCTGCCATTAAAAACAAAATCAAAAGATTGGGAGAAGAACGCGACCAATGGCAGCCTCTAAGTCACCATAGCATGCAGCAAGCTGTTAAGGCATTTACCTTGGTCAAGCTTTACAATAAAGCCCGTTTTTTCGTTAACAGGTTCGTCAAAAAACAGGACCAAATCCATCAATACGATATTAGCATAGAAACCCTTTCCTACATTCCTAAGAAAGCGGTGGAAATGGCGGGCTTGGTAGGCATCCTGATTTTATCATTTTTCACCCTTTTTATTTACCAAAATCCAGAACAACTGTTTCTATTTCTAAGTACATTTGCCACTGCTTCTTATAAACTTATGCCGTCCATTAATCGAGTCTTTGATGGATTTATGAAAATAAGGGGCCATTTTTTTACATTACATCCGCTTGAAAATGCCTTGTATCGAGCTCCTAAAAGCCAATCACCTGATCATCAAGAAAAGGGGTCCATTTCATTTAACAAAACCATTGCGCTGGAAAAAATAAGCTACCAGTTTAAGGATGCTGAACTCCCGGTTCTCCAAGACCTTGACCTTGAAGTAGAAAAGGGTGAGCTGATGGGCATTGCCGGCAAATCCGGTTCAGGTAAATCCACGTTAATGTTCCTTTTAATGCGTTTTTTGGCGCCTCAAAAAGGTTCAATGAAAGTAGATAATGTAGTTATCAATGAAACCAACCATGATGAATGGCAGCAACTACTGGGATTTGTAAGGCATGATAATTTTATATTAGAAGACACCCTTGCGGCAAACATTGCTTTTGGCCTGAAGCCTGAAGATTATGATACCAACAAATTGGAACAAGCGATAAGGCATGCTTCGCTGACATCTTTTGTGGAAGAATTACCACACGGCATTAATTCAACCTTAAAAGAAGACGGCCAAAATCTATCCGAAGGCCAAAAGCAGCGAATTGCTATTGCAAGAGCCCTTTACCATGATGCAGAGGTCTTTTTCTTTGATGAAGCCACCAATGCCCTGGATCCTGAAACAGAGCGGGAGATTTTGCAGGCCATTCAAACATTGAACAAGGCCGGAAAAACAATTTTCATTATCAGTCACCGGTTAAGTACTTTGCAACTTTGTAACCGGATTGTATACCTTGACAATGGTACCATCAACAGCCAATACGATTACCAATCATTAAAAAAATTATTGAACCAAGGTGTAACACCATCTTCTACTTAAATTGAAAGCGACATTATGAACATCTTCAAAAACATATTCAAGAAAAAAGAAGCCCTTAATTTTCAGGATATACCCCTGAATGTAGATTTTCATTCCCACTTGCTACCGGGCCTTGATGATGGCGCCAAGGATCTTGATGAATCCATTAAACTTATTAAAACCCTGAATGAGGAGTATGGATTTGAAAAATTTTTAACCACGCCACACGTTATGACCGGTGTGTACCAAAATAACCCTGAAACGATCAACAATGCACTGGATCGGGTAAAAAAAGGGTTAAGAGACC
The DNA here is from genome assembly GCA_964561545.1 of uncultured Sphingobacteriales bacterium. Classification (GTDB taxonomy): domain Bacteria; phylum Bacteroidota; class Bacteroidia; order CAILMK01; family CAYYUA01; genus CAZLQF01. The sequence goes on from CAZLQF010000002.1 coordinate 134,943, forward strand.
ATGATATCCATGTAAAAATTGAAGCTTCAGCAGAGTATTACATCGATGAATACCTTGAAAATAAAATTCAAAGTGACGAGATTTTACCATTTGCCGGTAAATATGTGTTGGTAGAAACCTCATTCATGGACGAACCTTTAAACCTTTACGATATTTTCTTCAAATTGAAGTTGAAAGGCTATAAACCGGTTTTTGCTCATCCGGAGCGCTACATGTACTTAGCCAATGATTTTGAAAAATTTCGGGATTTGGTAGATAGAGAAGTGCTGATCCAAATAAACCTTGGTTCACTGGCAGGCTTCTACTCACCGGGGGCTAAGAAAATTGCTGAGGATTTGATCGATCAGGGTTTGGTCCATTTAGTTGGATCGGATATTCATAGCATGAACCAAATCAACCTTTTTGATGAAGTAACCAAGACCAAAGGCTTCAGAAAACTTAGAGACCTCGATCTATTGAACAATTCTTTGATGGATTAAATATAGCCGTTTTTAATGGGTTGTAAAATAAAAAGACAAAAAGCCTTTAAGCAAAAGAAAGCGTTATAGATAATAACCAAACACTAACATTGCCTTACTAAGCGTAATGTCATATTAAATTGCATTTATCCTTAAGCCTTTATTTTCATGGTTTAAAAGGGCGATAACCTCAAGTCACATTCAGGTTCTAATTCAAAGTAATGTTTAAGTTACGGTACTCACTTTAATCATGTTGGTACGTTGCTTTTCGTGAATGGGCATGCTGGCTGTATTAACAACTACATCGCCCGGGCTAACGCAATTTTTTTGTTTAAGAATATTGATGACATCTTCAAAAGTTTGATCCGTACTAATGAATTTATCGTAATAAAAACCACGAACCCCCCAAACAAGATTTAAGGTATTCAATAAAGTCTTATTATCTGAAAAGATAAAAACATGAGATTTGGGCCGGTGACTGGATATTTTAAAGCCAGTATAACCTGACTTGGTCATGCCAAGAATAGCATTAGCTTTAACCTCATGTGCCATTAAAACCGCATTTTGGCATATGGCATCGGATAAATGGGTTGAAGAATCTGGAGAAATGTCCTTGATTACGCCATAGATTGATTCTTCTTGTTCTACATGGCCAATTATCTTTTGCATGTGGCTCACCACTTCCAATGGATATTCACCGATAGAGGTTTCACCACTTAGCATAAGGGCATCAGCTCGGTCTAAAACGGCATTGGCGACATCATTACTTTCAGCTCGGGTAGGTTTGGGGCTGTTGATCATGCTTTCCATGATCTGAGTCGCAATAATCACTGGCTTAGAGGCCTCAATGCCTTTGTTCAGAATTCTCTTCTGTACCATTGGTAATTTTTCAAATGGAATTTCTACGCCCAAATCTCCTCTTGCTATCATAACGCCATCGGTGGCATTGATTATGGAATCAATATTCTCAATGGCCCTGGGTTTTTCAATTTTGGCAATAACTTTGGTGAACTTGTCCTCCTTGTTAATGATCTGTTTAAGATCTAGAATGTCTTTTTCTTCACGCACAAAAGATAGAGCAATCCATTCCACTTCTTCATCTAATAAAAATTTAAGATCCTTATGGTCTTTGTCAGTTAATGAAGGAAGGGATACTTTGGTATTGGGTAAGTTAACCCCTTTGTAATCCGTAAGAATACCACCGTGAATCACCCTTGCTTTGGTTTTATTGATGTGATTGGTTTCGGTAGCCTGAAGCGTTATTTTACCATCATCTATAAGAATTTGATCGCCTTCTGCGACATCCTTTGGAAATTCTTCATAATTGATGAAAAGTTCATCTGAATCATTTTTCTCAGTCGTAAATGTTACAAGGTCCCCGTCTTTTAACTTCAATTCGTGATCTTTTACCGGTCCAATACGCAATTTTGGACCCTGCAAATCTCCAACAAGGCATACATGAAAATTATTTTCCTTGTTGATCTCCCGAATAAGCCGTATTACCTCGCGGTGCTCTTCATGGGTTCCATGCCCCATGTTAAGGCGAAAGACATCCACACCCATGGCAACCATTTCTTCCAAAATAGGTTTTTCTTTGCATGAGGGGCCTATTGTAGAAATGATCTTTGTTCTATTAAAAGTTGGATTGATCAATGTTTAGAAATTTTTCGGGTTTAAAAGATTTGGAAGGAACAGGAAAAACCATTTGAATGATATTGATCGATTTCAATTGTTGTTCTATGGAACCCATCAAAGTATCAAAATTACGACCTTTTATTAAAAATAAGTAGTCAGCATCTTTAAGTTTAGGTAAAATTAATTTACCCTGATTTTTATTGACCACAAGATATGCTTCAATGCCATTTTGCTGATCATTGTAACCATATACAGTAGATTGCTTTAGCGTAATTTCTTGGTTCTTTTTTTTGATAACATCGTCATCGTCATTGATTTTTTGAAGGTTATAACTCAAAGCTTTGTTGATGAAGTAGGACAACCTATAGCCATGCTCTGGTGAACTGATCCCCCAAATCATACCATCAAATTCAACATTGGTTTCAAGCCTAATTCGCTTCAAATTTTTCTTTTTAAAAGATTTTATATTTTTGCACCCGAATTTAGGAATACAAGTCAGGAGTTCTAACGTAGCTTTTAAAAATTTTATTTTTGTTTGAAGAATCTTACAAAAACTATGTTATTTGCAAACCTTTAAAAAATGAAATATAATGTCAGATATTGCATCTAAAGTAAAATCTATTATTGTCGAGAAATTGGGGGTTGATGAAAGCGAAGTGACTCCTGAAGCCAGTTTTACCAATGACTTAGGGGCTGACTCTCTTGATACTGTTGAATTAATTATGGAATTTGAAAAGGAGTTCAATGTATCCATTCCTGATGAACAGGCTGAAAACATCACCACTGTAGGTCAAGCCATCGCTTACCTTGAAGAGCAGCTCAAGAATGATCAAGAAAGTAATTAATCCTTTATAAATTACCGGATGAAATCCAGAAGAGTAGTAATAACAGGATTAGGTGCCCTAACCCCTTTGGGCAACGATTTACCGTCTTATTGGAATGGATTGAAACAGGGGGTTAGCGGAGCCAACTCTATCACTAAATTTGATGCAAGTAAATTTAAAACCCAATTTGCTTGTGAGATCAATGACTTCGATCCAACAGACCACTTTGACCGCAAAGAGATCCGGAAAATGGATCCTTTCTCTCAGTATGCCATGGTGGTATCAGAAGAAGCTGTGCAAGATGCCGGTATTGACTTTGAGCAAATAGATAAAAACCGCGCAGGTGTAATATGGGGTTCAGGCATTGGAGGTTTAACAACCTTTCAGGACGAAATAACCAAATTTGCTCAAGGAGATGGAACCCCTAAATTCAATCCTTTCTTCATTCCGAAGATGATTATTGACATAGCAGCAGGTCTAATTTCTATTAAATATGGCTTACATGCAGTGAACTACGCCACCGTTTCTGCTTGTGCATCTTCATCCAATTCTATTGCTGAAGCTTTTCAATCCATACGTACCGGACGTGCTGATCTTATTATTACCGGAGGGTCAGAGGCCTCTGTAAATGAAGCTGCCATTGGCGGTTTTAATGCCATGCGCGCCTTATCACAACGCAATGATGAGCCCCAAAATGCGTCAAGGCCTTTTGACAAAAGCCGGGACGGTTTTGTTTTAGGAGAAGGAGCAGGAGCTTTAATTTTAGAAGATTTGGAACATGCCCAACAAAGGGGAGCTAAGATTTATGGAGAAATAGCAGGCTGTGGCATGTCAGCCGATGCTTATCACCTTACAGCTCCTGAACCGGACGGAACAGGTGCCACCCTGGTCATGAACAATGCGCTTGAAGATGCTGAATTGGATTATTCCGATCTTGATTACATCAACGTGCACGGGACCTCCACGCCACTTGGAGATGTCGCAGAATTGAAGGCCATAAGAAATGTGTTTGGCGATGAAGTTTTCAATTTAAACATCAGTTCAACAAAATCCATGACAGGCCATCTGCTTGGAGCCGCTGGTGCTATCGAGGCACTTGCTTGTATACAAGCGATCAATCAAAACATAGCTCCGCCTACCATCAACGTGGAAGAAGCTGATGATGAGATAGACCAACGCTATAACCTCACCTTTAACAAAGCCCAGAATAAAGATATAACCGCTGCTTTAAGTAACACTTTTGGTTTTGGGGGCCACAATGTTTCTATCATTATTAAACAATTTGAAGAATAGCTGCTTTAATTTTCTCCGTAATTTAACAAGCCTTTGGAAAGAGCCATTTGATTTTAAAGCACGCTTGGCCAAACATTTTAAGTTTAACCCAGGCCGCGCGGATTATTACCAAACCGCTTTCACCCACCGCTCAAGTCAGGTTACCGATTATCCAGCTTACACAGGGCCTAATAATGAAAGATTGGAGTTCCTTGGTGATGCTGTACTGGGGCTTGTGGTAGCGGAGTATTTGTTTTACAAATTTCCTGAACGTGAAGAAGGCTTTTTAACGGATATGCGATCCAAGATCGTTAATAGAAGTCAGCTTGAACAGGTCGCCAAAGATCTTGAGTTTGAAAAATTTATCGTTTATGACAAAAGCCTGGATTTGAATTTTTATGCTCCCGTTTCCCTGTATGGTGATGCATTTGAGGCTTTTTTCGGAGCCATGTTTTTAGATAAAGGATTTGTTTTTACGCAGTCTTACTTATTTCAAGTACTCGATCAGCACCTTGACTTAAACGAGCTTTTACAAACAGCAATCAACTATAAAAGTAAGCTGATTGAATGGTGCCAACAGCAGAACAAACAGGTAAATTTCTCGGTCAATGATAACCAAGACGCCAACAATTTTAAAGCTGTAGTTAAGATTGATGGTAAAAAATCAGGAGAAGGAATAGCTACTCGTAAAAAGTTCGCTGAGCAGGAAGCTGCCAGGGATGCTGTAGAAAAATTGGCTATCTAGATACCGTTTTTGCTTTCTGGTTAAATTCCTGGATTTCCTTAAAGGCACTTATTGGTTCAATACTATCCCAAATGGCTCCCATAACGACAGTACCAGAAAATCCAAGTAACTTGGATTCCTGAATACGACCTTTCGTTACCCCTCCCAAAGCATAAACAGAGGCATTGCTCTTTTTTAAGGCTTTCTCGAGATTCCCCCAATCATAATGGCTCTTGAATCTTTTCTTGGACTTGCTTTTGAACACATTCCCCAACATCACATAATCAAAAGCCATGCTCTTAAAAGTTAAATTATTAGTGTTGTAATAGGTGGTACTAATTTTTAATTTGGGATGGAATAGCTTGTAATATGCCAACACTGGCCAATTAACAAATGGATTTTTTTTATCCTTTTTTGTGACGTGTATTCCCCTTAAATCAAATTCTGTTGCCAATTTATAATGCGAGTGAATGGTAATTTTTTTATAGTACTTGGCCGGTATATCCTGTATGAATTCCTTTAATTTGGTGTAGCTTATAGCTGGTTTCCGAATATGTAAATGCTGCATTCCGGCTTTAAAAAGATCTTCGATAATTTGATGTTCATTTTCCTGGATTTCAGGCTTGGTTAAAACCACTAACTTCATAATGTGGGTACTTTATGCATTAAATATTATTGAACATTGCTAACAAAGTTAATTTTTTGTTAAAATTAAACCGGCTTATGACGATTGATTATTTAATATGATGGCTACGTTAACAGCATTAAATAAATATTTTTTTGTACTACCATAAAAACAATAATTTACATGAACAACAATAAAAAAAGAATTGCCCTTTTTGCTTCCGGCACAGGAACCAATGCAGAACAATTAATGAATTATTTTTCGGGCCATCCCTCTATAAATGTAGCATTATTGTTAAGTAATAAAAAAAATGCTGGTGCTTTAGAAAAAGCAAGGAGACGCGGGATTTCAACTTATGTTTTTAGTAAAAATGCCCTTTATAACCGTCAGGATGTGTTGCAAGTGCTCCTAAGGGAGCAAATAGATTTGATCGTGCTTGCCGGATTTATGTTACTTGTGCCTGAATTGATCTTAGCGCATTTTAAAAATTCTGTTATTAACATTCATCCAGCTTTGCTACCTCATTTTGGTGGAAAAGGCATGTATGGTAAAAAGGTTCACGAGGCCGTATTGGCAAATGGTCATCAAGAAACAGGAATCACCATCCACTATGCCGATTCGCAATACGATAAAGGACCCATAATTTTTCAAAAAAAATGCCCTGTTGACCCACAATCAGATACGGTAGCAAGTATTGAAGCAAAGGTCCATGCATTGGAATATAAATATTATCCTCGCGTGATCGAGGCTGTAATTTTAGGTAAGGATTTGAGCTCAATCGAATAAAGGACCAAAAAAGCTCATTGAATCTTGGCATTATTGAAGTGATGATCATTAATCGGGTTTTTAAAGTCACCTATTATTTTATTAAAAGGAAAGTTGGACCACCTAATCAATAATCTTAATCAATAGAGCTCTGAACCGATTCCTTATTTTTTTATCATCGCTTATCAAGACTCCCAAAATTGAGCTTGTTTTTTTCATAATTTTGAAATTCTTAAAAAAGCAGTAAAGAAGGTAAAAATTGAAAACCATTAATAGCGCTTTAATTAGTGTTTATAATAAATACGGTTTAGATCCGATTTTAGAAAAATTACACGACTTAGGGATCGATATCATTTCTACAGGGGGCACGCATCGTTATATCGAGGAAAAAGGCTATAAGGCCACCAAAGTTGAATCTATTACAGCTTATCCTTCTATATTAGGTGGTCGCGTTAAAACCCTTCATCCTCAAGTATTTGGGGGAATACTTGCCAGACGTGAAGATGACGAACAAGAAATTAAAGACTATGAAATTCCCCTGGTTGACCTTGTAATAGTTGACCTTTATCCATTTGAAGAAACGCTTGAAAATTCCAAAGATCATGAAGAGATTATTGAAAAGATCGATATAGGCGGCATAGCTCTTATAAGAGCAGCGGCCAAAAATTATAAGGATGTACTCGTTATTCCTTCTCGCAATTCTTACGAAGAACTTTTTAAAATATTGGATCAAAAAGGCGGTCATTCAGCTGAGGATACTCGTAAAAAGCTTGCTGCCAGAGCTTTTAAAATAAGTAGCCAATATGACCGATTGATCAATGATTATTTGGATGCGAACTCCAATGATCTGCAAACACTTGAATTGGGGAACCCCAGGAAATTAAGATATGGAGAAAATCCACACCAGGAAGGTTACTTCTACGGCAAATTAGAGGATGTATTCGAACAAATGAGCGGAAAGGAAATTTCCTTCAACAACCTTGTGGATATTGATGCGGCTACAAACCTTTCCCAGGAATTTGATCAACACACATTTACGATCGTCAAACACACCAATCCTTGCGGGGTTGCTACCAGAGAAAATCTTGATTTAGCTTGGGATGATGCCCTTCAAGGGGATCCTGTTTCTGCCTTTGGTGGCATTTTAGCAACCACCAGTACAATAGATGCAACCACAGCATCCAAAATTAATGAACTTTTTTTCGAAGTTATCATAGCCGCTGATTATGATAATGAAGCCCTTGAAATCTTAAAACAAAAAGGCAACAGAATCATCCTTAAGAAATTAAAACCCTTGAGGAGTTCGGAAGAATGGAAATCAATGCTTAACGGTTTTTTATACCAAGATAAAGACCGCAAAATAGAAAAAGCACAGGATTTGGAGGTGGTTACCAACACAGGCCCCTCTAACCAGGCTGTTCAAGATCTGCTATTTGCCAACAAAATAGTAAAGCATACCAAATCAAATGCCATTGTTCTGGTAAAAAATATGCAGTTGGTAGGGATTGGCATGGGGCAAACATCCAGGGTTGATGGGTTGAAGCAGGCCATTCACAAAGCGCATCAATTCGGATTTGATCTCAATGATGCGGTCATGGCCTCAGATGCGTTTTTCCCTTTTTATGATTCAGTTCAAATCGCTGAGCAAGCTGGCATATCAAGCGTTATTCAGCCGGGTGGTTCAAAAAGGGATGAGGATTCGATCGATTATTGCAATAACCATGGCATGGCCATGGTCTTTACTGGAACAAGACATTTTAAACACTAAATTAACCATGGGACTATTCGATTTTTTTGTGATGGAATTAGCTATTGATCTGGGTACCGCCAATACCCTTATCATTTATAGAGACCAAGTCGTGGTTGAAGAGCCTTCTATTATTGCTGTTCACCGTATGACCGGGGAAGTTGTAGCCATTGGAAACCAGGCAATGAAAATGCATGGTAAAACGCATGAGAACATAAAAACCGTTCGGCCCCTTAAAGATGGTGTCATTGCTGATTTTAATGCGGCTGAGCACATGCTCAGGGGAATGATCAATATGGTTAACAAAGGCAAAAAACCATTCACACCACACTTAAGGATGGTGATATGCATACCCTCTGGCATTACAGAGGTTGAGAAACGAGCTGTGAAAGACTCGGCTGAAAAAGCTGGCGGCAAGGAAATCAAGCTCGTACATGAACCGATGGCAGCTGCCATCGGTATTGGCATTGATGTAGAAGAACCCATGGGCAACATGGTCATCGACATTGGTGGTGGTACTACTGAGGTTGCCGTTATTGCTTTAGGAGGTATTGTTTGTGATCAATCCATCCGCACCGCAGGCGATGAATTTACCTCTGATATCGTAGAATATATGCGCAGAGAGCATAACATACTTATTGGCGAACGGACTGCCGAAAATATTAAGGTTGAAATCGGAGCCGCTGTTCCAGACCTGGAAAATCCTCCTGATGATTTCCAGGTAAATGGACGGGACTTAATGACCGGCATACCTAAACAGATCACCATCTCTTATTCGGAAATTGCCCATGCACTGGATAAGTCCATAGCCAAAATAGAAGAGGCTATTTTAAAAGTACTTGAAATGACGCCTCCCGAACTTTCAGCGGACATTTACCAAACCGGCCTATACCTAACAGGAGGCGGAGGCTTACTTCGCGGACTGGAAAAAAGGGTTTCCCTTAAAACAAAACTTCCGGTTCATATTGCAGAAGATCCCTTAAGGGCCGTTGCAAGGGGTACCGGCATTGCCCTTAAAAACATCCACCGTTTTAAATTCTTAATGACATAGCGGCAAATGGCAATTTTCAATTTTAGAAATTCCTGTAATAGATCAAGATTGTACGGTTTTTCATTGAGCTTTTTTGAAAAGCCTGATAAATGTGCTTAAAAGGTGGTTTCTGAATTACAACAATAAAAAATTCTTCTAACCTTCCTCCTGGTACCACTCCTGCGGGCAATGGTATTTTGAGCCTTTGGTATTTAAGGTGTGAAATAAGTCAAAAACCGTTTGGCCGGCCTTGATGTGATAAGAAAAGTTAAAGCTTGATGTATCGCCTTGACCATTTTTAGTAACCAATTGAACATTTTGCTTGCCTTCTGGCAACCACATTCTAGAATAGTAAATGCTATGGGGTAAAGTTTGCCAATTCCTGGTATTGGCATGTTCAGTTAAAGCATTGATAGCACCAAGTAAAGCTCCAAGCCCTTCATTCTCATTCCTTAAGGTATGCTCTGCTGCTTTCTTGGTGGCCAACCGCATGAGGGCATTTCCCATTTCGCGAAATATCCGATCCTTCAGGGTTTTAAATGCAATGGCATTGATGTTTTCAGAAAGTTCCAGTTGTTTTACTGATTGATTGTTATGCAGAGCTCCTGATTTGAATACGGGTGGGCGTTCAGAGTACCTTGGTAAAGCCATTTTGACAAACTCAACATCTGAAAGTTCGCTTTTTTCTTTTTTCTGATTCGTGGGGACCGGAAAAGTCCAGCCGTATTTGTCATTACGGAACATTAAAGCACCCCCCGAACCTCTTACCAATACAAAATTCAGGATAATTTCTTTTTTGATAGGGCCTAAGCCATTATGCCAAAAGAAAACCAAACTTCCCTGTTCACCACGGTCCTTTTTGTAATTAACCTCAAATTCCTTTTGATACTGCTTGAGCTCGTAAGAAAGGCCAGCTTTATCAGCCGTCCTTAACATATCCCTCTTTAATTGAACCGGAGGCCGGTTATTAAAATGTTTAAGATAATCTTCTTTGTAAATATCATACGCATTCCGGTAAGCAATGAAGGCATTGTTATAATCCTGGTTGGCATCATAGATCAATCCCATCAGAAGATGACTAAAAGCATCTCGTTTATAGCGGTTTTTGTTGTTGTACTTATCATTCAGTTCAGTGAGTTTGATGTTCAAGCGCCTGCATTCTACCAAAGCTTTGTCATAATTTCCCATGAAGAGGAAATTAAGCGCCTTAAAATAATGGATCAAAAGAATTTCGTGGTCTTCTCCTAAATAGGTTTGAATCCTGGGATTGGACAACAGGGTTGCTAATTTTTTAGCGGTTTCTTCCTGCTCCGTCTCTACCATGCGATAAGCATCTTCAAAATGTTCATTGCTTACCTGGTAATTGCCAAGCATGAACTCCGTTACACCCAAATTAAAGTAATGCAGTAACCGGTCCTTGTCTTTGGGGTCGTCAGCAGAAGCCAGAATCTCTTTGGCCGCTTCAAAATTGCCATGCTCAAAAGCGTTATGAAAGTTTTGGGTTCGCTCATAATAGGTAAGACAGGAAGTAAGTATTACCAGGAAGGGTAGAAGCAAGCATACCTTCTTAGCCATTTAGCTGACGGTATTTTGTGTAGGATGGATTTAATCTTCTATGTATTTCTTGATTTTCTTATCACCTATCCAAACTTTTTCATTGGTTTCAAGGTTGGTTAGCTGAAGATTGGCTTGGTAGGAGACAACTTTTTCATCCTGGTATGAGTCCACTATTGAACTTAAAACACCAGTCATCATATAATCTGCACCGAGTTCTTTACCCCATTCTTTTTGAGTTTCTTCAGAAGCATATTTTTGCTGGTCAGCTCTTTCTTCACGTATTTTTTTTCTAAAATCATCGCCTTCTACCACCCTGATGCGGCCGCGGTTAATAAATTCTCGCTCTATGTCTTTAATAAAAGTTTGCGGATTGATGTGTTCGTGGGTTTTGTTTTTAATAACGCCTACGATCACAACCGGTTTACGGTCAAAATTTTCCTCAAATCTTGTCAGCCAAGAGTGATCCATTGCACCATTGACCATTTCCTCTGCCACCTTTCTAGAATCTGTATCGTTCCATTTTCCACTTAAGTCAGTTTGTTTTTCCGGATCCATCCGGCTTACTTCACGATTTGATCCACAGGATTGCATGCCTACCAAAAGGGTAATCAAAAAAGGAGCGAGTAGCATTTGTTTCATCATAGGTATGTTTTTTATCTACTAATACTTTTCAAATATAATACCATTTTGGTTAAAGCTAAAAGTGAACTGGTTGATTTGAAGGTTTAATTGAAAAATCACCTTTTTAAATTGATAAAAGTCATAACTCATAATTTTGTTTAACCTCAATTTTGAAGTTCATGCAATTCAATGAATAAGAAGTTAAGATGAATTATTGGCGGTCGATTAGGGAAATGCGGTTTGAGCACCAAAGGAGGGTGAATCAATTAAATTTTTACGAAAGAGAGCTAACATTGCTTAAAAACAGGTTAGAGGAGCTTGAAATGCATGATTTAGTATCAAATGACCGCAAGGATTTTAAGAAAATTTATGATACCATAACCCAATATATGCAACAGTTGGAAACACTCCGTTATCACATTAATAAGCATGAAAGCAATGTGATCCATGAGGCCTTTAAAAAGAATATTGATCGAATTGATGTGACAAAAAACCAGGCAATTGAAAGCAAAATCATGGCATTCAAAAATTGCTATGAAACCCTTGAAGAACAGTTTTATCAATTACAAGATCAACTGCTTGAGTAAATTTCAAGTTTTGATTCAATATTAAATTCGAGGTCTTAACAGCCTAAACTTAGATGCGTGGGTTTTTTGTCAGCCTAAACGGTTCATTCATTTTCTTGCTCGAACCAATCATACCAAATTTTGAACAATACTTGAAAGGATTTCCCGGTATGATAGGATAACAAGCCTCCAAAACCAGATGTAAAGTAACCTGAAATCATAGAACCATTGAAGCCGGAAAAGAAAATAAAATACAAACCCAGGGTAAAAGCTAAAACACCGATCGAAAACAAGCTACCAACCACTAAAAAGCCCAAGCATTGCTTGAGGTGAAATGTAATTGGCGTATTATGGGTTGCCTGAGCTTCCTGCCGCTCTCGATACTTGTAATAAGCATAAGCAGCTCTTTTACGCGCCCGGTTTTGTTGGCGCCTCCGCATTTCCTGGCGGTAAAGGTAATCATAATAGTCTTTGACAGAAGAATCTTTATCAAGGACTCTATTGTATACCCTTCTTTTATAAGGATCTACTAAAATCTCGTATGCGTCATGGATCTCTTGGAATTTAGTGCCGGCTTGGGGTTCATCACTGAGGTCGGGATGATATTTCTTGGCCATTGACCTATAGGCCCGCTTAACATCCTCTGTACCCGCATCGCGGTTCAGCCCTAAAAGTTGATAAAAATTTTTATGTTGCTGGCCAAGCTGCATATTGTTCTATGTTAAGACGATGAATTTGGATTTAAGCTGCCTGAGTTGCTAATATTTTAATTGTTTATCGAGAATCACCTTGTAGCCAAATAATCCATCCGCTGTTTTTACCTCAATTTCCTCGGCCTGATCCAATTCATCCCAACTCCATTGTTTATAGTTTAAAAGATAGCTAAACTGAGCGTAAGCCCCGCCTTCTAGCGTTACATGGTTTTTGCCTAATGTGAAGCCCTTAAGTTCTTTTTTGATTTCTACAATTTTATAAGATTCTACTTTGGCATCCCCTTTAAACATAAAATTGCTCATTAAAAACAATCCACAAGCAAGGGCGGCCACACCAACAAAATTGTAAACGGCCAATTCTACAAGCACCTGTTTATTATACACTTTGGAGAAAAGGAAATGAATGCCGGTAGCGATCAATCCCATCAAAAGATAAAGATGGAAGGTTGCGTCTATAGTTATTACAGTACTAAAAATGTATCGGATGGTAATACCAAACCCTATGAACCAACTTATCACTATAAAGTTGGGTGAGTACCTGTAATAGCCAACTTCTTCTTTATTTTTACTAAAAATGTCTCTTAAAATAACATTCAATCCACAATTATTGTAAAAATTTCACCACTCTATAAGTCTTATATTTTATTAATAAAGTTAAAAATCTTCACGCCAAGTACATCCAATACATTACAATTGTTAATCCTTTAGTGGGTTTTTAAACTAAAACGGAGTAACCTACTTTTGCGTTCTTAAATTCTTTTTACGTATGATAGCGCATCATTTTCAGATCCCCAAAACAGCAAGGTATTATACCCACGGCTCCTTTAATGAGGAAACTACCAATGTATGGGTAGTTTGTCACGGTTATGGGCAATTAGCCGGTTATTTTCTAAAAAACTTTGAACATCTTGATCCCAACCGCCATGTAGTTTTTGCACCGGAGGGATTGTCCCGGTTTTATTTAAAAGGCTTTGAAGGAAGAATTGGCGCTACATGGATGACCAAGGAAGACCGCCTTGCTGATATCGAAGATTATGTCAACTACTTGGATGAACTCCACCAAGAAATGATAAAGCCTCATTTGTCAAATAATATTCAATACAATGTATTGGGCTTTTCCCAAGGGGCTGCAACGGTATCCAGGTGGCTTACCCTTGGAAAGCATGCTCCTGCCAATAATTTAATTTTATGGGCTGGGCTTTTTCCGCCTGATTTGCCTTTTGATCACCACCTCGAACGCCTCAAATCCTTCAACATTTTCCTGGTTCATGGCAATGAAGACCCCTTTATGACTGAAGAAAAGCTAAATGAAAGGAAGCAGATGGTAGAACAACGGGGTATTTCGTATCAAACAAAAATTTTTAATGGCGAGCATCGAGTTCCGTATTGGGCCCTTGAGGAATTAATGCAGTCATTTCCCCAGTATTTTAATACTTGATCTAAAATCAGTTTTTTAGGAGCTTCAGATTAGAAACCTGATACCGCTCAAGTATTGGTTAATAAACTTAACTGCCTAAGGGAACATCTTTTTGACACTTTAAAGGTCATGCCATTTTGATACATAAAAGCAACCATTCGCTATATAGGTCAACCTGTATCAAACCTAATGCCTTGTTTGCCTTTAATCAATAACCAAGAGAATTTACGAGGCGAATTAAAATTCAAACACTTTCCAAATTAACGAGCCGTGTTGTTGGTTGTTGTAAAAATTACCATTTACATGAGATGAAAGCATTAATGTTTAAGAGAAATTTCTTGCTCCTATTGGTAAGAGCTGAATTTTCAATAAAAAAACTACTTTTGCAATATAAAGCCTAAATTTATTAGCTATGGATTTAAATCTTGACCTACTTAAAGAAATTTGTATTGTACCCGGAGCCCCAGGGTTTGAAAACAGGATACGCCACGTTGTAACCCGAGAAATTGAATCTTTGGTTGACCACCATTACATCGATAACATGGGGAATGTTGTTGCCATCAAAAAAGGTCAGGAATCGAAAAAGGTAATGGCTGCTGCCCATATGGATGAAATAAGCTTTATTGTTAAACATATTGATGAGAATGGCTTCATTCGTTTTCATACGTTAGGCGGTTTTGATCCCAAAACCCTAACTGCTCAGAAAGTTATTGTTCATGGAAAAGAAGATTTAATGGGCGTTATGGGTACTAAGCCCATCCATGTTATGACTGAAGAAGAACGAAAAAAGCTACCCAAAACCACCGATTATTACATTGATTTAGGGCTTAGCAAAGAAGAAGTCGAAAAAGTTGTTTCTGTTGGAGACCCAGTGACACGGCACGGAGAATTTTTGGAAATGGGCAATTGTGTCAATTGTAAATCCATTGATAACCGGGTTTCTGTTTTTATGCTTATTGAAACCCTTAAGCAATTAAAAACTCAAACCATCCCTTATGATTTTTATGCTGTATTTTCTACCCAGGAAGAAATTGGCCTAAGGGGCGTCCAGGTAGCATCCCATCAAATCAACCCCGATTACGGATTTGGCATAGATACAACGATTGCTTTCGACACGCCTGGTGCCCAACCGCACGAAAAGGTGACTGAATTAGGCAATGGGGTTGCTATTAAGGTTATGGATTCGGCCACTGTTTGTGATCCGCGTATGGTAGCGTTTATGAAAAGTACGGGCAATAAGCTTGATATGGACTACCAAATGGAAGTACTGACGGGTGGAGCTACCGATACAGCTATGATCCAACGAATGGGAGAAAACGGAGCCATCGCTGGTGCCATCTCCATACCCACACGGAACATGCATCAAGTCATTGAAATGGCGCATAAATCAGACATTGAGGGTTCTATCAAACTTCTGGAAAATTGTGTAAATTCAATCAATCAGCACGACTGGGAATATAAGTAGCCGTGGGGTTTAGTTTATGTTGGAGATTTTGCTTTGCTTAGTACGGTTCAAGGTTCGAAGTTGGTAGCATTCTGCTCTATTTTTTTAGTTTGATGGCTTGGCTTGTTGATAAATAGGCAATAACAAGAAAGAAGCAACTTTAACAACAAAACTACCCTGCTTTTTTGATAAGACTTTTGCTTGCCAAAAATGTAAAAACAAAACTTGTTGTTATTTAGCGTGAAATTGATTGTTTTGTACAAAATGCCAAGGATACAAAACCTGGTTTAGCTTGGAGTATTTAGAATATGGATACCTTGGGCTGTTTATAGCCACAATGCTTGCTGCTACCATTTTTCCATTATATTCGGAAGCCATATTATCTGTTATGATAATAGCAGACTACAACGTGGTAGCAACGATCATTGTAGCCTCTTTTGGTAATACGGCTGGAGGCATGATTTCCTATTACATGGGCTATTTGGGCAATTGGGCGTGGATCGAAAAATATTTAAAGGTTAAAAGATCATTCGTAGATCGTTATCAACCTCAGATTGATAAATATGGAAGTATCTCTGCGCTTATGTGCTGGGCCCCTTTCATAGGAGACCCGCTGGCCATTGTTTTGGGATTTCTTCGCACGAATACCCTCAAAGTTTCCATTTTTATGTTCATTGGAAAATTGATAAGGTACATTGTATTGGGTTACCTGACGCTCTGGGGTATGGAAATATACTAATTCATTTAATAAGCTTTTTCTTTGCTCTTAATGTAACTAAAGCATTCGATAAATTTCTTATATTTGAAGTTGGAAATTTTTAAACTAAAACCATTAAAAACTTAGTGATTATGAACATTTCAAGCATTCGCTTTAGCCAATTATTTATCCTGTTAGCCGTTGTCATGCTTACGCTTGGCTCATGTAATAAGGATGATGATGACAATGGTGGTAACACTATTTCAAATAACAACAACAACAATAACAACAATAATAACAACAACAACGATCAAAAAGATGAGGCGCTAATTATTGAAAATGGAGCGCTAAGCATAGAACCTGATGCATCGGTTCAATATGAGGCCTATTTGGTAAACCAAGAGGGCAATAAGCAACAACCATCCAATCCTGTTGAATGGAGCTCATCAAATCAAGAAGTAGCAGCCGTCAATTCCAATGGATCTATCAATATTCAAGGCACTGGAAAAACAACCATCACCGCGAAAGCAACCCTTGATGGCACAGCCTATGAAACCAAGGTACCTTTGGGCATCTACCAGCCAGCCCCTTTTTCTGTAGTTCCTTCTGCTATTCTTTGGAGTGAAGGAGCAGGCGAGGTTCAATTAGAAGCTGTTTATTTTGGTTCAGAAAGTCCAAACTACAGTTATGAATCAAGCGATCAATCAATTGTTAAAGTAAATGCAAATGGCGATGTCAGTTTTGAAAGTTCTGGCCAGACCAGTATCAATGTAACTGCAGAAGGGCTTGATGGGCAACCAACAGTTACAGTGCCAGTTCAGGTGCTCGGAGCACCCAATGCTGATCTTCCTATCACCCGTGTAGAGCTCTCTCCTCAATCAGTGGATATGTTTAGGGAAGAAGCACAGCAATTTACAGCACAAGCTTATAACAAGAATGATGAACAAGTAAGTGCAGATTTTACTTGGAAGGTTACCGATCGGGATGTTGGTATTGTTAAACAAAATGGAACGTTCGAAGCCCGTAGTATTGGCAAAACCAAAGTGAAAGCTGTGGCAAAAGGCGTTATTGGACAAGCCGAAGTACTGGTCCATCCCGATACTATTCTGAAGGTTTCTCCTTTTCAGGCAACCGTAGATCCTGGTTCAAGTAAGCAATTTCAATTGGATGCGTACAAGATCAATAGAAATGATCGGAGCGTTGAAACAATTCAAAATCCAAGCAATATCAAATGGGAAGTTCTGGATTACGGACTGCCAATTTTTAACATAGCAAGTGTAGATCAGAATGGAAATGTTACGGTGGATAACAGTGCATCACCAGGGCTTAACGCAACTGTGATAGCAAGGGTTGAAAATACCTCAAGCATCCAACCGGGAGCTGCTACTGTTATAGCAGGAGACGGTAGTGGAGGCTTTGATTGTAATTGCGGTCAGGGTAATGCTGATGTGGAAAGTATCAACGCTTCACCGGATCCCCTAACCATCAGTTTAGCTTCAACCGGTCAAATTAATGCCGATGCGGTAGATGCCAACGGAAATGTAGTAAGTGGTGCATCCCTTGAATATTGCGTTAAAGACCAAACTGTAGCGTCCGTAAATAATAATGGGCTGGTTACAGCAGGTACGCCCGGCGAAACTACAATCAAGGTTTGCAATGGCAATGTTGAAACAATTGTGAAAGTAGAAGTTACCCAGTAACTTAATCAACTTCATTTTACTAAACCAAATAATTAAACCGGGTTGGCATACTTGCGGCCCGGTTTTTTTATGGATAAGCCATTAGCTCCAACCTAATAATTAGACTGCTATTATCATTTCTTGAGTCGGTTGGGGCTACTTATCAAAAAAAGGTTAACCCAAAATACGAAGCAGCAAGTAAACTTTAACAACTTAAGCCTTTTTTACCAGCTCTCTTTACAATTTGGTTAAATTTGACCCAACAATTTTCAACATAACTATCCAGTTAAATCTGTTATCAGGGCATGGGAAAAACGATTTTATTCCTTAAGGGATTGCTCCTCATTATCTTATTATCAAACCCCGATCTTCCGCATGCACAAGAAACTGAAACCTCACTTGATGATCATGCAATCTTTGATCAAGCATTGGAGCTGTTTGAAAACCAAAAATACGGTGCTGCTCAAGAGCGATTTCAACAGTACTTAAAGGTAGGGGAAAGCAAGCTTTTAAAATCAGATGCCCGGTTTTACATAGCACGAAGTGCTATGGAGTTGTACCAAAAACAAACCCCTCACCGGTTCAAGGATTACATTGAACGTTATAGTGAAAAGCCCAAATTACCCCTGGCTTACTTTAACCTCGGTAAATACCATTTCAGGGAAAAAGAATTTGATAAGGCAACTCATTGGTTGGCAAAAATCGATTCCAACCGAACCATAGCAGCTCATAAAAATGAATACCAATTCATGCTGGGTTACGGTTACTACAAACAAAATGAATACGCTAAAGCCAAAAAAGCACTTGAACCAATTATTGAGAGTTCAAACAATTATTACGCACTTGCCAATTATTATTATGGTTACATGGCTTATCAACATGATAACTATGCATCAGCAATAACCAATTTCAAAAAGATACAAGGCGATGAAAAGTTCAGTAAAATCGTGCCGGTGTATATTACTCAATTTTACCTGATGCAAGGTAAATACCAAGAAGCAGCGCAATATGGAGCCGAGGCATTAGACCAAAAAAAGATCGGCAAAAAAGATGAGATCAGGTCGTTTTTAGGAGAAGCGAACTACCACTTAGAGCAATACGACCAAGTGATCAAGTACCTTGAACCTTTGGCAAAAAAGGACTTCAATTTCACCTCTGAACAACATTATGAACTCGGATTTGCGCTTTTTAAAGATGGAAAATTCAAAGCATCCCTCCCCCAACTTAAAGCATTGGAGATTCAAGAAGACACATTAGGTCAGAATTTATCCTTCCATTTGGGGATGGCTTATTTGCACACCGGTGAAAAGCTTAAAGCCAGGAATTCATTCCTATTTGCTTCTGGTTTTAGTTATGATCCCGAGATTGAAAAAAGGGCTTCATTCAATTATGCCAAAATATCCTATGACTTAAATTACCAGAAAGAAGCCATACAAAAGCTGAGAGCATTTACCAAGGAATACCCGGGCACTAATTTGGCCAAAGAAGCGCAGGCATTGTTAGGCGATATTCTACTTGCTACCCAGAATTTTAAACAGGCATTGGAAATCATTGAAGAAATTCCAGATAGGGGTGAAGAGATCAAGAGCTCTTACCAAAAGATCACTTATCAATACGGCGTAGAAAAGTTCCAGAACAAAAACTACAAAGACGCAAGAGAGCTTTTCATCAAATCTATCCGGAATGCTAAAGATCCAAAATACAAAGCGCTGGCTTATTTTTGGCTAGCTGAAAGCTATTTTAACCTCCAAAACTATTCCTCAGCCTACCGTGCGTATAAAAACTTCCTTTATGTAGACGAGTCTAAAAACACGCCCTATCACACTTTAGGCCATTACAACTTAGGCTATAGCAAGTTTCAGGAAAAAGCCTATCAGGAAGCACTTCCTCACTTCGAGGATTTTATTAATTTAGAAGGTAAACAAGATGACCGTAATACTAAAAAATATAAAGACGGCCTTTTAAGAATCGCAGATTGTCATTTTGCTTTAAAAAATTATGACCAGGCTAACAGTTACTACAGTAAGGTCATTAATCAAGGAGGTCGCAATGTACCTTATGCTTTATACCAAAGGGGCATTATCAAAGGGTTAAAAAATCAGCCCGAAGCCAAAATAGCCAATTTAAAGTCCATCTCCCTCAACCACAGTTCTTCTACTTACGTTGATGATGCGCTGTTTGAGATCGCTAACACTTATTTTGAGCAAAGTAAATACAACTTAGCCACCAATCAATTCCGCTATTTGATCCAGGATTTTCAAGAGAGCCCATATTACAGGGCCGCCCTTCTTAAAATAGGCTTGATCCAATACAACCAAAAAGAAGACCAGCGAGCTACTCAAACGTTGAAGAAGATCATCAGTGAATATCCATATTCTGAAGAAGCTAAAGAAGCCATGTCCACTTTAAGAAGTATCTATATTGAAAAGGGCCAGGCCGACAGCCTTTTTACCTTCCTGGACCAGGTACCCAATGCTGAACTTTCGGCTTCTTTAAAGGACTCTTTAACCTATTCTTCTGCATTCAGCCACATGAGCAGGAACAATTGTAATAAAGCCATTCCGGCATTTAAAGATTACATTGACCAATACGAAAAAGGTTATTACATTGTTCAGGCCAATTATTATTTAGGAACTTGCTTAGCAAGGCAAGGCAATCGCACCGAAGCTGCTAAGCGTTTTGAAGAAGTGATCAGTAGAAGCCCCAACAAATTTTTAGAGCAAGCCCTTGAAAAGGCTGCAAGGATCTATTATGAGCAAGAAAATTGCGTAAAAGGACTTCCTCGCTTTGCCCAACTCGAAAAAATTGCCAATCAACAGGAAAATTTGTTGTTTGCATTATCAGGCCAGGTAAGATGCCACTTTGACCAAAACAATACCGAACAAACCTTGAAAAAGGCCCAACAAATCATTAATTTGGATTATGCAACTTCCGAAAATACAAATGAAGCCCGCTTCTACATGGGCAAAACCTATATCGAAAAAGGCGATACAGCCCAGGCTTTACAAAGTTTGAAACAAGTTGCCGAATCAGATAACAGTGAAAGAGGGGCTGAAGCCCAATACCTTGTTGCTGAAACACAATTCAATTTGGGAAAGCTTGAGCAGGCTAAAAAGTCAATTTACGTCATTAGAGATGACTTTACGGGTTATGATTACTGGGTGGCCAAGGGCTTCATTCTTTTAAGCGATGTGTTCGTAGCAATGGACGATCCATTTCAAGCCAAGCATACGCTGAAAAGTGTTATCGATAATTATGAAGGAGCAAAACTCGAGCAAATTGCCAAAAACAAATTAGAACAAGTAAAAGCATTGGAAGCTCAACAAAAAGAGGATGAAGAAGAACCCCGTATGGTTCCGGATACGGTAAATCAGCAAGAAACGCCTCAAAATTAATTTACTAAGCAATGAAGCATTTTTTGACCCTGCAATTTCTGTTATTGGCATCGCTGTTATCAACAAGCTTTTTGGGGAAGGCGCAAGATGATGAGGAGTCATTTAAAGAAGAGATTGAAATTGTAAAGCCCTACAAGCCCAAAATAACCGATGCTGTAAAACTACCGGTTCAAGCGGGCCAGGAAAGGCTTGAAATTGAACAACCCACACTGGAATACGATACATTTAGCAAACCATTTGAAATGCCGCCCGATGATGAAAAATTGCCCGCAGTATCGCTTGGCAGTCAAAAACTTGACCCGCTTAAGCGAAGCTACATCAAGCTTGGAGCCGGCAATTACGCGAATGTAGCGGGAGAAGCTCATTACAATAGTCTACGCAATGAGGACCAATTGCTTACAGGCTATTTCAAACACCGGTCTGGTAAAGGCCCTGTAGATCAATCTCAATTCGGTAAGCAAACCTTCAAAACCAAGGCAGCTCAGTATTACGATGCAACCACATTAGCCGGCAATGTTCATTTTAACAACGAATTGTTCCGTTATTACGGTTTTGATCACGACAACGACCAAGCTGAGGAAGACAGCATCAAGCAGCGCTATACCCGGTATGGAATTGAAGCCAATTTTAACAATGACCGGGCCGATACCAGCAAGCTTAATTATGGAGCCAATGTAGGGTTTGATGGCTTATCAAGCTTTCAGGGCACCGAAGAGATCAATGTTAGTGTTGGAGGACGTCTAAAAGAGTATTTTCAAGGCAATGCTGTTGAGATAAAAAGCCAATACGATTATTACCAATACAATTACAAAGAGGATTTTGAAAGGCATGTCTTCAAGCTTCAACCCCATTATATCCTTAACCATGAAATGGGACAGGCCAAAATTGGCTTCAACATTGCCAACGAACAGGATTCAACAGGTGAGTTTCACTTTTATCCTGATATAGAAGCTGAAATTCCACTAATAGAAGATAAGCTCATTGCCTTTGGCGGTATTAAAGGTGATTTAAAAGTAAATTCCTACCAATCCTTAACTAAAGAAAATCGCTACCTGCATCCCCGTACCAACATTAGGAACACCAATCATAAACTTAACATTTCAGCCGGGATTAAAGGACGTTTCAAAGATCAAACCGCTTATCAATTAGGCATCCATTACCAAAATGTGGAAAATTTCTATTATTTCGTAAACAATCCGGAAGATCCCAAAACTTTCAAAATCCAGTACGATAGTGCAGTGACAGCAATCGTAAAAATTCACGGGGAATTGGATTACCAAGTGCACGATAATTTTAAAGTAGCTTTGGCTGCTAATTACCGTCAATTCACATTGGCCTCATCCCAAGAACCTTGGCACCGTCCGAATTTCGATTTTAAGACGTCAGCTTTTTACAAAATTGGCGACAAGGTCAGATTTCATACAAATATCATGGGATATAGCCAAAGAAAAGCGCTTGACGATATGGGTGAAGCCAAAAACCTTGATGGCATCATTGACCTGAATTTTGGCATAGACTACAGCTTTTCAAATGCCTTTACCGCTTATTTCAATTTCAACAACATTTTAGCCCAGGAATATGAATACTGGAACAAATACCCACGGCAAGGTTTTCACGTAATGGGAGGTGTAAAGTTGAACCTTTTTTGAAAAAGCGTTTAGAACTTGGAGTTTAGATGTTAGGGTGTTCAAGGTTTGAAGTTTGAGGCAAAAATTATTCTTATGAACTCCATCCTTTACCAGATGCATAAACCCTCCTATATCCTCTCAACAACCCCATCTTTATGTTGGTAACCTTCTCCACTAATGGGGCAATAAGCTTTACCATCTTTATCAAACGTAAGTTTGCCCCCGCTTTCACTCATCCAACCAGAATGACGGCTGGGATTGCCTACCATGAGTGCATAAGCAGGTACATCTTTTGTAACAACTGCCCCAGCTCCAATGAAGGCATGCTTACCAATTTCAATTCCGCAAATGATAGTGGCATTGGCACCAATGGTCGCACCTTTTCTTGCCAATGTTTTTTTGAATTCCTCTTTGCGCTCTACTCCGCTTCTTGGATTTAAGACATTTGTAAAAACCATAGAAGGTCCGAGGAAAACCTCATCCTCGCAAATCACCCCCTCATAAATGGATACATTGTTTTGTACTTTTACTTGATTTCCAATCACTACATTTTTACCAACAAAAACATTCTGTCCAAAGGAGCATTGGCTGCCTATTTTGGCATTGGCCATCATATGACAAAAATGCCAGACCTTGGTGCTTTCTCCTATTTGGCATCCTTCATCTACGTAAGAGGACGGATGAACAAAAGCGCTTTCAGCGATTGACATTGGCCTTTGCTTTTAATTGCTTAAGATCACGGTGTTGATAGGTTTTGTCGATGATTTCTACCACCTTGGCAGCTTCATAAGCATTGGTGCCATTGGATTTTCTGCCCTTTAAATGGTCAATTACATCCTGAAGGAACTGGTAATGGTTGCCGGCACTTCCCATAAAACCATCGTAACTATTGGGCGGATTGGTTGCAGCTAAATCAGGTTTTCCCATATTTTTCACATTGAAATAGGAGATCTCATTCATGTATTGGCCGCCTATTTTTAAACAACCCTTCTCTCCTATTACCGCAATACTGCTCTCCATGTTTTGCTCCCAGCAGGAAATGGAATAGTTGATAGAACCTTTGCCGCCACTTACAAGATCAAAAGTTACCATACCAGAATCTTCAAATTCAATTTGCTCCTGGTGATTGAAGTTTGAGAACGTGGCATGAACATTTGCAACATCCCCAAATACCCAGTAAAGAATATCAATAAAATGGCTGAATTGGGTTAGCAGCGCACCGCCATCTTCTTCCAGCGTTCCCCGCCATGATCCGGATTTGTAATAACGCTCATCCCGGTTCCAGAAGCAATTGACCTGCACCATGTAAACCTGACCTAAATTACCGTTTTCAATCGTTTCTTTAAGAAACTTGGCAGGCGGATTAAAGCGATTCTGCTTAACAACAAACACTTCTTTGCGATGGGCTTTAGCCGTATCAAGGATCCATTGAGCCTGTGCTGCATGAATGGCCATGGGTTTTTCGATCACCACATGGTAACCATTTTCCAGGGCTTGCAGGGCTAATGGCGCGTGCGATCCATTGGGCGTGCAAATATGAATTAAATCTGAATTACCCTGATCCGCATTTATAAATTCTTCCAGCCTGGCATAGAAAGGCACCTTTTCGTAGCTTTCAAGAACCTTTTTTTGAGTCGGTTCGGTATCTATGACACCCGCTAAGCAAGCTTCGGGATGAGCCTTCACCATATCCAAGTGACGATTGCCAATATTGCCCAATCCGGCAACTGCTATATGAATTTGCTTATCCAAAATTTTTGTTAGTTAAATATTTACGGTTAACGCTTGAAAAGCTAATATCTTGTTTAATGGAACAAAATTAAATGAAGGCAAAAAATCTTTAACGTAGCATAAGAAAAAAAAGTGCTGTAGTAGCATAAAATAAGATTTCAGGAGCTTTTTATCTTTTTTAAGATCGAGAAATAAATTTGCCAGCCATTGATCTGTGCAAGAAGCCTGCACTTTAAAGTTTTCAAGGAATTCCAACGTTGCAACTTTCATCAATTGACCATAGGAAGCCATTCGCTTCGGGCTAAATTCATACGCAAAGCCATTCCATAAAAAAGGTTATCATTACTTCGGGTTCCTATTTCACTAATTACCTCCCTATAACGAACATCCAACTCTAAAAATAGGTTATGGCGTATTTGATAGGTGACCCAACCTTGTACTATGTTTAACTGCGTTGTAACGCCTTGCCCTACTTCATTACCAAGCTCTTGTTCAAAATTGTTGTAATCCTTAAAAATATTGCCTCCCCAATTGCTTTTACTACTATCAGCACCATAATTGGCATGGGTAAATTTAATGCCTGCTCTCAATTTCGAAAAAGGTTGAAATTTAATGTTACCTATTAATTCTGAGAAATTAGCGCCCAATGGATGGGCTAACTCATGATTGTAATGACTCCAATTGTTAACCGGATATTCACCACTAACCGAATAATGGGTATAATTGTAAGGCCGAACCCTATTATACTCGGCTTGAAGGTCGAGGTTGTTAATTCCAATTGCATCGATGTATTTGAAACCTGCTTGGTACCCATATTTATTGGCATAATGACCATTACCCGACCTAAGGTCATCAAATCTAAACTCATTCAGCGTGAATTGACCATAAAGCTCAACTTGTTGTAAAGGCAGGTATTGTAAATTCAGGCCAACTAACATTTTGTCGGCATCACCAACCTGCTGCTCTATGGCTCTATAAAAGATAACGGGGTTTAAGTAGCGTACATCAAAGTTCCTGCCAGCTCCTCTGTTATCGTGAAATACAACAGATTCAAAAAGGCCTAAATTCAAGTTGTCCAGTATGTCAATGCTTAAATAATGGATAGAAGAATATTTAGGAGGCAGGGGTCTACCTTGGTCCTGACCAACAACGGAGCCATAATTGTCCGTCATTCGAGCAAAGATGTTCTGGTAATTGAAGCGCCATACATCGGTATTGATCTTTAGGAATGTGTAGGGCGGTGCGTAATCTGAAAGCAATAAAGAACGCTGGCCATTGCCAATGAAATTCTTGTCGTGGCCGAATTGCATTGATATAGAATTGGAAGGACTAAACGTGATATAACCACGAGGTTTAAAAAAATCAACGCCATTGTCTCCAAAATCTTTCGTATAAGAAGCTCCTGGGTAGGACTCCTTTTTACGGTAAAAATCGAGCTGATGTTGAGCTGGTTGAATTTGGTTTTCAGATAGGTAAGTGTAGAAACCTATTTGCTCATCTATAATCCCACGAACCTCTACTGCTCTTTTATTGGTAAAAAGTAAATCATCGCTTTGGCTCGATATGCCTCCTTTCAAGTATAGGCCTGGATTAATAAAAAGCGAAAAATGGTCTTCATGGACCTGGTAAAGATTGGCCTTACTCTTGTAAAAATGCTTAAGCACAGGTTTTTCACTATTGTTGATAGGCTTATCAGCCCATGGAAGGTTATTGTGCGCTAAATAATCCAAATTGAATTGATCAGCTTCTGAAAAAGCCAGATCAAACGTATCTAGCGATTGTACCAAATTTGCCACCTGGTCTCTTCTATAGGGCCTAATATCAGCAAACAGCGAATTGCGAAGATTGCCAGTTTTTATTTCATAGCGATTGATAAGACTTTCAGAGCGCGTATTGTGTTTAAAATAAGTGCTTTGGGCTTTTAAGTCATTTTGAAAACCACTCCCTATGAGTAAATAGAGCGCTAATAAGCTTATTATAACTTTAACTTTTATCATGGGGTTAATTAAGAGCTATAAGGATAAGTTTTAAAAGCTTTGAATCAGTTTTAACTGTTTAATCAAGCTTTTTATTTTATTGTTCCAATATTAGGAAGATTGTTTTATAATTGATTATAGATCTGGGCAAAAGGCCAGCCCTTGTTTACTGAAAAATCTTTTTCAAAGTCAAAAAAATAATTTTTAAGTCAGTTTTAACGGAAATTTTGGATATATACAATTTTCCCAACTCGATTTTTTGAGGCATTATTTCTTGGATGTATCGTTGTTCAGGATTTTCAGCATTTCCCAACAATTCGTTTTCATTGGCAAATTCAATGGATGCAAAATCTGTGAGGCCTGGTTTCACATTTAATACTTCTTTTTGTTCTCGGGTGTACATCTCCACGTAATGCCTTACTTCGGGCCTGGGGCCAACAATTGACATATCGCCTTTTACCACATTGATCAATTGGGGTAACTCATCAAGTTTAAATTGTCTTAAAAAATAACCTACTGCCGTTATACGGCTATCCCTGCCCCCAACTGTGATCAATCCCTTTTTATGAGCATCCGATACCATCGTTCGGAATTTCCATAGCAAAAAATCCCGGTCATTTTTACCAACCCTTGCTTGCTTAAAAAAGACAGGCCCTTTGGAATCAACCTTAACGGCGAGGGCTATTAGCAAAAAAAAGGGGCTTAATAGCAACAGCCCTAAGCCTGCAAAAAATACATCAAAAATACGCTTAGCCCACAATGTAGTCATAGGCTGTTGATACGGCATTAACTACTTCCTTAACTTGATCGGTAGTAAGCTGTGGATAAACCGGTAAAGTAACCTCTCTTGAGAAGTTATCATAAGCAACAGGATAATCTTTCATATGATAACCCATGTTTTTAAATAGGG
Organism: uncultured Sphingobacteriales bacterium; assembly: GCA_964561545.1. Taxonomy (GTDB): domain Bacteria; phylum Bacteroidota; class Bacteroidia; order CAILMK01; family CAYYUA01; genus CAZLQF01. Next base: position 162,357 of record CAZLQF010000002.1, read on the forward strand.
TAAGTTCAGGCAATGGAATGAAGTGAACATTGACATTCACATCCTGTTCAGCGATTTTGTCGATCATCTGGTCCCTTTGCGCTTCAGTAATTCCATTGATCCTCAGTAAAAATACATGGTATGCGCTTTCTTTATCCCCATCATTAAAAGGAGGTAATTGAGCCCAATCCTTATCCTTAAGTTCATTGTAATATTGATTAAACACCCTTTTCCTTTCTTCCAACAAGCGATCATACTTTTTGAATTGGGCTAAACCAATAGCGCCTAACACATCAGGCATGTTCCCCTTATAGCCAGGAAACAGAATGTCATAACGCCACCCACCGGCTTGCTGTTTGGTAAAGGCGTCTTTGGATTGACCATGAAGCATCATGGTGTTGAGTTTTTGGTAAATCGCACTGTTATCAAAAGGATGGGGCAAGTTGAGGGCAATACCACCGCCTTCAGCAGTAGTTAGATTTTTAACGGCGTGAAAAGAAAAAATGGTAATGTCCGCTAAGCCGCCAGTACGTTTTCCATTATAAATTCCGCCTATTGAATGGGCCGCATCTGATAGGATTAAAATGCGTCCCAAATTTTCCTGGTGCTCATTATTGGGTTGAAATAGTTTTTTGATTTCCGGTTCTGCTACTAAATCATTCAAATTTTCATAATCACAAGGCCACCCTGCAATATCCACTGGCATAATGGCTTTTGTTTTAGGAGATACAACCTCCCTAACCTTATCTGGATCGATGTTAAAATCTTCTTTTACATCCACCATAACAGGTTTCGCACCACAATGGATCACTGATTGAGCCGTAGCATTGTAGGTATAGGCAGGGACAATTACCTCATCCCCTTTGGTGATGCCAAACCAATGGAGCATCGCTGTTATACCGGTTGTTCCGGAATTTACGCAAAGAACATTGGGTATATTGCAGAAGTGGGCAAGTTTCTTTTCAAATTCCTTGGTTTTAGGGCCGGTCGTTATCCAGCCAGACCGAAGCGCTTCATTGACTTCATTGATGACATCCTCATCAATGTAAGGCGGGGAAAATGGGATCATTTCTCTTGATTTAACGTGTTAATGTCAGAAATGTGTAAATAATTTTTTTGTTCTTTTTTAAACTTGTTAGCTATCGTTATTACTTTGCCACTATGTAACCGTCAGTCTTTGATTTATACCATCTTGCCATTCAGAATTTAGGGGGAGTGGAGCAAAAAAGAAAGAAAGATTTCTTTCTTTTTTAATAGTCTTAAACCACTTTTAAGACTATTGCTCCACCCCCCTTAATGATGAATCTCAGAAACGTGGGTCGTTCCTTAGATTCATCGCTAACGGCTGCTAAGGGGGTGGCTCAAAAGCCTTAAGCCCTTAATTTATTATTTAAAGCTTTTATTATAAATTTTATGATTCAGCTATTTATACTTTAATAATTGGCTTTTAAAAGTGAAAAATCTGCTTGATTTTTCACTTTTGAGCCACCCCCATGCATCCGTAAAGCTCTGAAGGACAAGAGGGAATCATCTTCAACCAACTTCATTGTTCAAGAACCTCCATTCCGGGTTCATACTTTCAATCAAAGCAATCTTCTTTGCTCTCGAATAACCTTTAATTTCCTTTTCCCTTTTAATTGCGTGCTTTACATACTGGTAACGTTCATAATAAACCAAATGATAGCAGTTGTATTTTCCGGCAAATGTCTTCTTGTTGGATTTTGCATCTTGTTCATGTTCATGCATTCTTCCGGCAAGGCTATTGGTGACCCCGGTATAAAGGACACGTTTGGTTTTGTTTGT
>CAZLQF010000003.1:0-141835 GCA_964561545.1 uncultured Sphingobacteriales bacterium
TAGAGCACTTGCCCGACACGCAAGAGGTCGCTGGTTCGAGTCCAGCACAGCCCACAAAAAATCCCCTTATGAGGGGATTTTTTATTTGAATGCCATGTAAAATTCAAATTATCAAATCACTTTCTTGATTTTAAATGAGGTAGTTTAATAATCTCCTAATAAAGGCCATAGCATTATTTCTTCTAAAAAAGCCTGATGGCATCAATCATTTGACACTTTAATCAAATCAACTTAGTCTTCCACCTTCTCTCCTTTTTTAGAGGCAATGTGCCGGAAGATGGACTTGGCATGGTATCGGCCGTTTTCTATAAATATATTGGCCGTTTCACAACCGCAAACTACGGCACCAGCTACGTAAATACCCGGAACATTGGTTTCATAAGTTTCTTGATTGAACCTTGGTATCAGGGTTTCCTCATCGATCTCAATGCCTGAATTTTTCAGGAAGCCACCATCCGGATGATAGCCGGTAAGCAGGAATACAAAGTCAGCCGGAATGTGCTCTACCTCCCCGCTATCTTTATTTTTAACGATTATTTCTTTCTCATTGATGGCTTGTACGTCTGAATTCCAATGGGCAGGGATCGAGCCTTCCTTGATGCGATTTTCAAGGTCCGGTTTAATCCAATACTTGATCGATTTGGAGAGTTCATCTCTGCGATGGATCAAGCGGACTTTGGCACCATGGCGATATAATTCCATGGTGGATTCAGCTGCCGAATTAGCACCGCCAACCACGGCCACGTTAAGATTGGCGTAGCCAAAAGCTTCGTCATAAAAGTGAGAAACGTGATCCATATCCTCACCAGGAACGTTGATTTTGTTGGCGTTGTCAAAATACCCAATAGCCAGTACTACATTTTTGGCCAGGTAGTCCCCCTGGTCTGTTTCAACTTTAAACAAATCATCTTCCTTTGAGATGTTTTTAACGGTTGTGTATTGACTTATCTTAAGGTCAAAATGTTGAGCAATTTTCAAGTAATACTCCATGGCCTCCTGTCGGCTTGGCCGCTTCCCAGGGCTTGTAGTAGGAAACGGAATGCCTTCTAATTCTAAAAGTTCAGCAGTAGAAAAAAATGAAATATTGGTGGGATATCGCCTTATGGTATTGGCAATGCTGCCTTTTTCAAAAATCAGGTAATGGTACCCTTTTTTTTCAGCTTCTATACCATTGGTCATTCCACAAGGGCCACTTCCTATGATCGCTACATCGAGTACTTCCATTGATAATGTTTTTTGAGCTTTAACAACAAACCGATTAATAGCGTTTTAAAATAGCTGCGAAATTACCGGAACTGGATCAATAGCAAAAATGCCTAAACTGCGAGCTTTTGAACATTAACTTCACCATTAAAGTCATTCAAAAAAAGCTTATAAGTGGTTTAAACTGAATTTCTATTTATTGTTGCAACTTTACAATCAAATCACTCAAGGGTGGTATAATAATTGTGTATTTAAAGGCTTGATGGGAAAAATGCAACCATTACGATTTCATAATTTCGCAATCCTGTAAATTGAAAAAGGGAACCCTTGTCAATTAAAGTTGAAAACCTGACCAAGGCATTTGGTGACCAAACAGCGGTTGATCATATTGACTTTGCTGTAAATCGCGGAGAGGTGGTAGGATTGTTAGGACCTAACGGTGCCGGGAAGTCTACCTGCATGAAAATGTTGACGTGTTACTATGCCCCTTCTGATGGCAATGCCTGGGTTCGTGATCACGACATTTACGAAGATTCATTAGCTGTAAGAGCAGCTACAGGTTATCTACCCGAGCAAAATCCGCTTTATGATGAGATGTATGTAAAAGAATTCCTTGGTTTCATTGGGAACATGTATGGGATGAAAGGCAATGTTAAACACCGGATCCGTGAGCTTATTGATTTGACGGGTTTAGGCCCCGAACAACATAAAAAGATCCGAACGCTTTCAAAAGGCTATCAACAAAGGGTCGGTTTAGCGCAAGCCCTGATCCATGATCCTGAGGTTTTAATTTTGGATGAACCCACTTCAGGGTTGGATCCCAACCAAGTTGTTGAAATCCGTAACTTGATCAAAGAAATTGGCCAAGAAAAAACCATCATGCTCTCCTCTCATATCATGCAGGAAGTACAGGCTATGTGCGACCGGGTGATCATCATTAGTGCTGGTACTATCGTAGCCGATGAGGAAACTAGTAAACTGGTTGAGCGATTTTCAGGCAAAATGTATGTTCGGTGCATTTTTAAAAATCCAATTAATAAGGAAGAATTGATGGAACTTAAGGACGTAGAAGAAGCTGAAAATCAGAACGGTGAATGGTTCATAAGGAGTAAAGGTGAAGCAGACATCAGGGAAAACATCTTCAATTTTGCTTCGGGCAAACAAAATCCTTTGTTGGCAATGTCGCAGGAAGGGGAAAGCCTGGAAACGGTGTTTCAGCAATTGACTCAGGATAACCAATGATTTATGGATAAAGGAACCAAAGAAAAAGCTCCTTCAAGGTTGAGTTTGCAATTAGATAATAAAAATCAGGTTCAAGCTCAATATTCAAACAAAGAAATATAAAACTAAGGCCTAAAACCTTTTTGGCAAATGTGGACTATTTTAAAAAAAGAAGTTAACATATTTTTCAGTTCCCTGATTGCCTATATCGTTATCAGCGTTTTTTTAATTGCCACAGGGTTGTTTGTATGGGTTTTACCGCAAAAGAATGTTTTTGATTATGGCTATGCGACTCTTGAACAGATGTTCAACATTGCACCTTGGGTGTTTATGTTCCTCATACCGGCTATAACCATGCGGTTTTTTTCAGAAGAGCGAAACACGGGAACATTGGAGATCATTACCACTAAGCCAATCAGTGACCTGTCCATTGTTGGGGGTAAATTCTTATCGGGTGTTGTACTTGTGGTTTTTTCATTGCTTCCCACGTTTTTATATTTTTATACAATTTATCAATTAGCAAGCCCGGTAGGGAATGTGGATTTTGGCGGAACCATGGGTTCTTATTTGGGGCTGTTGTTTTTAGGTAGTGGCTATGTTGCCATTGGTGTATTTGCTTCTTCACTTACCAACAATCAGATTATTTCTTTTATTCTGGGCATGTTCATTTGCTTTGTTTTTTATGCCCTGATTGAGTGGACCCGGGAGTTTACCATGATTAGCGGTATAGATGTTATCCTTGAAGCATTGAGCATTCAAGCACATTATAAATCCATGAGCAGAGGCGTAATCGATACAAGAGATGTTATCTACTTTGCCAGCCTCATTGGGTTCTTTCTTACTGTAACTAAAACAACCTTAGAAAGCAGGAAATGGTAGACCGCAAAAAGGATCAAATTGGATCATGAAAAAAGCCCAAAGTCAAAAAATACAATCCTATCTCCAGTTATTGTTGGTTACGGCCATTATTATAGTGGTTAATGTAATTGCTCAGTTTACGCATGACCGATTTGACTTAACTTCTGAAAACCGTTATACGTTAAGCAACACCAGTAAGGAAATGCTTAGTAATCTTGATGACATAGTTTATGTAAAGGTTTATTTGGGAGGTGACTTACCATCTGGTTTTAGGCGCTTGAAATCATCTACCCGTGAAATGCTCAATGAAATGAAGGTATATGCAGGGGATAAGCTTGAATATGAGTTCATCGACCCAAGTGCTATTGAAAATCCCAAAGATCGGAGAAATCTGTACAGCCAATTGGCCGATCAAGGGTTGAGCCCTGTCAATTTGCAAGTGAAAAAAGGAGAAGGAAGTGCTCAACAATACATTTTTCCAGGGGCCATTTTGAATTATAAAAATGAAACAATGCCCTTGCAGCTATTGCAAAGCCAACAGGGCCGCAATCCGGAAAAAGTATTGCACAACTCTATTCTTGAGCTCGAATATGGCATTATTAATAGCGTCAAAAAGTTATTATCCGGCAAGAATAAAGACATTGCATTTATTGGAGGCCATGGAGAACTTGGTAAAAAGCCTACCAAAGATATTCGCCAAACCCTATCCAATTACTACAACATCAAAAGGTTAAACTTACCAAAATATAAAGTTGGTTCACTTAATGGATTTGATCTGGCCATCGTTGCCAAGCCAACCGAAGAATTTACTGAACTTGACAAGTACAAACTGGATCAATTCATTATGAGGGGCGGTAAAGTGATATGGCTGGTTGAATCGGTTACAGCTAACATGGATAGCCTCGATTCCCATGGTGTAGGCTTCAGTTACGAGAATAACGTAAATTTAGAAGACCAACTTTTTAAATATGGGGTGCGGATCAACCGCAACCTTGTTCAAGACCTTAGAAGTCATGTAACGCCTATTACGCGAAGATCAACAGGTAGACAAAGGCAGCGCGATTTTTTACCCTGGCCTTTTTACCCCTTGGTGATACCAACCAATGATCATCCAATGGTCAATAACATGAGCGCAATTTGGCTACGGTTTGCCAATACAATTGATACGGTTGGAAATCCTGGAATTGATAAAAAGCCTATCCTTCAAACTTCGCCCTATTCCAGAACCATGTTTCACCCTGTTAGGATCAATATGCAGAACATCAGGGATCGAATGAACAGGCGTCTTTTCAATCAAGGTCCGCAAACAGTGGGGGTATTGCTGAAGGGAAAATTTAATTCTGTTTTTAAAAACAGGGTAAAACCTGAAACGCTCGAAACAGGTAAATACGGAGATTTGAAAGAAAAAAGCGACTCTACAAAAATGGTGGTAATAGCGGACGGAGACCTGATCCGCAATCAATACAGCCAGCTTAATGACCAAAGTTATGAACTTGGGAGGGACCGCTTTACCAAAAGAACTTTCAGCAATAAAGATTTCATGCTTAATGCCGTTGATTACTTGTTAGATGAATCAGGGCTCATTCAATTGCGGGCTAAGGATTTTTCTATGCGCCTTCTTAACGAAAGCCGGGCCGAGGCGGAAAAACTTTACTGGCAAATTATGAACATGGGGGCCCCGGTCTTAATAGTTATCATATTTGGCATTCTTTACAATTTTGTACGCAAACAAAGGTTTGCCACTTAAGTAAAAGCTTTAGGCTGATTAACAATGAAATGGCTAATAATGTAATTGAAAAAAAACCAACTGCTTCAAAATTGCTGTTGGTTAAGACCAGAAAACCCGGATCCTAAACCTTAAAATCAATGAAGAAAAGAAACCTTATAATATTAAGTGCTATACTTGTGGTCCTTATTGGTATCGCTTATCTGGCTGTTAACCAACAATCATCTTCTACCATTGACCGCGAAAAAGCTGATTTTAGTGTAGAGGACACCGCAACTATTTCTTCCATTTTTCTTGCTGACCGCAATGGAAATGAAGTCAAGCTCGTCAGAAGATCAAGTGATCAATGGTTCGTCAATGATGAGTACCCCGCTAACGAAAGCAGAATTAAGACGCTGCTTACCACGATCAAACAGGTTGAGGTTAAAAATCCTGTTCCCTTGACAGCCCGCAAGAATGTGGTTAAAAACATGGCTACCAACCACGTTAAGATAGAAATTTTTAAAGATGGAAATTTGCACAAATCTTATTTTGTGGGAGGAACAACCCCCGATGAATTGGGTACTTACATGGCGATGAATCCTAAAGAACCAGGCTTATTTGGCGAGCTATTACAAACCATCGGTTTGAAGGAACCGGAAGCTACCAAAGAGCCATTTGTAACCCATATTCCAGGTTTCGAAGGCTTTCTTTCTTCAAGGTATTTCGCTAACGTTAAAGACTGGCGCACTCAAGAACTTTTTCCTTTTAATCCAATGGCTATTGAAAAGGTCCAAATGAAATATCCGAACAACCAGGAAAAGTCCTTTCAAATAAAGGTTAAAGGCGATAATCAATTTCAAGTGACCGGGATGGCTAACCAGCGAGAACTGAAGACGCCATCCAAACCCGCCATTAAGACTTTTTTAATGGAATTTGAGGAGGTAAACTTTGTAAGGACCCTTAATAAAACCTCGGATAAGGTAATGGATTCTTTACAAAATGTAACACCTAAGGTTAAAATTGCTGTAAAAGTAAAAGACCATAAACCAAGAAAATTAAAGGTTTACCCGATCCCCAGGGAGCCTATTAGCAGTGAAGTTCCTACTGAAGAATTGGAGATTGAAAAATACTACGGCATAGCCAACACCCGTGACCAAGTTTTGATCATTCAATCGAGGATACTCGATAAAATTTTAAGGCATTTTAAAGATTTCGAATCCTTAAAATAAATTACTTTTGTGGTAGGTAACCGATTCAAATTACCGAGACCAAAAATCAAGACTTTATGAAATTTATTGTTTCAACGTCCGCTTTGCTCAAACAATTACAGCTAATCAATGGTATTATTAGCAGTAAGGCGGTGATCCCCATTTTGGAATATTTCCTTTTTGAAATTGAGGAAAGCAAGTTAACCGTTACGGGTACAGACCTGGAAGTTTCTATGCGATCTGATTTGGAGGTTGAAGCAAAAGAAGAAGGCAGCGTTGCTGTTCCTTCTAAACTTATCATCGATATTCTTAAGAGCTTACCTGAACAGCCGGTTACTTTTACCATCAATACAGACAATCAATCAATTGAGTTAACGTCTGACAATGGTAAATATAAACTTGCAGGTGAGAATCCTGAGGATTTTCCCAAATTTCCGGAAGTTGAAGGGGGCTCATCCGTACAGCTTTCTGCTCAAATCCTTAATGAAGCCATCAACAACACCATTTTTGCCATTGGCCAGGATGAGTTAAGGCCCGCCCTTACCGGGTTGTATTTCGAAATGTCACCAAACGACTTTAAGTTCGTTTCAACCGATGGCAATAAGCTTGTTAAATACGCAAGAACCGATGTAAATGCCGAAAATGAAGACAGTTTTATCCTTCCCAAAAAGGCCTTGAACCTGCTAAAAAACTCATTGCCAGAGGGCAATCAAGATGTTAACGTCAATTACAACAATGTTAATGCGCTGTTTACTTTTGATAATGTTAAGCTGATCTGCAGGCTTGTAGATGAAAAATTCCCGGATTACAATGCCGCGATTCCTTCTGATACGCCTTACTCCTTACAGATAAGCCGTACAGAATTGGCCAACTCCCTTAAACGAATCTCCATTTTTGCCAATAAAACCACGTACCAGGTTAAATTTAACATTAGCAGTAATGAACTTCAGTTAACCGCCCAGGACATGGATTTTTCCAATGAAGCCTATGAACGGTTAAGTTGCGAATTTGATGGGGGTAACATGCAAATCGGTTTTAATGCCCGGTTTCTTATTGATATGCTTAACATCCTTCACTCTGAAGAAGTCACCATTTCATTGTCTGAACACAACAGGCCTGGTATTTTGAAACCCAGTGAGATGGAAAATGGCGAAGACATCCTGATGCTTTTAATGCCGATCGTTATCAATTATGAAGAAGAGGAAGAAGAAGCTGAGGAAACGAGTGAAGATCAAGCAAATGAAACTGAAAGTGGGGCAACCGAAGAGGAAGAAAAAACTGAGTGATAAAGGAAGGTTGCCATAATTCTCTTTAACCACAAATGAGTTCACATACCTATCTTATTAAAAATGCATGGTTGATCAATGAGGGAGCGGAGCGAATTACCGATGTATTGATCAAAAATGGGCGAATTGAAAAAATAGATCCATCCCAACGTGCTCCTTCAGAACAGCATGAAACGATCAATGCAGCGGGCCAATATCTTTTTCCGGGCATCATTGACAATCACGTTCATTTCAGAGAACCGGGTTTAACAAGCAAAGGAGATTTACTTACTGAATCTCAGGCTGCATTGGCAGGAGGCATTACTTCCACTATGGAGATGCCCAATACCAACCCTCCTGTTACCGACCTCGAGCGTCTTCAAGAAAAATTTGATCTGGCTTCCCAAAAATGCTTGACGAATTATTCATTTTACCTTGGAGCATCCAACGATAACCTGGAAACCCTCAAGCGGGCCAATGATTTAGATATTTGCGGGGTTAAGGTTTTTATGGGATCATCCACTGGCAACATGCTTGTTGATGATAAAAAGATGCTTGAAAAGATCCTTAGCAATGTCAAAAACCTTGTTGCGGTTCATGCTGAGGATGAGCAAGTTATCAAGGATAATCTTTATACGATTAAAAGAATTTATGGTGAGGACCCTCCCATAGAAGCACATCCTAAAATAAGGGATGAGCGAGCCTGCTACGATGCATCAAATCAAATCATCAACCTGGCAAGGAAGTACCGTAGCAGACTGCACATTCTACATGTCACTACCCAGGAAGAATTGGGGCTGTTTGATACTGCTCCTTTGGAGGAGAAATATATAACAGCCGAAGCATGTGTTCATCACCTTTATTTTGACAATAGAGATTACGAAAAATTCGGTAATAAAATCAAGTGCTTCCCTTCCATTAAGGAACCGCGGCATAAAAAAGGGTTACTTCAAGGATTAAAAGAAGGGAAACTCGACATGATTGCTTCAGATCATGCGCCCCATCTTCTCAATGAAAAGGATACTAACTACCTTAATGCGCCCGGTGGCATTCCAATGATCCAACATACCTTACCCATCATGTTAAAATTTTACCATCAAGGCTTGGTTTCTTTGCCATTTATTGCTGCTAAAATGGCACATAACCCTGCTTTGGCATATGGTATCAAAGATCGCGGATTTTTGAGGGAGGGCTATTATGGGGACTGTACTTTGGTTGATCCTGCTTCCTCTTATGCCGTTCACAAAGATAATATTCACTACAAGTGCAATTGGTCACCTTTCGAGGGAAGTGAGCTGCCCGCCAAAGTTACCCATACTTTTGTCAATGGAAACTTGGTTTACGAGAATAATCAGTTTGGTAAGCAATCGGGGATGCAACTTTCATTTTTGAATTGATACCTTTCAATAACAACCAATGCCCAATAAGTTTTGTTTAAAGCCTTGTTTCAATGCTTGAAAGTCCAATAGCGATTGAAGCCCCCTGTGAACACTCAAAGCGATTAGCTTTATCGCCGTATCCACAAATACGTGAAGTAGGCAATAAACATTAAAAGAAATGTGGCAGCTTCCCAGCGGTTGATTTTTCGAATACGGTTGGTAAATGTAAAGACAAAAAGTAAGATGGTGCCAAGCATGAAAATCCCCAAGTCAAGGTTAAGGATTTCATTATAATTAAGTTCACTAACAATTGCGCTTACCGGCAAAACCAGTACTAAATTAAATATATTAGAACCTACAATGTTGCCCACAGCAATATCGCTCCTGCTTTTCAGAGAGGCAATTACGCAAGTTGCAAGCTCCGGTAAGGATGTACCAATTGCTATGATGGTTAGCCCGATCAGTTTCTCGCTTAAGTTGAAATAATAGGCAATATCTACGGCATAATTAACTGTTAAACGGCCACCGACTACCAAGCCGGCAGTACCTAATATTAGTAAAAGGATGGTTTTGGGCAATTTGAAAACCTTGATGCTCTCAACTTCTGAAATGGTTTCTTCCCTTAGGTTATTGGCTACATAATAAAGGAAACCACAAAATAACAAAAACCCTACGATGCCCTCCCAATGTGATAAAATATTTGATTCGCTTCCATATATCAATTGATCGTTGATAAAGAAAAAGATCAGTAAAGCTGCCAATAAAGAAAATGGAATCTCCCGCCATGCAGTTCTACCTTGTACCGTAATAGGATAAATGAGGCCTGAGATACCAAGAATAAGCAAAGTATTCATTACATTGCTGCCAAAGACGTTACCGAAAACTACTTCGTCATGTTTAGATATGCCTGCGAAAACATTAACCACCATTTCAGGGGCTGATGTACCAAAAGCAACTATGGTTAACCCAATGGCCAGTTCAGAAATATCTAATTTTTTAGCAAGCGAGGTAGCACCGGTTACCAACCAATCTGCTCCTTTTACAAGAAGAATAAAACCTAATATAAGAAGGGCAAAAAAAAGAAAGACTTGAAAATCCATTTAAAAAAAGAGTTGCCGTTGTATTTTGAGCGGGTAATATTAAAGACTAATTGCCTTAACTCCAAATCAATTCAAATTATGGAAGCGTAGATAACAATCAACCTTTAAAGCATCTGGTATATTGGCAGGCTTAATATTTATCGAATAAGTGAGTTTTTCACCATCTTGAGAAGTTGATATTTTACTTTATTGATTACTAATACTTTTTTGAACATATTTCCCAATGAGATCAAACTCAAGATTGACAGGCGCTTTCTGATTTAAATTCTTAAAATTGGTATGGTCATAGGTGTAAGGTACGATGGTAACAGAAAATGTTCCATTTCCTACATCAAAAGCCGTTAAACTGACGCCATTTACGGTGATGGAGCCCTTTTCAACCAAGACTTGATTGAAATTTGGATCAAAGGAGAATGTGAAAACGTAACTGCCCTCCAAATCCTGAATATCGGTACAAATGCCTTGGTCATCAACATGGCCCTGCACTAAATGGCCATCAACAAAGCTGTTGAGGGTCATGCTCCTTTCAAGGTTTATTTGATCACCTTCCTTAAGCTGACTAAGGTTGGATTTTTGTAGGGTTTCTTGTACGGCGGTTACTTGATATTTGTTGTCATGGATATTTTCAACCGTTAAACATACACCATTGTGAGCTATGCTTTGGTCAGGCTTAAGCGCTTGAGCAAGTGGGGTTTCAATTTCAAAAGTGATGTTATTGCCTTGTTGCGTTTTTTGATAAATAGTGCCTAAAGCCTCTACAATACCGCTGAACATAAAAATAGGGTTAACGGATGATGGTTATGGTACCTTCCTGGGTTTTTGCAACCGTCTTGTCCAGGTAAAGCTCGTAAGTGGTTAAATTGTAATAATAAGTGCCAGCCGATGCGGGTTGCCCGTTGCTTTGATTGGTACCATCCCACTTGAAATTCGGATCTTTGGTTTCGTAAACTACCTGACCCCAGCGGTTATACACTTCCAATTTGATTTCCTTGACAAAACGCCAATCCGGGAAAGCACGAAATACATCGTTTTTGCCATCTTCATTGGGGGTAAATACATTGGGTAGTTCATAATTCGGACAATTATCTACACAAATGGTATTGCTTAATTCACTTTCATTATCATAAGAGTCAATGGCAGTAACCGCGTAACACCCGGCTACTGAATATTCAAGCGCGTCTCTATCATCAATGTACTTTGTGCCTTTATTGACTGGTAAGGTATTGATGGGCCTGAATTCTTTGCCCTTATGACTTCGGTAGTATATTCGATATTTAACAACATCCTTATCACAATCCTTGTTGGTAAAATCGTAATCCCATTTGAGTCTATTTTCCTTTCGAATTCCTGAAGAAGTTGTTTCAGTATTGGAGCAATTTTTCACACTTTCCAATTCTGGGCTACAAGGAGGAATGGTGTCTCTTGGATAATCGCATGCTTTCTGGGAATTGTTGATGATAGGAGCTGGAAAATCAGGTGCTGAAAATTGCCCGATCGTTTGGAAGTAATAACAGTAGGTTTTCCCATTTGTGAGGTTTTTGTCTACATACTCCGGAGTTTCAACCGTATCCAAAACATTATATGCTCCTGAAAGGGTGTCCTTTTTGTACACCACGTATCGGTTATTGTTCCATAACACATTGGTTTTTACAGAAAGTACAAGTGTTTGATGGGTTGGGTCAATGTTTAAATAGGGTGATGAATTAAAACGGGATGACCCGATCAAAATTTCCTCACCATTGTCGTGACCGTAAAATTTGATTTGGTAGGTATAAGGTTGCTCTTGAGTATTAAGGTTGGAATCATAGAGTACGGTATCAGCTGATTGTCGCTCTAATGCTTTAAAACTTGAGATGTCTTGAATGGTTTTGACAACCTGGGCTTGATCTTCATCGCCTTGAAGGCCGGTTGAACGAACAACTTGATATTTGTAAGGTGGCTCATAGGTTAAGGTGTCCAATTCAACAGGCTTGGTCCAATCCATGAATATTTTACCATTGTTGTCATCTGTTCTTTGAACGTCCACATGGGTTATAACAGGTAAATCTTTTTTAAGCCGTGCACATACTTCAGTAGAAGCTTTACCTTCTGCAACTTCAAAAGTTCCTTCTTTTTGGTATACTCCTGTTATTCGATAACAATAGACAGCACCGGGTGCTACTGTTTCATCGAAGTAAGCATTCTTATCTTTACCTACCAATTCAGCTATTTGTTTAAATCCGGTATATCCAGGTACACCTGTTTCGCAATGGTCTGGTTGCCAGTTAGAGGTATCCACCCTGCGATAGATCCGGTAGCCTAAAACATTTTCACATTCTGGCAAATCCCAATCTAATTGAATGCCCTTGGGTTCTGGCTCAATTGATGGATTTTTAGGCGGAGGTCCTATCACTTTTATTTGGATGGGTTCAAGATCGGCCAAAGGAGTTCTATTATGATCGTCTTTGGCTTTGAAAACCACTTGGTAAGGTCTTTTCCGGATGTTTTTACATGAAGTCTTCCAGGTGAAATTGGCATCAACTTGCTTTTGAGATGTTACAGGTCCGGGAAATTTGGCGGATTGGGTGTTTACTTCAAAAGGGCCACCCGTTGCAGTCAGGGTTACATCATCTTGACTATCCGGATCTTCGGCATTTACTGTAGTTTGAAATGAAATTTCTTGACCCGCCAATAGACAGGTATCATTAAGCGGGTCAATTTTAGGTGGCCTGTTCTTTCCAGGGCGTACAATAATTTGCATATCCCTTATAACTTCTCCTATTTTTTCTACATTCCCATTGGATTTACGGAATTCCTCGATTTTAATGGCAATGTTGTAGATACCTGTACTATCTTGGTGGGGCACATCCCATACTAATTGACCGGTGTTTTTATCAATTGAAAATTCATTTTTAGCATAAGGCTGGTAATAGCCATTTACTGTTTTTTGGTGAGCCTGTTTAGGAGGTACTAACGAAAAAGCAAGACTATCTCCATCTTGATCATAAGCATTTGGATTGTGAACAAAAACTTCCCCTGTACTTGCATAATCAATAGGGGGTTGTAAAAGTTTAGGAGAGTTGTTGATCCAACTTGAACCGGGAAATATATGGAGTTTGGTTTCTACATAAAATGACGTATTGACTGAATTGTCCATGTTCACAACCTTGGCCACTCTGTTTTTATCTTCCATCCGAATGGTATAAGTACCAGGCCCAGCGTAGGTATGGCGATGCGTGTAGGTGTTTTTATCAATCGGGAACTTGTTATCTTGCCCGATGTTGTTTTCAATGTTATCTCGCTTAACCTCTGTAGATGTACCGTCTCCCCAAAATATTTCCAGCTCTTCCCTATTAGGTGGGCTCGTGAAATCCGTATAGGTGTTTAAGGTTATTTCATAGGTATATCCATCTATGTGTTTAAAGGTAATTTCACCTGCCCTGTTGTGGGTAGCTTCAGATGATTGAGGCGCCAACATTATGCTTGCTAATAAAAGTAATAAGCTGCCCAAATAATTTAAATTCTCTCTTTGCGCTGCCTGATATAATAGATTTTTAATCATAACATTGTGTTTAGGTATTTACCTCGAAACCCTATTAAGATAACAAAAATTATGCTTAAACCAAAATACGGTTTTGTTTAACGATAAGTTGCTTTTATCAATGAACTCTGTAAATATTAAATAAAATAACGTACCTAAGCCTTTTTAAGTTTTAGCGCTTCCTTCAATAAAGATCATTAAGTTTCAAAAGTTATGAGCCAACAAGCTTGGTAAAATACTTAGCATGTAATTTAATCTGTACTATTTACTCTAATTCATAAAGACATGGCCTGCTTGGTGAAGCATCAGATGCTATAGCGGGTACCTGAAGGTTTAGCAAATATAGTCCATCGGTGATGTCGTTGGGTACGTAAATTAATTCTGTGATGGTAGCATTTTTTCGGGGTCTACTTGGGTAAGCAAAGAAAAGGTGGTGGGAGGATAGCTTAGGATCATCTTCTTGATCTACTGAAGGAAGGTCAATTAATAAATGTTCTATGCCAGCATTTACTATGGATTCCATCAAGGATGGTTCAATATAGGGTGGATTGGTATTAGCATACCTTTGGTGGCGTTTTTGGTCAGCGTTGGGCAGGGTTCTTATAACAAGACTTTTAACTGAAGAATAAGATTCAAGTGCCTGAAGAATAGGTTTTTTGTTAACAACGTTTTCTTTTTCAACTATATTAGCAGTTATGAGCGCAGCAGGCATCATGAAATCGTTTAGACAAGCATTAATTTTTTCATGCGCTTTGCTAATATGACCTAAACATTCGGTATGGGTGCCGTTACCATGTGGACTTAAGGTGATGTTTTCTACGTTGCAACTGCCTCCTTTGTTAACATCGCCAATGAAATCTCCTGCTTTTACCGTTTCAAATGATGGATCAGGTAAATCATAGGCATTGACATTGGCGGCCCTTCTAACAGGTATAGCTATGTCTATAGGGTTGTTTAAGTCAATGTTGTATTCATGGTTTTCCAGTTGAATTGTGATTTTCATCTCCAATAAGTTCTAATCGTTAACTTGAAAAAATTCTGCAATGATAGCATCAGCAAAAAGTTTGCCCGCTTTGTCAATGAATACGGTATCATCCCTATCGATAAGGTAGGATTTAAAAGGATGATTTTGGAGTACGTTCTCAAAATCCTTTAGGAAAGAAGGGCCAAAATTAGCGGCCAAATAACTTTTTTTAATGCCCCATTTGGTTCTTAGGCCCGTTAAAAGGTATTCATTGAATTGATCCGTAATTGAAAGGGTTTCTTCTTCGTAATAGCGTTGGCAATCGTTGAACAGTTTTAAGTATTTGGGATTGTTAGCGATGTTCCATCTTCTGCTTATTCCATTAAAAGAGTGCGCTCCTGGACCTACCCCCAAGTAAGGTTTGTTTTGCCAATAAGACGAGTTGTGGATGGCATAATTCCAATTCCTGGCAAAATTGGAGATTTCGTATTGTTCATATCGGTACTTTTCACAAAAATTACTGAGCTGGTTAAAGTGCTCTTCATATTTAGATTCAGGAGGTTCACCCAGCTTTCCTTTTGCTATATGGTTTTCCAGTGCTGTTTTAGGTTCAATCGTTAAGGCATAAGCTGAAAAATGAGGAATGGAGTAATCGCGGATCCATTGAAGGTTTTGTTCAAAGTTGGTTGAACTAAGTGTTGGAATTCCATAGATCAAGTCAATGGTGAGATTTTCAAATCCTGCTTGGTGAGCTAAAGGTATGGCTTCCTGAGCTTGCTTGGCGTTGTGCACCCTGCCCAGGTATTGCAAGTCTTCATCAAACAATGATTGGATGCCTATGCTTAGGCGGTTGATGCCTGTTGCCTTAATAGCTTTAAGGTATTCAAAATTAAGGTCATCCGGATTTGCTTCAAGCGTTATTTCAGGCTTAGAAATTACTGAGAAGTGACGATCAATGATATCCAGAAAAGCCTCAATATGATTGGGCGATAAGAGGGAAGGCGTTCCACCTCCAAAATAAATGGATTCGATTTGCAGATCTTCCAGGTAGTCCTTTCTGTTGGCAATCTCGTTTTGAATAGCTTCGTTCATAGCAGGCAAGGTATCTTGCTTAGTAGAAAAATGAAAATTGCAATAACTACAAGCATGCCTGCAAAAAGGTATGTGGATATAGATGCCACTCATTTAAGTCTTAATATTAAATAACGGTTTTAAAATATTTTCTTTGTTTCAATTTTATTAAATAATTGAAAGCAAAAAGTTAAAATAAAGTTTTGGAGCAATAAAGGTTGGCTGAATACAGGAAGGTTTAAAAGGATGAGGCTTTTGCTTGGATTGGATAAAAATAGCAACCACCTAATTTTTGGGGTGATTACAGGAATTGTCATGGGATTGTTATGCCTAAAACCTGTTACAGCTCAGCAGTACCGTTTATCAATGAGGGTAGCAGGGGATTCTGCTTGGGTTGATAACAACTTAAACTTCGACCAAAATTACAATACTGTTTATGAGGTCAGGCAAAGCTTAAACAAGAAACTGAAAAAACTTCACCGGTCAGGTTTTTTAAGTGCCTCTTTTGACACTTTAATGAGCAAGGATAGCACTGTTTTAACAACAAGTTTATGGACCGGACCCAAATATGAATGGCTTAAATTGAAAAAAGGAAATGTGCCAAAAGCTTGGTTAAGTGCCACAGGTTTCCGCGATCAATTATTCACAAACCAGGTTTTTCATTATCCAACAGTTGCTGAATTTTTTGATGCAATTCTGCAATTTGCAGAGAAAAATGGGTATCCTTTTGCCCAAATAAGCCTTGAACAAATCAAAGTAAAAGACGGTCAAATAGCTGCCAGGCTTAACTTAAACAAAAAGCAAAGGATCTATTTTGATGAAGTGACTATATTTGGAAATGCCAATGTGGACAAAACTTTTTTAAGGAATTATCTTGACTTGCAAAAAGGAGCCCCTTACAATGAGGAAAGTTTTAAAAAGCTAAAAACGAGAATTGATGAATTGCTTTTTATTAAAAGTGATAAATCGCCAGATGTTTACTTTGAACGGAACAAAGCCAATATTAACCTATATTTGGATAAAAGAGAAGCCAGCAGGTTCAACGGCATATTAGGATTGGCACCCAGAAGTCAGAATTCTAATGATTTTTTATTGACGGGTGAAATAGCCCTCCATCTGCTCAATCCTTTTGGAAAAGGAATGAATATTGATTTTCAATGGCGCAAAATTCAGCAAAATTCACAAAGACTTGATGTAAAATACCATTATCCTTACGTTTTTGGTTTACCCATTGGTGCTGATTTTAGCTTTGACCTTTACAAATTCGATACAGTCTACCTGGACCTGAATTACTCAATAGGATTGCGATATCTCTTTTCCGGTACCGATTATTTAAGGGTTTTTTATGAAAGGGATCAATCCAGACTATTAAGTGAACCTGATGAAACCAATATTACCCGAATTCCTGATTTTACCAATTATAATGTCAATTATTATGGGCTTGAATTAAACTGGGAGGAATTGGATTACAGGCTTAATCCTACCCAAGGTTATACCTTGAATTTAAATACAAGTGTAGGCCAGAAAAACTTAACCAATAAGCCTGAATCCGGGGAAATCAATGATAGTTTAAAGCCAAATAGTTTAATAATTAGACTTAAGTTTGAAGGCAGGAAGTTTTTTCAATTGGGTCAACGCTCTACTTTTTTAACCAAATTTAAAGGTGCTCACTTAATGGATGATCAAATATTTGATAATCAATTGTTCAGGATCGGGGGATTACAAAGTTTAAGGGGCTTCAATGAAGAAAGTATAGATGCAAGCTCATACGGAGTGGGTACTATTGAATACCGGTATCTAACTGGGAAGGAGGCCTTTTTGAGTATTTTCGCGGATGGCGCTTATATAGAACGCCAAGTCAAAAACACATTATTGATCAATCGTCCGATAGGTATGGGGCTGGGCTACAACTTCAAAACCCGAGCAGGGGTTTTTTCTTTGAATTATGCCATTGGCAAACGGCAAAGCCAATCCCTTGATCCAAGAAACAGTAAGATACATTTTGGTTTTACAAACAGGTTTTAAAAAAGCTTGAATGGTTGGTTTAAATTTATGGTTAATCAGGTATGAAGGTTTGCCTATCAGGACATCTGAAGAACATCAAACCATCCTGTATTTTTTATTGGTGGGGTTTTTAATATTGCTCGCTTATGTAAGGGCTTATGAAAATACCTATCTGCAAGAGCTGTTCCGTGCATTTTCGGATATTAACTTCATAGAGCACTTAAAAAGACAAGGCAAGCTTAAGTATCGTTTAGGTAATTTCGTTCTTGACTTAATTTACTTAGGCACGATTTCCATTTTTATATTTAAAATTCAATTTTCAGGAGTACTTACCATTGGGCAAGTTTTTTTATGGGTTTTAGGCTATTTGGTCATCAAGATCATATTTGCTGCTTTGGTTGGTATCATATTTTATGGCTATAATGGCGTAAAATTGTTTGTTAACCATTTAATGGTTTTTTACAGGATTGTTGGAGTTATTCTTTTGCCGCTTGTATTTATTAGTGCTTTTCTGGAAAAACCTTATCAGCAAATGACTTTGGGTTTTTTAGGAGGTTTATTACTTCTTCTCCTAATGGCAAGGATTGGAAGGTCTCTAATTCAGGTGAAAGTGAAGCTCAATTATGGGCTTTTTTACAATTTTTTGTATATTTGCACCGTAGAAATTACTCCTTTAATAATAGTCTTAAAGTTGATTACCCAAAAACTTCTCAACTAAAAACTGGTCTATAGTGAAAGTAAAGAGTATTTTAATTTCTCAACCGGAGCCATCAAATGGGCGATCACCTTATTACGAATTAAAGGATAAATTCAACGTCAAGATAGATTTTAAGCCATTTATCCAAGTTGAGGGCGTAGAAGCCAAAGAGTTCAGGAGGAATAAAATTGATATTTTGGCTCATACTGCGATTGTAATGACCAGCCGAACAGCAATAGAACACTTCTTCCGTATTTGTGATGAAATGCGCATAGAAGTACCTGCAGAGATGAAGTATTTCTGTGTAACGGAAGCTGTGGCCCTTTACTTGCAAAAATTCATTACTTACCGTAAGCGAAAGGTTTTTTTCCCAAAAACAAAAGACAAGACTTTAAAAGATCTTGTTAATAAGCATAAGAAGGAGAAGTTTTTATTGCCTTGTTCTGTTGGAACTACCAACAATGAGCTGGTTGATTACATGATCAAGCAAAAGATTGCCTATACCATTGCTCCTATATACAGAACCGTTTCAAATGATCTATCAGACCTTCAAAATGTTGATTACGATATCCTTGCTTTTTTCAGCCCGTCAGGTATAGAATCTCTAATGGATAATTTTCCAAATTTTAAACAAGATCAAACCAAAATTGCGGCATTTGGGCCGAAAACTTGTAAAAAAGTTAAAGAAGCTGGGTTAGATCTTGATATTCAAGCACCAACCTTGCAAGCGCCTTCGATGAAAATGGCATTGGAGCATTACATTCGAAGAAGCCAGGATTAGCTACTTAATAGTGGTTGTTAAAATTTTTTTAATTTTTACTTGGTAATCCTTTTGACATTTACCTACCTTTGGAGTCTTGGAAACAAAAGCTTCTGAGATGAGGAATCATGTTTACCCTTTATTTGCTGCTTTATTAGTAATTGTAGTTTGCTTTAATGTAAGCAAAGCCCAGCAAGATCCGCAATATTCTCATTACATGTTTAACAAGTTTGACTACAATCCAGGTGTGGCAGGAACCAACAACAAAACATGCGCCAATTTTCTTGTACGTACTCAATGGACTGGGTTTGAAGGACAAACTGATGATGTTGCAGCTCCGAACACGCAGTTTTTTAACATTCATACATCCTTAAATAATGAATATGTTCATGGAGTAGGATTGGATCTTTACAATGACCAGCAAGGATTTGAAAATACAATCTCGCTTAAAGGGGCTGCATCTCATATTTTGGATCTTCCTTTTGCTAAATTGGGATTGGGTCTTAATGTTGGCTTTATACAAAAGAGTTTAAACGGTGAAAAATTGAAAGCTTTTGATGATGGCGACCCTCTAATACCTGATGGAGAAGTATCTAATTTTATTTTTGATGTGGGCATAGGAGGATATCTCTATGCCGACAAATATTATGGAGGAATTTCCGTCCAACATATACCGCAAGGTGATTTAGGATATACGACAGATGGAGACGGTAAATACCAAAGGACTTATTATTTTACTGGCGGCTATCATTACCAATTGACACCCGATTGGACTATAAGCCCTTCAGCTTTAGTTAAAACGGACATAACCAAGACCCAATTTGATATTAATGCATTGGCTAAACTACAGGAAACCTATTGGGGCGGTCTTGGATACCGAGGAGGAGATGCCATTACTTTAATGTTGGGAATGAACTTAACACCCGATCTTAAATTGAGCTACTCCTACGACATTGCAACGCAGGGAAAAGGCTCTTTTAGCGATGGAGCCAATGTTAAACAAGGTGGGTCTCACGAATTTTTCATACGCTATTGCTTCAAATTAAACCTGGGTAAAAAAGATGAATACGAAAGTCCTATCTGGACACCAAGGTTTTTGTAAGCATCTAACTTTTGGAAAAATAGTAAGAGTTCATAGGAAAAAATTGAAAAGCAGTTTGCAATTTCCAAGAAATTCTTTCAAAATTTGCGCACCTTTGTTTATCAAAAACAATAAGTACAGGACTTATTCGTTTCAGATTCAGTATTATTGTAAAATAAAAGCGTTGTGGTAAGATCTTTTTTGTGTATTTTAAAAAAGTTTTATTTTTGCCGAAGATAATAAAAACACCCAGTATGAGAAGGTCTAAGACTAGTTTAATTTTGTTGTTACCGATCCTTTTAATGATGTTAGGTAGTTGTGGTTTAAACAATAAAAAAGGCCAGCTGACAGGCGTAGAGGGTAGGAAGCCTTGGTACCATCCACAGCCTTATGGTATGGTCTACGTACCTACAGGAACTTTTCACATGGGCCAAAGTGATGAAGATATCGTCTACTCGCTTACTAACAGGCCCAAACAGGTTTCAGTACAAGCGTTTTTCATGGATGATACAGAAATCACCAATAATGAATACCGTCAATTTGTTCACTGGGTTCGTGATTCAATCGTTAAAGAGAAACTTGGAGGTGAACATCTCAGAGAACAAGAAAGTGGTGAAACAAGGTTAAACTGGGAAACTGAAATTAACTATAATTCTCAGGAAACCAGTGATATGATCTCTGATCTTTACTACCAGGGGGAAAACCGCATCACTCAAAAAGATGCATTTAATACAAGTAAGTTTGTGTATAATTACAAATGGTATGATTTACACGAAGCTGCTAAGCGTAAATATTTGAACAATCCTGATGTGAAGCGCTCCAAGTTTATAAGAGAAGAGCAAATACCCATTTACCCTGATACTTTGGCTTTTATAAGGGACTTCACTTATTCTTTTAACGATCCTATGGCCAAGAAGTATTTCAGCCACCCAGGGTATGATGATTATCCAGTTGTTGGTGTGAATTGGCATCAAGCAAGAGCATTTTCACATTGGCGGACAGAATTTCTGAATTCATATAAAAATAGTGTAGGAGAACCTGAAGTCAACCCTTTCAGGTTGCCAACTGAAGCTGAATGGGAATATGCAGCCAGGGGAGGAAGACAATTTTCACCTTATCCATGGGGTGGTCCCTACACTAGAAATGGAAAAGGTTGTTTTCTTGCTAATTTCAAGCCCTTAAGGGGCAATTACATCAAAGACGGAGGTTTTTATCCCGTTAAGGTAACTTCTTATTTCCCCAACGACTACGGCCTTTATTGCATGGCCGGTAATGTGGCTGAATGGACTAATACTGCATATGATCGGTCATTGAACAATATGACCGATGACATGAATCCTTATTATAATTATGATGCAGAAGAAAGCGAACCCGCTACTATGAAGCGAAAAGTAGTTCGAGGTGGTTCTTGGAAGGATGTCGCTTATTACCTTCAGAACGGGGTAAGGACATTTGAATATGCTGACACAGCAAAATCCTACGTTGGCTTTAGAAATGCTATGACCTATATGGGAAGGTCAAAGCAAGATCAGTAAAATTCGCTTCGACACGTTATCATGTATTATTAAAGATAGTAAATCAAGAAATCATTCAAATTATTTTATATAAAACCAAAATCAAGAACAATGGCAAAATCAGGAAGTTTCTTTGAAAGCAAAGCTTTTAAGGTAGTAATGTCCAAAGTGTATGGACTTGGTGCATCGGTTGTAATTATAGGAGCATTATTTAAACTTGAGCACTGGCCGTTTGCAAGTACGGTGTTAATTGTTGGCCTTTGTACTGAGGCCTTAATATTTGCATTGTCAGCTTTTGAACCTCCTAAGGAAGAACTGGACTGGACGCTTGTATATCCTGAATTGGCCGGTATGGAAGGTAAAGATAATAAAAAGGATAAAAAACAATCCCTGGCCAGTGAGTTGGATAAAGCCTTGGAAGATGCTAAAATCGAACCTGAATTGATTCATAAAGTTGGGGATGGTTTAAGAAACTTATCGGACAACGCCAACAAAATGTCTGATATTTCAGACGCTGCAGTAGCCACAGGTGAATATGCTGACAAAATAAAACAAGCCTCTGGCAATGTTGATAAATTAAATGAACAATACGATAAAGTGGTTGATGCCATGGGGACGCTTGTTGAATCCTCAGACGCGTCTAAAGAATATTTTGGTCAAATGAAGGAAGCATCACAAAAACTTCAATCCCTAAATTCTGTCTATGAAATGGAATTAGAGGAAACCAACAACCATATTAAAGCCTTAAATCAATATTATGATAATCTTACAAAAACAATAGATAATATTTCCGGGACGCAAGAAGAGACCTCCCAACTCAAGTCGGAATTCAATAAACTTAATCAGAATTTAACAAGTTTGAATTCTGTTTATGGCAATATGTTAACCGCCATGGGTGCTTCAAAATCAGCAGAATAATCCTATAAATTATTATTTTTAATTAGCGGAAAAAATTAAAAGACATGGCAGCAGGACAAACGAATCCACTACGTCAATCAATGATTAACATGATGTATCTTGTGTTAATTGCATTGTTGGCATTAAATGTTTCGGCTGAAATTTTGAATGCTTTTCAAACTTTGGGTGAAGGTATGGACGAATCATTGGGCTCCATTGAGAAGAGAAATAACGATATCATGGCCCAGTTTCAAAAACAACATGAAAATGACCCTGAAAAAGTTGGACCTTTTTTGGATAAAGCCAAAAAGGCCAATAGAAGATCTGACAGCATTATTAACTTCATAGATGGCCTGCAAGAAAAAATGGTAACCACCAGCGGAGGGCGCAATGCCAAAGGTGAAATTATAGGCAAGAAGAATATGGATGTACCCTCAAATATTATGCTCAATAAAGACAATGGTAAAGAATTGAAAAAGCGGATTAACCAAACAAGGGACTTTTTCATTGGGCTTTTAAAACCCTATGAGTCTATTAACGTGAATGAATTTAAAAGCCAAATTACCTTGGGAGCAGAAGTCCCTGAGGATGAGAATAAAACGTGGTCACAATTGAATTTTCAAATGATGCCTACCATTGCTGCCGTAACCTTACTCAGTAAAATGAAAAATGATGTTAGAACTGCTCAGTCCTCAACATTAGAACGTTTGATCGGTGCTATTACGGCCGAAGAGATGTCATTTGATAGGTTGACTGCTATAATTAAAAATAACAATACCTCCTTAGCAGAGAATTCCGATTTTGAAACTGAGATCATGTTAGGCGCCTATAGTTCCACGGTTGATCCAAACATCTATGTAGACGGCAAGGAAATTGAGGTTGAAAATGGAAAAGGTAAATGGAAAACTGTTGCAAGTAGTCCTGGCCAAAAAGAACATGATGTTAAGATTCAAATGTTGAATCCCAAGACTGGAGATACTACCATCAAGAAATCAACCATCAAATATGACGTGTTTAAATCTCCTGCAATTATCTCTGCTGATAAAACAAACGTGATCTATAAAGGCATTAAAAATCCAGTTTCAGCTTCTGTTTCTGGCTATAAACCTTCACAAATAAGAGCAAGCATAACTCATGGTAAGTTAACTGGAAGTAATGGTGATTACAATGTATTGGTAAATGCAGAGAGTCGTAAACCTAAGACTACCATGAATGTTTCTGTAAAAACTGAAGATGGCGGCACTAAAAATATGGGCCAAAAAGAATTTAGAATTAAGCCAATACCAAAACCTACGGCTTATTTCGGTACTAAATCCAGTGGAAATATATCTACCGGAGCTATTGATTTGGTACGGGCCATTACTGCCAGGATGCCTGAAAGTTTTCTTTTTGAGGGCATTGATTATCAAGTTGTGAGTTACAAATTCGTCTATCAACCAAAAAATGGCAATGCCAAATTCGAATCCGTCAATGGTCCTAGGTTGAATTCGAGAGTACAAAACCTATTAAGTAATCCAAGCCCTGGTGATCAAATACTCGTAACTAATATTGACGTTAAAGGGCCCGATGGTAAGAAAAGGCTTCCAAGCGGTATTGTCTTAACTGTGGAATAAATGAATAAGAAAATGTTGATACCAATGAAAAATTTACTTTCGCTTATTTTTCTTTCTATTTTTGCCTTTTCTGTTACTGGCCAAGATGGACAGGATAGAGCCAAAGAAAATTACAAAGGGGATTTTACCTATGACCGTAATTCCTTTGATGAAAGGGAAACCATCCCTTACCCCCATTTAAGAGAAGCCGATGTTATGTTTTCCAAACGGGTACAAAGGATTCTGGATTCAAGGGAGAAGAAAAATTTACCCATCAAATGGCCAAAAAACCCACTTAATTGTATTATTTACAACGCAGCTAAGAATGGGGAAATTACGCCTTATCGAAGTGATTCGCTGATGTCCTATTACTCTAAAGAAGAACTCTTAGATAGAGGTGCGACAGAAGAAACTCAACCATATGCACCTCAACCAATTGAAAGGCCCAATTATACAGTGGATACTACCATACGGAATGAGTTTCAATGTGCTTCCATTGAAAAATTTCAAATAAAAGAGGACTGGATATTTGATAAAGAAAGCTCTCAATTTTATCCAAGAATCATAGCTATTGCTCCAGTTTTTAAACCTAAAATCGAAGGGCAGGAGCTTAATGAGCAACCTTTATTCTGGGCGGATTGGTCAGAGCTAAGGGAAGTGCTTGTAAACGAAAGGATGTTTAACAGGCATAACGATGCTATGCAAATGACGTATTATGATTTCTTTGAACAGCGTATGTTTTCAAGTTATATCATAAAAGAACCCAATGCTTTTGATTTAAAAATTAAAGATTTTGAAAAGTATAAAGGCGATCCTTTTGCTGCTTTGTTAAAAGCGAAAGAAATCAAACAAGATTTGTTCGAATGGGAACATGATCTTTGGCAATATTAAAAAAATACAATTAAGGTTATAGTTAAAAGAAAGGGGCTTGTTTAAAGTCCCTTTTTTTTTGTTTCCAATAGCGTTGTTTGTAGTTTTTACTTAAGATTCTGTTTGGTTTTGAACGGGGGACTTCCCAAACCATTGAATATTAAACAAATCCGTTCTGCGGTCATTGGTATTTTGTACGCTCCCCTGGGTTCTTAATTCTTTTAATAAATCCAAATCTAAATCAGCTATTAAAGTCATTTCTGTATTTGGGGTTGCCTCGGCTATTATGCCATCATGAGGAAATGCAAAATCGGATGGGGAGAATACTGCTGATTGGGAATATTGAATGTCCATATTTTCTACCCTGGGGAGGTTCCCTACGCTACCTGTAATTGCTACATAACTTTCATTTTCAATAGCCCTTGCCTGGCTGCATCTTCTAACCCTTAGATATGCATTCTTGGTATCCGTCCAATAGGGTACGAATAGGATGTTACTATCCCATTCTGAAAGCATTCTTGATAGTTCGGGAAATTCTGCATCGTAACAAATCAAAATACCGATTTTACCTACATCAGTATCAAATGCTTTTAATTCATGGCCTCCCTGCAACCCCCAATAACTACTTTCATCCGGCGTAATGTGTAATTTATATTGGTAATCCCATGTTCCATCACGTCTGCATAGATAACAAACATTATAAAGCCGGTCATTGGAATAAATTGGCATGCTCCCGGAAATGACATTGATGTTATAGGTCACTGCCATATGGAGAAATTGCTCCCTTAAGGGTTCTGTATATTGAGCAAGGGAACGAATAGCATCTGAAGGCGTTTCTTCGTTGAATTGGGTCATCAGTGGTCCATTAAAAAATTCCGGAAACATTACAAAATCCGATTTATACCCAGCGAGGGTGCTAATGAAATATTCAATCTGTTGTACAAGGTCTTCAAATGATCCCACGCTTCTCATTTGCCATTGAACTACCCCAATCCTTACAACTGATTTTCTTCCTCCAACTAATTTTTCTTCTTCCTCATAATATATGTTAATCCATTCCAAAAGTGTAGCATAAGATTTAGATTCCTGATCGTCAGGGAGGTAGTTGGTTATTACTTTGCGTACATGGAAATCATTGTTTAATTGGAAAGTTAAAATGGGATCATACAATTCTTTACGCTTAACCAGTTCTATGTATTTTTGGGGGCTCATTTCCTCATGGTATTGACTGTAATTGATGATGCGTCCTCCTGTAATAATGGCCCTCAAGTTAAGGTTTTCACAAAGCTCTTTCCTGGCATCATACAATCTTCTTCCCAATCTTAAGCCTTGGTAATCAGGGTGGACGAACATATCAACTCCATAGAGGGTATCACCTTCACGGTTGTGAGTTGTTAAGTAACCATCACCCGTTATTTCGTCATAGTTATGTTTGTCTCCATATTTGGCATAATCAACTATAACGCTAATGGCAGCGGCCACGACCTTGCCATTGTCTTCTATACAAATCTGTCCCTCAGCAAACTTTGTTACCTGTGCTTTAAACTGTTGATAAGTCCATGGCCCCATGCCAGGGTATACATGGCTCATAATTTCTTTTATGTCTTCGTAGTCATCAAGATTTAAAGTTCTTAACGATAATTTATGGTCTGATAAACTCCTGCTTTCAGTTGCCATGATGTTCTCTTTTTGTCTTTCAAATTTAGGCGTTATGCCTGCAATACTATTTTCTCTTTTTCAAGAATTATACCTTGAGAAGGGAGTTAAAATAATGCTCAAAGAAATTTTGAATAACTATTGGAGCTCAATATTTTATGATTAGGAGTTGTTAAAAGTCAAGCCCCAAGGAGAGGTAAGTAACGCCTTTTTCTTTAAATTGGTAATCCTCGTAGCCCCAAGCATGATCAAGCCTTATGAAGTAACCCAATAAATTTGTTCTTAAACCCAGTCCATAGCCACCAACAATTGGATTACTAAGATTGATAACAGTTATATCAATGGGCTCTTTTGTTTTATTTTTGCGGTTTAAGGCATTTTGTTCACTGAAAGGATTTTCACCGCTCCAGGCACTGCCCACATCTGCAAATCCTATAATCTGAAAGTTTTCAAAGAATTTTGACTTAATCGGCTTATTTTGAAAAAGCTTAAAAATGGGAATCCTCAATTCACTGTTGATCAAGGAATAGGAGTTTCCGTTTCTAATATTTTGCGTAAATCCTCTTAGGTTAGCAGCCAAAGATTTATAAACATAGTTTTGGTTAGGATCTACTTCTACTCCTTCATTGAATTTGGGAAAAAGCCAGTTTTCAACGCCACCCATGAAATAGACCACTTTAGCATTGCCAAAGGAAGATGCAAAAGAAAACCGGTTGGCCCAGATAAATTCCCGGAAAATGGGCAAGTATGTTCTAAAATCCCCACCTATTACAGAAATGCCTAAATTATCACCCTCATCTTTTTGGAAGTCAAATGACCTGAATAAATCTGAGTAAAGTTTAAATTTAATCCCTCGTTGCAAATTGGTGCCCAAATCCATGGTATTGTCAAATACATATTCAAAATGGAGCCCCATCCAATTTTGGGCATCATTTTCTTTTTCAAGACTTGTTCGGTCAGTTGATAAGGTTTTATTATTGTCTCTTCTTCCAAATACTTCACCTCTTATTGAGCTGGTTTGGCTAAATGGCCACCTTAATGAATAACGTAATTCATGGCTGGTTTCTTTAGTTATGTTATTTCCCCCTTGTTCATTGGTTTTTCCATGCCTAAAGAACAATAGCTTTTTGTCAAGCCTGTCTTTAAGGTTTTTAAAAGTCATAAAATAGTCTGCACCTTTCAAATTACCTAAAATCCTAAAACCCCCTAAAATACGATAATCTTTAAACAAGTCACTGATCCCCAATTTGATCGTGGCATTCAGTACCGGATTGTAAACAAATGCTTGCGGATTGTTTTGGTTGTAGGGAAGGTAAGGGGTATTGATGATGCTATTGTCCAATTGGCTGACCAGGTGCTCGGGCGTAAAATTAAGGAAATATAGCCTGGCATTTCCTAATTCAATGCTGGATTCATCTTCTATACCTTCTCTTACATTGGGCTGATCTTTGTCTTTTGTTGCTTTTTCAGTAATTTCTTTATCATTATTTTCCTCCGGATATTCACTCTGGAAATAATAATTGTTGATATTGATTTCACCGGTATCAGCATCGGAATTTTCTCCTGAACCATTTGGCTGGCCTGGTTTTTTGGGCTCACCCTCTTTAACAGCGTATGACGATTTTCTGCTTTGTGTATTCTGTAAAACGGACGCTTCAAAACTTGTTGAACTTCGTTTTACAGTTTGTTTCCGAATACTATCTGGTATAGGCTGCTTTAAAAGCTTAATTTCATCTTCTATTTTAAAGTATTCCATGGTGGTATTGGATCGATCACTTATCTCATAATTCTTGATATTATGGCTGTAATTGGTTATTCTGTAAGTGTAAGAGGTGTCTTTGTAGATTTGGTTGGTATCTATTTGGCGGATGGTTCTGTTTTGAAATTGCCATGGACTAATTTTAACCGCATCAAGCCCTTCGGTTTTAAAGGTGAAAGTGTCGTTGCTATACTTAGCGGTATCCTCATATTGAACCACAGCTTCCGTTCGTTTAAAAATCCTGTCAAGATACGCAGCATCCCGATTCAAGATGCCATTCTCATCGGTTAAATAGCTAAAATAGGTGGAATCATAAGCATTCGGATGAAATTCATCTGCATGATTTGTTCGTGTTATTCTTCTTAAATCCTTTGATCGCTCTTCGTAATTAAAATAGAAGATGTCGTAGTTGTTATCAAAGCCTTTTAGATCTTTAGCCCCCCTTTTTTCTATTGTTGATTCGGAGCGATTGGAGCTAAATACAATGCCTTTTCCATCCCTCACAAAAGAAGGATGTAAATCATCGTAGATATCGTTGGTAATTCCACGCATGGCGTTGGTTCGCCAATTAAAGACGTAAATATCACTTTGCCCATTTCTTATGCCAGATAGGGCCATTAACCGACCATCCTGGGAATAGCTTAAGTCCAGAACTTTATCAAGCCGGAAATTTTTTCGTTTATCTTCTACTTCATCCGCCTTTACGTTATATTGGATAAATTCCGGGGTTGCTTGATCTTCATGGATGATAGTAAGCAGTTGCTTTCTCGGATGCCAAGCCATTATGGGGTAAGTATAATCGGTGTCAAAATTGGCGGAGCGATGGCCATCTTTGTAAACTTTAAACCGCTTATCCTCTTCTTTGTCATAAATCCAAACTTTTCGCCTGCCTCTATCATTGGTTATATATGCTAAATACCGCTCATCATAACTAAGCTTAATATCGGTTATCCTCCCTTGTTGTTTGATGGCCTTATCGTCTATATCTGCAAAACCCGAGGGATTTTGAAATTTTTTCTGCTCATCATTAAATAGTTTGCGGTGGTGGTTATACCATTCAATGAACAATTCATTAAAGTTTTTACCTAAAACAAAAACATACCCACTTTCCAGGCTCTTATTGATCCGTGTTAAATAAATGATATTAGATACAGCGGACTCACCGTATTGTTCAGCTACATATCTCCAAATAGATTGGCTCACCATAACTTTTTCTTCATTAGTTAGAACACCAAACTTTCTGAATCTGCCTGATAAGATTTTATTTCTAAACTTTTCCTGGTCATTTACATCCCATGAATTGGCAATGTATTCATGTAGCCCTTTTAAGTACCAACCTGGTAAATTTAAAAGCGTTGAATTCTGAACCCTTTCTTCAATGCTGCCACCATATAGCATTTCATTGACAAGTACCTTTGAAATTGCGCCCCTTAGCTGGTTAATGAAATCAAAATGATCTCCATTAAAGTATAGAAATGCCTGATTATCTACGATTTGGGTTTTTCCTCCAGGGCTGTTCTCTTTTTCAAACGAATAGCCAATGTTGGTTTGGTCAAAATCTGATAAGGAATTGTAAATGATCATGATGAGGCGGTCATCAGCACGATAATCCAGAAAATTTTCGATTTGCTCAAGATGTTGTTTGGCATGCTTGCCTGCAAATCGAGCTAAATTTTTACCATTGCCATGATAATATATATCGAAGTTCTCAGTTCGATAAAAATACCATTTAAAGTCTTTGTGCTGGATCTTGTTTTGCCCAAAGGGGCTACTGATCCTTTGCGCAGCAATATCTTTAGGAAAAGCTAATAATCCAGATAAAACGATTATTATGAATAAATGCAAGCTATATCCCACCATATATCTTTTCTCATCAAACGCTAAAATTTACAAAAATCAATAACCTCCGAAAAATTTACGGAAAAACCATTCGCCTCCGAGAAGCACAACTATGATAAAAAACAGAAGCTTGTTGTTGATCAGTTCCCTAAGCTTGTACTCTTGGTGGGCTATCGGTTTAATTTCCTCTCTATTGTTCAAGACCTCCTCAAGGCCTTTTATATTTCGCGGGTATAGCATTGCTCCTCCGTTTTCATTGGCTAAAGTATATAGTAGTTGATGGTCAGCTACTGTTTGGAGGTGCTCAATATCAATTGGGTTTACTACGAACTCCCCGTTCAAGGAATAGTTGTTATTCTTTACTTGAGCTGTGGCCTCAAAAGTATATTTGCCCACTGGTAAATACCCGCCATCTACTTGATATCCATTGGCAATTTTCCTAAATTTAAAATTGTAGGTTTTGCCCTCTTCATTGGTGATTTCCATGGTAATGGTACCATCTTCAACTGGTTCATAGGCTTTATTGTAAAGCTCGGCTTTGAATGTTACTTTTTCATCTTCGTAAAATTCACTTTTTGGGTCTCTTAGCCGAAAGAGCCTTTTATCAGCTTTCACTGAGAGGTATTGGATGGTTTTGTTGATCAATTCATTGAAACGGTCCTGTGTTTGGAAATTGCTGTATTCTGAAAGATGCCAACGCCATATCCCCGTTCCAGCTAAAACGCCAATCTTATGTTCAGGCCGTTGTACAAAGGTCCACAAAGGTTTATTGCTTGCTACCTTACCTATTTTTTGATTTAAAAGATTGGCATTGTTAAAATTGAACTTGTAATCACCATAAGGCGCCATAAGTGGTGGATATTCAGAAATGTAATCCTGTAATTGCTTGGATAGGGTGAAAAGGCTGAATCCTTTAGCAGGTTCTGCAGTTACCTCATTGGAGCTTTTATTACTTTGTTGAATTTGCAAACCGGTAGATAGGCTGTTAAATAAGTCCAGGTTTGATTGCGGACCTAAAACAAAAAAAGTAGGGATCTGTTCTTGGAGTACTTGTTTAACAAGTTGGCTTCCTTGGCTTTTTGTTCCAGGTACTTGGTGAAAGATAACTACATTGTAAGCTTCTAAACTTTCATCTTTTCTGGACAAACGGTTTTTGTATTGCTTAGCCTGGTAAGTGTTTACATGGTAATGCTCATTGTTTTCAATGGACTTTTTCAAAACTGATATATCCGGATGGGGCGCGTTTGATAGGAGGAGGATTTCTTTTTTACTTTCCAGAACATTGATCAAAAAGCTCTTTTCGTTATTAACATAACTAATCTCATTGTCAACGCCTTTGATTTTGACTACATATCTTTGTAATCCGGCCTCTTTAGCATTCAACTCTGCCCTGAAGGTCTTTTCAAACTGCTCTTGGTTAATGCTGAAATCTTGTTCAAATTTTACCTCACCATCTTTAATAATTTGAACTTGCGATTCGTTGCCTTTACAATCTTCACCGTTGATGGTTACTTCTACAGGAAAACGATTGCCTTCAAATACAATCTTATTGTAATTAAGGTTGCCTATTTTTAGATCCTTGGGAGGGATGGTATCGCCCATGGCAATTGAGTAAATAGGGGATTTTAATTTTTTGCTGGACGCAAGAGGATTTTGGCCCTCATTGTATATGCCATCTGAGGCAAGGACAATGGCTCCTAAGTTTCTGTTGTAATATCTGTTGTATATTTCATCAAAGATACTTGAGAGGTTGGTTTTTTGGGAACTAAAGTCAAGATCTTTACTTTCTTTTACGGTTTCACCGAAGGTAAAGGTTTTTACATTGTAGTTGTCTTTTAGATTTTCATTAAGGTTATTAATGCTGTTTTTGAATTTGGTTTTGTAGTAAGTGGAATCATCATTAAGGATTACCGATTCAGAGTTGTCAAGTGCAAAAACTACTGTTGGGTCTTCAACCCTATTAAAATAATCTTTAATAAAAGGCGATAGTAATAAAAATGAAATGAGGCTTACCGTTAAGAACCTGAATACTGCCATTAAGATATTTGGGTGGGAAAAGAAATGCCCATTGACGGTATAATAGCTTTTGTAATAAGTTATAAAAGCATAAGCCGCACCGGCTAATAAGCAAAATATTAGGAAATAAAACGGATAATTAAGTTTTAATTCAAAGTCCAAAGTATCGAGTTTTACAATAGTTTTACACAAACTGCAAAGGAAAGTTTTAAAGCTTAAATAAAAAATTAAGGCAAGCTCTGAAGCATTTTAACTTTCCCTTTCCATTTACCTTATTTTTGTTGCTCAAAATTTACGCCAATCATAACCGACAAACGTAAATTAGCATGGATAATTTTCTTAAGGAAGCAAAATCAAATAACCCTGCTGAACCGGAATTTCATCAATCCATAGCCGAGATCTATGATTCGGTTAAAGTGGTATTGGATCAAAAAAGGCATTACAGAAAATTTAAGGTGCTTGAACGAATGATTGAACCCGAAAGGCTAATCAGTTTTAGAGTACCATGGGTAGATGATCAAGGTGAAATTCAAATTAACAGAGGTTATAGGGTTCAAATGAGTAGTACATTGGGGCCTTATAAAGGGGGATTGCGTTTCCATCCTTCTGTTAATACCAGCATATTGAAATTCCTTGCTTTTGAGCAGATCTTCAAAAACGCCCTTACGTCTCTTCCATTGGGAGCTGGTAAAGGAGGTGCAGATTTTGATACCAAGGGGAAGTCCGAAATGGAGGTGATGCGGTTTTGCCAAAGTTTTATGACAGAAATGCATCGCCACATTGGAAATTCTACAGACATACCAGCCGGTGATATTGGCGTAGGTGCAAGGGAAATTGGTTATTTGTTTGGCCAATATAAAAAGATTAAAAATGAATTTTCAGGTGTATTAACAGGCAAAGGCATCAATTTGGGAGGCAGTTTGATTAGATCCGAAGCAACGGGTTATGGCGTGGTATATTTTGCTGAAAACATGCTTAACAATAAGGCGGATTCGCTTAAGGGAAAAAGATGTGTTGTTTCTGGATCAGGGAATGTAGCACAATTTGCTATTGAAAAGCTCATAGAGCTGGGTGCGCAGGTTATTACGTTTTCTGATTCATCCGGTTTCATTTATGATGAAGAAGGCATTAACAAAGAAAAGTTGGAATTCATTAAAGATCTAAAAAACAGCCAAAGACAAAAGCTCAAATCTTTTAAAGATGCTTATCCATCATCAATCTATCAAGAACATGATTCAACAATGAATCACAATCCGATTTGGGATCATCAAGCAGATTGTTTTTTCCCTTGTGCTACCCAAAATGAGATTAACCACTTAGACGCGCAAAACATTGTGAATAATAAAGGAAAGCTCGTAATTGAGGGGGCTAACATGCCAAGTACACAAGATGCAGTAAAGATACTCCATGATAATGGTATATTGTATGCACCGGGTAAAGCTTCTAATGCCGGAGGCGTTGCTGTTTCTGGGCTTGAAATGTCGCAGAATAGTGTTAGAATGGGATGGTCCAGGGATGAGGTAGACCTTAAGCTTAAAAGTATTATGCAAAATATCCATGATACATGCTTATTAACAGCTAATGAGTACGGCGGGGAAGGGGATTACTTGCTTGGAGCTAATATTGCAAGCTTTACCAAAGTGGCTGATGCTATGATTGAACAAGGACTCGTTTAGAACCTTCAACTGTTGTATTATCTCGATGCCAAATGTGAACATCATCGATCTAATTTTTTTGCTCGCTGCTATGTTTTTAATTTTTAGAGGGTTTCAAAATGGAATCCTGTTGGAGTTAACCACAGGAGTAGCTATTGTCATAGGAGTGATCGGATCCCTACATTTATCAAAAGTCTTAACAGAATTGATAGCACCCATTTTTAATCATGCGGATTATGTACCTTATATAAGCCTGGCCGTTGCTTTTCTATTGTTATTTTTTGTAATTCGGTACCTTGGCAAATTGCTGGAGTACCTTTTACAAATTACACAGCTTAATATTTTTAACAGAATTTTGGGTTCGGTCTTAGGATTTGCAAAAATTTGTTTTTTGGCAAGTTTGTTATTTTGGTTAGTAGACCAATTCGGATGGTTCGGTAGTGAAGTAAAACTCAATTCTTTATCCTACAATTACTTAAGGGATTTTGCCCCTTGGATCATTCGAGAGCTTTCTAATTTGATACCTTATTTTGAAGGAATTTTTGACTATATTGAATCAACCTTTGATGCATGGGTAGGAAAAGAAAAAATTTAAGGCATGATTGTCCTGATAGATAACTTTGATTCATTTACTTACAATCTATGGGATTATTTCATGCAGTTGTATCCATCAGGATGCCAATTGTTAAGAAATGATGAAACGAGTATTGAATCAATTAAAGCGCTTGAGCCAAAAGGCATTGTTTTCTCACCTGGCCCGCAAGCGCCAAAAGATCATCCTTTAATGTTTGAAATACTGGATGAATACGTGGAAAAAATTCCTATTTTAGGTATTTGTTTGGGATTTCAGGCCATAGGTACCTACTTTGGTGGTAAAATGACCAAGGCCTCAACTCCAGTACATGGAAAAACATCAAAGATTGCACATAAGGATCATCAATCATTTTATGGAATTCCCAATAATTTTGAAGTGACAAGGTATCATTCCTTAGTAGTGAAAGATATTCCGGAAAATCATTTAGAAATCACTTCATATACTGACTTACCCGAAGAGATCCCAATGTCAATTGCTCATTTTAGATACCCAGTATGGGGTTATCAATTTCATCCCGAGGCGATTTTAACTGAAAATGGCCATCAATTGTTAAAAAACTGGCTTTACCACGTGAATTAAAAAAATGGTAAATTGGTTACCTTTTATAAAAGTTGGAACAAAAGTAAATTTGGACTTAATTAAGGCCGCTTGCAAATGGATATAAAAGTACAAAGAGAAGGAAATTTTGAATTTGTAGAGGAAGGAGAAGGCCCTGTCCTATTGTTGCTTCACGGTTTATTCGGTGCTTTAAGTAACTGGAAAGATGTATTAAACAATTATTCCAAAAATTATAAGGTTGTCATTCCTCTAATGCCCATTTACGAAATGCCCCTTAGAGAAAGTAATGTAGGCGGTTTAAGTGATTTTATTCAAAGATTTATCGAATTTAGGGGATATGAGCAGGTAAACTTATTAGGCAATAGCCTTGGCGGGCATGTAGCGCTTGTTTATGCTTTAGAACATCCTGAAAAAGTAACTTCCATGGTATTAACAGGTAGCTCTGGGCTCTACGAAAACGCCATGGGAGGGTCCTTTCCAAGACGTAATAGCTATGACTTTATCAAATCAAAAGTCGAATACACATTTTATGATCCTGATGTAGCATCTAAAGAATTGGTAGATGAGGTTTATAACATTGTAAACGATCGGCAAAAAAGTATAAGGATCATATCAATGGCTAAATCATCCATCCGCCATAATCTAAAACAAGAAATTAAAAAAATTGAGGTGCCGGTTTGCCTGATCTGGGGTAACAATGATAGCATCACTCCGCCCCATGTAGCTGATGAGTTTTATCGTTTAATGCCCCAGAGCGAGGTTCATTACATCGACAAGTGTGGCCATGCACCAATGATGGAAAAGCCTGAAGATTTTAATCAAACACTTGAGGCTTTTTTAAATAAGATCATAAAAAGCCCTAATCCCCAAAACGCATGATAGCAAAAGATTTAATTTTAGAAGAAGCTATATCATTGAACCCGAAGCAAACCGTTAGCGATGCTCGGGAATATTTTATGGAACAATGTATGTGCCACGTACCAATTGTCACTGAAGCGGACCAATTGGTGGGCTCATTACCTATCGAAGTTGTATTTGATGAACCCGATCTGCAAAAGCAAATAGCTGAATTTAAAGCTGATTTAAACAGCGGTTTTGTGGATGACCAGCTTCATTTGATCAATATATTTGAAGTAGCAGCCAGGTTTGAATTGACGGCTGTACCAGTTTCCGATCAAGAAAACAAATTTATCGGGGTTATTCCTATCTCTGCTTTACTAAACCAATTTGCCAACTTTTATTCTTTTAAAGAACCAGGGGGAGTTTTTACCCTTGAAACGAATCTTAAAAATTATGACTTATCCGAAATATCCAGAGTAGTTGAATCCAACAATGCAAAGATTCTAAGCTTATTTACTCATTTAGGAGCTGATAACCATACTTTGTTTATTACCATTAAGATTAATTTAACCGAAGTTAAACACATTGTAGCAACTTTCGAACGCTTTAAATACAAAATTGAAGTACATCAGGCTTTTGATCGGAAGGCTAATGATCTACAGGATCGTTACAACTTGCTAATGAAATACCTTGACATTTAACCGCTTGCCTAAGTGAGCTTAAATTTTTGCCTCGTCATCTAAAACCTTTTTCTAAATAAAGCCTATGAAATTAGGGGTCTACAGCCGGATGCTCAAGCACTCAACTGTAAGCCTGGTCCAAAATTTTTTACAAATTTTAAGTGATCAAGGCATTGAATTTACGCTTTACCATGAGCTTTTTGAAGAGCTAAAAGAGGAGGTGGATTTGTCAAATGTAGGCTATTTTGATAAATCGGATGATCCTAAGCAGCATGGCATGGATTTTATGATCTCTTTAGGAGGAGATGGTACTTTTCTTGATACTTTGACGATCATCAAGAATAGTGATGTACCCGTCATGGGAATCAATACCGGAAGGTTGGGTTTTTTGTCAAATATTTCGAAAGAAAAAGCAGAAACAGCGGTTAAGGACCTTATAAACGGGTATTTTTCTATTGAAGAAAGAACTTTAATAAAATTAGCAAGCAATAAAACTATTTTTCAAGAAGGTGATTTTGCCCTCAACGATTTTACAATCCATAAGCGGGACAATTCCTCAATGGTTACGATCAATACGTTTTTAAATGGAGAACTTTTCAATACCTATTGGGCTGATGGGTTAATTGTTTCTACTCCTACTGGCTCAACCGGTTATTCCCTTAGTTGTGGCGGACCAGTTATTTTCCCGGACTCCCAAAACTTTGTCGTAACTCCGGTAGCACCTCATAATCTTAACATTCGACCAATTGTGGTCTCAGATGAATCTGTAATATCTTTTGAAGTTAAAGGAAGGGGGTCCAATTTTTTGGTCTCCCTTGATTCAAGGTATGAGATCTTGGATTATTCTTACCAATTGGCAGTGCATAAGGCGCAGTTTAAGCTTAAACTTGTAAAGTTAAATAGGCAAAACTTTATCCAAACCCTAAGAGAAAAACTCATGTGGGGTGTTGATAATAGGAACCTATAATTTAAATATTTAACTTAAATTAAAATAAATTTTATAATTTTACCCCGATTTTTAGTAACCGTGAATAAAAGCAAAAACTATGAAATCCAAATTATTACCTATACTATTGGTTATAATAAGCGGGATGTTATGGAAACCTACCTTTTCCCAAGATCAAGAGATCGGCCTTTTCCTTGGAACCGCTCAATACCAAGGCGATTTGTCAAAGGGAATTATTACTATATCTGAAACACAACCTTCTGTAGGAGCTTTTTACCGGTATTACCTCAGTCCCTGGTTTAATTTTAAAGGCAATTTGTATTTTGGCTACGTTTCGGGTGATGATAAAAATTATTCAGATGAATCTAGTTTCCGCGAGCGACGAAATTTAAGATTTAGAAGCCACGTATTGGAGTTATCAGGTCAAATAGAATGGAACATTATTCCTTACGTTAATGGAAGCGAAAACAATAATATTTCCCCATATGTATTTGCTGGAGCCGGTGTTTTTAATTTTTCTCCAAAAGCGGATTTTAATGATAAAACATTTGACCTTAGAGATCTTGGTACAGAAGGCCAAGGTACCGAAGGCGAGGGCTCTAAATACAACCTGATTCAAATTGCCATTCCTTATGGGATTGGTTTAAAATATAGCTTAGGTAAGGGTTGGAACCTTGGATTGGAAGTCGGACATCGAATTACCTTTACGGATTATTTGGATGATGTGAGTACAGATTATCCAAATTTTGATGAATTAAGTGAAGATGCGGCTAATTTATCAGATCGCTCAAATGAATTGGATCAATTTGACGAACCGCAATTAGATGAAGGTGATGGTCGAGGCAATGCTGATGCAAATGATTCTTACATATTCACGGGTTTTACAATTTCCAAGACAATTAGGAACAATCAATGCTCAGGAGGTTTTTAAATATATAGAAATAAAATAAAGTTTTATGAAGCGATGGTCTATTATGAGCGTATTGTTTTGCATTCCATTTGGATTATTTTCTCAAGATTGGGAAGTTGGTATTATGGCAGGGCCAACAGGTTATCAAGGGGATGTCATATGGTATCCTTTTGAAATCGAGGACTTAAGGCCCGGATTTGGAGGTTTTGCAAGATACAATTTAAATGAATCCTTTACCCTTAAAGGCAATGTTAATTTTGGTAATATTGCCGGCGATGATGCAAATTCAGAAAGTACTTGGCAAAGAAATAGAAATTGGAGTTTTAGAACCCGGATAATCGAAGCTGGCATTCAAATTGAATGGAACATGCTTGGTTTTTCAACTACAAGTAAGAAAAATAAATTCTCTCCATATGGGTTTATTGGCTTATCATTCTTTAACTTTAAGCCAGAGACCGAATACAACGGTGAATGGGTAGAATTACAACCTTTAGGAACTGAAGGCCAGGGTTCTGATGAATATAGTGATCGGGAAAAATACAATCTAAACCAAATGAGTATACCCTTTGGAGGTGGTTTAAAATATGCCCTAAACAGGCATTGGAGTCTCGGATTAGAAGTTGGCCTTCGGAAAACATTTACTGACTACCTTGATGATGTAAGCAAAACTTATGTTGAACCAGAAGTTATTAGGCAAAACACTTCGGAGCTTGCGGCTGAAGTAGTTTATGAATCTAGAGAAAATTCTGTTACTCCAGGGGATGCGAGAGGGAGTCCTTCCGCTAAAGATTGGTATGCTTTTACAGGGCTTACTTTAAGTTATACATTTGTCTCCAAAAGATGCTATACTTTCTGATAAAGATAAGCCAAAATTGCATCTGAACTTTTACGAAGGACTATATTTTACTTGGCAAACGATAACTCCATATTTTCTCAAAAACAAATTATTAAACTAAATTTTTAGTTTTAATTGACTAAGCAGACTTGACTAAAATTTGAATAACTAAAAAGGCAACTATGTTAAAAAAGTTTAGTGGATTTATCTTAATGATAACCCCGATTTTAGGCATAGCACAAGAATGGGAAGTTGGGGTTTTAGGGGGGATTACCAATTACAATGGAGATTTAAATCATCAATTTGTTGTTTCAGAAGAAATTAATCCAGGGTATAGTTTATTTCTCAGGTACAATGCAAACACCTATTTTACCGTGAAGTCAAGTATCAGCTACGGCCACGTTTCAGCTTCTGATAAACATGCCGAAAGCGAGTTTAGAAAGCAAAGAAATTTAAGCTTTCGTTCTCAGATACTTGAATTTTCAGTACAAGGTGAATGGAACATTTTTGGCTTTAAAACTACTGACAGAAACCTTAGAACATCGCCTTATCTATTTGGTGGTCTTGGTGTTTTTGGTTTTAAACCTAAAGCTAAACGAAATGATGAGTGGGTCTCTCTACAGCCATTAGGCACCGAAGGCCAAGGGTCTACTAAATACAACGATAGGGATAAATATAGCCTTACCCAAATAAGTGTTCCCTTAGGCATTGGTCTAAAGCATGCCTTTAATAAAAACTGGAGCATAGGATTAGAAGCAGGTTTTCGTAAAACGTTTACAGACTATATTGATGATGTTAGTTCTACCTACGTTGAATCCAGAGTCCTTATAGCTACTCACGGTAACCTTGCTAATGAGTTAGCTGACCGATCGGATGAGGTTACAACAGAGGCCCCCTTTTCAGCTGGTGACCAACGAGGTACGGTAGATGGCAATGATTGGTACAGTTTCGGTGGCATAACGCTTAGTTATACCATTGTACCTTCTCAATGCTATAATTTTACTAAATAAATTGTTGAGGGAAGTTAACCTCCAAAATCTATAATGCTATAAAATCCGTAATAAGAGACGGTTAAGGAAGCAATAAAAATATGCGAAAGCTGTGTTTATCACTTATATTACTCTTCTCGGCCTCCTCCATTTTTTCCCAAAACTGGCAAACTGGAATCGCCTTAGGCGCTACTAATTATTTAGGTGACTTAGCTCCTGATTTAGCCATTGAAGAATCTCATCCTGGTGTGGCCATTTATATACAAAAAAACTTGAGTCCTTATTTTTCCTGGAATATTGGCATTATGCAAGGTAAAATCTCAGGGAATGATGCTAACTTTGA
The DNA here is from genome assembly GCA_964561545.1 of uncultured Sphingobacteriales bacterium. Taxonomy (GTDB): domain Bacteria; phylum Bacteroidota; class Bacteroidia; order CAILMK01; family CAYYUA01; genus CAZLQF01. The sequence continues at coordinate 40,534 of CAZLQF010000003.1, forward strand.
TCATCTTGAGGCAAGACATTTGTCATTTCGCACCTCAATAACCGAACTTAACACTAAGATTGAATTTAACTTCTTTCCATTCTTAAAAGGGCTAAATACCAAACAGATCACCCCTTATGTTCATACTGGCATTGCAGTATTTAGATTTAATTCCAAAACCGATCTTAATGGAAATACTGTTGAATTGTACAAGTATGGTACGGAGGGGCAGCTAACAGACAGTGATGGCCCTTCAGGATATCAATTATTTCAGCCCGCTATTCCTATAGGAGGTGGAGTAAAAGTAATGCTGGGTAAAAGATTTCATGCCTCTATTTATGCAAGCTACAGGGCTACTTTTACAGATTTTATTGATGATGTAAGTACTGAATACCCGGATCTTAGCACTTTAGAAAGTGAAGAAGGTTCAACAGCATCAAGTTTATCTGATCGTTCAAAAAATGACCAGGGCTATTTAGCTTATGAGGGGAAACAAAGGGGTAATCCTCAGAGAAATGATTGGTATATTTTTAGTGGCCTGAAACTCTCCTATACATTTAAGAACAATGTTTGTTATAATTTTGATTAAATTTGAATTCCATTAAATCAGGCCACAATGGAGGACTTGAAGAGTTCAATAAATAAAGCAAGAATTCCAAAACACATTGCCATCATTATGGACGGCAATGGTCGTTGGGCTAAGGAACAGGGGCAGGATCGAATTTATGGCCATGATAAAGGGGTTGATTCAGTTCGTGATACCGTTGAGGCTTGTGCTGAACTGGGCGTTGAGTACTTAACCCTTTACGCATTTTCAAGTGAAAATTGGAGTAGGCCAACTGATGAAGTCAATGCCTTAATGGAGTTGTTAGTGGCAACATTGCAAACGGAAATTGCCACTTTGAACAAAAACAATATTCGGCTTCGGTCAATTGGTAATATTAAATCCCTACCGGAACATTGCCAAGAGCAACTTAAAGATTCTTTTGAGCAAACAAGCAATAATACCGGCCTAAACCTCGTTTTGGCATTGAATTATAGTGGGAAGTGGGATGTTGTTAATGCCATAAAACTAATGGCACAAGATGTTGAAAATGATCAGCTCGATGCGGATAAAATTGATGAATGTAAAGTTAAACAGTACCTAACAACATCAGAAATTCCGGATCCTGAATTATTAATTAGAACAAGTGGAGAATATAGAATTAGCAATTTTCTTTTATGGGAGTTAGCGTATACAGAACTGTACTTTTGCAGCAAAAATTGGCCAGATTTTACACAAGAAGAGCTATACAAAGCATTAATAGACTTTCAGAACAGGGAAAGAAGGTTTGGAAAGGTGAGCGAACAAATCAGCAAATGAGGTTGATTCTTATTCTTATTGGTTGCTTTCTATCAACTTTTTCAGCATCTATTGCTCAGCAAGACACGTCCGGTCAATCGCAAACCTATACCGATATTATTCTCGATTACCAAAACCCCGTAAAATATACGTTAAGCGGGATTTCTGTTAAAGGAAATGGGCCGATCAAGCCTAATATTGTTAAAGCTTATTCTGGTTTAGAAGTAGGCGAAAAAGTGTCAATTCCGGGCGAAAAAATTTCTAACGCCATTAAAAACCTGTGGAAGCAAGAGCTTTTTGCAGATGTTTCCATTCAAGTAGATGATGTTAACAATCGCAACCTTTATCTCTTAATTGAAGTTCAAACCAGGCCAAGGCTGTCCAAATTTAAGATCAGAGGTGCTTCCAAAAATGATGCTTCCGATATAAGAGATAAGATAAAGCTCGTTAGGGGTGATATTGTTACTAAACAATTGATACAAAATATTAAAAGAAAGATTAAAGATTATTACAAGGAGGATGGGTTTTTAAAAGCCGAGGTTGATGTTAAAAAATCATTCGATACTGCATCTTCCAGGAATACTACTACTTTGATTATTGATATTGATCAAGGCGAGAAAATTAAGATCAAAAACATAAACTTCTCTGGTAATAAGAAATTTAAAGATCGTAAGTTAAGGCGTAAGTTAGAGGAGACCAACCAAAAAAGTCTTTTGAACCTTTTTAAATCAGCTAAATTTCATCCTGACAAATATGAAGCGGACAAGAAAAAGCTAATCAGTTTCTATAACAAAAAAGGCTACCGGGATGCTAAGATAGTCTCTGATTCCGTTTATTTTATTGCTGAAGACCGGATTAACATCCACATTGCCATAGACAGAGGTGAAAAATATTATTTCCGCAATATAAGCTGGACTGGCAATACAAAATACGAAACGGAAGCCCTTGATGAGATTTTAGGCATTGAGAAAGGCGATGTCTACAACACAGAATTGTTAAATAGTAAACTCAAGTTCAATCCTCGCGGCTTGGACGTCTCCTCCCTTTACATGGATAACGGTTACTTGTTTTTCAATGTTCAGCCAGTAGAAACAAAAGTAGTTGGTGATAGCATTGATGTAGAAATCAGGATCCGCGAAGGAGCACAAGCTACTGTAGATGAGGTAACGGTAACCGGTAACACGAAAACAAGTGATGAAGTGATTTTGAGAGAGATCAGAACCCGCCCGGGAGAAAAATTTAGTAGATCGGATATTATTCGTTCTCAGCGGGAATTATCACAACTTGGGTATTTTGATCCTCAAAAAATGGAAGTGAATCCAAAACCTAATCCAGAAGACGGAACGGTTGATATTAATTACAAGGTTAGCGAAAAGCCATCAGATAAGGTAGAATTACAAGGTGGCTGGGGAGCCGGTCAGTTAGTAGGAAGTTTAGGATTCGTTTTCAATAATTTCTCTTTAAGTAAATTGACGGATTTTTCCGAATGGCGCCCCTTGCCATCCGGAGACGGGCAAAAATTAAGTGTAAGGGCTTATTCTAACGGGAGGAGCTATACATCCTTTAATTTCTCTTTCACAGAACCATGGTTTGGTGGAAGGAATCCAAATTCTTTAACGGTAAGTGCTTTTCATTCTATTCAGTCTAATGGTGCACAAAGAGGAGATCCAGAACGTAGAGACTTTAGAATTACAGGATTAACTGTAGGGCTTGGTAAAAGACTAAAATGGCCGGATGATTATTTTACCCTTAATAATGAGATCAGCTTCCAAAAGTATACTATGAATGATTTTAATCGATTTGCCAATTTCTTTAGTAAAGGCGAATCGTTTAACATTAGCTTAAAACATAAACTTTCCCGTAATTCTGTTGATCGTCCAATTTACCCAAAGACAGGTTCTAAGTTTTCTTTTTCTGTACAATACACTCCACCGTATTCCTCATTTGACGATGTAAATTACGAAGAAGCCTCCATTCAACGGAAGTTTAAATGGATGGAATTTCATAAATGGAAATTTTCGGCCTCTGACTTTATGAACATAGCAGGGGATTTAGTCCTTAATTCAAAAGCGGAACATGGTTACTTGGGCTATTATAATAATGATATTGGCCTAACGCCTTTTGAAAGATTTTATGTTGGTGGTGATGGTTTAACAGGATATTCCCTTGATGGACGTGAACTGATTCGGTTAAGAGGTTATGGTGACAAAGCCCTTACGGCACCGGATAATCGAAATGCTTCTGAAAATAACGGAGCAAGTCTTTATACCAAATATACCATGGAATTAAGATACCCCATAACCCTTCAAAAACAAGCTACGATTTATGTGCTTGGTTATGGAGAAGCTGGAAATAGTTGGCGTAGTTTTGATCAGTACAATCCTTTTGATGTATACCGGTCAGCCGGTGCCGGGGTTAGGATTTACCTACCCATGTTTGGCTTATTAGGGCTTGATTGGGGTTACGGTTTTGATAAGTTACCATTTAGGCAGCAGCAGCAAGCCAGTCATTTCCATATTTCAATCGGCCAACAATTTTAAAAGTATTATAGTATGTTTGGTATCTTTTATGCAGGTAACCTTACAAAATAAAAAGTTATGACACGTGCTATATTGCTGTTGGTAGTTTTTACGCTTCCCATGCTTGGCAATTCATTGAAAGCCCAAAACTTTGCTTATGTGGATACGGATTATATTCTCAATAAACTCCCTTCATACAGATCTGCTAAGAAGAGGCTGGATGATGTAGCGCAAAAATGGCGTAAGGAAACGCAGCAAAAGATTGACAAGATTGACAAGATGTACAATGAATATCAGGCCGAGAAAGTCCTTTTGCCGCAAGATGAAAAGAAAAAGCGTGAAAAGGAGATCATGCAGAAGGAAAAAGAATTGAAACAATTCAAGGAATCTAAATTTGGAGAAAAAGGAGAACTGTACCAAAAAAGAAAAGAGCTTATCCAACCCATCCAGGATAAGGTTTTTAATAAGGTTCAAAAATTGGCCAAAGAAGAATCGCTCGATTTCATTTTTGATAAAAGCAATAGCGCCACAACCATGCTTTACACCAATGCCCAGTATGATAAAAGTGACGAAGTGCTAAAAATGATGGGTATTAACCCCGATCAACAACCTGATCAAAAATCTTCCTCAGATTCAGAAAATAAGAGAGGTAAGCAAAGGGATAGGAATCAATCAGAAAAGCGAAGAAATATGGATGAGGGACAAAAAGAGGAAAGGGAACGTGGAGGTAAAAAAAGAAAACCGTCCATTGACAAGTAAGACTAAAATGTTTTTATATTTTTGCATCAAATAAAAAATCACCTTGATGAATATGCATACAATCAATTTTACTGCTGTCATTCTTTTTAGCTTACTCACTTTAAGTACGACAGCTCAGCAAAAACAAACCAATCTCGGCCACGTCAACAGGAGTCAAATAATGCAAATGATGCCTGAAGTGAAGCAAGCACGGAGTGACTTGGAAAAATATAGTAAGCAAATGCAGGGCCAGGTTGAGAATTTGATGAAAGAATATCGCACTAAGCTTGAAAAATTTCAAGATCAACAAAATTCAATGAGTGAAACTGTTCGAAAAGATAAAGAACGAGAATTAACCCAGCTTGAGGAAAGAATACAAAAATTCCGTCAGGAAGCTCAAAAAGAGGTTACTAAGAAAAGAGAAGAACTCCTTCGACCTATAATGGACCGGATTGATAAAGCCATAAAAGAAGTAGCCCAGGAAAATGGTTATAGCTACATCTTCGATACCTCAGCCGGAGGTGTTTTATATGCTCAGGACAGTGATGATGTTACTACCCTTGTCAAGCAAAAGCTAGGCTTGAATTAACCACCAAATTGATTGACCGATAACCGTCCGATAGGAGTTTTTGATTCTGGTATTGGTGGCCTTACCATCGCTCATGCCATCAATCAACTGCTCCCCAAAGAGTCTATCGTGTTCTTTGGGGATACAACTCACTTGCCATATGGGGATAAATCTTCCCAATCGGTCAAGCAGTTTTCAGAAAAGATTTTTCATTATTTAAAAGATAGGCAAAGTTGTAAAGCCATTATTATTGCTTGTAATACGGCTTCTTCAGCGGCCTATCATTACCTTTTTCAGAAATTTGGCAGTCAGCTTGAAATTATTAATGTCATCGATCCAGTAGCAGACTATTGTGTAAAAAAATTAAAAGCTGAGCAGATAGGTGTTATAGGTACTAAAGGTACGATTCGTTCAAGAGCTTACCCTCGAAAAATCAATACATTGGATTCCGAGATTAAGGTCAATTCAGCATCTACGCCCCTGCTTGCTCCAATGATTGAAGAGGGTTTTTACAGTAACAACATCAGTAGAACTATTATTAGTACTTATCTATCAAAGCCCCAGCTTCAAAAAATCGACACTTTGATCCTGGCTTGTACCCACTATCCCCTTATTAAAAATGAAATAAAGGAATTTTACACAGACCATGTAAAGGTGGTTGATAGCACAGATGTAATTGCGGATTACACAAAGGATATACTTGAGCAAAATGAATTACTATCCCATCCAAATGCTCAAAATATGACCCATAAATTTTATGTGTCAGATTTTACTGATTCATTTCAAGCAACCGCCAAAATGTTTTTCCATGATTCCATTAAGCTTGAAGCAGTCAATATTTGGGGTTAAGGCCTAATGGCAATTGTGTTTATGAATGTAATGAAGTGAAAGGTAAAATTTAAAACAATGATTGCCTAAAGGTTTTGATCGAAGTACCTATTTACAGCTTTTAGTACAACACCCACCCTTGGCCTTGGGATCAAGTGATTTAGATTTATGAAAACCCTTGATTTTCATAAACTGCATTTAGGATGGCTTCATTGAATGTTTCAGGCAACCTTTAGGTGCTTCAACTTCAAGCCACTCAATTTATTCTTTACAAATTTAAGGTCTACTTTAAATTCCTTGAGGTCATTTTGCGATGGAATGTCATAAAGGGTATCCGTCATGATGTTTTCAATTAAAGACCTTAAACCTCTGGCCCCAAGGTCAAATTCAATGGCTTTTTCAGCAATGTGTTCGAGCGCATTATCGGTAAATTTCAGTTTAATACCCTCCATTTCAAAGAGCTTCTCAAATTGTTTGATGATGGCGTTTTTGGGCTCCGTTAAGATCTGCTTTAACGCTTGTTTATTAAGGCTGTCAAGATGTGTAACGATAGGAAGGCGGCCTAAAAGCTCCGGAATAAGGCCAAAAGATCTTAAATCCTGTGGTAAAGTGTATTGAAATAGGTTTTCGTTCGATACTTCTTCTTCTTTGTGCTCTGTGTTTTTAAAACCGATATTTTGTTTGTTGATGCGCTTTTCAATAATTTGCTCCAAACCATCAAAAGCACCTCCGCAAATAAAAAGAATGTCTTTGGTATTAATTTCTGTTAAGTTTTGCTCAGGGTGTTTACGGCCCCCTTGGGGGGGTACATATACCGTAGAACCTTCAAGCAATTTAAGCAGCGCTTGTTGAACGCCTTCTCCTGACACATCCCGTGTAATGGAAGCGTTGTCTCCCTTTCTTGCTATCTTGTCCAATTCATCAATGTAAACGATGCCTTTTTCAGCACTTTTTACATCATTATTTGCTGATTGTAGTAGTCTCGTGAGAATGGTTTCAACATCCTCTCCCACATAGCCTGCCTCTGTAATTACGGTAGCGTCAGCAATACAAAATGGAACGTTGAGGATATCTGCTATCGTCTTTGCTAATAAGGTTTTACCAGTTCCGGTTTCACCCAACAGTAAAATGTTGGATTTCTCAATGTCAATATCAGGGGTTTCTTCGCCTTCTAAATTACTAAGGAGTCTTTTATAATGATTGTAAACTGCAACGGAAATGGATTTTTTAGCTTGATCCTGACCAATGACAAACTCATCAAGGAACTCCTTAATTTCCTTGGGCTTATGGATTTTACTGGTGAATGCCTGCTTATCGTTTTTCTTGCCCTCTGCTTCTACAATTCTATTGGCTTCTTTAGCACATTGATCACAAATAAACCCCTCTTTTCCTTCAATCAAGAAGGTAACTTCATCTTTTCCTTTCCAGCAAAAAGAGCAATAATCACCTTTTTTCATATTTCTTCATCTTTGTTGGGTTCGTTTTTAATCAAGACTTCGTCTACCATGCCATATTCCTTGGCTTCTTCAGATGTCAACCAGTAATCGCGGTCTGCATCTTTTTCTACTTTATCTTGTGTCTGCCCTGTATGGTTGGATATGATCTGGTAGATTTCCTTCCGAAGCTTAAGGATTTCATTGGCAGTAATTTCTATATCAGCTGCTTGTCCTTGAGCTCCACCCATGGGTTGGTGAATTAAAACCCTCGAGTGGCGTAGGCATGATCGCTTTCCATCTTCGCCTGCACATAAAATAACGGCTCCCATTGAAGCTGCCATGCCGGTGCAAATGGTGTGTACCCTTGGACCGATGTACTGCATGGTGTCGTAAATACCCAAACCGGGATATACAGAGCCACCTGGGCTATTCACATAGATGAAAATATCTCGCTTGGGATCGGTTGACTCCAAAAAGAGCATTTGAGCTTGGATGATGTTGGCTACGTCGTCATTGATGGGTACACCCAAAAAAATGATACGATCCATCATCAGCCTTGAGAAAACATCCATTGAAGCAACATTCATAGGACGTTCCTCAATGATATTTGGTGTTATGTAATTCTGGAAAGAATCAAGTTTTGAACTGCTAATACCTAAGTGTTTATTGGCAAACTTTTCAAATTCACTGTTGTGGTTGTTGCTCATTATTCATTTCATTTATTAGTTCTTCAAATTTATTTTTATCGATTTCTTCATCAGGAAATTCGACATTTTGCTTAAGCTGATCAAACACTTTGCTTTCTCTTAAGGTGTAATAAGTTCTTTGGTAGTTGTTTTGTTCCTGTAAATGCTGTTGTGCGTATTGTTCAACTTGGCTATCATCGATATCCGGCATGCCCATTCTTCTTAATTCTTGCCGAAGCATTCCTTTTGTTTGATCAAGTACTTCCTGTGAGGTTACTTCAACACTGTATTGATTAGCAAAATGGTCAATGACCATCATCCATTTCATATCTTCTTTAAAACGTTCATATTCTGTTTCTTCGTCTTGCTGTTGTTGTTTCTCCTCCTCACTTTTTTCTTCATTAACCTGTTTGAACCATTTTTGAAGAAATTCTTCGGGAAGGTTAATATCGAGCTCATTGAGTATCTTTTTCCTTATCTCGCTAAACAAATATTTTTCAGCCTGGTTTAAATAATAGTTCTCAATCGCTTTTTTAATACTGTCTCGAAGTTCTTCCTCACTGTTTACTTCTCCTTCACCAAATACTTCATCAAAAAATGCTTGATTGAGTTCAGCTTTTTGGAGTTGATAAATAGCAGTAATGGTAACCTGAAATTCTTCATTTAAATCTTTGACAGTCAATTGATCAGAATCCAGGAACGTGGCAAGCTTCTCATTATCCTCAAAGTGCTCTTTCAAATTAATGGTAAAGGTATCTTCTGCTTTTCTACCTAAAAGCTCGCTTTTTAAGCTTTGAGGAATTTCGTTGATGCGGTGATGCTTTTCATTTTCAAAGCCGCTTTCAAGAAATTCTCTATTTTCATCCAATTCAACCACTTTCAGGTAAAAGCTTACGTTTTCCTCATCTATTATTTCCTCAACCTGATCTACAGTTCCTTTGTTGTAGCGCAGGTTTTCAATTTCTTCATCGATCATTTCATCAGTAATCTTTACCTTTTTGATGGGCAGTTCTTTGAGTTTTTCGTAGTCAATGTTGATCTCGGGCTTTAAGCCTACATCGTAGGTAAACTCAAATTCAGTGGTGTTTTTCCAATCAATTTCCTTGTCAGCGTCTTTGTCCAATGGATTTAGGATAAGGTCCACATTGTTGTTTTCAAGGTACTCCTGAACAGATTTATTGATGATTTCAGGGATTTTTTCTTTTTTAATTTCCTCTTCTGCCATTTTTCTGACAAGGTTAAGCGGAACCTTACCTTTCCTGAAGCCGGGCATATTAACTTGCTTCCTGTATTCTTTCAGTTTTTGTTGAAGTTCATTCTCATAGTCGTCCGGTCCTAAATGTACCTTGAGCAATGCATCAAGGTTGTTATCAGTATCTTTTTTATCAATTTTAACTTCCAAAAATTCTTCTTTTAAAATTTCAACAACTGTAAGTGCGGATGGTGGGACTCGAACCCACACACCTCACGGTACTAGATCCTAAATCTAGCGCGTCTACCTATTCCGCCACATCCGCAAATAACATGCAAAATTACAATAAAATTAAAGCATGTAAATAATGTAAAACCATAATTGTTTTTTAAAGGATTTTTGTTACATTTTTGCGAGTAATCTAAACAAGTAGATTGGAATTTAGAACATTTTGTTTTGAACTAAGGTTGAATTATTAAAGGCGTTAATCAAATCGATCACCAATGACTCAAAATACCTCACAACAAATAGAAAAGCGGCAGTTAATCAATGCCTACCGTAATTTGTTAAGGGCATGCAAGCCTAACATACAACCCGAGGATAAAAAGCTAATAAGACAGTCATTCAATTTTTCAATGGAAGCCCATAAGGGGATGCGAAGAAAATCCGGAGAACTTTACATCTTCCATCCTTTATCAGTGGCTATGATTTGTGCCAAGGAAATGGGCTTGGGCGTAACTTCTATCGTTAGCGCTCTTTTGCATGATGTTGTAGAAGATACGGATGTTACACTTGAAGACATTGAAGCTACATTTGGCAAAAAAGTAGCCACTATTATTGACGGGCTCACCAAAATTTCCGGGGTGGTTGGAAAATCGCAATCCATCCAGGCCGAGAATTTCCGTAAAATTTTGCTAACCCTTGCCGATGATGTACGCGTGATCTTGATTAAGATCGCAGACCGCCTTCATAATATGCGGACACTTGATTCAGTTCCGAGGCAAAATCAATTGAAAATTGCATCGGAAACCATGATTTTGTTTGCACCTCTGGCCCACAGGCTTGGGCTTTACAGCATCAAAACGGAACTTGAAGACCTTGCTTTAAAATATACAGAACCCAAGATTTATAAAGAGATCGCAAGCAAACTTCAATCCTCCAGTGGACAGCGGAAGCGCTTCATACGAAAATTTATAAATCCGATTCAAAAAAGGTTGGATCAGAATGGACTCAAATACGACATTAAGAGTCGACCAAAGTCTGTTTATTCTATTTACCAAAAGATGAAGCAACAAAACATACCTTTTGAGGAGATCTATGATATCTTTGCTATTAGAATCGTACTTGATACACCTCCTGAACGTGAAAAAGAAGATTGCTGGCGGATTTATTCCATTATTACCGATTTTTACAAACCCAATCCCAACCGTTTAAGAGATTGGATTTCTACCCCAAAAGGGAATGGCTATGAATCATTGCATACCACTGTAATGGGGCCCAACGGCAAATGGGTCGAGGTTCAAATAAGAAGCAATCGTATGCATGAAATAGCCGAAAAGGGGTATGCAGCCCATTGGAAGTATAAAGAAGGCGGCTATGTAGATGCTGGTTTGGAGGATTGGATAAGAAAAGTTCGGGAATTGCTTGAAAATGCTGAATCCAATGCGCTTGACTTTTTTGATGATTTCAGGCTTAACTTATTTGCTGATGAAGTGTTTTTGTTTACACCCAAAGGAGAATTGATTACATTGCCAGTCAATTCGACAGCTTTGGATTTTGCTTTTGAAATTCATACAGAAGTTGGCAATCAATGTCTTGGGGCTAAGGTCAATCATAAGCTTGTACCGTTAAATCATAAGCTAAAAAGTGGAGATCAGGTCGAAATTTTAACCTCCCGTAAGCAAACACCCAAAAACGATTGGCTGAATTACGTTGTTACTGCGAAAGCTAAATCCAAGATCAAAAATGCGCTGAAAGAGCAGAAAAGGATCACTGCCCAAAACGGTAAAAAACTATTAGAGCGCAACTTTAAAGAGCTTCAAATTAATTTTTCCAATACCATCATAGAGGCGTTGGTTAACTTTTATGACTATGATGCCACTACCAACTTCTATCATGCAATTGGCAATGGAAGTATCCAAGAAGCTGAATTGCAGGATAAATTAAAACACTTTAAAGACCAGGATAAAATCGCCACCAACGGCCATCAAAAACAGCAGGCGTCTCAACATCAGCTTTCCAAAAAGGATAAACCAGATGTTATTTTAGTGGGTGATAGGGCTGATAACGATTATACATTTGCTAAATGTTGTAACCCAATACCAGGTGATGATATATTCGGTTTTATAACATTAAACAGTGGTATTAAAATTCACCGCACCAATTGCCCCAATGGAATCCGGCTTATGTCCAAATATGGTTCCCGTATCGTTAAAGCTCGATGGACCACATCAGAAATAAAGGATGTGAAGGCTTTTCCTGTTGGTATTAAAATCATGGGAATAGATAGCATTGGAATTGTTAGCAGCATCACGGATATCATCTCCAACGAGCATAAGGTCAACATGGATTCCATTACTTTATCCTCCAAGGCCGGGGCATTTGAAGGCTCCATTGTTCTTTATACTTATGCTACTGAGCATTTGGATAGTATTATAAAAAAGATCAGCGCTTTGAAAGGCATTGATAAAGTTTCTCGTTATGAGGTAGAAGAAAAGTTAAGTGCTGATAGCGGTACCCATGAAGCCATTTTACCAGCAGAAAATGATTAGCAAATTAATGGCGCTTAAATTTGAATTATTATAATCAAAAATTAAGCTTTTTAGTATTAAACCAATGGTAGCAATATAAAGGGCTTTTGTTCAAACTTAAGCCTTGAATTTAAATCTATTAAAAATAAAAAGCAATACGTATTCTATTATTGTTGTTAAGGGCAACGCCCCTTAGTTGATGTCAAATTCCCATTTACCTTTTTAACTTTGCAACTTATTGAAATAATTTTATGCCATCAGAAGGTAATATAAAAGAAGCCAAAGAATTATTTGCTGAATACCTCGAGGAGAAAAAGCATCGGAAGACTCCTGAAAGGTTTGCAATTTTGGAGGAAATCTACTCCAGGGATGATCATTTTGATGTGGAAAAGCTTTACCTCGAACTAAAACAAAAGAACTACCACATTAGCAGGGCTACAGTTTATAATACCCTTAATTTGTTGTTGGATTGTAAATTGGTGGTTAAGCAACAATTTGGCGATAATGTTGCTTTGTATGAAAAATCTTATGGATACAGGCAGCATGACCATTTAATATGTAATAATTGCAATGAGGTGCTTGAGTTTTGCGATCCACGGATTCAACAAATACAAAACATGATGGGGGATCTTCTGCATTTTAATATACAAAATCATTCCCTTACCTTATATGGAGAGCCTCGTGTTGATGAAGATGGTAAATGTTTAACTTGTTCAAAAAACCTCGCTTAATCCTTACCTAAAAACCAATTTTTATGCCCGTTGATGTTTTACTTGGTCTCCAATGGGGAGACGAAGGGAAAGGAAAAATTGTTGATCTACTTGCACCTAAATATGATGTAGTAGCTAGATTTCAAGGAGGCCCCAATGCTGGTCATACGCTCTTAGTTGGTGGTAAGCAATATGTATTGCATACTTTACCCTCCGGTATGATCCATTCCAACGTGCAAAATGTGATTGGAAGTGGAATGGTGGTCGATCCTCTTATGCTTAAAGATGAAATCAACACGCTTAAACAAGATGGTGTATTCAATCCTGAGCAGTTAAAAATCAGTAGGTTTGCCCACTTGATTTTGCCTTCACATAGGGCTTTGGATGCAGCTTATGAAAATAAAAATGGTGAGCAAAAGATTGGTTCAACCTTGAAAGGTATCGGACCTGCTTACATGGATAAAATGGGGAGAAGTGGCCTAAGAATCGGTGATGCTTTGGCGTCAGATTTTGACGAAAAATATCAGGGCTTAAAGCAAAAGCATAAAACCAAGTTAGCCCAGCTTGAGTATAACGTAGAGGTTGAAGATCATGATTGGTTAGAAGCCCTTGAGGAATTAAGGTCATTGAACATAATGGATACTGAGCAATATTTAAATGAACAAATCGATCAAGGAAACAACGTTTTAGCGGAAGGAGCACAAGGAAGTTTGCTTGATATTAGTTTTGGTACCTATCCTTTTGTAACATCCTCCAACACCCTGACAGGAGCAACAAGTCTTGGTTTGGGAATTCCGCCCCAACGAATAAGCAATGTTTATGGCGTTTTCAAGGCTTATACTACAAGGGTTGGTAAAGGTCCATTTCCTACTGAGTTAGATGGTGAAATTGGTGACAAGATCAAGGAAAAAGGAAATGAATTTGGCTCGACAACCGGAAGGCCCAGAAGGTGTGGCTGGCTTGATCTTGAATCCCTTCGATATTCTGTCATGTTAAATGGCGTGGATCGGCTCATGGTTACAAAAGCCGATGTGTTGGATGAACTGGATAATATTCAGGTATGCACCAAATATCAAACAGACCATGGAGGGGATGTCAGTTTTTCCGCCCTATTGTTTGAGGAAAATGGTGCCCAACCTATTTATAAGGAATTTGAAGGTTGGAAAAATGACATAACCAACATTAAAAGCTATTCGGAATTACCCCAAAAACTAAAAGAATACCTTGATTATATTGAGGATTATCTACAAGTTCCTCTTAAAATGATCTCTACAGGTCCAGAAAGAAGTAAGACAATCGAGCTGTAATTCAGAATTTGAAACTAAGTTATTTTACAATCTTTTCAAGCTCCATCCCCCTCGAGCCTTTTATTAAGACCCAGGTATTGGATGGTTTATTTTTTTCAAACCATGTCTTAGTTGCTTGAAAGTCAGGAAAATGAAGGCCATTAATTTGGTTTTTAAACTTACCAAATTCATTGCCTACTAACACGATCTTGTAATTCCGGTTTTTTAGCATATTGACAATTGTAGCGTGTTCTTGCTCACTGTATTTTCCCAACTCAAACATGTCACCGAGGATTGCTATTTTGTGTTTGGCATCTAACTTATCAAAATTTTCAAGTGCTTTCTGCATGCTACTTGGGTTGGCATTGTAAGCATCGAGGATGATTTTATTGGTACCTTTTTCTATCACTTCAGACCTGTTATTGGCAGGTACATAACTCGCCAATGCTTCTTTGATCTGTGAGTTAGAAATTCCAAAATACTGACCTGTACAAACAGCCGCCATTAGATTGTAAAAATGGAAGTCACCAAAGAGGTGCGTGTCAATTTGAAAGGAACTTCCCCTATTTGATAAGTTTTTTTCAACCGTAATAGATAGAAATGGAAATAAAGCGTTAATGTAGCCAGCGCAATCCAGGCTATTATGCGTAGTTTTCCCATAAGTGAAAGTAGATAAAGGCTTTGCAATAGATTTAATTGTTTCATCATCATTGTTAAGGAAGAAATGTGCCTTTCTCCTATATAAAAAATCTGTAAATTCCTTGTGGGCTTGTATTACGCCTTCCCATCCACCATAGCCTTCAAGGTGATCCTTGCCAATATTGGTGATTAAGCCATAATCAGGTTTTGCTAATCTACATAGTTTGCTATGTTCTCCTAAATGATTGGCTCCGAATTCAAGGACTGCTATTTCGTGCGAATAGGAAATTTGTAGAATGCTTAAAGGCAATCCAATGTGATTGTTAAAATTACCCGGCGTAGCAAAGGCGTTGAATTGTTGAGATAGTACTCGTTGCAGAAGTTCTTTGGTTGTTGTTTTTCCGTTAGAGCCAGTAAGGGCAATAATGGGTATATCGAGTTGATTTCTGTGGTGTTCTGCAAGGCCTTGCAAAGCATGAAGCGTGTTCTCAGCAAAAAAAGTTTTATCTTTATAACGGTTGGGAAGTTGTGCCCAAACCTCTGAATTATCAATAACAGCCAATGCGGCCCTTTTATCTAAAGCATCATGCGCGAACTTATTGCCGTCAACATTGCTTCCTTTGAACCCGAAAAAAATAGAGTTTGGCTGCACCTCCCTTGAGTCAATAACTACATGGGGATTGGCAAGGTAAATTTGATATAACGATTCTAATTCCATGAAAGCCTGAATTTCTTTGCAATTTAAATATATTGGGGTAAAAATTTTAGTTTATTCGAGTACTAAATGCTTTATTTTTGTTTGATTTATTAACTAAAATAAAAGAACATGAAGCGAGTTTTTTTAGTCTGTGTTTTTTTAGCATTGGTCAGCTCAATATATGGGCAGGGTAATGTAAAATACTTCCTGGGCAACCATCCTGAGTTTAAGAACAAGTTTGATAACCGGGTACCTAACCCTTATACGGGAGGGTTCTTTAATTCACACTTTAATAATTTTGACCTAAACAATGATGGCTTAGATGATTTAGTAGTTTTTGACCGCAAAGATGATCGTATTTTAACCTTTACCAAAAGAAATAACGATTTAGGCGATTTCTTTTCTTATGCACCCAGATATGAAGCTGGTTTTCCTGTTCCAAGATTTCCTGTTTCATTTATCACTAAGGATTACAACCAAGATGGGAAAAAAGACTTGTTTTTTACCAATGATGCAGGGGAGATCATCATTTATAAAAATGTATCTACAAATAATAGTATAGCGTTTGAGCTGGTTACCGAAAACTTAAAGGGGTATTTTCCTTCAAAATCAGATACGGCTAAACAGATCATATACGTAAATAGAACAGACATTCCTGGCTTTGATGATATTGACGGAGATGGGGACATGGACATCGCCATTTTTGCAAGGGGTAGCAACATTTATTACTATAAAAACCATGCCTTGGAAAAAGGTTATTCTTTGGACAGTCTGGTGCTGTTTGAAGAAGATCGATGCTGGGGGAGTTTTACAGAAAATGCCAGGACCAATGACCTCAATATTAATGATACCAATTGTATTAAACTAAGACGCAAAAAGGGGCAGTTGCATTCAGGCTCTACCATATTACTTAAAGATACGGATAACGATGGCGACAAGGATCTGATTCTTGGAGACATCGGTTTCAATGATTTGGTATACGCTGAAAATGGCAAAGCAGACTATGATTATACCAGAGATACGATGATCAATTATTTTAAAGGGTTCCCAAAATCAAAACCTGTTGATCTCCCTAAATTCCCCGCTGCTTTTGAAGTAAATGTGAATAAGGATCAAGCAAAAGACCTGGTGGTAACACCACAAGCCAGCCGTGAAAGTAAAAGCTTGAATCAAATATTGTATTACAAGAACAATGGCTCCACTCAAAACCCTGATTATCAATTTGTTAAAAACTCATTTTTACAGGAATATTCCATTGACCTGGGTAGCCGTTCTGCTCCTGCATTCTTTGATTATGATAAAGATGGGGATTTAGATTTATTTGTAGTAACATCAGGAAGTTATACTAAAACAGGCAATACGCAAGACCGGATCGTTCTTTATGAAAACAAAGGCAATGCTACCAATCCTGTTTTTGATAAGGTTAATAATGATTATCTGAACTTAAAAAAGGATAGCATCACGGATCTGGTTGTAAGATTTGGTGACTTAAATGGGGATGGTAAGCAAGACTTACTGATGGGCTCGTATGATGGCCAACTCGATTTTTATGAGGATCAAGCAAATGAAGGAGAGCAAGCCGATTTCAAAAAAACTACCGGAAACTTAGCCAACATCGATGTTGGTAGCTCAAGCGCACCCGCAATTGCAGATATCAATGGAGATGGACGAAATGATTTGGTAATCGGGAAAAATTACAAGGATTTGTTTTATTATAAAAATACGGGTAATGGTGGAAGTGGAATCCCGCAATTCAAGAAGGTCGATGATAAATTTGGCCACATTGAAGAAGAAAAATATGCTTTTTTAAGCCCAATTGTAGCAGATCTTGATCAAAACGGGGCTTTGGACTTATTGCTGGGTACCAATAGCAATGGTATTCAATTTTATTGGGACATAACGGACAACCTTAATGACACTTTTGAAGCCATGAATCAAGTCATCTATAATAAAATTGAACAACAAAAAGTAGAAAAGGAGATGGGTAATAGAACTTATCCAGCTGTTGCGTCATTGGATAAGGACTCCTTACCGGATATTATGCTTGGGAATATGAGGGGAGGTTTAATGTTACTGGAAACGCAAGACATTAGAGATTCCATTCCAGCCTCCTACAATCAAAATGCTTTGCAAAATACCAACGATTTAAAAATTTACCCCAATCCAGCTTCAGACCATATTTACATTGAATGGGAGCTTCAAAGATCACCATCCAACTACCAAGTAGAAATTTATAATATTCAAGGGCAAAGGTTGTTCAATCAACAATTCAAGCAATCAGGAAAAAGAGAAAGTTTGAATGTTTCCACTTTCTCCTCCGGGCTTTATTTCGTAAAAATTTCTTCAAAAGCAAATAACCTGATCCAACGCAAAAAGCTATTGATCAAAGATTAATCCATGTTTTCTATAAACCTTTTTTGAACATCGGGCGTAGGAACCATGCACTCCTGCCTTTTCCCGAACCATTGGTAACGATGCTTGGCAATCTGATCATAAATCAAATTTCTTAAAAAAACCGGAACAACACGGAAAATACCGAACAAAGGCCAGGGAAAAGGCAACTTGCTTGCTATTCTTAAGGCCGCAGTGGATTTAATGTAAACTTCCCCGTGCTCCCATAAGATTATGGAGTCTACACTGGCGAGTTCTTTTAAGTCATAGTTGAGCTTTTTTTGGGCAAACGCTGATGAAAGCGGAGCAAAGTGGAATATTCCATCCGGGTCACGTTTGATTATCCATTGAATGAAGCCATTGCACAAATTGCAATAACCGTCAAAAAAGATGATATGATCATGTGATTGTTTGCCCATTTCTACGCCATTGGATCAATCAAGGTTTGATGTTATCGCTTAGATTGCTGAATCTATGATAAAAGATCAGAATTTATGCTAACAACAAGTTTTTTATCTTAAAGATTTTCAATTCACCCATTTTGAAATTGCCATTACATTTATATTTGCGTAAATGCCAAATTTAAGCCAATGAATTCTCTATTGTTCAAACGTCATATTTTACCTCACGTCTTGGTGGTATTGGGCTTTCTTGTTATAACTTTTGTTTACATGCATCCAGTTTTGGAAGGCCAGGAAGCTAACCAACAAGATATTAAGCAATGGGAAGGCATGACCAAACAAGCACGCGATTTTGAGGATAGAACGGGCGAAAATACTTGGTGGACCAATTCTATGTTTGGAGGTATGCCCACTTATATGATGCTGGGGGGTCATGACTACAATATGTTCATGATTGCTAAAGTTCAGAAGCCACTTTTAAAAACCGTACCTAAGCCTGCCAATTCTCTTTTTCTTTACCTGGTAGGATTTTATTTCATGTTAATTGCCTGGGGTTTGTCCATTCCTCTAAGTATTCTTGGGGCTTTGGGTTTTGGATTTACCAGCAACAATATAATTATTATCGAGGCAGGCCATATGACCAAAAGCTACGCAATAGGTTTTGCGCCACTTGTCATGGCCGGTGTAATTCTAGCCATTAGGCGAAGAAAGTTAATACTTGGAGGAGCTATTACTGTAATGTTCCTGCCTCAAGAAATTAATACCAACCATCCCCAGATCACTTATTATTTAGCGATGATCATTGCAGTGTATTTAGTCATTGAATTAATAACCGCCATAAAAAATCAGGATCTTAAGTTTTTTGGGAAGGGATGTGGCGTATTGTTACTTGGTGCAATCCTAAGTTTTGGTTGTAATCTTTCTGATCTTGGACTTACTTATGAATATAGTAAAGAAACCATCCGCGGAGAATCTGATCTCAGTAAGGAAGATGAAGGAGGTACTGGACTTTCAAAAGATTATGCCCTTAGGTGGAGCTATGGTATACCAGAAACAGGCACCATTTTAATACCTAATTTTCATGGTGGGTCAAGCATGAAATCTTTCCTTAACGATCGTGAAAGTGAAACATTCCAAGCAATAAGGCAATTAAGGAACCGGGACAACATCCAGCAATATGCCCAGCAAATGACGCACTATTGGGGTGATCAACCCTTCACTTCAGGTCCTCGCTATTTTGGTGCCCTGGTTTGTTTCTTTTTTGTATTGGGGCTTTTTCTGGTTAAAGGGCCTGCCAAGTGGTGGCTTTTAATTATTGCTTTACTGTCGATCATGTTAGCATGGGGTAAGAATTTCGCTCCACTTTCCGATTTCTTTTTCTATTATGTGCCATTTTATAACAAGTTCAGAAGTGTTACCATGATCTTGTTCATAGCACAATTTGCATTTCCCTTCTTAGGCATGATGGCCCTTAAAAATCTTATTGAGCATAAATATACCAAAAATGAACTAATAAAGGCGATTCATTACTCATTCGGTATCGTGGGAGGTTTATGTTTAATATTTGCGTTGGTACCGGGCTTGTTTTTGGACTTCGCCAGCCAGCAAAACCAGGCTACTTTGGGTAAAAATGTGCCTGAATTGTTGAATGCCTTACAAGCTGACCGAAAAGAACTGCTTCAGGCAGATGCGTGGCGATCCTTTATTTTTATAGCCTTGGGTGCTGGATTGTTGTACCTATACGTTTTTGGAACCATTGTTAACAAAAAAATTATATTGGTGGGAACTGGTGCATTGATATTGGTAGATCTATGGGCTGTAGATAAACGCTATTTGAATGCCGATAATTTTGTAGAAGAACAAGAAGAATCCAAAGATTTTAGTAAATCTTATGCTGATCGGCAAATTTTAAAGGATCAAGATCCTAATTACAGGGTTTTGAATTTAACCGTAAGCCCGTTCAATGACGCCACTACTTCTTACCACCATAAATCCATTGGCGGTTACCATGGGGCTAAATTAGGTCGTTATCAAGAGCTTATTGATTATCAAATTCAAGATGAAATCGCTTATTTGCAGCAAAACCTGAGAAGTCGTAATCTCCTCCAAAACAGACAAACCAATGAACCTGTACAAAGATACATCCAACCCTCTAAAGCTGAGGAGTTGACAATTCTTAACATGCTTGACATGCGTTATTTAATTGTGGGTTCCCAGAAAAGAGAAATTCCAGTGAAAAATCCCTCAGCGTATGGAAATGCTTGGTTTGTGAGAAATCTTCAAAAGGTAGCAAGTGCTGATCAAGCCATTGACCAAGTAGGTGAGATTGATCCACTCAACACAGCCATTTATAATGAAAAATATCAGGATTACATTGGAGGTTTCAAGCCTGATTATGATCCAAATGGGTCCATTGAATTAACGATGTATGAGCCCAATGAAGTTAAGTACAAAACAAAGGCTTCAAGCCCTCAATTTGCTGTATTTTCAGAGATTTACTACAATGACCACAAAGGGTGGCAAGTTTATTTGGATGGTGAAAAGGTAAAGCACATGCAAGTAAATTATGTACTCAGAGGTATGAAAATACCCGCAGGTGAACATACCATTCGTTTTGAGTTTGATCCGCCCACCTATCAACGGTATGAAATTGTATCATTGGCCTCTTCTCTACTATCATTGCTTATCATATTTGCTGGGTTAGGTTACGAGATACGCCAAGTGATCAAGAATCCGCCTAAGGTTGAAGAAGAGGCAAAGGCTAAACAATCAAAACAAACTTCGAAACAGCGTAAAAAAGGCAAGAAGTAAGTGACATTGTGAATAAAGGGTTATAACAGGTCAATTGAACAAAAATTCTTATTCATTGATAAGTACTATAGATCACCAACAATGAGCAATAAGCAACTTTGAACAAATCACGGATTTGGGCTAATGTTAGCCTGAAACCTACCCCCTCAAGCATAAGCCTCATTGTGTGGATCAAAGAACCCTTTTATAAACCAATGGCGATACCAGATAAGCATTTGCCCTTTGGCCTTTTCGCCTTGCAAAAAATAAGTTAAGGAGATGATATAGGTACCAACGGTTCTAATGGTTTGGTCGATCAAAATTTTAAGTTGCGTGCCTAAAGTGGAATTTTGAAGCCTGATCCGTTCACTCTGCCCCATTCCGATCGACATCCGCCCAATGAAATCCATCGAGATTCGCTCTTCGGGCATGGTGTGGTATACCAATGCATCCGGGAGGTAATAAATTGGCATTTTTGCTTGTTTCATCCGTATAAACATTTCTTTTTCGGAGCTTCCGATAAGGTTGCGTTTTTTTCGCCCCAATCGGCTATCAAAGTTACCCAATTGATCAAAAACCGCTTTTCTGAAGATCATGTTGCATCCTATCGGATATTTGGGAAATGGTTTGATTTCATCACCAAGATCCACGCAAGAAACAAGCCCCAACAGGTAATGGCTTAGCCATTCAGGTTTTTCGCCACTGGGGTGAAAATAAGGCAATATCTTACCACCCCCGGCCATTACCTGGCTATGGTTGTTAAAGAAATCTACAACTCGTTGCAGGTAATCATGCGTGGCAATGGCATCATCATCGATAAAAGCAACCAAAGGCGCATGGGCTTCTACTACAGCCCTGTTTCTTGCAGCAGATTCTCCCTGTTTTTCTTCTATCACGGATATAAAATTAATGTGCGGAAAATCCTTGTAAAACCTTTCAGCAATCTGGGGTGTACGGTCCGTACTGTTGTTATCAACCAGAATTACTTCGTACGATTGTGGCTTTAGCGATTGCTCTGCTAAACTTTTTAGTGCTTCATACAAAAATTCTTCCCGGTTGTAAGTAATTATGCATGCTGAAACCTCTAAATGCTCATTTGGCATGGGGCTGTTTTTTTACAAAATCCATCATTTTAAAATATTAAGTTACGCATCAAGTCTAATACCTCAAATTCTTGGCTTTCAAAACTACTGTAAAATCTATGAATATTGTCCTGCATGTTACTGCTTGAAGCCCTTTGCCAAGTTTTTCTGATTCTTCCAGGCAAGCAGTTTATGCCCCAACCAGGTATCAACCAAATGGTAAAAGAGCAACATACGGTACCGCCAGTAGTAAAATTTAAAGCTTGGTTTAAAATAGCGTTTGTAGATGACACCAATCTCATTAAAAGCTTTGATCCTTTGTTGATTGCTTAAGCCCCCAGGTGTAAAAATGATCAAAGGTTCAGGTATGTATTTAAATTTTTCCTGGCTGATCCTTACAAGCAAATCATAATCCATGGCATATTTAAGCGAAATATCGAAAAGGCCATGTTGATCATAAAGCTCTTTTTTTAGAAACATAGTAGGATGACCAACTTTATGCATACCCCGGTATAGTTCATAACGATCAAATTGCTTACCGGTCACAATCCAATTACCACCCATTTCCTGTACGTATTGCCCATGCGTCCACATTATGGAAGTATCTGATTCAAAGGTGTTGAGGACTCTTTGCGTGGTGTATTCATCATAATATAAATCGCCAGAGTTAAGGATGTGGATGATGTCAGCAGTTGCTAATTGGATGCCTTTGTTAAACGCATCGCTAATGCCTTCATCCGGCTCTGAGGTCCATTTGCGATATGCCGGGATATTACTGCTTTTTAAGTAATCTTGAATTTCCGTGGAGGTGGAACCATCAATGATAATATGTTCGAAAGGTAAAAGTTTTTGCTCATCAACGGATTGAATGGTGCTTTTGAGCTCCTGAAGGTTGTTAAAACAAATGGTAACAATAGCCAGCCTGTAACCCATAGATCAATGAAAAGGTAAATATGGCTTCAAAATTACCAAAATTAGAATTTAGGTTATCAATAAATGATTAAAAGGGCTTTATTGCTGAAGCCATTGCTTAAATGCCTTGGCCCTCTCAACGCTTACAATGGCAATATCCTTTATGGGTGGCTCAAGATCAATTTTAACCCTCCCTTTGGGATATTGGTGCATTTGCTTAATGGCAGTGAAATTGATCATCAACTGGCGGTTAATGCGAAAGAATTGTGTTGGATCCAGCATTTCTTCAAGCTTGTCCAGCGAATAATCAATGGGCAATTCCTGTTGGTCAAAAGTATTGAGCAAAACCATCTTATTTTTGGCTTCAAAATAAGCCATCTCATGAGTGGGTATGGATTTAAGTTTTTGGCCCACCTGAACCAATAACCGCTTTTGGTATTGTGAAGCTTGAAGCTGAATATTCTGCAATAATTGATCAATGTGTTCTTGAGACCATTTCGAATCCTGGTAAAGGCTTTTGTATTTTTCCAAGCTTTGATGCAGTTCATCTTTGCTAATGGGTTTGAGCAAATAATCCACGCTATTAACTTTAAAGGCCTGGATGGCATATTCATCGTAAGCAGTGGTAAAAATAACAGGTGCAGGTACGGTGACTTGATTAAATATGGTAAACCCAGAACCATCAGAGAGGTGAATATCCAAAAATATCAATTCCGGCTCATGTTGCTTAAGCCATTTGACGGTGGCTGATACGGAATCCAGCTTTTCCATAACTTCTATGCTTGGATCCACTTTGTTGAGGATCCTTTCAAGCCGATCTGCTGCCAAATCTTCATCTTCTACGATTAAGACTTTCATAGGTTGTTTTCTTTTAGCAAGGGCACTCTGGCAAAATATTGATTGCCGTTGGTCCCGAATTCAGGTTCTACTTCGGTAAAAAAGTGGTATCGTTCTTTTAGGTTGGCAATACCAAGGCCTGCAGACCATTCTCGGTCGCCCCTTTGCTGAAGATTGTTACGGACTGTTAAATAGTGGTCCTCATCGGTTTCTACCGATATGGTGAGTGGTTGATCCTTGGCAATTACGTTGTGTTTTACCGCATTTTCCAAAAGCAATTGAAGGGTTAAAGGTGGTAAATAAAAGGCCTCCTGGGAAGCAGTAATGTTGAGGTCAATTTGCAAATTAGCCCCATAACGGCTTTTTTGAAGAAAGGTATAAGCCTTTAAAAAATCTACTTCATCTTTTAAAGGCACCAATTTTCGATCTCTGTTTTCCAGTAAATAACGATATACCTTGGATAACTTTTCAACAAAATCTTCCGCTAAGTCCGGATCTTTATGGATTAGTGAAGAAAGGACATTCAGGCTGTTGAATAGAAAATGGGGATTCAATTGGTTTTTAAGCGCTTCAAACCTGGCTTGAATATTTTCCTTTTGCAATCGTTCTTTTTCAACCTGGCTTTGAGTCCAACTATGGAAAAAGTTGATGCTTTCAATAATGGATACAGCGATAATGGTGATCACCACAGCAATAAAGATGTTCCGGAATAAAGCTATGCGGCTAACCTCCATAAAAGCGAAAAGCTTGGCATAGAGCATGTAAAGCAAAGCCATGGTTAACGCAGAATAAACAATGGTTAGGAAGGCCTCAATCAAAATGCGTTGAACAAGGTGTTGGCCCCATGGCATCTTAAGGTTAAGGTAGCGGAGGATGTAGGTATTACCGGCATAAATGCAAAAGGTAACCGCTAAGGAAAAACCCAGGCTAGCAAAGAACTTGGGCCATTGCCAGACTTCAATTATGTTGGCACCTTGAGCGATGACGTCTCGAATCGACAATACCATCACCGGTATGATTGATATCACTAAAATGGCAATGATCTGGTTTCTATTAAGCTTAAAATGCATGCCTTTTGGCCTCCCTTATTATTGATTTGCATTCAACTACTTTGGTCATGATCTACATCCTCCGCTAATTTTTAGTATCCATGCGGAACATTTTTAAGCTTTGTCTAAAATCAAATAACTACTTTAATGCTTATTTATCCAAATCTTCTACCATCCTCATCATATGCCAATCCTTTTTTTAGCTTACCAAAGGATTAAACTTGTGGCTTTTGATTTATTTAAATTATCTAAAGCTTAAAATTGGATCTTGTATTGAGCTACTGGTAAAATGCCCGTTTGATAAATAGTTTCAACTTCGCCGGAAGCTTTATTAAAATTACGCCTTAACGGATTCTGGTGGTCTGTAATGTTTTGTACATCGATGGCAAATTCCTGGGTTATGTTTTCACCATTGATCTTTAGGGCTGTTCTTAGGTCGGCTCTGAAGTAATTTTTGAACTGGTCGCTGTAAGCTTGATCGGTTTGGTATTTAACTTCATTGCTCTGCCTTGAAGCCTTCTCGTCAATTGGCGTATAATGCTTGCCACCGGCATAGGCAACTTTTCCATCAAGTACCAGAAAAGTTTTGGTATTTTTATCAGACCTGTCCTTCCACAGCTCGATTTCTTTACCAAATACAAAGTTGGTAAGGAAATTACCATCATTGGCAGTGGACCTTTGTTCGCTGTCACTGCCTTTGTATTGTGATTTATAAAGGCTGCCGGTTAACAGGTAATAAAAACCCTCATCCATAAATTTTTCCATGGTTAAGTCCAGGCCATAATTAGTGCCTTCTCCTCCTGTTTTGAGGTTGCTCGGGTTGTTTCTAAAGCTTCTGTAATTTAAAATGGAATAGGGGGTGCTGCCTTCTTCAACAATGGCTTGACTGATATCCTGGTAATAAGCCTCACCTTTTAAGCGGAGGGTTGGCGATAATTGCCGCTCGTAGCCAATAACGCCATGATAAGCTCTAATAAAACCAAGGTCCTGGTTGGTTTTTTCGTAGGTTCCGGGTTTTACTTCATGTTTTTGGAAATAAAGGTTCATGGGGGCCTTTTGACTGTGATAGCCAAATCCCGCATTAAAGGTATTGGGCCCGAATTGATATTCTGCCCCTATACGGGGTTCTAAAGATAACTGATCATTAAGGGTTAGCCAAGTACTGTGCAGTCCTGAATTGATGGTTAATTGGTCGGTAACGTTGAATTGCCACGCCAAATAGGGGTTCAATTGATTGGTATTTCCTTTAAAATCTGTCGTTTTCCGGTAGTCATTGACGGCATTGCTAAATACACTGTCGACCACATTCAAACGGAAATGATTAGCCCTTATCCCAGCTTCAAAGGAGTGTTGGCTATTAACTTTATGATCTACCTTGAAGGAGCTAAAAAGTTTGTTTTCTACGAAGTTCTGATCATAAACCAGCTTTTTGTCTTTCTTGTCATTATTAGTAACGGAATCTGTTTGTACTGTATTTTTATCGTGGGTAGCAGCTAAGGTAAGCGTGGCCACTGTTTGATCCCCTGGCAGCCATTGCTTTTTTACACCCAAAACCCCCATTTGGTTCTTGTTCAATATGTCAAATTGGTTATTGGTATAAAGGTTATCTCCAGAATTGCCGGAAGATTTAGAAGAAAATTTGATTTGGTTTTTACCGCCCAAGCCAAATACTGAAAGATGCCCTCCATTTTGACCGGGAAAATGTAATTTAAAATTGACATCTTGGTATTTGGGGACGGCTGTGCCTGTGCCAAAATTAAGGCCCAATTGTTTTAAAATGCTGAGCATTGAATAGCGGTAATTAACCATATAAGAAGAACCATTCTCTTGGTTAATAGGGCCTTCTAAGCCGCCTTCAAAACCATTGAATCCGACTTGTCCGAGAAATTCGTGCTTTTCATCATTGCCCTTGCGCATTTGCAGATCAAATACTCCGGAATAGGCATCCCCATATTGAGCCGGGAAAGCACTCGTGTAAAAATCCGATTGAGCCAGTGTGTTGTTATTGAGCATACTTACCGGCCCGCCAGTGGAGCCATATCCACCAAAATGGTTGGGATTGGGGATGTCTATCCCTTCCATGCGCCAAAGTAAACCAATAGGCGAATTACCTCGGATTACAATATCGTTGACAGAACCATCGGTTCCTTGAACACCCGCAAAATTCGAGGCCATGCGGGCAACATCATTTCTTGAGCCAGCAAACCTTTGGCTTTCTTCAATCGTAAAACTGCGGGAACTGACGGTGGCCATGTCATTATTTGCCTCCATCTTATCCTGATCAGCGGTGACTTCTACTTCCTTTTCTTCAATGACTTTTTCTTCCATTTTAACGTTTAAAATGGTTTCACTTCCTGATTCAACGGAAAGGTTGGTGAATGTTTGATTTTTGTAGCCCAAATAGCTTACTTGGACCTTTTGCCGGCCAATCGGTACTTTTTCAATTTTAAATTCACCTTCCTTATTGGTGGTGGTACCTTTGGGCTTTTCGAGGCTTGTTACCACTACATTAGCACCCATTAAAGGCCTTTTGGATTGTTGTTCAACAACTTCACCCCTAATGGTTTGGGTAATGTTTTGGCTTTTTGCAGGGTCCATCAAAAGCAACTTCACTGCTAAAAATGCAATCAAAGTGGTCCAATAGCAATTTTTCATGGTCATCATAACATTTTGTTTTTATCATTTTGCACTGCGAAATAACCTCAGTTGGGAATGTTGACCTGATGAAATATGATGAGCCGGAATATTTTCCGGACCAATGAGCACGAACCTTTAAAATCTCTTAGAGGAGAGCCATTAAAAGCGTAGTATAAGGATTCAAATAATCTTTACGATGGCCTATCCATGCTGAATCAAACGTAAAATTAGGATGAGGTTAAGATGGCACCGCCAATGTAAAGCCATTAGCTTGTCAAAATATTTCTATTAAGAGCTTAGAAAATGATTGTCCCACCATATAGTTAGCCTAAAACCTCTTATTATTAAATTTAATCCCCGGGAACAAGATAATTTGCATTGTTCTAAATAGCTTGGTCAACCTCCGAACAATTACCAATCAATTCCCTTACTTTTGCTTCTCAATTTAAATAGGAATGTGGGCGAAGATATCGAGTTTTATCATTCGGAACAGGATTCTGCTTTTGATTTTACTGGCAATGGGGACGGCCTTCATGGCCTATCATGCATCTAATGTAAAGCTGGCCTACGATTTTCCAAGGGTCATTCCTGATTCAGATGAAGATTTTCAGCAATTCCAGGATTTTAAGAAGCAATTCAATGCTGAAGGGCATTACATTGTCGTAGGCATTCAAAGCAACCAGTTTTTCCAGCTTCCCGTTTTCAATGAATGGTACCAGCTGCAGGAACGAATAAAGGATATTGAAGGGATCACGAGCGTAACTTCGGTCAATAATATTTTAAACCTTCACAAGCAAAAACAAAAAGAGGCCTTCGAGGTGAAGCCCGTTATCCAAGGCAAACCAGCCAACCAATTAGAGCTGGATAGCCTTCAAGAAGTACTTCAAGCCCTTCCTTTTTACAAAGGCCTTTTTTACAATTTAGACCATCATGCTACTTTTATGGCTATAAGAATGGATGATGAGGTCTTAACATCTGAATTCCGTAAGATTAAAATTGACCAAATTATTCAAGAGGCTACTGAATTTGAAAATCGAACTGGGCTTGAAACCCATTATTCAGGTATCCCTTACATCCGTACCACAAACTCCGAGAAAATTAAAACAGAGATCAAGGTTTTTTCGGTGGTGGCCATCCTGGTTACTTCGCTGTTTCTTTTAATATTTTTTCGCAGCCTTTATGCCGTAATATTTCCGCTTACCGTTATTGTAATCGTGATCATTAGCTCTTTTGGTACCATTGAATTGCTTGATTACAGGATTACGACTTTAACAGGCCTTATTCCACCGCTCATTACCATTATTGGGGTACCGAATTTTATCTATTTCCTCAATAAATACCACAACGAGTACCACAAACATGGCCACAAAATGCTGGCTATTACCCGTATGGTGCAAAAACTGGGCATAGTCATTTTCCTTACCAATGTTACGACCGCTATTGGTTTTGGCGTGCTTTATTTTACCGATAGTCCCATTTTAAAAGAGTTTGGATTGGTAACCTCAATTAACGTGCTGGCCACTTTTGTGGTGTCTTTGATCGTCATTCCCGTCATTTTTAGTTTGTTGCCGAGTCCTTCCAGGAGCCAAACGAAATACCTTCAGAATTCTTTGATGAAAGCTACCATCAATCGCATGATCCAATTGGTTAGTCACTACCGCCCGTTTGTTTATGTGAGTTTCGTAATTATTGGGATTGCTGCCTTGATTGGGATGACTCAGCTTAACGCCGTTGGTTACATCTTGGATGACCTGCCAGAAAAAAACAAAATATCCCGACACCTCCAGTTTTTTGAGGAACATTTCAATGGCGTATTGCCATTTGAGGTGACCGTAAATACAGGGCAACCTAAAGGATTAACGGACTTGAGGAACCTGGAAAAAATAAATCAACTACAGGATTCAATAGAAAAATATCCTGAATTTGCTAAAACGGTATCCTTGGTAGATTTTGTGAAATTTGCCAAGCAAGCTTATTACAATGGCAATCCAAACAAGTTTGAGCTACCGAGTAGGCGTGAGCGGTCTTTTATGTCACCTTACCTTAATACCATCAATGACAGTGCAGGCTTGGCCATGAAAATGGTGGACAGCAATAGACAGATTGCCCGGATTTCCACCAAAATTGAGGATGCCGGTTCCGTAGTTTTAAGTAAAAGGGTGAACCAACTGCAACAGGCTGCGGATAGCATTTTTAGCCAGGATGCCACGAAAGTCAATTTTACCGGTCAAAGCCTGATCTTTTTAAAGAGCAATCAATACCTGATCAAAAGCCTTATTTACAGCCTTAGCCTGGCATTCATTCTTATTTCGATTATTATGGGCTTGCTTTTTGTAAAAGTACGCATGATTATTATTTCCTTAATTCCAAATTTTATACCCTTGTTGTTAACCGCAGGCATTATGGGGTTTGCCGGCATTCCCTTAAAACCTTCTACCGTGCTTGTATTTTCCATAGCTTTTGGAATATCCGTAGACGATGCCCTTCACTTCCTGGTCAAATACCGTCAAGAACTCAAAAGCCATAATTGGGATATTCAAAAGACTGTTGATGTATCGCTGAGGGAAACAGGGGTTAGCATGATCTACACTTCATTGGTGTTGTTTTTTGGGTTTACCATTTTCCTTTTCTCTTCTTTTGGCGGCACCACTTATTTGGGCCTTTTAACTTCAATAACGCTTCTAATCGCAATGGTTACCAACCTGGTTTTACTTCCAAGCCTAATTCGCTCCTTCGATCGTAAAAGGTCTTCGATCATTGAAGCGATGAAGTCAGGATGAAGTTTTGCCCTGGCCTTTAGGTCCACTCTGGATTTATCAAGAACAAAGCTTTGGCTTTTAAAATACGATGAACAGTGAATGGTGCCCTATCAACATTAAAGTCATTCTCCTATCCATGAAAAATTTTTAACCATTGCTTGAGTAAATATGCGGGCAGCAGCGCTCAAGCTCAAACATCCAACCATACCGGGATTACCCCTGTAAGGATTTTAAAACCAATGAATGGTTATCAATTTTGGTGAGCGGATCGTGCCACTCATATCGCTCACATTTTAGATTCCGGAGCAGTTATTAAAATGAGGAAGCTGAAAATTTCAAAAACATCCTTAACTATGGTTAAAAGCTAATATTATGGCTCCTATAGCAGAGCTCAAATCTTCCTTGCTTAACTACACTGCTAAAGTAGCTGGTGTAGAGTTGCTTCCAAAGTTCCACCAATATGAGAGGTTCTAATGGAAAAGAAGAGCAAGTAGTAGCTTACACATCATACAAGGCAAGGTGCTAAAGCAATCTTACTATAAAAAGGATATTGTCGAGGCCATAGAACAAGCCAAAAATGGAGAAGTCATTTCGAAGGCAGAAATAGATAAGTAAGCGTGATTTCTAGATCTTTGCTTAATTAGCCTTCCTGCCATTCTTGTAAAGGACTACCTCATCCATTCTCAACTAAAATAAAATTACCGATATTTGCACAAAAATAGGAGCCTTGAAATATCCTGAGTACAAGAACCTTGATCTGATAGCAGTAGCCAAAGAAGTTCAAACATTCTGGGAAAACAACCATATTTTTGAAAAGAGCATTGCCACGCGCGAGGATCAGCCGAGTTTTACCTTTTACGAAGGGCCGCCTTCTGTTAACGGGTATCCGGGCATCCATCACGTCTTAGGACGAGCAGTGAAGGATATTTTTTGCCGTTACAAAACCCTGCAGGGGTACAAGGTGCGGCGTAAAAGCGGCTGGGATACGCACGGCCTTCCTGTAGAGCTACAAGTGGAAAAAAGGTTGGGCATCTCTAAAGACGACATTGGCCAAAAGATCTCGGTGGCCCAATACAATGAAGAGTGCCGCAAGGATGTGCTTCAATACAAGGATGCCTGGGAGGAGATGACCAAAAAGCTTGGCTTTTGGCTGGATTTTGATGATGTTTACATCACCTATTCCAAGGATTACATCGAAACCCTTTGGTACCTCCTCAAGCAGTTTCATGAGAAGGGGCTCCTTTACCGCGATTTTTCCATCCAGCCTTACTCGCCGGCAGCTGGTACGGCCCTCAGTTCACACGAATTGAACATGCCCGGGTGTTACTGTCTGATCAAAGATGTTTCGCTTACCGCTCAATTTAAAGTACACGATACCGAAAACGAATATTTGCTGGCCTGGACCACCACACCCTGGACGTTGCCTTCCAATACCGGCTTGGCCGTGGGCAAGGACATTGAATACGTCAAGGTCCAAACCTACAACCAATATACCTACGAACCCATCATCGTTTACCTGGCCAAAGAAACAATGTCCAAGTTTTTCAAGCCCGAAAATGCGGAACTGAACGTTGAAGGTTACGAACCGGGCCAAAAAGAAATCCCTTACCAAGTCCTCGATTCTTTCCCGGGCAAAGAAATGGAAGAAATGCGCTATGAGCAGTTGCTCCCTTACGTGCAGCCGGAAGAAGGCGATCCCTTTAGGGTGGTAACGGCTGATTTCGTATCGACTGAGGAAGGAACAGGCATCGTGCACATTGCTCCCACATTTGGGGATGATGACTTCAAGGTGGGCAAGCAGAAGAATTTGCCACCTTTAACCGTTCCCGACCCTGACAATTCAAACCGCCCAATGCCCTTGGTTTCAAAGAAAGGCCAATTTGTAGATCAAGTGGATGAATTTGCAGGCCGGTATGTGAAAAACTTTACCGATGATGAAAATTTCGAGGATGTCAATGTTGATATAGCGGTCAAGTTAAAAAAAGAGAACCGTGCTTTTAACATTGAAAAATACGAGCATAATTATCCGCACTGCTGGCGCACCGATAAGCCTTTGCTTTATTATCCGTTGGATGCTTGGTTCATCAAAAGTACAGCCCTCAAAGACCGCATGATTGAGCTTAACCAAACCATTAACTGGAAGCCTTCTTCTACTGGAGAAGGCCGCTTTGGCAATTGGCTTGAAAACATGGTGGATTGGAACCTATCAAGGGATCGTTACTGGGGTACCCCCCTTCCGGTTTGGCTTACTGAAGATGGCACCGAAGTTAAATGCATCGGTTCATTTGAAGAACTGAAGCAAGAAGTGGACAAGGCGATTGAAGCTGGCTTTGATCAGGAACCCATTACCGGGGCGTTTGATCCTCACAGGCCCTATGTGGATGAAGTGACACTGGTTTCGGATTACGGGAAGCCCATGAAAAGGGTTACCGATGTGATCGATGTTTGGTTTGACTCTGGAGCCATGCCTTATGCCCAGTGGCATTATCCCTTTGAAAATCAGGAAATTTTCAACAACAACTTCCCGGCTGATTTCATTGCAGAAGGGGTTGATCAAACACGGGGTTGGTTTTATACCCTGCATGCCATTGCCAGTATGTTGTTCGATTCTACGGCTTATAAAAATGTAATTGCCAATGGGTTGGTATTGGATAAGGATGGCAACAAAATGTCCAAGCGGCTTGGCAATGTTATTGATCCGTTTGAAATTTTGGACAACCAAGGACCCGATGCTACCCGCTGGTACATGGTCCACAATGCTCAATTGTGGGATAATCTCAAGTTTGATCCGGCTGGCGTGGATGAAACCAAACGAAAACTGTTCGGTACCATTTTCAATGTTTATTCCTTCTTTTCCCTTTATGCCAATATTGATGAATTTGTTTACAGTGAAGCAGAGATTCCCGTAAAAGAACGGCCTGAAATTGATCGATGGATTATTTCATTCCTGAACTCATTGATTAGAGATTACCAGGCACTCATGGATGAATACGAACCTACCAAAGCGGTCCGCAGACTTCAGGAATTTGTTGTAGACCACCTTAGCAATTGGTATGTAAGGCTTTGCAGAAGAAGGTTTTGGAAAGGCGATTATTCGCTTGATAAAATAGCTGCTTATCAAACGTTATACCGTTGTTTGGAAGTTACAGCCCAGTTAATGGCGCCATTTTCACCTTATTATGCCGAGCGGCTTTTCAAGGATTTAAATGATGTTACCGGGCGCCATGAGGCCGAATCGGTTCACTTGTCTTACCTGCCTGCTTACGATGGAAGTAAGGTAGACCACGACCTGGAGGAACGAATGGATATTGCCCAGGAAATTACTTCACTGGCGTTGTCATTGCGCAAAAAAGCCGATATCCGGGTTCGCCAGCCACTGAATAAACTGATGATACCGGTCATGGATCATCGACTTAAAGAGCAAATCGAGCAGGTACGCGAATTGATCCTTAATGAGGTAAATGTTAAGGACATTGAATTTATTACGGATACCTCAGCAATCATGGTTAAGAAAGTGAAACCCGACTTTAAGAAATTGGGGCCCAAATACGGACAGAAGATCAAAGGCATTCAAAAAGCCTTGGCATCCCTTGATCAAAAATCTATCAATGAATTTGAACGAAACGAGTCAATGGATTTGACTGTTGACGATGAGATAATTACTTTAAGATTGGATGATGTGGAAATATTGTCGGAGGACATTCCAGGGTGGTTGGTATCATCAACGGGTAAATTGACGGTAGCAATGGACATTACCATAACAGATGAATTAAAATATGAAGGCATTACACGAGAACTTGTCAACAGGGTTCAAAACCTTAGAAAACAGCGCGATCTTGAAGTGACGGACAACATTGAATTAATTGTGG
The DNA here is from genome assembly GCA_964561545.1 of uncultured Sphingobacteriales bacterium. Classification (GTDB taxonomy): domain Bacteria; phylum Bacteroidota; class Bacteroidia; order CAILMK01; family CAYYUA01; genus CAZLQF01. The sequence goes on from CAZLQF010000003.1 coordinate 74,631, forward strand.
AAAATCATCCAGAGTTGGCTGAGGCCATTGAACGATTTAGAAATTACATTTGTAGGGAAACGTTAGCGAATTCGCTTTCACTTGATTCTGATATGAAGGATGAAGAGGAAGTTAGTATTGAAGACCTTAACATTAAAATTAATCTAAAAAAAGTTTAGTTTTATGAGTCAAAAAAATCAAAATGAATCAGAACAGGAGTTAAAGACAAGGTATTCGGATGAGGAATTGGAAGAATTCAGGCAGCTTATCGAAAAGAAATTAAAAAAGGCAAGGGAAGAATATGAATTCTTGCATGAAGCCGTGAAAAATCCAAATGATCATGGGGTTGATGAAAACTACAACTCTAACAAGCTTTTTGAGGAAACAAATGCTGCCACTGACAAAGAATCGCTAAGCCAATTGGCCGACCGTCAAAGGAAGTTCATTAAGAACTTAGAGGATGCTCTCGTGCGTATTGAGAACAAAACCTACGGCATTTGCAAGGAAACAGGTGAACTAATCTCTAAGGAGCGCTTAAGGGCCGTACCTCACACTACCTCAAGCATAAAGGCTAAGCAGCAACAAAACAAATAACGGTTGAAGTACCTATACCCTTCCCTTTTCGTATTCTTCATTCTCTTATTAGATCAGGCATTTAAGGTATGGGTGAAAACGACCATGCACCTTGGCCAAGAAATTGAAGTAATCGGGGAATGGTTTAAGCTGCACTTTACAGAAAATAAGGGTATCGCATTTGGGATTGAGTTTGGTGGGCGTACCGGTAAGCTTTTCTTAAGCATTTTTAGAATTCTCGCTGCAGGTTTAATTGGTTATTATTTGTATTACTTGATCAACCGAAAGGTTAAAAAAGGCTTGATTTTTAGTTTGTGCCTTATTTTAGCCGGGGCTGTTGGCAACATTATCGACAGTACTTTTTACGGGCTAGTATTCAGCTATGAGGGGTTGTTTCAGGGTAGTGTTGTAGATATGCTTTACTTCCCTCTATGGAAAGGCTACCTTCCAGAATGGCTCCCTTTTCTTGGTGGTGACTATTTTATTTTCTTTAGGCCTGTTTTTAACATTGCAGACAGTGCTATCACAATTGGAGTTCTCTCCATACTACTTTTTTACCGGGATGTTTTTAAGGATTGGTAGGGTCTTTGATGGTTATGGACCATATGATTGCTTGAACAACCAATGATAGCACTTATTTTTGAAAGGTAGGCTGTTTTATTTTTTAAGGTATGGTTGATAGCTTTTGAAAAGGTTAGCAAGATGAATAAAGATTCTTTTAGCCCAAAGTATTATTGGTAATTTAGTTGGGGAAATTTTAGTCATTTCCTGAGCTTTTGGAAAGTTCAAGAACGGTGATTTCAGGATAAACACCTATGCGGCCTGGAAAACCTGTAAAGCCCAAACCACGATTTACATACAACTTTTGCCTGCCTTTATGGTAAAGCCCGGCCCAGTGCTTATACAGGAGTTTGGCGGGGCTCCATCGAAAATTTCTTGTGTCGATACCAAATTGCATTCCATGCGTATGGCCTGAAAGTGTTAAATCTATTTGCTTATAACTTTTCGTTATTTCTTTATTCCAATGGGTTGGATCATGAGATAATAGAAGGTTGAAATGAGCGTTATTAGCACGCGGAAAGGCTTTTTCCATATCCCCGTAATTCGGGAATTTCTTGATGGCGCTCCAATTCTCCAAGCCTATGACGTTAAGCTTGGCTTTACCTTTTTGAATCGTTTGATGGTTATTGCGGAGTAGTTGCCATCCCATCTGTTGATGATTTTGCTCCATTTGAACCATGTTGTAGGCTTTCTTTGCATGCGTATCCCAAGACAAATAATCCCCATAATCGTGATTGCCTAAAATGGAGTATACACCATGTTTAGCTTTAATTTGTTTCAAAATGTCGATAAATGGTTTAGCCTCTTCTGATTTAAAATTCACTAAATCGCCTGTAAAGCAAACCAAATCAGCATTTTGATCATTGACCAATTTGACCACTTCCTTAATGGGTTTGGTAGAAGTAAAACTGCCGGTGTGGAGGTCAGATATCTGAACAACCTTAAATCTCTCCAATTCATTAGGGAGATCAGGAAAGGTGAGTTTTACGCGTTTTACTTTATAATTGAAAGCGCCTTTCATGACGCCATAAACCATGGTAACAAATGGGATGACAGCTGAAAGATAACCAATATACCGGTATTTTTTGAACTTGAGTGTAGGGTTAGCAGCATCCTTTGTTAAATTTCTTTTGGCATAAGGTAGGTTAGTGTGGAGCTTATTGTAACTCCATTGGGTTATTTCCAGAAAATCTTCTTTGAATAAAAAGGGTAAAACGATAAGTTTTGTAAAATACAATGAGACCAGATAAGGTGGGAAAAAAGCAGCGAAGAAACTGCCGTAATAGTATTGGGTAGCAAAGTAATAAGAAGCGATGACCATGTAGGTCAAAATACTTGTAAGCCAATAAAAAAAAGCAAGGGTTTTTTTATTTCTGACCCTGAAACGGTTGGATATAGTTCTTAACCCTTCCAAACTGTAATAATCAATGGCATAAAGCAAGGTGGTAAGAAGTATGAAAAATACGATTTTTGAGGTCATTAAAATAAGCGTATATACCTTAAAATGTACAAAACCTAACTAAGCCTTATTTAAATATGTTCCCATTGACACAATTATCTAAACATATCAGCCAAGTTCTGACCGGATTATTTATTGTAATTCAGATTATTGAATATGCGCAGGCTCAGGAAATCAATTATTTTTCTGATATGACTTTTTCCAAATACGACACTTTAAGGGGGACACTCAACACGCGTAGAACTTGTTACGATGTTCATTTTTATGACCTTAACATCCGCGTCAACCCAGAAAATAAGACCATTAAAGGTTCTAATAGCATTCATTACCAAGTGGAGTCCAAATTTAGAATCTTCCAGGTTGACCTCTTTGCCAATATGAAAATTGACAGCATTACTGGAAATGGAACCAAACTGAATTACAGGCGGGACAGCAATGTTATTTTGCCTCGGTTCCCGGATGTTCAGGAAAAAGGGGAAAAAGGAAAATTTACGGTTTATTACCGAGGTAAACCAAAAGAGGCTGAAAACCCTCCCTGGGATGGGGGCTTTGTATGGGAAAATGATGAAAAAGGCAGACCATGGATAGGGGTAGCCTGTCAAGGCATCGGTGCAAGCTTGTGGTGGCCCAATAAGGATCATCTATCGGAAGAGCCCGATAGTATGAAGATTAGTTGCGAAGTACCAAAAGATTTAACTTGTGTATCTAATGGGCGACTCACCAACACTACAAAACGCTCGGATGGCTATCAACGCTATTCTTGGTTGGTTAGCTACCCGATTAACAATTACAATGTTACCCTTAACATTGGCCATTATACCCATTTTGAGGACCAGTATGTTAATGAAAACGATACCCTTGAGCTGGACTACTACGTACTTGACTACAACAAAGGCAAAGCCAAGGATCATTTTCTGCAAGTGCCTGGGATGTTAGGATGCTTCGAAGAATATTTTGGCCCTTATCCATTTCCAAAGGATGGCTATGGTTTAGTAGAAACACCTTATTGGGGCATGGAACATCAGGGAGCCATCGCTTATGGTAATAACTATGAAAACAATGAATTAGGATTTGATTACATTATTATCCATGAAAGTGCCCATGAATGGTGGGGCAATAGCATCAGTACCCACGATCATGGAGCATTGTGGATTCATGAATCATTTACCACTTATGCTGAAGCGCTTTTTGTAGAATGTAAGTACGATTATTCCACAGCCATTAAGTACCTAAAATCACAAAAACCAAGAATTCAAAACAAGGAGCCGATATTGGGGCCATTAGGAGTAAATTTCAATAGCTTTCAGTCATCAGACATGTACTACAAAGGTTCATGGATGTTACATACATTGAGAAGCACCATCAATGACGATGAACAATGGTTTCATATGTTAAGGTCGCTTAACCAGAAATTTCGCAATGACATCGTAACAACCCAAACGATAACAACTTTTATCAATGACCGTACCTCCATAGAGCTATCTAACTTTTTTAAGCAATATTTAAGGCATCCCGAACCGCCAAAATTTGAATATCGCCTCATAGAAAAGGGCAATCGGGTAATGATCAAATACAGGTGGGTTACCAATACCGTTGCTTACAAAATGCCAATTTCAATTAAGGTTGGAAAAAAAGGTAAAAAAAGACTTCGGCCATCTCAAGAGTGGCAAACCCAAGATTTAGGTTCAATCAACAAGGATCATGTAAAAGTGGCTACGGATAAGTTTTATGTAATTCTTCAAGAAAAGTAAATTTTACAACACAATTCTGCCTTTTTATCATTACCAATCAGCCAGAAAGGTATAGGAAAGGCGTTTTGGGAGGTTGAATTAAAAATGGGTACAAAAGCATCTTATTTCAAATACAAAAGTACATTTGATATTTACGCCCTATCCTAATTTAAACAATTGCCAATCAATAACATGTATTTGAAGCAGCCAGCATTGCTAATTTAGATTCAGGTAGCATAGCCACCAATGGGATTGGTTTAAATTCAGTCTGAATGGTCAGTTAGTTATTTAAGAAAGGGCTTACATTTCCATACCTCCACAAACGCTAAGCGTTTGCCCCGTAATGTAGGCACTCATGTCAGAAGCCAAGAAAACTGCTGTATTGGCCACATCTTCTGATTGACCCGGACGCTGTAGCGGAATGATCGCTTGCCATTTTTTGAGTGTTGCTTCATCCAATTCCTCGGTCATTTCGGTTTCAATGAATCCCGGTGCCACAACATTGCTACGAATGTTTCTGGAGCCCAATTCTTTTGCCAGAGACTTGGAAAAACCTACAATGCCAGCTTTGGAAGCAGCATAATTAGATTGACCTGGATTGCCTTGCAAGCCTACAATGGAGCTTACGTGGATGAAAGAACCCTTGCGGTTTTTCATCATTGGCTTGACGGCAAACTTGGATATATTGAAAATGGACTTGAGATTGGTATTGATGACCTCATCCCATTGTTCTTCATTTAGGCGAAGCAGTAAATTGTCCTGCGTTATGCCTGCATTGTTAACCACCACTTCCAATCCTTCAAAGTCCTGAGTGATATTTTTAATCAATTCCTCAGCAGCTTGATAATCTGCGGCATCCGATTGGTACCCTTTGGCTTTTACACCATGCTCTTCAAGTTCCTGAGCCAAAGCTTGTGCTTTTTCCACAGAGGAGCGATAAGTAAAGGCGATGTTGGCACCTTGTTCGGAAAATTTTTGAGCAATGCCTTTACCAATGCCTCGGGTAGCACCGGTTATAAGGGCTGTTTTTCCTTCTAATAATTGCATTTGAGGATTTTTATGTTAATAACTGCAAATCGTTAACTGCAACCTGTCAATGGTTAACTGCCCACTGTTTGAAGCGCACTGCTCATGGTTGATCCAATGTGAGCCGGATTGTCAACCACGTGAATGCCACAATCCCTCATTACCTTCATCTTCGCTTCGGCTGTGTCTTCAGAACCCCCTACAATGGCGCCGGCATGGCCCATTCTTCGGCCTTTTGGTGCTGTTTGCCCGGCAATGAATCCTACAACAGGTTTCGTTCCGTGTTCATAAACCCAGCGAGCAGCTTCAGACTCCATAGGACCGCCAATCTCACCGATCATGATAATGCCTTCTGTATCTTGATCGTTGGTCAACATCTCCACTGCTTCTTTAGTAGAGGTACCAATGATGGGATCACCACCAATGCCAATACAAGTAGATTGTCCCAAATTTTGTTTGGTTACTTGATCAACTGCTTCATAGGTTAATGTACCTGAACGGGAAACAATACCAATTTTACCTGGTGTGTGGATGAAACCCGGCATGATGCCAACCTTGCATTCTCCAGGCGTAATTACACCAGGACAATTGGGACCTACCAACCGGCAATTCTTATCAGATAAAAATTCCTGAACAGTGATCATGTCTTTCGTTGGAATGCCTTCTGTGATACAAACCACCAAATCAACCCCTGCATCGGCTGCTTCCATTATAGAATCGGCAGCAAATGGGGGAGGTACAAAGATTACGGAAACATTGGCACCTGCCTCCCTTACGGCTCCTTCAACGGTATCAAAAACTGGCTTGTCAAGATGCTTAGTGCCTCCTTTTCCTGGCGTTACACCGCCAATAACATTCGTACCATATTCGATCATTTGCTCGGCATGAAATGAGCCTTCCTTGCCGGTAAATCCTTGTACAACGATTCGGGAATCTTTATTGACTAAAATGCTCATGATGTAGGTTTATTTACTTTTGAACGGGTTTTTCAAAAGTGCCAAAATACAACAATTGTTGAAGATTTAAAAAAGCATATCTTCAGGTTAGTAGCCATTGTTAAAATTAAAAGAATTTAGGTGAGGTAAATTGCCGGTCTGTTTAAATTTTTACTGATTTAAAATGTTGATAGGCCTTGAATAAGTTATTGCAAGCCCGAACCAGCTATGAAGGGGGCTAGAGATTATTACAGATTTTTTAGACCGGCCTTAGTAAAACCGCTCTGTTAGCCTCCAATCTGCTAAGGGGAATGTATCTCAGAGCTTTCGCATAAACCATCATCCCTTTCAAGGGATTGGAAATTAAAAGCCTTCTCCATAACGGCATGGCTAAAGGGTTAATGACTTGAAGATTTATCAGTTAAGTTTGATAGGTGCAGAAATCTGTGATAATTAGTGATTAAATAACAGCAAAAAAATGACTGAGGCATGAGTGTTTTAATCAAGTTTATCAATTGTTTCTAAAGACCAAGCCTCAGGCTTCGCAGCAAATAATTTTTTAGTATCAGCCCAGGTTTCCTTAAATAGGTTCGATTGACGGTATCGTTCGAGCGATGCCTGATCCTCCCAATAACTGTATGTAAACAGGATCCGAGGGGCACTTTGATCTTTTAATAATTCCAGGTAATTGCAGCCTTCAAAAGCCCTGATCCTGGCTTTGCTGTTGTTAAAGATCTCCATAAATTCTGGAATGGCTTCTTCCCTGAATGTCATTTTTACAACCCTAATTATCATTCGAATTCTAATATTATGATTTGACCAATTTCCAACCCCAACAATTTTGCAGCATTTCCTTTGTTAATGGCTATTTCAAGCAACCCTGTTGTTCCAAATAAAGCCACCCGTTCACCTTCAGGCACATCCTCGTAATGCTCCGATATTTTGTTGATGTATTCATTTTTGCTGTAATTAAGCTTTTCTTGCTTTTTACCCTGGTAGCGCTCAAAGTTTTCATAAGCAATGTTGGTGATGACATTTCCAAAGTTATCAATATGGATAACTGTACCTCTTATGATGTCCTCCATTAATATGGCCCGCAGGCTCATGCGGGTTTGAACTTCAGTCGTCTCATTTGCAAAATCCTTTATTTCAGCACCTTCCTTGAGTTGGCAAGCTGTTGAGGCCATGATGTATTTTAGCGGAAATTTTAAATCCGCCTTGTTAGCAACCGGGAGTTGGTAGATTTTTTGAAAAGGTTCATCAGTAATGAGCGTAATGAGGCCATTGTCCTTGGCCAGAAAATATTGGTTGTTGATCACTGCTAAAATATAGGAACTTCCAATATCAATATCTGATTCTACGCTAATGAGATGAATGGTGTTTGCGGGAAAATCCTGGTACGTATAGCGTAAAACAAAGGCTGCTTCTCCAATGTTGAAGGGTTGAATTTGGTGAGCAATGTCCACTAAATTCACCGATGGCACGCGGTTAAGAATATACCCCTTGACTGCAGGTACGTAAAAATCTTTTAAACCTAAGTCGGTTGTAAGGGTTATAATTGACATGCTTTGGTTGATTGAGTCGCAAAATTATTTTAACTTTTCCAATATAAATTTAAAAGCAAACATTTGAGCGAAATTAAGATTAAACTTGACGAAATACATCCGGTAGAAATCTTAGGCAGCAATAATGAAAAGCTAAAGATCATTCAAGAAGCATTTCCCAAATTACAAATCCACGCCAGGGGAAACGAGCTAAAAATCCAAGGAGACACATCAGAGATTGAGCGGCTTGATGAAAAACTTAACCGCATGATAAACCATGTGCTTAGGCATGATCAGTTGCCAGAAAATCGCTTGGTTGAAATAATTAAATCTGAGCAGCCAGAACTAAAGAATGGCAGTAAAGAAGATAAGTCTGATGTATTGGTGCATGGCAACCATGGCTTGGTAATCCGCACCAAAACCATTAACCAGCAAAAGCTTTACCAAGCTACGCAGGACAATGATTTGGTATTTGCTACTGGCCCGGCTGGTACAGGCAAAACTTATACATCTGTAGCAATAGCTGTTCGGGCTTTGAAAAATAAGGAAGTAAAAAAGATCATCCTAACCCGTCCTGCCGTGGAGGCGGGAGAAAGTTTGGGTTTTTTACCAGGGGATATCAGTGAAAAAGTAGATCCCTATTTACAGCCTCTTTACGATGCCTTGTACGATATGATACCCGGGGATAAACTCAGGGAGTATTTGGAAAACAAAACCATAGAAATTGCACCCTTGGCCTTTATGCGGGGTAGAACTTTGAACAACGCTTACGTAATTCTGGACGAAGCTCAAAATGCTACTTCGATGCAGCTTAAGATGTTTTTAACGCGTATGGGTCCTGATGCAAAATTTATGGTCAATGGGGACCTAACCCAGATCGACCTGCCAATGCAACAAACCTCAGGTTTGGTTAAAGCCATTAACCTCTTAAAAGATATTGAAGGAGTAGAAGTGGTGCAGTTGGATGTTAATGATGTAACTCGCCATAAACTTGTGAAAGATATCATTGGCGCTTATGAAGAAGATGCCCAGCAAAGTAATAAGTAGCTTATAGAAGAATTTCCAAGAATTTAGATTGGCGAACATTCAATACTTTTCTCTTCCATGTTATCCCTAAGGTGCCAATAGGCTATTGCCGAATTAAATGCGGATTTTTTCACGATGCCAATTATTTATTACAAAATGATTCATGGCTAATCGTTGAAAGTACTTGCCTTTTCTACTATCTACTAACCAAGAAATCCTGGGAACTTGGCCTTCGAGGTACTGTATTTTTTACTTTGTAAAATTAATTGCTTGGTGCCGGTATACTTCCTTTTTTAGGAAAATGGACAGAGAATCCTATTAGTAGCTGAAATCCCGATTGGGCTATTTCAACATCAGCCGCACGGTTTATAAACTCTCTGTTAATATCGTTGAGGCTTTGATGGAATTTAGCTTCAATGTAAATGGAACTTGTGGGGCCTACCACAAAACGGGAACCTGCACCGATTAATAGGGGAAATTCATTGTCTGAAAAGCCATTCAGATCGTTAACAATTACTGAATTGCTTACATCAGAGAATGCTACTTTTATGGAAGCGTCCAATAATATATTCAGGGCCGCACCCCCTTGGATGTAGAACTGCTGAAATATACTCCCAAAAAGGTGATTAAAATTGGTTTGGTATTTCATGTAAAAAGGAAGGGTTAGGTAGTTCAGGCTTATGTTCCAGGTTTGAGTAGTGGTATCAAGTTTTTGGGCCATTTCACTTGATTTACTGATGTAGCCAGGTTCAAATTGATAGGCATTGCCCGTGTTGCTTCCATATTTCCCAAACAACTGGATTGAGAAGCCAGAACCTGGACTCAATGACAAACGGTCGGTCTGTGGTTGAGGAGTAAAAATGAGGGTATTCGTGTTGACTCCGTTTTTAATGCCCAATTCGAAAGTAGAATTCTCTATAATACCCAATGGGCTTTTAACCAGGTTGCCTTCTTTATGATCATCTTGATAGTTAACATCCTGACCAAGACCAGTTAATGCTGGCATTAATGCTATAACAAAAGCAGCAACCTGTTTTAAGAATGAATGCCTCATTAAACTGATTTTAGCCATTGCTTCCTTTTCCTCATATTCAGCTATTTAGGCCAATTGGAAAATAGAAATGAGATGTACAATAAAGCATCTATTGGTAGACTTAAAGGTAAATTAAAATTGGCATCTTATTTTTGCCCTAAATCGAAACTATGCAAATATACAAGTCACTTTCAAAGTTGTTTTTAATTGCCTGTTTTCCATTAGCCACCACGGCTCAGGATATTTCTATTCCAAAAGTTCATTCCAACATATTTCGTTCCAAAGAAGGCCAACTTTATTATGAAAAACCGGATGGAACCAAATGCCCTATGATTGAGTCTAAATCAGAATATACCCTCAAGCAAATGCGTGGAGGAATTAAGGGAACATCCAAAGGCATCGAATTCAATTTTGACCAATATACCTTAGAAGGTAAGTTGTATTATGGTTTTATTGACCATGAGGATGCCCGTCATCCCTTACCGGTCTATTTCAAAGAATATGCAGCAATAAGAGAGGGAAGGGCATTTATACCCGTGAAGGAAGCTTTGAGTGGTGAGTATGATATGGTTAATTGGCAAGAAAGCGGACAAGGGACTTTGGGCTACCGCGTTACCACTAAGTCGGGCAAAATGCTTTACGATGGCAAGTTTACCTTTCAATACGATGATGGCTTTAAAGTTGATACCAGCGTGATCGAGGGGCCATTTGTAAATAAAATTCAACCTGATGGTGCTGTTATATCATTTCAAACCAATGAACCCATCAAAGCCAAAATTGTCATTGAAGATCGCACATTTAGGGCTGCCCAAGCTTCTAAAAACCATGAAATCCAGGTTAAAAACTTAAAACCTAATACCAAATATGTATACCAGGTTATCTGTGGCGACCTAACCAGATCTTATGAACTAAGAACGGCTCTCCGGGAAGGATCTGATGAAGCATTTACATTTGCTTATGCCAGTGACAGTAGACATGGCAAAGGAGGTGGAGAGCGGCATATTCACGGAGTCAATGCCTATATTATGAAACGGATATTTGCTGCTGCTTCTCATCACGATGCCCGATTCATGCAATTTACAGGGGATTTAATCGATGGTTACCTTAATCATCCGGATGAAATGAAACTTCAATATGCCAATTGGAAAAGGGCAGTGGAGCCTTATGCCCATTATTTACCCTTTTACGCAAGCTTTGGTAATCATGAAGCCCTCACGACCGTATTTAATGATGGTAGCAAATATGGGGTTTCCGTAGACCGGTTTCCTTATGATTCGGGATCAGCTGAAAAAGTTTTTGCAGAGATGTTCGTCAATCCTGAAAATGGACCTTTAAGCGAAGATGGAGCTTCTTATGATCCGGAGCCAGGAGCAAGGAATTTCCCTTCCTATAAAGAAAATGCGTTTTACTACACATATGCTAATGTAGCCATTGTTTCATTAAATTCGGATTACTGGTATTCGCCTTCCATACAATACAATCCGGAGATCAGTGGCAATCTGCATGGTTACATTATGGATCAGCAACTGTCGTGGTTGAGGGAAACACTCAGCAACCTTGAACAAAACCAAAACATTGATCATATACTTGTAACGCAACATACCCCTGCTTTTCCTAATGGTGGCCATGTTGATGATGATATGTGGTACGATGGCAATAATAAGCCAAGGCCTTACGTCAATGGGGAACAAGTGGAAAAAGGGATTATAGAACGCAGGGATGAATACTTGGATTTGGTCATCAACCAAAGCGATAAAGTTAGAGCCATACTAACTGGTGATGAGCACAATTACAACAAAATCAAGATTGCGCAGGACATGCCAAGGTACCCTGATGATTACGAGCACGAAAAATTAACCCTGGAAAGGGCTGTTTGGCAGATCAACAATGGCGCTGCCGGAGCTCCTTATTATGCAAAAGAAAAAACACCCTGGATGGACCACCTTCGCAACTTTAGTACGCAAAATGCGTTGGTGCTTTTTGATGTAAAAGGAGAAAAACTCTCAATGCGGGTCGTTAATCCAGTTACATTGGAAACTTTTGATCAATTAAAGCTAAAGGAGTAGGTCACGCTGCTAACCTGTTTGAAATAAAGGCCATGGATCCCGTAATCAAGCAAACAGATTTTCAATTTCCCGGGCAAACCCAATTTTACAGGGGTAAAGTGCGCGATGTTTATGAGATCAATGATGATTATCTTGTGATGATTGCCACTGACCGCATCTCCGCTTTTGATGTTATCCTGCCTCGAGCAATTCCTTACAAGGGGGAGGTTTTGAATCAATTGGGTGCTCAATTTTTAAATGCTACCGCTGACATTGTCCCCAATTGGTTGATGGAAGTTCCGGATCCGGCTGTTTCTATTGGGTTGAAATGTGATCCGATACCGGTCGAAATGGTGGTCCGCGGTTATTTGTGTGGGCATGCCTGGCGGGAATACAAAGCTGGCAAGGAGGCCATTTCAGGCGTGTCTTTACCAAAAGGAATGCACCAATTTGAACCTTTTCCTGAACCCATTATTACGCCTACTACAAAATCCCAACATGGCCATGATCTGGATATTTCTAAAGAAGGTATCATCCATGAAGGATTGGTTGATGAAGTGACTTATGAAAAGCTTGAAACTTATAGCAAGGCATTGTTCCAAAAAGGACAAGAACATGCTCAGCAACAAGGACTCATCCTTGCTGATACGAAATACGAATTTGGTATTCATCAAGGTCAAGTTTACCTTATCGATGAAATTCATACGCCTGATTCTTCAAGGTATTTTTACAGGGAGGGCTTTGATGTAAGCATCAAAAATGACGGAAAACCCCAGCAACTCTCCAAAGAATTTGTACGGGAATGGCTCATGGAACAAGGCTTTCAAGGGCAAGAAGGACAGCCGATTCCTGAAATGGGTGATGCAATAGTGCATAAAATTATGAATCGCTACCTTGAACTATTTGAAAAAGTTACAGGCTCAGCATTTGAGATTTCTGACCGCTCAAGCCTGCAAAATAGACTTCATGAAAATATTTTAGCGTCCTTGAATGCATTGAAGTGAATGTATGATCAACAAAAAGCTAAAATTAGGGAGTTGGTCCATAATAAGTAGGAAATATTAAGCCCGTGTTTTAACTATTGGGAACTATCTAAAAAAGTGGGTTGAAGCTTTAGCATTAATAACGTGCTCCTATTTAAAAATTAGGGGAGAGGAGGTAATTGGAGTAAAAGCTGTTAATTTCCTCTACTGCTTCATCTACGGTATCAACAAGCTTAAATAAGAACAGGTCTTCTTTTTCTATATTATTGGTTTTTTCCAGCATTTGGCCTCGCAACCAATCAATTAAGCCATTCCAAAAGTCCTTGTTCACCATGACAATAGGGAATTTGCCTATTTTTTTGGTTTGAATGAGGGTAAGGGCTTCAAACAACTCATCAAGGGTGCCAAGTCCTCCAGGCAATACAATAAAGCCTTGGGCATATTTTACAAACATTACTTTCCTTACAAAGAAGTAATCGAAGTTGATAAGTTTGTCCGTATCGATGTATTCGTTGGGAACTTGCTCAAATGGTAAATCTATGTTCAATCCTACCGATTTGCCCCCGCTCATTTTGGCGCCTTTGTTAGCTGCTTCCATTATGCCGGGCCCACCACCTGTTATAATACCATATCCTTCTTTTGTAAGTTTTTGAGCCATTTTTACAGCCATTTGGTAATAGGTATTTTCTGGCTTGGTTCTGGCAGAACCGAAAATAGAAACACACGGTCCAATTTTATTAAGCTTTTCAAAACCTTCTACGAATTCACTGACGATTTTAAAAATCTGCCAAGAGGATTCAGCTTTTACTTCAGACCAGTGCTTGTCTTCAAAAGCTTTTCGGATTTTATGGTCATCTTGTTTTTGCCATGGTTTATTTTCAGCCATAGTTGTTGATCTTTGTTTTAATGAGATAAAAAAAAGCTGCCCCGAAGGGCAGCTTTGCGAAAGTAAGTGCTTGTTATCAAATGAACAATCAATCAATCATATCTATTCGATACTAATTAACATTTGTTGTTCAGATTGTTCGTCAATCCATAGTTTAAGAATGAATACACCAGAGGAATAACCATGCTTGGCGGGGTCGAACTCAATCTGATGTTTACCTGCCGCTTGCTCTTCATCTATTAGGGTTGATACGGTTCTACCTGTTTGATCCACTACTTGCATTTTAACTGTTTTAGCATTGGGAAGCTCGTAATCAATGTTAATGGCCTGTTTAAAAGGATTGGGATAAGTTGCTAAATCAATTGAATTAGCAAGCTGTTGATCAATACTTGTTGCAATATCTACCGTGTCTGTTGATTGACTTGAACAACCTGCATCAGTTTCAACACTGAGGGTTATTGGGTATTGCCCGCTGTTATCATAAGTATGAACGGGATTGACCTCAAATGAAGATGATCCATCACCAAAATTCCATTCGTAAGATGCATAGGTATTGTTGGCTGTATTCATCACTACCTGGCTACCATTTTTATCAATGCTGAAATTGCTATTGGGGGTTTCATTCACCGTTACCATTTTGGTAGCAGTATCCGTGCAATTGTTATTTGATTCGGTTGTTACTAATGAAATATCCAAATCACCGGTATTATTAAATGTAACGTCAGGGTTTTCATCTGTGGAAGTTTGACCGTTATCGAAATCCCAATCATAGCTTAAACTTCCAGCGCCTCCTTGCGATGAATTGGTAAAGGTTACAGCCTCATCCGTACAAATTAATTGAGGTGTTTGGAAATTAGCACTCGGAGATTCTGTAATATTTAGGTTTTGGCTAATGGTATCAGCACAGCTAAACGTTGGGGATTTTGCGATGTATTGCACATTGTAATTGCCTGAACTTGTGAATTCATGCTTGGGGTTGGGTTGGTTGCTAAAAGCTCCATCCCCAAAATCCCAGGTGTGAGCAAGGCTGTCTCCACTGTAGTTGACCTGGGTATTGAAATTGATTAATTGATTGCTGCAATCTCCATCATTAGAAAGATTAACAATTTCCGGATCGGCATGTATGGTTAAACTTTGGGATTTAGAATCTGTACAATTCGTAGAATCAGTAGTTGTTGTTAATGTTACTGTGTAATCATTAGCTGTGCTGTAAGTAATCGAAGTATCTTTAGCGTCAGCAGTCGTATTGCCTAAATCCCAGTTGTAATTCAAAGATTCGTTGCCTTGATACTGGCTATTGTCATTGAACTGAATTGTACTTCCCTGACAGGCATCATTGGGTGCGGTAAAGTTAGCACTTGGCTTTTTACCGACAAGAATAGACTTGGTAAGAGAATTTTGACAAGCTGATTGTGACGGAATAGCATTCAATTGTACTTGATATTCACCTGCTACAGCGTATGTATTTGATGCATTGGGTTGGTTGTCTGTAGTACCATCACCAAAGGACCAGTTATAATTTACGGATCCCGATCCTGTAAATGAGGTTGCATTGTTAAATTGTACCGGGTTACTTTCACAAATAGAAGTATTGCCAACAATAAAATCTACTTGTGGCGTAGCATCCACTGAAATCTGTTTGGTTTGAGTGGCTATACAGCCACTATCAGTAGCAACGGATAATGCCACATTGAAATTACCTGACGAGGAATAAGCATAATTGGGATCCTTTACTACTGAAGCATCCCCATTACCAAAGTTCCACTCATAATTGGGTGATAATCCTTGATTGGTTGTTTGGTCGATGAAGTTCAGGGTATCACCTTGACAATATTGACTGCCAAGGATTGTAAAATCAGTGTTGGGGGTAGGATCAACGCCTACGGTTTTAGTAATGCTGTTAGAACATCCTTTGTTCGATGTTGCTGTAAGGGTAACATCGCGATTTGTAGCTGTATTGTAGGTCTGTGTGCCGTTAATATCCGTTGATGTTTGGCCATTGCCAAAATTCCATTGATAACTCAGTGAGCCGGTAGATATGGAAGAATTATTATTGAATGTAATGGATTGATTTTGACAAGTTGTATCAAAGGCAAAATCAACCTGTGGTTTGGGAGCTATTTGAACGTTCTTGGTAGCCGTGTCTGCGCCGCAGCCTTGTTTAGAAGTGAGTACCAATTCCACATCGTAATTGCCACTTTGCCCGTAGGTATGAACCGGGCTTCGATTAGAAGCAGTATTTCCATCCCCGAAATCCCAGCTTGAAGTGGACATTTGGCTGGATAAATTACTGTTGTTATTGAATTGAAGGTTAACCGGGCAACTGTCGGCAAGGGCAAAATTAGCCTGAGGGCCGGGTTCTATGTATAAGTAGTTGGTAAAACTGGTATCACAAGCACTCAATAAATTGACTTTGACGGAGATTTCAAAAAGGTTGTTGCCTTCGCTTGGAGAAGCAACATACATCAGTTGCGCATCGGCATTGGTGGTAGCGGGCGTAAAATTGGTGTCCTGGGCACCGCTTCCTGCCATTGTTTCGAATTGGATTTCTGAAATCTCCCATTTATTTCCATATTCACTGTTTGAAAAATTGCCAGGAGCAGGGAATTTGTAAGTCATGGTATCGCCAACACAAGCCGAATCGGGGTTGGCCATGGTTTGATTGCCGCTCACACCATTAAATGGGCTGCCTTCCATAAAGCTTGTAGTAGCATCTCTGGAAATGGCGTTAGCACTTACACGAGAACTTGTACAAACTTCCGGATAATTGAACTGTGGATTGGGTGCCCCTACATTGGGGTTCCCACAAGTAAAATTCGAAGCATCATTGTCATCGAGGCTTCCCGTTCTTATCACATTAGATCCGATATTGCAAGCATTGGTGCCGCCACCGCTCCATTGATTATTGAGGGAAATATTGAAACCATTGATGGTTGGATTAAAGTTTTGAAGATTAGATTGAGACCAGCCCCAAGCAACAAAATCCACCACTTCGCCTTGGTCATCTATGATGATGGCCCAACCTGGTACATTGGGGTCCCATACAATATTAGACCCCCATGGATTGGGCCCACCTGCATCAGTTCTGTACAACAATTGATCTTTTGAAATATTGCCAAGGTTCCATAAAGTTGGGTTGACTTGATTAATGTCCGTAGCACTGTTACTTACAGCGACCACCCAACCACTGGCGTCTACTGCATCGTCTGAGACATTTTGAATTTCTATTGAGTCATCTAAGCCCAATGCGTTCTCGGTGATCAATAAAGTCTTTTTGGGGCTTGAAGCGGCTTCTACATAAAAGGTGGTATCTTGGTTAAAAGCACTGGTTGTATAAGTATTGCCGGAGTTAGCGATAAAGTTTCCTCCTGTTGCACTGTCATACCAATGATAGAAGGATGTGTTGGATGAAGTTGTGAATTTGGGTGCTTTACCTTTACAGAAGGTATCATTATTAACCGTAGGTACTTGGGGTGTAAAAGGAACAAAGATCCCTGTGGAAAAGGTGTCATTGCTGAGGTTATTGTCTTCTTGAAGGCTGGTCCAGGTTTTAAAATTATAGTTGCTACCACCTTGAGAAAGGTCAATAGAATTATTAAACGTATAATTGATGGTGTCTCCGGGACTAAAAGGCGAATTAAGCATGTAGGATTCACTGACTGAAGTATTGCTACCCAATTGATAACCCACCGGCACCATTGTATTAGCAGGTATGGTTAGGTTACCCTTGTTTTCAAAAACAACTTTCACAGATTCATTGCTCGTTAAACCGCAAGTTGATTCAGGCTTAAGCAATTGGCTGATGCCTACATCACCAATTTCAGTAGTAAAGCTATCAACCGCGCAATTAGTGGCTTTACCCACACTGTTGAAAGGCACTACATTCCAATAATAGGTGGTATTCAGGGATAAATTTGAATTTGTAAGTGAATATTGAAAAGTAGTAAATGTATCTACCAAAGCTGCTTGACTTTGATTCTGTACATTGGTGAAGTTGCTATCCAAATACAACAAAAAGCCGTTTGCACTTCCTCCTGATATACCTGTATTAGTAGACCAATTCAATGTAGAATCGACAAGGACGCCATTTGCATCAGCTGGAGGATATGATTTTATAGCACACAATGGGGGGCTGGTAGATTTGTATTGAATCTCAACGGCAAAACGGAAGGGATTTGCCGGTGCAAAATCAAACCAATTTGGACTTCCTGATGGTGAGGTGAAGAAATAAGCTCCTTGCCTTGGCGGATTTTCATTCTGAAATTTAAAAGTAACATTATTGGTGCCAACTTGCCTAACGCCAACAAAGAAATCACCACTTACCTGAACTGCGGAATCTAATTGAATCAGGGCTTGCCCGGCTACTGTTTGTAAAGTATCCGTTTCGTAAAGCAAGGCACCGGGTGTTGCTTGAGCAGTCGCATCCCAAACACCAATTTGATAATCAAGGCCAGCATTATCAAAATTGACATTAACCTGAATGATACTGTCGGCCGTTGGAGTATTGAAATTTGCTACAAAGTCGCCAGTAGCACCATTAAATCCTACTCCTCCCGGGCTCAAAGGTTGAGCAGGATACACATAAGATTCATTGTTATTGGTTACCTCCTGAACCACTGAAATAGCGTTATTGGTATTGTTAGAATCGTTTGGTACTGAAACCGTAACGGTATCTGTGCCTAAATTCGTTGGTGTAAAACTGGGATTGGTAAAGGTTACTGTGAAAATATCTCCAGAATTAAAAGTAGGAATATTTACGGTGCTTGTAAAATTATTTGCCCCAGTTATGTCAAGAGTTACAGGCACATTGGATTGGGATACACCATTGTTCACAACCCTTGCCTGTACTTCATGATCATTGTTGACTCTGATTTTACCAAGGGTATAGTTATTGGTAACAGCTAAATCAGGTTTTAAAGTATCGTAAAGAAAATCATCAATGAATACCTCAAATGCACCAACTTGTAAATGGCGAAGGGCTATGTGTTCATTGTTACCAATCAAACTTGTATTGGTAAGGGGAACCGTGAACTC
This sequence comes from uncultured Sphingobacteriales bacterium, assembly GCA_964561545.1. Classification (GTDB taxonomy): domain Bacteria; phylum Bacteroidota; class Bacteroidia; order CAILMK01; family CAYYUA01; genus CAZLQF01. Next base: position 93,445 of record CAZLQF010000003.1, read on the forward strand.
CTGAAAGCTCCCGTTTGGCGGATTGACTGTATCTATAGGGATATAGCCTGCTATATTTGAAGTATCGGGCATAACCCCAACTTCTATTAGTTCATCACCGCTTGCATCTTCATCACTGGCTTTAAAAGTGACAGATTTACCACCATTAGGTAGATCCGTAAATTTAGGCGAGATCAAAAAGGTTTGGTTGGCATCATTCAACTCTATAAGGTTAGGTGTTGTTGGGGGTGCTATTCCGGCATCATTGGTATTTACGGTCCTCGTACCAGAAGTTTCTACACCTCCATTCTGAACTATGTTCCAGCATGGACTAAGCGAAGGAGCTGTTACACTGTCGAATCCATGGCTATAGGGATAAGTATTACCGGAACAAGTGGTTTGCGCTTCAAGATTGAAAGCTAATAAACTTGAAACCACAAAAATCACTAACGCTTGGGTAAAATTTTTAAATTCCATAAATATTTTTTTTAAGTATTAAGTTGATTGCTATAATAGGTGTTTTATTTAACTTAAATGGACGAAATTATCTTTTTATTAGTTGTATTGACGGAGCTAAATTAATAAAAAAACAGCATTTGTAATTAAGATTGTTTTTATTGGTAATGAACTTTACTGAATAAAGCGAATGGTTAACGGATACCGGTAAGGGATGCCATCGTTGGCTTTGATGCAAGCTACGATCATGAATGCAAAATAAAGGATGGTTATAATACCTGTTAAAGGAAGGGTAAAAATCATAGCAAATGGGTGGGCCGGGAAAGCAACTGTTAATCCTAAGGCAACTATAACAATGACGTAAATAAATACACTGATCTGAAAATTAAGGGATTCTTTACCCTGATCATCTACCAAGGGATGTTCATCTTTTTTTACCATCCAGATGATGAGCGGGCCAATGAAGTTACCAAAAGGAACAATAAAGCCGGCAAAGCCCAATAGATGACATAACATGGCCAATGTATTAGCTTGTCGGTTGTTGTTGGTAATGTTTTGATCCATAATTAATTTTAATGACGTAAAGGTACAAGTTTTTAAGCTTAATTAAGTGAAGATGATGAAATAATTAAAGAGAATTGAAATACTAAAACGATCATCATGGTCTTGTAATCAATTAAGGAAAAGGCTTTTACAGGGGGATTTAAAAATTAAGTCAGGATTGAAGGCATCACTTAACTTAAAGGCACCTAAAGCGTTTTATAATTTCATTTTTTTAAAGATGTTTTCCGGAATCAATTTGATGATCAGCATGATGTAGCGCCAATACCATTTAGTATAAAGATGGTTTCGCTTTTTTTGTTGCGCTTTGTAAGTATCTTTGGCTACTTGTTCAGGGGTAGCTGTTATAACAGGTGGTAAATCTTTGCCCTCGGTCATTTTGGTTCTCACAAATCCTGGCTTAACCGTTAATACATGGACGCCTTTTTTAGCCATTCGGTTTCTTAGGCCTGAAAGGTAGGCGGAAAAGCCTGCCTTAGAACTGCCGTAAAAATAATTACTCTGGCGTCCGCGATCACCTGCTACGGAGCTAATACCAATAATGAATCCGTCACCTTGCCTTTCGAGTTCTTTGGCAGCAAGGTTGAGGATGTTTACGCAAGCATTGTAGTTGGTTTCGATGATTTTACGAGCCTCCTTAGCATTTTTTTCTGCCTCTTCCTGATTTCCGAGATAGCCGATGGCACTTACAACTCCATAAGGTTTAGGATCAAGGTTGAGGTAAAAGTCAATATGACTTTCATAATTAAGGCCATCAAATTCAACGGCCTGGGCCCTTATTTCATAACGGATTTCGAGGTCCTTCACTTCATGCTCCAATCTTGAAGCATTCCTTGCTGCTAAATACAGGTTGTAACCCTTTGATGCATAGAGCCGATAAATGGCTTGGGCAATGTCCGAGGTAGCGCCTAAAATCAAAATGTATTGTTCGTCATTCATAAGCCGAGTCTTTCCGAGAGGGTTGAAGTAAATTTTCCATGGGGATCATATTGGCTTTTAATCTCCTTGAACCTGTTTAATTCAGGATAAGAGGCTGAAAACACGGATTCAGGCATTCGGGCATCTTTGGCGAGGTAGATCCTACCATCGTATTTAAGCACCAACTTGTCCAATTCCTTTAAAAAAGCAAGCACTTCATCATTGACCGGGAAATCCAAGGCCAAGGTATAACCTTCTGTTGGAAATGAAAGCAATCCGTCCTGCGGGCCGAACAATTTTAAAACCGTCAAAAAGGACGCCAGCCCCTTCTTGACAATTTTTTCCAGAATCACCGGAATGCCTTCATAGCTTTCTTTAAGGGGCAGTACGAATTGATACTGGACAAAACCTCGCTTGCCATACATCCGGTTCCAGTGTTTGATCTTGTCCAGAGGATAAAAAAAGGGGTTTAGCGAGGTAAGAGTTGATTGATTATGAGCAGCTCGATGGTAATAAAGGAAATTAAAAGACCGGATGCTTAGGTCATTTAACACAAATGCCGGCAAGTAAAAAGGCATGTTGATGGACTTACCTTCAATGGGGGATTGAGTGCTGGAAAGAGGGCTAACCTCATCTTTTGTAGCATGTTCCCCAACTGAAAGGACGCTTCTCCCAAATTGCTTGCCTTTGGCAAGGCAATCCAGCCAGGCTACCGAATAGGTGTAATCCTTGGTTTCATCAAATAGCTTGAAGATTTGGTCCAGGTTGTTGGCCTTGTAGGTGGTTGCTTTAATAAAAGGCGTTTCTACTGGTTTAAGTTGAAAAGTAGCTTCCAGGATTAATCCTGTTAGGCCCATTCCTCCACATGTGGCCTGGAATAATTGCTGATTATGCTCAGGACCACAGTTGACCAATGATCCATCAGCCAAAAGAAGCTTAATATTCTGCACATGATCGCCAAAAGTTCCTTCTTTGTGATGGTTTTTTCCGTGAACATCCGAAGCAATGGCTCCGCCTATCGTAACGTATTTAGTACCTGGTGAAACCGGCAAAAACCAGCCTTTGGGTACCAATTGCTCAATAATTTCAAGAAGACTTAAACCTGCTTCACAGGTAAGGATGCCATTTTGTTGGTCAAATGCAATAAAACGTTGGTAATGAAGGGATGATAAAACATTGGCTTGAAGCGAGGCATCGCCATAGGAACGGCCAAGCCCCCTGGGAATTAAACAATCCAGTTGATTGATTTGATGCCTGGCTTCATCCTCAAACGAAAAATCATTTACCTCAGCCTCAATGGTTGGAAAGTTGCCCCAATTGGCGATTTGCATTTAAAAATGGTTTGATTATGAAAGAAGAACCCATGCTCCCCAGCATTTATTCATCCAAGTCACTATTGGTTTTCATATTCTTTCATCACAGCAAAATTGTTTTAGGACTTATATGTTCTTGGTAGTAATAAAATAAGTTGCTAAGAGGCTTGGCTGGCATCTCAATGTTTGCCTTTTCCATCATTTTCTCAATACTAAGAACTAACTACTATTCCCTTAAGTCAGCCGTTTTCTTATTTTCCAGGTACCAATCGATGGTTTCCTTAAGGCCTTCTTCAAAGGTATATTCAGGTTGCCAATTGAACACTTCGTTCATGCGGCCAACATCCAAAACCTTTCGATGAACGCCATTGGGCATGGACGTATCCCATTCCACTTCGCCTTGGAAGCGGGTAAATTGCTGGATGGTATCTGCCAATTGTTTGATGCTGATGCCTTCACCGGTTCCGATGTTGATAGGCTTGAGGCCATGCTCAAGTTCAATAGCCCTTACAATAACTTCAGCGGCATCTTTTACGTACAGGAATTCCCGAATTGGGGAGCCATCGCCCCATAAGGTCACTTTTTCTTTTGCATCGGTAAATTTCTTGATGAGGGCAGAAAGTACATGAGAGCGATATTCGGTAAACACATCATGAGGCCCGAACAGGTTGGTAAGGATCAAATGATTGGATTCAATGCCGTATTGCTTGTAGTATGCATTTTGCGCTACTTGTTGGATTTTTTTACTAATGCCGTATGATTCTACTGTATCATGCAAAGGGCCATCCCAAAAATTATCTTCATTGAGATCGCCGGTCAAGTGGCCAGGATAAGCACAGGCGGAGCCAATTGGTAAAATTTTCTTAACCCCCCAGTTACCGGCTGCTTCAAAAGCATTCACCGCCATTTTGGTATTTTTCTGAAATATGGTGGCTGGTTCTGCTTTATTGATACCAATTCCTCCGTAATAAGCAGCAGAATGGATCAATACGTCAAGGGCTCCGTGGTTTTGGACCAGTTCCCGCATGTAATCATCAACCCCTTCATTGGTTTCCAGGTTGAAATCCTTGCTTCGGGGTGCAAATACTTGATACCCTTTCGTTTCTGCTTTTTCTACGATATGGCGGCCTAAAAATCCATTGCCGCCTGTTACTAATATTTTTTTAGGCATTTTTCCACTCGCTTTTGATGTAAATATGTCTTAAAATCTTGATCAATTCCTGGATGCCTTCATCCATGTCTATTTTCGTTTGATAGCCCAGTTTTTTGATCTTTTCATAGCTGACCTCGTAATCCCGTTTGTCCTTGTCTTCTCCAATATCGGCTTCATGGAGGTAATAATCGATGTAGTCATTGATCTTTTGAGCCACCTCTCGCTTGGTATAGTTCATGGCTTCGTTGCCTACGTTGTAGGCGCCTCCTTTCATTTTTTCCAGGTTGTCAATGGTAAAGGGATAAACATTGGCTGCATCCCATACATGTAAAAATGTTCTCCGGAAGTGGCCTTCATAGAGAATGATCTGCCGATTGTGCAATGCCTGGTAAACGAAATCATTCACCATCAAATCTAAGCGAAGTCTTGGAGAGATGCCAAATACAGTGGCAAAACGAAGCCCAACACCTCCATAATCGGTTATCATATTTTCTGCTTCCCATTTGGTAGAGCCGTATAAGGTCAATGGATCAATGGGTGTTTCTTCCGTACAAATACCCTCTACTTTACCATAGGTAGAACCGGTAGAGGCAAAAATAATGTCGCGGCCATCCAATAAATCGATCAAGTTTTTGGTGCCATCCACGTTGATGGTTCTTGCCCGGTCAGGGTCGGAAGCACAAGCTGGGTAGCCAACAATGGCGGATAAGTGGATCACCATATCGCAACCCTTAATGGCCTCTTTTAATTGATTTTTATCCCGGACATCTCCGGTTATAATGGATAGGTTGGGATCAGTGGCAAAGTGAAGGATGGGTTTAACCCCCCACATGAAAGTATCAAATAAAACTACTTCATATTTTCGTTCAAGGAGCATGGGGATCAGGGTGGATCCAATGTAGCCCGCCCCTCCGGTTACCAATATTTTCATTGTTGATTCAAGGTTTTGTTATTGATTGATTTGGTTGTACAAATAGGCCTCGAAATTACAATTGGTTGGGGTAATTTCAAAAATTTTGCATTGAGGCGATGATTTTCTAAAGGGTTAACCCTGCTAATTTAAAAAAGTTGTATCCTGGCCTAATTTAAAGTTGTTATTGAGCGCTTTTTTAACTGATTGATTAACATTTGATAATGGTATTCATAATTGATAAAGCGGAAAGTGGGGGTATTTTGTTGTTGCTTAGGCTTGCTTTTTTTCGGATAGCTCATTGATATAATCCGGTTTAGGGCATTGTATGGGAGGTCCTAAATGAGTATTGAGTTATCCATTGAATCCGGTCAAACAATTGTTGGCAGTATTGTGGTTAGAATTTTGGATCTTGTTACTGTAGCTGGCATTGTTCACTATAATTGATAGGGCAATTGGTTTACTTTGGGGCATTTTTAAAAAGCGCCTATTCGGAGAAGGACCAATAGAATTATTTCGGCTGCTTACCTGAAATAACCACGTCCACTAAATAAAACTCGGTAAAGTAGTACCTATTGGGGTTATTGTAAATTATTTAAACGGTATTTCAGGTTTTCAACGATTTTGGATTGCTCCTTAAGGCTTTTACTTTCATCTTTTCGCTGTTGCTCAATTTGCTTAAGCTTTTTTTCCGAGTTTTGAATGGTAGTAGTACATTCCTCAATGGTTTCCTTATGTGCTTGGGCATTGTTCTTGAGTTCATTCATTGTTTTCTCATGTTCTTCTAAATTACTTTGGGCATCTTCAAGTATTGCTTTGGTCGCCTCCTTTGCTTTGGCTAATGCAAAATCATGAATGAGCTTTTTGGCTGCTTTGTAATTAGGATGGTCAAATGCTACATATGCATTTTCAAAAGTTTGAAAGAAAACGGTCATAGAAACGCCTTGGTCTTGAGACGCTAACTTGGTATAGATCCATAAAGGTTCCTTGCTTATCGAGGGAATTTGTACTTCCTTCCCTGTTACTTGCTTTCTGGACTTATTAACGTCATCGTTGTCAAAGTCTTTTAAACGCCTTTTCCATTGCCGTTTAATAGGCCTACGGTCTGCCTCAGGGATTGCTACTTTAATGCCCGGCTGGGTTCCTTTTTCCATTAATTCCCTAACGAGGGTTACTTCTATTGCTTGGCTGCTAACCAAAGATGGAAAAATAATCAACAAGGGAAGGATTGATAAAATTATATATCGCATGATTTTAAGATTGAAAACATAAAATTAAAATAAAAAAGTACATTGAAAACCTTTGTTGAGGTGCTTTGGGTGAATTTGAAAAGAAGCGGGATGTCTTTATGAAGTCTATTTCTTTATGGAACTATGTTCTTTTTTAATGATTTTACTTTCCCCTTCATCCCTTTAAAAAAGGGAGTTTTTTACAGGATTGAATGGGTTGGTAACAATTTCTCTACTTGCATTTAAGGATGCAGGAACTGAATGCCGTAACCATTCTCCGCAAAAAGCGGGTCCGGTTCAGTTAGGAAAGGGCCGTAATCCTGAATTGGTGATTTTAGGATTAAAAAACGTGTTTATCCATTCTTCAATAGCCTAAAAATATCAGTTAGCTAACTTGGATGAATGTTTATCAAAAGCCATAATTTCTGGGTTAGCTTTTCGCTGAATGGTTAGAAGTTGATCGGCTTTATTCCATCGGTTAGCCCGTCCCAATTGACGTGTGATTTTTCCAATTTTTTCAAAATCAATATCAAGGGTGTTGAACTCCTTTTTTGAATTGATTTTATTCAATGCATGATCTGCACCTTTGCTAAGGGCTAAATTCACAACCTCAGGAGTGAGGGTATCTTTAAGAGGTTGATCCAGAACCTTTCGAATCTTTTTAACAAGGCGATCTTTATGGCGGCTGTTCGTGTGATTTAATGCAATGACGGTATTGGTGTCATGAATGTCACGGACAATGCTGGTTCTGAATCCATTCCATTTACCGTGGTGGTAAACGAGCTTTTGGTCATTTTCATATTTAATGCGGAATCCAAAACCATAAGATACCGGATAGCCAGAACTTACAGTCCCACGGCTGAATGCTTCTTTCTTGAGATCAGCACTCAGAAGTTTGTTATTGTAAAGCGCTTGGTCCCATTTATAAAGGTCTTTAATGGTTGAATAAACCCCTTTATCCCCGACTATGCCATCGTTAACATTTTTTTCTATCTTCCTATACCCCCACCGGCTCCAACGGTAACCTACCAACTTGTTGGAATGGTCTTTTTTAATAGCTGTACTGTGAACAAAAGTATTTTCCATATCCAATGGTGTGAAGATGACCTGATCCAGATACTGGTCAAACCTCTGCCCGGATACTTCTTCCACAATTGATGCCAATAATACATAGCCTGTATTTGAATAGTGAAACCTTCTTCCAGATGCAAAATAAAGGGGTAATTTGTGTTCGATTAATAAATCAATCACATCATCATTGTAGGGTGCTTGTTCTTTTTTCCACTTGTGCTCGAGTAGCCACATGTAATTGGGAAGACCGGAGGTATGGTTCAAAAGATCCCGGATGGTCATTTGAGAATAGGGGATTTTTGGGAAATAATCTATAACCTTGTCTTCAAATTCAATTTTTCCTTGCTCTTTCAGCATCATAATGGCCATGGCTGTAAATTGCTTACTTAAGGAAGCAATCTGGAATACGTGATCTTTCTTTAGCGGTTCTCCTTTTTTAAAGTTTTTGCTCCCCACTGCTTTTGAATAAATAGGGGACCCTTTGTAACTGACCAAGATGCTCCCATTAAAATCGTAATGTTGTTGAAAGTGTTTTACAATGGAATCGATCTTTTGCGTTTTTGAATCGTAAAGGATTTTGGCAATACCATTTTCATGAGCTTGTGATAATTTTTCAGGTTTGGTGGATTTCAGCGTATCCTTGGAGTCTATGCGGCCAGTAAACGATATGCTTAACAAGAGGATAAGCAAAGGAAAATATCTATAGTGAAAATGCATTGTCTAATTTTAGCTTAGAAAAAGTGTATTACGTAAGCCTTGATAAAAAAGTTTTATTGTACAAAGCTATTCTTTTTTCAAGTGTTTTGAAAACTTGCTTTTAATTGTTGGCCTAAATTCCAGTTATAATCTATTAACACCAGGAAAACGAAAATCATAAATGGAATAGTATTGAGGGTATAAATAACACCGTAAAAATCAAAATATTGATTGACCAAATGCGTAATAATAGAAATTAGGCACAAGGCAATCCCGATCCAGTATTTTTTATGAAATAAGAAGGCGTAAACAAGGAAAAAACTGTAATAGTAACAAGTGAGCTCAAATGCTATTGGAATTAAGCCCGTGCCTAAAACAGCGGCTTCCCATGGTTTTATACGGGGTAACACCCTAATTAGTAAAGCAAGATACAATAAAATAGCTGCCCAATAAATGGATTTGAGGTCTTTGAAATTTTCCAGCCGTTGCTCTTTCCATTTTGCAAAAGGATCTGGCTTTGCTGGTTCCCTTGTTTTTTCTGCTCTATCTTGATGGCGGTATCCAAGTATGGTTTTTAAGCCCATGTGGTTGCTTAAGGGAGTTTCCAGGTGTTTTTGGCTGTTTGCGATAAAACCCTTCCAATTTTTAAACCCTTCGTTGACCCACAATGACAGAGGAATTAAAACTATGAAAGCTGCTAACAATCCTTTAAACACTTGCTGATATTGATTTTGCAGGGACCATTGCTTTTGGTAAAAGGTGTCTGAAATGCCTTTAAGTGCTACTCCCACAAGGGTGGCTCCCGGAAAAATTCTTAAAAAAGCAGCATAAAGCAACATAAACCCACCTCCAGCATTTTTTTGCTTTTTAAGCAAACATATTCCTATTACAAGAAATACCAGCCAATTTTGTCTTAAAAATGAGCCACCGGTCCAATAAAAGTTAGCTACTAAATTGGTGCCCCAGAAAATTAAAGCCAAGCTAAATACTTCCCAGCCAAATGCCCAAGCTACAAGGATCCACATGATAATGATCAGTACGGGATCGATTAAGGAGAGCCAGAAAATTTGGGTTTTATTGATGGATGCAGTATTAGTCAAAGTTTTGCCAGCTATGGTCCAAATAGGTGTAGCATTAAACCCATGATCCTGATGCATTTTTTTCCACCGGTCTTCACTCATTTGATCCCTGAACCATAAAGCATCGGATTTGAATGCTTCCCACCTCTTGCCCAATTGCTCTTTAATGGCTGTCGAATCATCCAATACTTGGGTGGCAGGAATCATGCTATTATCAGATAAATCTCTGATGTGCCTCGATCTAACGCTTTTTTTATAGCCATGTTCCCAATCTGCTATAACCGAAGCATCGTAAAGGGATACATAGCCAAGATCGGGTTGGTATTTGGATCCCATGTAGTAATGAAAAAATTCCCAATAGTGGTAAAAATTGCCGTTATGAAATGTAGTCAAATTAAACCAGGCAAAACATGAGACAGTACCCAGGATGATAAACTCTGTTCCTAAATTACGGGATGCTTTGATAGATTGCTTTTTTGATGTGAACCAATTCCAAACAAGCCAAATTAATCCGATTGTTGCCAATCCAGTCTTGACAAACCACAATCTTAAATCTTCACCTGCCTCTACCTCTTGGTTGGTGTCATTTGGAGTAGGCTCTGAACGGTCTGCGGTGTCAGGTTTCTGGCAGTAAGCTTTTAGTTCGGAGATGGAATAATTGCCGTCTCCCTTTATAGGGGTAATTAGTAAATAGCGAATGGGGGTTGTTTGATTGAGGTTGATATTTCGGGTATGAAGTCCGTATTGATTCTCTTGCTTAGGAATTTTGGCATGTCCTTTCCAGTTATTGGTATCGGTGGCAAACTGAAATTGGTACACATCATCCGCATCGGCCTGGAGCTTAAAAGCACTAATTGGATATACTTGATGAAAGTCTATGAAAATAGCAGATTTCTTGTTTTTTAATTGGACTGCTGCGGGTAATATCCATCTTGATCCTTCGAAAGTTTGATGACCATCAACAATTTTGGTCAATTGGCCATCGGTATTAGTCCCTTTCACGGTAGCATTTTGCGCAAGGTTTTGATGGGAACACTCAAACGTGTCTTCAATTATATCATTTGTTGTACCTTGATCAGCCACAACAGGTTTACCCACTAAAAAGCAACAAGAGAAAAGAAGAAGGTAGGTTATAATATTGGCATCCAATTGCTTCAAAACCAAATATTTGTTTCAAAGGTCTTAAAATTTGATTTTTGTCAAACGCAATTTTGCTTTCAAAGCCGATTCAAACGATTAAGATTGTTTAATTTTAATGAAAATTCTAACATGATTTACTGGGCATTCATTATAGTTTTGATTGGGGGGGTGGTCTTTATATTGGCAAGAACCTTCCTTTTCAAATCCAGGCAGATCAAAGGTGGACAACTCCCCCAAGTTCTAAAGTTGGAAGACCAGGCAATTCAGCGTTTTTCCCAACTGCTGCAATTTAAAACGGTATCTTATGAAGAAGATCAAAAAATGGACTATGAACCCTTCAACCAACTAAGCAAATGGTTGAAGCAAGCCTATCCTGAAATTCATAACAACTTGGATCTATGGGTTATCAATGAGTACGGTTTGGTTTATGGTTGGCAAGGGAGCGATCCTGGTTTAGATCCAATTATACTTTTGGCTCATATGGATGTAGTACCAGCAGATAATCCTACTGAATGGACTCATCCACCATTCAGTGGAGCCATTGCAAAAGGGTATATTTGGGGAAGGGGGGCTTTGGACGATAAGGTTGGTGTTTGTTCATTGTTTGAAAGCTTAACCTGTTTGTTACAGCAATCTTTTCAGCCTTCAAGGTCTATCTATTTAGCGTTTGGATATGATGAGGAAATTGGAGGCAGGGATGGCGCTGCAAAAATAGCTGAATGGTTTAAAAGCCAAAGCATCAATCCCTGGATGGTCCTTGATGAGGGATTGGCGGTTACAACAGGTATCGTTCCTGGCATTGAACAATCAGTTGCTTTGATTGGCTTGGCAGAAAAAGGTTCGGTATCATTGGATTTAGAAGTTAATCATCCCGGAGGCCATCCATCAATGCCAGAAAAAACCAATGCCGTTTCTATTTTAACCAACGCCATTGAACAATTAAAGAACAAGCCTCTACCAGTTCAAATCTGTCAACCAGTTAAGGGGCTTTTTAAGCATATTGGTCCGGAGATGGGTTTTGCTAATAAAATGGTGTTTGCCAACTTGTGGCTTACTAAAAAGTTGGTAGTTCAAAAGTTTACCCAAAGTGGTTCTGGCAATGCTACTATGCGTACCACCGTTACGCCTACCATAGTCAAGGCGGGTTCCAAATCCAATGTTGTGCCGGAACATGCTAAAGCCACCCTAAATGCAAGGATCATACCTGGAGAAACGGTCGGATCTGTTGTTAACCATATCCGTAAAAAGGTAAATGACCATATTAAAATCTCACAACATCCGAATGCCAATGATCCAACTCCAAAAGCCAATTATGAGAGCGATTGTTTTTATTCGGTACAGTCAGCCATCCATGATACCTTCCCGGATGCCATTACGGCACCTTCCTTGGTATTAGGAGCTACGGATGCCCGCAATTACAATATCTTAACGGATGAAGTTTACCGGTTTTCACCCATCAGGTTACAACAGGGGGATCTTCAAAGAATTCATGGAACAGATGAGCGCATAAGCATTGATAATTTCAGAGAAGCCATATCCTTTTATGTCAATTTCATCCGAAGCAATTGTTAGCCAAAGCGTTACAAAACAATAGACTATGGTACTTGGTGTTACTATAACATACGCCAACCTCTAAATGAGAATGATCAGTTTTTGGACTTTTAAAAAATTGTTTTGTTGATTCATACATGAGGAAGGAATAAAACACTTGCGTTATTGAAGACTTAATTAAAAAAAACAGCTTATTCAGCTCTGGTTGTTATCTTCTATTGTCGAACATCGTAAGATGTAAATATCTGAATTTTTAAATTTAAGATTATGGAAAAGCAGATCGTAACTGAATATTACAATTTCAATAATTATGTGATTCAAGTTAACCTGGAAGGCCTAAGCCTGGAAGAAAGCCTTCAAAAACCATTGGCAAAAGGGAATTGTATTAATTGGATCTTTGGGCACCTGTTGTTTACCCGAAATCATCTTCATGAGCTTTTGAACCTTGATCCGGCCATGGATAGGCGCTATGCAAATTTATATGATAGTGGAACTACCAAGAACCTTTCTAAGGAGGAAGTATTAGGTATTGAAACGATGATGAGCTTTTTTCAACAATCTCATGCCAACGTAATGAATGTCATCAACAAGATCAATGATGAAAAAGAACAGGATTTTTGGAAAACCCTCGCTGGCCTTGCTTTTCATGAGGCTTACCATGCTGGGCAATTGGGCTTATTAAGGAAAGGGTTGGGTAAAGAAGGAAAAATTGGTTAATTTGTTCTTAAATTTAATGATTAAAAAGCCAACGTATCCGAATAATTTCGGCTCCAACCCTTTTATATATGAAGGAGCAAAATCTTAAAATTAGGAAAGTCAAACTACCTAAAGACCAACTAATCGTTGTCAGGGCTTTCAAGGGTGCTCTCTATAAGATACCAGCATCCATTGAAAAATTGAAAGCCGATCTTCGACATCAAGGTCTTTCATTTAGAGAATATGAAGCCATCTTAACGCTTGAGGGTTTTCCCACTATGGATGAAATCAATTCCTTAAAAGGCTGGTATGGGGTTATCGCCAATGAAGCCAACCAAGTAAATGATCCATTCGAAATACAAAAATTTCCTGCAGTCAGGTATTATTATGCCCGCTATAAAGGAACCATACCTGATGGTTTTGAAGCCGTTAGTAAAGCTATGAATTCAAAACGTGGGCAGAAGATCATCAAAACCTATATAGTCTTTTCTTATGAAAAAGGTGCATTAGTTAATGAATTCTTTTGTCAATTAGGTTGAAATTTTTGCTACTTGGTTTTTAAGCGGTTTTTATTAACTATCTACATTAGAGGGTCGATTCCCTTGCTTAAATTTTTAATAAATGAAATGTGCTATTAGGGGCTAACATCGCAATGGCAGGGTTTATCTATTGGTATATGGCATGTGCAACAACCAAAAGCAAAAAGTTCAAGGTTGTTATAAAACAACCAGAAATATTCCATTTCCTTCGTCTTTCTGGCCTATTATCATCAATCCTAAAGCCTGGATGCCTCATTCTTAGTTATTAAGTGTTTAATTTGTTGAGCATTAAAGCCAAAATATAAGGCTTTAACGTTTGTTCTAAGTTAATTGAATGGTTATTTAAGATCAATCTACCAAACTACTTATCTTTGTTCGAATTTATTAGTTACGGGTACGTTTAAAGCTTATGGATCAATTGATTTATCATATTAACAAACCAAATAGATGGGAAGAAGCCAAGAAAAAGGGTTACTTAACAACCGATAACTTTGAAAAACGTGGTTTTATTCATTGCTCTACTAGAGCGCAAGTACTATTTGTTGCTAATGTGCTTTACAAAGGGCAAAAAGACCTGCTCTTATTAGGTTTGGATGAAGCGCTATTGGATGGTCAAGTAAGGTATGAGGAGCCGGGAGATGGCTATCCCCGTTTGTTTCCGCATCTCTATGGTAAAATTAATTTGAATTCGGTTAAAAAGATCGCAGGATTTGAACCTGGAAAAGCTGGCTATTTTGTTTTCCCAGAGCAATTTGATGAAGTTACAACCAATTAAATTGAAAGATGACCAGAAAGATGGTGTTGCTGTTTAATAGGATAAAAGGCTTGTTTAGAAGGGCTTTAAGCACCGGGGTTATCATGGTTGTCATCTTAGGGGGTTATGGCTGTAGAAAATGTATAGATTGCAGTTACACCTACCAAGACTCAAAATCCGGTAAAGAATTGGAATACAACTATGCCGAATTTTGTGGCTCCAATGAAGAGGTCGATAACTTTGAAAAAAAAGTTGAAAATGAAGCAGCAGAGGTGGATGGTGAAGTCAAGTGCCAAGAAGAAAATACTTTAATTAATTAGCAATGATATTTGAATGCTTTCTTTAACAGATAACCTATGAAAAAGTACTTATTTGAGATAATTGTGTTTTTTAGCGGTGCTATTGTTATGATTTTAGAAGTGGTGGGGTCAAGGGTTTTAGCACCTTATTTAGGTACTTCAATATTCATTTGGACCAGTTTAATTGGTATTATCCTGGCAAGTTTAAGCCTGGGTTACTATTTAGGCGGTAGGCTTTCAGACCGATCTCCATCATTGGATGTACTTGCTACGATCCTGTTTTTTGCTGCCATTCTTGTTGGGATCACTACATACGTTAAAGCACCTTTTCTTAATTTTCTATTGTCCCAAACCTCTGATCTCAAATTAGGATCGGTTATAGCCACGATCGTATTATTTGCATTACCCAGTACGCTGTTGGGGATGGTTTCGCCTTATTGCATTAAGTTAAGGCTCAAAAGCCTTAATACAAGCGGAAGCACTGTGGGTAATTTGTATGCCATATCAACTATTGGAAGTATTGCGGGAACCTTTTCTGCCGGCTTTTATTTGATCCCATGGCTTGGGACTACTACCATTTTGTTTCTTTTAGCCATCACGTTAATGATCTTGTCTATCCTTGCCTATGCCAAAAATCAATTTGTTTTGAGAACAGCCATTCTTTTTGGCCTAATCGTATTGGCCTATACCTATGAGAGCCATTCAAGTATTATAGAGGTTGATACGAAATACAACAAGGTTTGGATTTATTCTCAAAAGCCCCATGATACAAGCCGCGAAAAGAAAATAATGCAAGTAAATAGACAAAAAGCCTCAACTGTTTATACAGATACCAAAAGTACGGCCAGTGCATATGTCAAATATTTTGATCTGGCTAAATTTTTTAAACAAGATGTAAATAAAGCGCTAATAATAGGAGGGGCCGGTTACGAATACCCCCGCCATTTTTTAACCACTTTTCCTGATGCAACTATAGATGTTGTAGAAATCGATCCTAAGCTAACAGACCTGGCCAGGAGGCATTTTTATTTAAAAGACAATCCACGCTTGTCTATTCACCACATGGACGGACGTATCTTTTTAAACCAAATGCAGCAGCAATATGATGTGATCTATGGCAACGCATTTAATTCAGCTGCTTCAGTTCCTTACCATTTAACAACCCTTGAAGCGGCCCGCCAGATGAAAGGGGGCTTAAAGGAAGATGGGGCAGCCTTTATCAATGTTGTTTCTTCATTAAAAGGAGTAAAAAGTAAGTTTTTAAGGGCTGAATATAAAACCTTTAAAGCTGTTTTCAACCATATTTTTTTATTTCCGGTCCAATACCCAGATGATCCTAAAAAAATTCAAAATATTATTATGGTTGCATTAAAAGGTAAAGCACCTGAATCCCTAAGCAGTAAAAATCCAAAATTTCAAAAATACCTTGATCATTATTGGAATGAACCCATTGAAACTGATTTGCCTGTTTTAACCGATAACCATGCCCCTGTTGATTATTACCTTGATGATATAACTGAGTAACCTAAGTTAATTATGGTATTTTTAGTAATAAGAATGTAGTTATTATAAAAATAGTAATAACCAATATTATATTTAGCTTATAATAAAAAATTAAAAAATTAAAAAACATAAAATATATAAATTATATAAAGATAATGTCTTTGTTTAATTTTCTAAGGTTTGGTTTGTAAAATAAGTTTTTCCTAATTTTGAATTGCAATTGGTTAAGCTATTGAGTAATTAAAAACCTGAAGGAATGAATCTTTTAAAGAGAGTAGTTATTGGTTTAACGATGTTAATCGTTGCGGGGTTATTGAATGTATCAACAACCCAAGGCCAATGCACTAATATAGATTTCCAGGCTAATAAAACTAAGTCTTGTGTAAGTCAAATAACATTTAGTGCCACGGGCATTCCTGATAACAGCACCCTTTATTGGGATTTTGGAGAAGGAGAAATACAACGAAATGATACCTTCATTAAAGAATTTTTCTCAGAAAAAGGCTTTTATGATGTTGATCTTCGAGTGGTTTTGCCCAGTGGAAATGAGTGCAACATTCAAAAATCTGATTTTATTCAAATAGGGGTTAATCCCAATGCGGATTTTCAATTAAGTGATACATTGCTGTGCAATGGTTCGGGGAGTGTTACTTTTACGGATACTAATAAAGCCATCAACGAAAGAGATTGGGTAATCGGGGGACAGGATTACACCGATGCTGATTCTCAAATAACTCACAACTTTTCAAGTACAGGCTATAAAGACGCTTTTTTAATTACCAAAGATTCCTTGGGATGTAACTACTACTTACAAAAAGATTCTGTAGTTTATATACCACCTCAAGTCGGTGTTGATTTTAGTACCAGTGACGCCACTTCTGGTTGCACTCCGCTGAACAATATTCAAATCACCCCCAGCTTGAATCAAGGCGGACAAACTTTAACCCAATACAAATGGTACTTTCCTGGTTCAGATGTTGATTCTGACTCTAGCTCCAGTGATCCTGTACCTCCGGCAATATCTTATGGATCCCGAGGTACTTATGATGTTACATTCGAGGTCGAAACTGCCCTGAATTGTACTTATTCAACCACAAAAAGCGGTTTCATACAAGCCGGAGATTCAATCGGGGTGGATTTTTCAACCAATACCGACAGTATTTGTTCTGGAGGCTCAGTAACATTAGTCAATGAGTCGGATAGTTCAGAAGCAAATGCCCCTGGCGGTTTTAATTGGGGCCTTGATGGGGGTACTGTTGTTTCCTCATCAACCGATACGCAAGAGGTCAAATTCAATGCAACCGGTAGCAAAAATATAAGTTTGAATTATAGCGACAATGGCTGTTCTAATAACAAGACAGCAAATAATTTTATTTTTATAAAAGGTGTAACAGCCGATTTTAATGCCGATAGTATCCGAAATTGTCAACCTCCATTGACTACTTATTTCACCGATCAATCAACTTCCAACTCGGCTGGTTCCATTACCAGTTATGAATGGACCTTTTTTGACAAAACGGGCGATAATGTGCTGGGAACCTCAACCAGTCAAAATGACAGTTTTACTTATGATTCTACAAACGGATTTGGCTCCTATGATGTAAAACTTAAAGTTACCCATTCCAACGGCTGTTCTGATTCAATAACTAAAACTGAGGTGGCAACCATTGAGGAACCGAGGGTGCAGTTTAATGCTGAACATTCAGCCGTTTGTCCTCAGGATACCGTTAAATTTTCAAATAACACGGAAGCCTATTCTAAAATTGAAGAAAATGAAAAATTTGATTGGTATGTTTACGATGGAGGGCTCAACTTAATTGATTCAGCTAAGAATCCAGAAGAGTTTGGTTACCGGGTGCATGATTCATTGGGTAATTATAGTTTCAAACTCATTACCCATGATGGTGTAGGTTGTAACGACACGCTATTTGATACCAATACAGTTCAAGTAAAAGAACCAGCCATCAATTATACAATTGGTCAAAAACAAGTTTGCAGTGGGGTAAGTGTTAATTTTACAGCTTCTGATTCCAGCAATCTTCCACTCGACTATACTTTTGATTTCAGCAATAAAGATACCTTATTTTCGAGGAATGGGAGCGATGTTAATACTGCCTTCCCAGCCCCTGGAACTTATGACGTAAAATTGACAGGAAAAGCTGATACTTTTTGTACCGATTCCCTTTCAAAAACGGATAGTGTTAAGATTAATAGTTTAGCAGGTGATTTTTTAATAGATAGTACCAAGGGCTGCAGCCCGTTGACAACCAAAGTGAAGCCATCCAATTTTCAAATCAGCAATACCAACAACAATGATTCAATTCAATACACCTGGAGCGGATCTTCCGGAGTCAGTTTTTCAAATAAAACCGGAAAGGTAGATACCTCAAATATAGATTCCATTACTTCGGATGTTACCGTAACCGGTAACGGTAATTTTACCATCACGCTTGATGCTAATAATTTAGAAGGCTGTTCTCAAACCATCAGTAAAACTAATGCCATTAGTTTGGGGACCAATGCAAGTTTTAATATGCCTTCCAATGCTTGTTTGAATGATACCGTACAACTGTCCAACCAATCGCCTATAGATGACAACTCTAAATGGCTTAATGACAACCCTAACCTAGAATTCCTCCCTTTTGATATCGCAACGGATCCTGAAATTTCTTTTTCCGACACTGGCACTTATGAAGTAACCCTTGCTTCTACTTCTCAATTAGGATGTAAGGACACGATAACAGATAGCATTACGGTCGAAAAAGTTACTGTAGATTTTTCATCTCAGGATACGTTTTATACGTGTGCTCCTCAAATTGTTAAGTTTCAAGGTACAGCCAATAACGCAACGCAGTTCAGTTGGCATTTTGGGGATAATACTGGAACAGAAAATACGTCATCCCCCTCCAATAACCATCTGTATGAACAAAATACTGGCGGTACAGGGCAAGGTGGATTTGATGTTACGCTTATAGGAACTAATAGCAATGGATGTAGTGATACCCTTGTTAGGGACAATTACATACAGATCATTGGTCCTGCTCCTGAATTTACCATGAATAACAATAAAGGTTGCGAGCCACAAACCGTAACTTTTAATGATAGCAGCAAGAATGTTGAAACTTTTTATTTCGATTATGGAAGAGGGTTGCCAACTGATTCCAATGAAATCAACCCACGTACTTATCAAACAAAACCTGATGTAGCTTATACTTCTTATAAACCTTCTATGTTCGCTTTTGGCCCATCCGGCTGCCCACCTCGTACGTTTGAACCTGAAGATAGTATCGTTGCTTACAAAAGACCACGGGCACAATTTAATGCTGACCCCCACAAAGCATGTAATCCTGTAGAGGTCCAGTTTTCCGATTCCACAACTTTCGGTGCTGATTATGAATGGGATTTACAACATGATGGCACCTTTGATGATACTGTCAAAAACCCCACCCACACCTATAGTCAACCAGGAGATTATTCTGTATTTATGCGAGTAACCACGCAATTTGGTTGTCAGGATTCCATGCTACAAACAGATACAATTACTTCCTATCCAGTACCAGAAGCTGATTTTGAAACCGCTGATACTTTCCTTTGCTATGGCGAGGAACTTAATTTGTCCAACTTAACCACGTCAAATACTTCCATTACTGACTATCAATGGAATTTTGGAGATAATGGAGCTACGGATGACACGTCTGATCAAGAAAACCCCGCTCCCTATTCCTATCAAGCCAAAGGTCCGGCTACAGTTTCCCTGGCAATTGAAGATGTTAATGCTTGTAAAGATACCATGGTCAAAACGGATTATGTATTAGTGGACCGGGAAATTTTACCACCAACTACTGAGTTAAATTATGTGAGTGTGGAAGATAGCAACCGAATTAACTTAAATTGGCAACAAAACCCAATTGATGATTTTGTTAAATATTTCATTAACCGTAAAGAGCCTTCAACTACTTTCAGTAGGTATGATTCGGTTCAAAATCAAATAGATACAAGCTATTTAGACGTGCTTAGTAATCAATCTGCCAATTCTGGGCCTTTATGTTATACAATGGAAACATCTGATGTATGTCGAAATATATCCAATCCAGGTCAAGAACATTGTTCAATTCATTTAACGATTTCAAATCCAGCTTCGGCTCAAAACCTACTTGATTGGACGCCCTACGTTGGCTGGACCGATGTAGATCGCTATTCAATATACAGGAAAACAGAAGACAGTACTTTTTCCTTGTTGACAGAAGTATCGGGCGACTCTACGCAATACCTTGACGAACCGGTTTGTAATGAACGCTATTGTTATTACATCATCGCTCATCATCCCAGCGAGGATTTTACCTCTAAGAGTAACCAAGCTTGCAAAGAACCGCCCTATGAACTACAAGAAGAACCGCTTGACCTGAACTATACCACAGTTTTAAATGATTCTTTTACCCAAACCTCTTGGGAGCCTGGTATCCAATCTAATATTGATGAATATATTATAGATCGGTATCAAAAGGAAAATGGTTGGCAACAAGAATATGCCACTACTGAATCAACTCAGTTTAGGGATCTACCAGCAATGGTTAATCGCTCATCTTATCAATACCGGGTTACAGTAAAAGACCAATGTGGCAATGTAAGCGATCCGAGTAATGTTGGATCCTCTATCTATCTTCAAAGCATTAACAAAGAGGATGCGGTCCAGCTCAAATGGACGCCCTATGAAAATTGGAAATCCGGTATCCAGAATTACACCATTAAAGCCTTAAAACAAAATGGCCAATTCGAGAAAATTGCTACTGTTTCAAGTGAGGATTCTGCCTACGTAGATGATGAATTGAAATTTGAAACCGCAGACGGCTATTGTTATAAGGTAGTAGCCAAACAGAAAGGCTTACAAAATGACTCTTCCGTATCTAATAGTTCTTGCACCATTATTCCAGCCAGGGTATTTATTCCTACAGGCTTTTCACCCAATGGCAATGGGCTTAACGAAACTTTTGGAGTCGTTGCAAAATCAGTCCGTAATCAAGCCGATGAAGATGGATTAGAATTTACCTTTAAAATCTTTAATCGCTGGGGACAAATGGTATTTCAAACCAACGATCTGGACGAAGAATGGGATGGAACGATTGATGGTGAACCCGCCCCAACGGGCACTTATCATTATTTCCTGGAGGCTTATGGAAAAGATGAACAGCAATTTTTTATTGATGGTAAAGTGAAACTGATTAGGTAGGCTTCAAATCTAAAGAACTTGATCATTTGAAGCTGTTTAACACTTGATTGTCTGGTAAATTGGCTTAAATGTTAGCTTCAGTTTGAGTTCTTAGCCAAAATTGGTCAGGGATGTATTATTGGCTATTAATTATAGTTTGCCCAATATTGAAGGTTCCGAACTTTAATTGATCGTATGTATTAACTAAGGCAATTTGGAGGTTCATGGGTTCACTAAGGATGGGAAAAGCAGCCTTTAATCCCAATTCTCTAATTAGTTTTGGATCAACCTCAATGATGCCTCCCAAAGCAATTACCGGCTTATCATATTTTTGGGCTAATTGACTAACGCCATTAATTACTTTGCCATATAGGCTCTGCCGGTCAATCTTGCCTTCCCCGGTAATGACGTAGTCGGATTCCATAACTTGAGTTTCAAACTTGGTTTGTTCCATGACCAGGTCAATGCCTTTTTCCAGTGTTCCATTTAAAAAAGCGGCAGCTCCGGCTCCCAGTCCACCGGCAGCGCCAGCCCCTTGTAAATCTTTTACATCTTTTCCTAAAGCACTTTTGATTTGTTGGGCAAGGTTTCCCATACCTTTTTCCAGCGCTTCAACGTGCTGCGGGGTAGCTCCTTTTTGCGGGGCAAATATATGGGCAGCGCCTTTTGGCCCGGTTAACGGATTGACTACATCGCAAGCTACGCGAATTGTTACTCCGGAAAGATCTACTTTTAGATGCCGGTCATCAATGGTGGCAATTTTGCTCAAGTTTGCTCCTTTTCCTTCCTGTTCATTTCCTTGCTCGTCCATAAACTGATAACCCAGTGCTTGCGCCATTCCCATCCCACCATCACAAGTAGCACTGCCGCCTAAGCCCAAAATGATCTCATTCACTTGTTGATTTTGGATGGCATTAAGGATCAATTCGCCAGTTCCATAAGTAGAAGTATAATAACAATTTCGGTCCTCCGGTTTTAGCAATTGCAAGCCTGAGGCTTGTGCCATTTCAATGAAAGCTGTTTTGCCGTCTGCGGAAATGCCATATTCTGCCTCGATCAATCTGTTAAGGGGATCATGTGCTTGAATTTTGATGGAATGGCCTTTGGCATGAAAGGTTAGGATAGAAGCCAGGCCTTCGCCACCATCCGACAACGGGAAAAGGACTGTGTCTGTATTAGGGTTGGCTTCCAAAATGCCTTCCTGAATGGCTTGGCAAACGGTGATGGCATCTAAAGCATCTTTGAATTTATCTGGTGCTATTAGGATCTTCATGGGTGAAATGTTGAAATTAAAGTTTTAAAAATTTTAATTCATACAATTTTTGCGAAATAAGGTATATGTTACCCTTGGCTTAAGCCAGGGGGTTTGAGTTAGTAAACATGGGGCTTTAGCCTTTAATACGGATTGCCTTAAGTGCTAAAGCCCAATACATTTGCTCTTTTAAACCAAACCTGAACTTAGGGCAAGCAATAATTCTTTTATAAAACTGTTAATTTTAAGTAGCCATTTTAGCGGAAGCAAATTTTAAATGGTTTAAAAGATGAACCTTAGTTTTAAAATTCACTTATGATCCCCCTCTCCCGGCTGGAAAGAGGAGCGTATTCTTCTTTTACTGGAAGAAGGTTTAGGTTCAGGGCCATGAACTCAATAATTGCTCAAGTTTCTTAAGAACTTTCCTTTATCGTATTTGCTTTAAGTCGGCTTTGCATGAAGCTTAACTTCCTGTCAAAAAAAAAAATAGAAGATTTTGTATTTACGGGATTTCTAAAATTGCAAGGTCTCAAAGATTCACAACATTTTTGGAACTACCCTCCATAAACCCATGAATGTTATCTACCACAATATCCATCAAGCGCTGTCGGGATTCTATAGTGGCCCAGGCATTGTGAGGGGTAATAATGCAGTTTTTGGCTTCAAACATGGGATTGGCTTCTTGTGGAGGTTCTTTTGACAACACATCCAATCCAGCTCCAGCAATCCACTCATGGTTCAGGGCCTGCTTAAGGGCTTCTTCATTGATCAAGCCTCCTCTTGCCGTATTGAGCAAAAAAGCTGATGACTTCATGGTTTGCAACAATTCACGGTTGACAAATTGCTCGTTATCATTGGTCAAAGGGCAATGGAGCGATACTACATCACTGCTCTCAAAAAGCTCCGGAATTTGAACAAATTCCACGCCTTCTTTGGCATCCCTTTCCGGATGTTTATGGTGGGCCTTGACTTTCATACCCAATCCCATGGCGAGGTCTGCTACAGCCTGTCCAATCCTGCCGAGGCCAACGATTCCCATTGTTTTATCAGCCAACTCGGTTAAAGGAAATTTAGCAAGGCTAAAGTCTTGACGCCAAGCCCCCTTGCGAACAACTTCATCGTGATCAGCAATACGGTTGGTTAATTCGAGTAATAAACCCAATGTATGCTGCGCTACGGAATGCGTAGCATAACCGGAAGAATTGGTTACAGGAATATTCCGGGCTTTGGCAGCATCTACATCTACAATATCAAAACCAGTAGCCAAAACGCCAATGTATTGTAAATCAGGTAACCCATGGATGGTTGAAGCATCCAAAGGGGTTTTGTTCGTTAAAAGGATTGAAGCACCCTGACCTCTATCCATGACCTTTGAGCTGGGCGTGCGGTCATAAATTTCTACTTCACCCAGCTTTTTTAGGGGTTTCCAGCTTAAGTCGCCTGGATTTAGCGTATAACCGTCTAAAACCACGATTTTCATATTGCATCTTTTAATGCAAGCAAATTTAACTAAGAATTCGAGGAAGTATTGTCATGAGGGGGGCTCTTTCTTCTAAGTAATTGCTAATTTTTAACTTCAAGTTTACTTTTATGGTTGAATTTTTTAGTAAAATTGTCTTTTATTCAATGGACTCAGTGTTATGAATATCAAGTTTATAGGTACAGGTGGTGCGTTTGATTATGAATATGGCAATTCATCAGCCATTCTTGATTTTAAAGGCCATACCTATTTGATAGATTGTGGCCAGGATATCTACCCAAGGTTACGGTCCAAAGATTTCATAGATCCGATTGATCATGTTTTGATCACGCATTTTCATGCAGATCATGTAGGCAGCTTGTCAACCTTTATACTTCATCATCACTTCTTTAGTAAGGGCAAACAACTTAAGTTGCTATATCCAGACGCAGACTTTAAGGATCAGCTTTATGAATACTTGAAATTTTCACTTCAAACCCCAGAGAAATTCATCGTTTTCATTCCTGTTAAAAATCACCAGGGCGTTAATTTTGTCGATACTTTCGGGCTTCATGTGCCAGGAATGCAAACTTATGCGTATTACTTCCAAGATGATGAGGAAGCACTTGTTTACTCTGGTGATTTAGGAGATTGTGATTACTTGTTCGACAATTTACCAGAGTTTGATAAACCTAAGAAGCGCGTATTTCACGACATCAATTTTGATCCCCCGGTCGGCCCCCACACTTTTTATGAGGACCTCATCCCTTACCAAGAGGATTTCGAGATTTATGGATATCATTGTGATCCTTCTGAAAATGTAAAAGAAAATCCAGTTCCCCTGGTGTATGACCACCCTGAGCTGCAATTATAACGCGTTTTTTTCTGATGTTATTTAAGCACAACCAATGAAATTTCAATCCTTTCAAGGTAATAACTCGGAGTTGAACATTTCCCTAATTTTGGGCGCATAAATGTGACCTTAATTTGATTTCTTCTGTAAAGGAATTAAGGGCTTAAAAATTATTTCAATGACATCATCGAAATACGATAAACGCGGTGTTTCTGCATCAAAAACCGAGGTGCATGGTGCCATTAAAAATCTTGACAAAGGGTTATTTCCCAATGCATTTTGTAAAATACTGCCCGATGTTTTGAGCAATGATCCAAAATATTGCAGCATCATGCATGCTGATACAGCAGGCACTAAGACCTCCCTGGCTTATTTATATTGGCAGGAAACAGGAGATGATGCTATATGGAAAGGCATTATGCAGGACGCCATTGTTATGAATCTGGATGATCTCGCTTGCGTTGGGGCTATGGATGATGTTATTTTATCCAACACGATCGGACGCAACAAATCACTAATACCCGGAGCGGTTTTAGAAGCACTAATTGAAGGGGGGCTTCAATTCATTGATAAAATGCGGGATCAAGGGGTTCATATTTACCATTCAGGAGGAGAAACTGCTGATGTAGGTGATGTGGTTCGCACCATAGATGTCGGTTTTACTGCATATACCCGCTTAGCTCGAAATCAAGTAATTGAAAACAATATTAAGGCCGGAGACGTGATTGTAGGTTTGGCATCGGATGGACAAGCCGTTTATGAAGATGCTTATAACAGTGGCATTGGTAGCAATGGGCTTACTTTTGCACGCCATGAAGTATTAGCGCATAGCTACGCAGCGAATTACCCAGAAAGCTATGATCCTCATCTGGATCAGGAGGTCGTTTACAACGGGAAATATAAATTAACCGATAAAACAACCTCAGGCTCATCGGTAGGTGCGTTGTTGCTGGCACCAACCCGAACTTATTTACCCGTTTTAAAGCAGATTTTTGAAACCTTACATGAGCAAATACATGGCATTATTCATTGCACAGGTGGCGGACAAACCAAAATATTGAATTTTGTTAAGGATCTTCATGTAATCAAAAACAACCTTTTTAAGCCTCCTGAGGTATTTAACCTAATCCAGAGCGTATCAAATACTGACTTGAAGGAAATGTACCAGGTATTCAACATGGGCCACCGAATTGAGCTTTATGTACCTGAAAGTAAAGCTACAGAAGTGATCAATATTGCAAGGGAACAAGGGGTAGATGCCAAAATTATTGGTCATTGTGAAGCTTTTAGGGATGGCAAAAAACTAACCTTAGATACAGAAGTTGGGAAATTTACTTTTTAACTTTCCCAACAATTTTGGGTTATTACTACTGCAGGTGCCTAAAATTTGATTTAGGGCGAAGTTGCCTCAGGCTCAAGAATACCCAGCTATATATTCTAAATAAGGAAAGGATTTTATCTGACTGGACATTCAAGGATATATAACCAGGTTTTGATAATTATTTAAATTACTTACCTTTGCATTTAGTTTTAATTACGGCTTAAAGCCAGACAAAAAATTTTTATTCATAAAAAACGCTACTATGGCAGATTCTGAAAACAAAACCCACGGTAATAATCCAGTTAGTGATATACCAGGTACGGACCATTACAAATTGGAATACGTTCATGATTTTGTAGAAAAATGGGACGATTTAATTGACTGGGATGCCCGCGGTAAAGGGGAAGGTGATTTCTTTATTAAAGAGTTGAAAAAACGGGGAAAAGTTAAAGTCCTTGACTCAGCAACGGGTACGGGGTATCATTCCTTAAAGCTCATGGATGAAAACTTTGAAGTGGACAGCGCAGATGGCAGTCCCAACATGTTAGCAAAGGCTTTTAATAATGCCAGAGAGAATGGATTAATTCTTAGAACCATTCATGCTGACTGGCGTTGGCTTAACCGCGATGTTCACAATAAATACGATGCCATTATTTGCTTAGGCAATTCTTTTACCCACCTTTTTTCAGAAAACGACAGGCGTAAAACGTTGGCAGAATTTTATTCAGCCTTAAAACACGATGGCATTCTAATCCTTGATCAAAGAAACTATGGTGCTATATTGGACCATGGCTTCTCCACCAAGCATACCTATTACTACGCCGGGGAAAACATTAAAGCAGAGCCGGAGTACATAGACGAAGGATTGATGCGCTTCCGCTATGAATTTCCGGATGATAGTGTTTATCATCTCAATTTCTTCCCATTAAGGGAGGAATATACCAAGCGACTAATGAAAGAAGTAGGCTTCCAGACCGTAACTACTTATGGTGATTTTAAAGAGACCTACAGTGCTGAGGAACCCGATTACCTGATCCACATTGCGGAAAAATCCTACATTGAAGAATTAGTAGATACTGATAAATAAAAAAGGATCCCTTATGAAATCTGAAGAAATAGCACAAACAGCGAAGAATTATTACGATAGTGAAGATGCTGACAATTTTTATTTCAACATTTGGGGTGGGGAAGACATCCACGTGGGTTGGTACCAAAGTGACAGTGAGCCCATCCTGGATGCAAGTCACCGGACTGTGCGGAAAATGGCAGAAAGGCTGCCTAAAATTGATGAAAGCACTAGAATCCTTGATATTGGGGCTGGCTATGGTGGGTCCGCCAGATATTTAGCATCCAACTATGGTAGCCCGGTTGATTGCCTTAACATCAGTGAGAAGGAGAACGAAAAGAATGAAAAGAAAAATAAGGAACAAGGCCTTGACCATTTAATTGATGTTCAACAAGGCAATTTTGAAGACCTTCCCTATGAAGACAATTCATACGATATCGTATGGTGCCAGGATTCTATTCTGCATAGTGGTAACAAGGAGCTCGTTTTTAAGGAAGTAGCACGGGTGTTAAAACCGGGCGGTCACTTTATATTTACTGATCCAATGCAGGCTGACGATTGTCCTGAAGGTGTCTTAGGGCCAGTCCTCAAGCGAATCCACCTGGATTCAATGGGATCGGTAGAGAAATACCGTAAAATGGCTAATGATCTTGGAATGGATGAAATTGAAACGATTGAACAGTCAGAATTGCTTCCCAAACATTATGGAAGAGTTTTGGAAGAATTGAAGAAAAATGAGGACATGCTCCAAGGCAAAGTAAGCCAGGAATATATTGATCACATGAAAGAAGGCTTAGGCCATTGGGTAGAAAAAGGCAACAATGGGTACCTTAACTGGGGCATTCTTCATTTCAAACTGCAATAAAATCCATTAGGTCGTCTTTGTTCTATATTATTTAAATCTATTGGATACAAAAAAAAGCTCATGTAATTGACATGAGCTTTTTTTATTTGATTGCCGCTTTGTTAATACTTGTATTAATGCGGCAATAATGATTGTTTATTTAGCTAAACTTTCCAGGAATGATCACCCCTTAAAATGTCATTAAGGCTTCCTTTTCCTTTTTTCTCGAAAGCATCATGAATTTGCTGCTTGAGCATGTCTTCATAGGTAGGTTTAGATTCGGCATAGATAACTCCAAAAGGTCTTGGCATACTTCCTTCTTGGGGGTCACCCAGAAAGTTGCTAAGCATATTTGCCTTGTCTATATTTTGCTCGTCATGGATCCAAAGGTCATCTTCCGAGTAGTGGCCCTCTTCAAGATTTACGATCTCCGGAGATCCGCAATTGAACTTGATACCTTTTTCATGATTTTTACCAAATATTAGCGGCTTGCCATGATCAAGGAATACCGTTGACTCAGGTTTAGTAGCCTTATCAGTGAAGGTAAAGAAGGCTCCATCATTAAATACATTGCAGTTTTGGTAAATTTCTATCATGGACGTCCCTTTGTGTTTGGCACCTCGATCAAGAATGTATTGAAGATGTTTGGGATCACGATCCATGGTACGGGCTACAAAAGTGCCATCCGAGCCCAATGATACAGAAATGGGGTTAACGGGATGATCCAGTGAGCCATAAGGTGTAGACTTGGTTACCTTACCACTTTCAGAAGTTGGGGAATATTGGCCCTTGGTGAGGCCGTAAATCTCATTGTTAAACAGCAGCACATTCAAGTCAAGGTTACGCCTTAACATGTGCATGAAGTGATTCCCGCCAATGGAAAGCCCATCTCCGTCACCAGTGATCACCCAAACGCTTAATTCGGGCCGGGTGGCTTTTAGGCCGGTTGCAATGGCTGGCCCTCTTCCGTGGATGGAGTGCATCCCATAGGTATTCATGTAGTAAGGGAAGCGGGCAGCACAGCCAATTCCTGAAATGAAAACGATGTCCTCTTTTTTAATGCCCAGCTCGGGAATCACTTTTTGTGCTTGCTTTAATATGGAGTAATCCCCGCATCCCGGACACCATCTTATTTCCTGATCTGTCACCAGATCTTTGGAAGTAAATTCATCCGTTGCGCTATTAGTATCTATATTTTGGTTCTCTAAGGTCTCAGTATTGTTAGTCATATAAATAATGCAATTTATGCTTTACAAAGTTGAATACAATTCATGCTCCGTCTAATGTTTCAATTACCTTGTTTTTAATTTCATTAACGGAAAAGGGCTGACCCTGTATTTTATTCAATGGTATGGCTGGTATTAAAAATTGTTCTCTAACAATTTTAACGAACTGACCATTGTTGTTTTCTGGCACAATTACATGATCAAAATTATTGATAACCCGCTCAAGATTTTGGGGAAGCGGATGTAAATATTTAACATGCGCATGTGCTACTTCATAACCTTCATCCAACATTTCTTCTGCGGTGGATTTAAGCACACCGTAAGTGGAGCCCCACCCAAGTAATAGGATTTTACCGGCTTCAGGCCCTGTTTCTACAACTTGCTGAGGTATAAAATGGGTAATGGTGTCTATTCTTTCGGCCCGTGTTTTAACCATTGTTTCATGGTTATCAGCGTCATACGAGACGTTGCCGGTTATGGCTTCTTTTTCAAGGCCGCCAATTCTATTTTCAAAACCCTTCATACCAGGAATTGCCCATTTCCTTACCAACCGTTCATCTCGTGCATAGGGTTGAAATTTATTTTCTTGTAGATCTTCTTCAGTGGCAAAATTGTTAGAGATCTCCGGCAAATCCTCTTCAGCTGGAAAGCGCCAAGGTTCAGAACCATTGGCCAAAAAGCCATCTCCTAAAAATATAACAGGTGTCATGAATTCAATGGCTATCCTTGCTGCTTCAAAAGCCATTTGGAAGCAATCAGAGGGCGTAGCGGGTGCTACTACTGGTAAGGGCGCTTCTCCATGTCTTCCATACAGGGCTTGCATTAAATCCGCTTGTTCCGGCTTAGTGGGCATGCCGGTGGAAGGTCCTGCTCGCTGAATGTCACAAACAATCAACGGCAACTCCAAAGACACTGCCAAACCTAATGCTTCCCCTTTAAGCGAGAAGCCTGGCCCTGATGTACCTGTTACTGCAATAGATCCTCCATAAGCTGCACCGATCACAGATGATATGGCAGCCATCTCATCTTCTGCCTGAAAAGTAGTGACGTCAAAATTCCTGTGCTTGGACAATTCATGAAGGATATCAGAAGCCGGGGTGATGGGATATGAGCCATAGAATAAGGGCAAATCAGACTTAACCGAGGCCGAAACGAGGCCCAAAGCAGCCGCTGAATTTCCCGTTACACTTCGATATTCTCCTTGGTCTAATTGGGCTTCCTTGACCTCGAAACGATTGGTAAATATCTCAGCTGTTTCTCCGTAATTATAGCCGGCTTTTAATACGCTAATATTGGCATCCTGAATTTCAGGCTTATTGGCAAATTTGTGTTCAACAAATTCAATGGTAGGCTGGAGCTCGCGATTGTACATCCAATAAAGCAGCCCTAATACAAACATGTTTTTAGAGCGATCCCGCTCTTTGTTTTTAAGGCCCGATTCTTTTAGGGCTTCACGGGTCAATTTAGTGATCGGAACCTTGAAAAGGTTGTATTGTTCTTGAAGCGTTTCGTCTTCCAATGGATTTTGATCATCATAGCCTGCAAGCTTCAAGTTCTTACTTTCAAAACCATCTTCATTCACAATGATGGTACCCCCTTTTTTTAAGAATTTGATGTTGCTCTTAAAAGCTGCGGCATTCATTACTACCAAGACATCACATTCATCGCCAGGAGTATAAATGGCATTGCCGCCAAAGTTGATTTGAAAACCTGATACACCTGCAATAGTACCTGCTGGTGCACGGATTTCTGCTGGAAAATCCGGCAATGTACCTAAATCGTGCCCGGATAGGGCCGTAGATTTGGTAAATTGATCGCCCGTTAGTTGAATACCATCTCCAGAATCCCCGGCAAATCTTATAACTACCTCGTTTTTGATGGTTGTTGTTGTCATATATTAATTTAAAATTATTCTAAATTAGCTCACAAAATTATTAAAATAATCTCTTTGACTCAAACGTAAAATTAGCTAATTGGTTCGTTTAGCTGGTATTTAACTTTTAAGTATTAGGCTTCGCAATGAAAAACTATATTGTTAATTAATAAATGATAAAAATGGTTGGCTCAATAATTTTAAAATCAAATAAAATAAAATTTTAAATAAATATTTTGTTGTTGTTTTAGTAGATTTTATAATATAAATATAAAATTTGTAAAAATTGCGGAAGATTATGTGTTTACCGGTCTTTATTTAGAAAAAAGACGGTTTATCAAAAAGGGGAAGCAATAATTGTCCCTTTGTTTTGCATCGTTATTAGTAAACCTCACAAACTTCTTCAAAAGTTTTTCGGTCGAGCTTGGGAACCTTCGCATTCCTGGCCGGGTAACCTACGGGTATCAATAAAAAAGGCCGCTCATGTTCCGGCCTACCTAAAACCTTCTTTAAAAAATCCATTGGGCTGGGTGTGTGGGTGACTGCTGCTAAACCTGCGTTATGAATAGCTGTTAAAAGAAATCCGCAAGCCAATCCCACGCTTTCATTAACATAATAATTTTGTTGCTTGCTCCCATTGACAACTTCATAAGGTTTTTTGAAAACCACTATCAACCAGGGGGCAATCTCTAAGTAAGGCTTTTCTGGCTTTGTTCCCAACTTTTCAAGGTCATTTTTCCACGTTTCTGACATTCGCTTTTCATAGTTAATCTGCTCTTCTTCTTCGGCTGCATTCCGTATTTGCTTTTTTTTGCTTGGAGCTTTAACCAGGCAGAAGGTCCACGGTTGTTTATGCGCTCCCGATGGTGCAGAAGAAGCGGTCATGATGAGGTTTTGCATGACTTCAAAAGGAACAGGCTCATCCGAAAATTCCCGGACCGTTCGCCTTTGATCCATCAACTCATAAAATTTTTGGCTGTAGTCAACCATGGTTTTGCTATTGATATACAATTGTTGGTAAGCTTCAAATTCGGCCATCGCTTTTTTGGTTACCAATGTAAAGGATTTTGATAAAATCATTTCAATTTTGTTCCAGCTAAATTGTACTAAAAATTACCCACATGATTGTAGTTACAGGAGCGGCAGGATTTATTGGAAGTTGTCTTGTTGGCAAGCTTAACCAGCAGGGATTTTACGATATAGTCCTGGTTGATGAGTTCAGCAATTCGAAAAAAAACAAGAACCTCGAAAACAAGACGTATACCCAAAAGGTAGCCAGGACCGATTTTTTTGATTGGCTCAAGGAGCATGAAAAACTTGTCCAGTTCATCTTTCATTTAGGGGCAAGAACGGATACAGCAGAGTTTAGGGAGGAAATTTTCCGGGAGCTGAATCTGGATTTCTCCAAAAAAGTATGGGAAGCCTGTATTCAGTATGGGTTGCCGCTGGTTTATGCTTCATCCGGAGCCACTTATGGATTGGGCGAACAAGGTTATTCTGATGATCATCAGCAAATTCCCCTTTTGGAGCCCCTCAATCAATATGGCGTTTCTAAAAATGAGTTTGATAAATGGGCCTTGAACCAAAGCCGACAGCCTTATTACTGGATAGGACTTAAGTTTTTCAATGTCTACGGCCCTAACGAATACCATAAAGATCGCATGGCTTCAGTGGTTTACCATGCCTATCACCAAGTTAAAGAGCAGGGGATGATCAAGCTTTTTCGCTCCCACCATCCCGATTATAAAGATGGCGAGCAAAAAAGGGACTTCATCTATGTAAAAGATGTCGTAGAAGTCATGCATTACTTAATGCACCACCGGATGCGTAAAAATTCCGGGATTTACAACCTTGGTACCGGAGAAGCCAAGACGTTCCTTCATTTGGCAAGAAGCATCTTTGAGGTATTGGGGCTCGAGGAGAACATTACGTTTATTGATACGCCTGAGGACATTCGCGACAAGTACCAATACTTTACCCAGGCAAAGATGGAAAAACTGCACTCAATAGGGTACGATCAGCAGTTTTACTCATTGAAAGAAGGAATTAGAGATTACGTGCAAAATTATCTTGAACAAGGGGAACATTATTGATGGTCTTAATTTGCTAACGCCTGACCTCTATTGCATTTGTTAAGGAGTAAGTTTTATACAGTAGCGTCATTTATGAACAAAGAACATTGAACATTTCAACCATAGCAGGCCTATGCAATCAATAGGACAACCACTAAATGAAGTTTGAGGTTGATGCTCATTGCTTTTTGAAAATTTTTAATTGGACATGGTAGGCATAAAATTTGTTAACCCTTTCGAACAAAAATTCAAACACCATGGAAACACCACAGGGTACAACAGAAGTAGCCCAAGAACAAGTAGACATCAAGCAGATCAACGAAAGGATCCACCAGGAAAGCGCATTTGTTGAGCTGCTTTACAATGAGATCGGTAAGGAAATTGTAGGCCAGAAATACATGCTCGAACGATTATTGATCGGGCTTTTGTCCAGCGGCCATATACTGCTTGAAGGCGTTCCGGGGCTTGCCAAAACATTGGCCATTAAATCACTGGCTTCCGCCATTAATGCAAACTTTAGTCGGATCCAGTTTACGCCTGATCTTCTTCCGGCCGATTTGCTGGGGACGATGATCTACAATCAATCTAAAAACGAGTTTGTTATCCGTAAAGGACCCATTTTTGCCAATTTCATTCTGGCCGATGAGATCAACCGTGCACCAGCTAAAGTACAAAGTGCCTTGCTGCAGGCCATGCAAGAACGGGAAGTTTCCATTGGGGATGAAACCTTTAAACTTGAGGAGCCCTTTCTTGTGTTGGCTACCCAAAATCCCATCGAACAGGAAGGTACCTATCCATTACCCGAGGCGCAGGTGGACCGTTTCATGCTGAAAGTGGTTATTGATTACCCGGAGAAAGAAGAAGAAAGGCTCATCATGCGTCAGAATATCAATCAAACCGTCCAGACGATTAATGCCGCCATTGATACGGCTCAAATTACAAGGGCTCGAGATGCGGTCCGGGAAGTTTATATGGATGAAAAGATTGAGCAATACATCCTGGACATTGTTTTTGCTACACGCCAACCTGAGCAATACAAGCTTGACAATTTGGCCCCGCTTGTAAGCTTTGGTGCTTCGCCAAGGGCGTCCATCAACATTGGATTGGCATCAAGGGCTTATGCATTTATTAAACGAAGGGGCTATGTGATTCCTGAGGATGTAAGGGCAGTATGCCATGATGTGATGCGTCACCGTATTGGCGTATCCTACGAAGCAGAAGCCGAGAATTATACAACCGAAAACCTGATCTCGGAAATCCTGAACAATATTGAAGTACCCTAAACTTGATTGCTGTTTAAAACAAGGAGCAACAAGGAACTTTCACCGAACCAACAATTCCAATGGAAACCGCAGAATTACTGAAGAAGGTTAGGAAAATCGAGATCAAAACAAGGGGCCTTAGCAACAACCTTTTTTCCGGTGAATACCATAGTGCTTTTAAAGGTCGAGGTATGTCCTTTGCCGAAGTCAGGGAATACCAATATGGCGATGATGTGCGCAACATTGACTGGAATGTGACCGCTCGTTTTAGTAGCCCTTATGTCAAAGTGTTTGAGGAAGAGCGGGAGCTTACCATGATGCTTTTAATTGATGTTAGCAAATCAGATTTCTTCGGCACCGGCAAACAAACCAAAAATGAGACCATGGCAGAGATTGCCGCTATTCTCTCTTTTTCTGCCATCACCAATAATGATAAAGTAGGCGTTATCTTTTTCAGTGACCAAGTGGAGCAATTCATCCCACCCAAAAAAGGCAAAAGGCATATTCTCCGTATAATCAGGGAATTGATCGATTTTAAACCACAGCGCCAACAAACCAACATTGGTGAAGCCCTTCGCTACCTGAACAACATGATGAAAAAGCGCACCATTGCTTTTTTAATGTCAGATTTCATTGATCATAATTACCAGAATCCTGTAACCATTGCCTCCAAAAGGCATGATCTCGCAGGCATCCATCTGCACGATCCCCGGGAAACTGAATTACCTAATATTGGCTTGGTTCGGTTAACCGATGCCGAAACAGGCCAAACCCGGTGGATTGATACGAGCAGAAAAAAGGTTCGGCAGCAATACAAGGAATGGTACCAGGTCAAAAAGCAATTTGCCAAAAATACCTTCCGTAAGAGCGGAGCCGATTGGGTCGACATCGACACGACCCAGCCTTACGTTAATACACTGTTGAACTTCTTCAAACGAAGGGAAAAAAGGCATTGATTAATGTTCCTATTGTTATCCAGGCTTCTTGGTCTATTGATGGCCATCGTTGTTGTAGGTGCTTTTCCTATAAATGGCAATGCCCAAGCCTTTCAAATCAAAACCGATATTGACCAACGGAAGATTTTATTGGGCGACCCCATTGAATACCAACTCGAGGTTACCCATGATAAGCAGCTGGATGTTTCCTGGCCCCAACTGAACGACAGCCTTGGATCGATGGAAGTGCTGGAATACAATCCAGCAGATACCATTGATGAAGATGGCCAGCAAGTAACCATAGCGCAAAAACTCAAAATCACCGCTTTTGAACCAGGCCAATACATGCTCCCAAGCCAACAATTCCGATTCTATGAAAAACGGGATACAACCCTGCAGCGTATCAATACCGATACCTTTATGGTTACGGTTAATGCCATGAAGGTAGATACGGCTTCCAGCCCTAAGCCCATTAAAGAGGTGGTTGATATTCCGTATACTTTTAAGGAGCTAGCGCCTTACTTATTAGGAGGACTTGGCGTCATCCTGGTAGCCATTTTAATTTGGTGGCTGATCAAAAAGCGCAAGCAAAAGCCATCAACACCCAAGCCGGCCAAACCCAACAAACCACCTTACCAATTAGCCATGGAGCAACTAAGGGCCTTGAAGCAAGAAAACCTATGGCAAAAAGGTGAAGTTAAAGAATACCACGACCGCTTAACCGATATTGTCCGGGAATTCCTTGAAAATCAATACAGCATCAGTGCCCTTGAATATACTACGGACCAGATCATGGATAACCTGCAATACACCAACATATCCACTGACCAAAAGGGGCAATTAAAGGAAATTTTTGAACTTGCCGATCTTGCTAAATTTGCTAAACTTCAGCCCAATGCTGAACAAAACGAACGATCTATGGAAGTGGCCATGGAATTCTTAATGGACGTGCAAAGACAAGTTTTGGAACAGGATTCAAGCTAAGCAAATAGCTACCGACCCATATACAACTACTGGTTAATTTAAAGCAAGAACCCAGCATTCTTAAAGTGCCTTCGAGGATTCATGCAAAGATGCTTGCCTTACCTATCAAATAGGCTTCTCTGAAATTGGTATTTGTGATGCCCTTAGCCATTTTAAATTAAAGGTAAGCGATGTTATGGCTTCTTGAACAGGGAATTCGATCAACCTCTGATTCGGAGGATTGGTTTGATGGCAATTGTGAAAATTTAATGGATTGGCATTTATTACATTTCAATGACATAAGTAAGACGATTTACTAAAGTAAAAGTGAGCTTACCCATAGGAAAAGCAATTAAGTTGGGGCTCGCGGATTGAGAAGTATTGGATTTTGTTACCTTACCCAATCCATTTTCCAACCATCCTGGGGTAAATTAAGGATTTAAGATTAGAACCGATGCTTTTCAGAGAAAAAACGTAGGAGATTTCGTTTAATTGGAGGTAAAACAAAAAATTGAGGTGTTGGGAAAACAAAGCTTGGATTTACCTGGTAAAAATTAAGATATTGTATCGGCTTATAAAAGCCAAGTAGACAGTGATTATGGAAACATTAATGGGGTGGCATTATTTCCATCCTGAATTTGGTTTTGTCAGATTTGAATTGGCCTTCCTAATGAAAGTTATGTTGAGGTGGCTTTGCGGAAAGTAAATTTTAGATCCGTCAAGTTTTATTGCAAGTTTACATACAATCCCTTTAAATCGATAGCCGAATTGTATGCGCTGTTAAATGCCAATTTCGCTAACATCATTTTTATTAATGGCAAATTGGTTTATTTAAATTTGATTTTGTGACCCTTAAAACTTGAAAAAATCCATTTTTGATCATTAAATAGAAGCTTTTTTGGTTGAATTGATAAGAATGGTATTCGTTCTCGTGTCTTTTACCTAATTAGCTGAAATAACCCAAAATCTTTGAGTAACCGAATTAATGATAAAAACCGCTACCACCACTGGCTTTTTATGGCTGGCCTCATGCTGGCAGGGGAGAGCATTTACATGCTGCCCTATATGCGCAAAACCTTCCAAACCAGCATGGAGGAAGTTTTTGAGGTTTCAAGTACCGAAATAGGCTTGCTGAACACCATGTTCGGGATCCTGGCTGTCATCTCCTATTTCTCGAGCGGTTGGCTGGCCGATCGTTTTTCAGCTCGCAAACTTTTGACCTTTTCTTTGGTAGCTACCAGCATCGGTGGCTTCTTCATGCTCACATTACCATCCTATCTTCTACTCTTGACCATCCATGCATTTTGGGGCATTACTTCCATTCTTACTTTTTGGGCAGCATTGATCAAGGCTACCCGAGGATGGGGACGTCCTGATAATCAAGGTACCAGCTTTGGATTGCTGGATGCTGGAAGGGGAGCAGTGGCTGCAGTTTTAGCTTCTTTAGCAACCACTTTATTTGCTTACACCGATTCTACCCAGGAAGGACTTCAGGGTGTGCTTTTAGTTTATTCTACGGCACCCTTACTGTCGGGTTTGATCATTTGGTGGGTGGTGCCGGAAAATTTGTACAAAGAATATCAAGGATCGATCAACAAAGATGATCAATACAAACCGGTCAAGGGAGCGCACTGGTACCGGTTTAAGCGGGCATTTGAAAAACCAGAGGTCTGGCTGCTGGCGCTGATTATTTTCTGTTCCTACATATTGTATTTGGGAACTTTTGACCTACCGGCATTTGCAGAAAAAAGTCATGATCAAACCAAAACTTTTGGAGCTGTGCTGGGGTCCATTCGCGATTGGATGCGCCCCATTGCAGCTTTGGGAGCTGGCCTTTTAGCAGATAAAATAAGGCCATCTAAGACGGTTGGTGGTGTTTTTGCTGTGTTGATCTTAACCTTTGGCTCCCTTTTCTTGGTTAATCCTTCCTTTGGAGGCCTTGGAATCCTATGGACTCAGGTCATCCTGGCCGGCCTGGCTGTATTTGCTTTGCGAGGCGTTTATTTTGCTATGCTTGAGGAAATTGGTATTCCCTATACGCTAACGGGAACCACCGTTGGTATTGTCTCGTTTGTTGGATTTACGCCCGATATATTCGGCCACTTGCTTTCAGGTTGGTTTGTAGATACTTATGATGGAACCATGGGTTACCACTATTATTTTGCTTTTCTGGCATGCATAGCAGCGCTTGGCCTATTCGCTACTTGGGCCATTCGTTTAAGGTCTGCTTCAAAATCGGTAATAAAAGAACGGTCCAATAATGGATCGTGACATAAAATCTTTCATTAAGAATTATGCTGATTGGTTGTTCAAGCATTGGCATTGTCGGATGGCCGAGGGTACAATAGCAATCCTATAACTGCTGATAGGCATGAAATGAGGTTCCCATACCAAGGAGGGTCTCCTGGTGTTTTCATGGCAACTGAAAGGGTAGCCCATAAATTAGGGATGTAAAATAGCAAAATAATCAGTGGCAGGGTGATTAAAGCCCATTGCTGGTCTTT
Source organism: uncultured Sphingobacteriales bacterium (assembly GCA_964561545.1). Lineage (GTDB taxonomy): Bacteria > Bacteroidota > Bacteroidia > CAILMK01 > CAYYUA01 > CAZLQF01. The sequence continues at coordinate 132,128 of CAZLQF010000003.1, forward strand.
CCAAAAAGGCTTGATGATAAGCGCAGTTATAATAAAGGCCATGGCAATCCAGCCACCGCCTGCTACTCGCATCAGGGCAAGAATGAGTACCTGAATGTTGGATCCTAATTCCGACCAGCTTTGCGCAAGCGCAGCATCATGGTAAGGCATAAAAGAAGACTTGACAAGGTACGTAATGCCAAGCACTAAACTTGCTAAGGCCGTAATCCCATAAGCCAAAGCTGCCAAATTTTTTCTGAGTTTAGCTGTTGGTCTCATCAGTAATTGGTTTAGCACCGGCTTCTTGATAGCCGGCATTGCCTAATCGGTTCAAGGTTTTTTCCAATAATTGAGTGTCCAAGCGGGCATATAAGGCTTCTAGCTTTCCCCATCTTAATTTCAGGTAATGGATTCCGTGATTTTCATAAGGCACCCCATCTACCGCATAGCCTTCATCCTTCCAAATAATGGCCACGCGGGTATTCCAGGGCATTCCGGAAACAATAACATCATAAAGCCGGAATTGTAGGTCAGGAAAAAGCCGGAAGAGCCGATTAAGCCAAGTTTCAAAAGCGGCTTTCGTGTGTCTTTCTCCACCTAAGGCATGGTCCCCGGCAAAATGATGGTATAGGTGATCGCTGGATAATTTCAATAGCGGATTGATATTTTGACGGGAAAGCTGTTGAAAGGCCCAGCGGCTCAGCTTTTTTACGAAAAAATGATACATGGGAACCGGAATTTAGCGGTTATGCCAAGTGTTTAAATACCTTGTACCAATATGTGACTCGAATATAAAAAATGTCCTTTAAGTCCGGTTTGATTCTTAGCAAATCCTTTAATTTGACCTTAAAATACTAAGCTTAGGATGGCTAAGGGAAAAGTTCGTTACCAAAAACACATGAAGTTAGGATGGGCTCGGTGGCTGCTCTTTCTTATTGGTAAGCCGATCAAAGTAAAAGAAAGTGTTCTTCATACCACCCCCTGGTTGACACGGGGCATGATTGCCGTCATTAGTTTGCTCTCCATCTTTGCCTGGTTTGGGGGTGAAGGGGAAATAATGTTCAATGCCCTGGCCTTTTACCCTGATGCTTCGGGTCCGCAGTGGTACGTTGGTATGGTGGGTTGTGCTTTTCTTCATGCAGGATGGGCCCATTTAGTGGGGAATATGTATTTCCTTTGGTTATTTGGCCGGAATGTGGAATGCCGCTTTGGGCGGAGAAGAATGGTCGGTCTGTTTCTAATTGCTACGGCTTTGGGGGCTTATTTCCATGGATTGCTGGCTGATGCGCCTTTGGTTGGCGCCAGTGGTGGTATATTTGGCATTTTGGTTATTTATGCCATGCTATTCCCCAAATCCCGTATTCTCTGGGTCCCCTTCTTTGGTTTTATTTTCCGGCTCATTGCCCTTCGCTCGGAAAAGATGCTGGGTAAGCGGTTTCTCCGTGAAGGGCTGCCGGTCAGGTTCTTCCTGCTTATTTACGTAGGGCTTCAGTTTTTCTTGCTCTACGAGCAGATTTATGCAGACGGCTCGGTTTCCGCCCTCGGACATTTAGGTGGAGGATTAGCTGGTTTAGTGCTCTTTGCCGGTTGGAAATTCAAGTGGTTGCCTTAATTGATTTTCCCGTCCAGGATATAAGATACCAATTCAATAGACTATTACCTTTTATTTTTGAAATGACCCCTCGGAAAGGAGCTTTTAAACCGCAGCGGTTTAACTTGATCCCGTAATCAATATTTTTTAATGGGAGCAAAAAAACGCTTTATGAAAATTCCACCCTCTTAAGCTGAGGGTGGAAAGGGGTTTGGCAATCAATAAAGCCCCTTAACTCCCTGGACTTTCAAGAATCATTACCGGAAAAGTTTTAGGGTAACTATCATTATCATTGTAATCGCGGAATTCTAAAAAGTAGGTTTCACCGCCCTCGAGTGTAGTTTTGTGCGGGAGTTTTTTCCGGTTGGTTATCCGTTTGGTTTCCATGCCTGCTTTCTTAAAAATCCGAACACCACCGTCTATGTCACCGGCAGTATTGGCTTTAATAAAAACCTCTTTTTGTTGGTTTGGTGTAAGCTTCACATAATCATGATCCCCTTGAGGGAAGATGGCAATAGCGATGGTATCTCCAGTAGAGGCTGGGTGTGCCTTACTGGTTTCATTATTGGGTTCTGTTGTATCCATCTCCTTTAGGTAATCCACCTTCCATTTGATCGGATCGGTTGAGGCTGATTGGCTATTTCTATCCTGGATGCGTAGATGATAGGTCCCTTTTTCGGATATCCTAATGGCACAGGGAACCATGCAATTATTACTAAGGTCTTTAATTTTTTCGGCCAGGTCGTCTCTTCTGGCAAATTTTACCTCTAAATTAATATCGTCCGGGGATGATTTTTCCTTTAACCAAAGGTATCCTTCACCTTTCGCTTTGAATTGAAACCAATCCTGGTCGCCAACTGGGTAAACGTAACTTGTAATGGTTTTGCCTAAACTTTTCTTCTTAGCATTCTTGGCTTCATTGTTCAACTCATGGTCATCGAATTCTTTAATAAATTGGGCTTTGATAGCAAATTGTTTAGGCGATCGGGCATTTTGGTTATTATCCTGAACTGCAAAATAAACCGTATCCTTATCGTGAAACTGGGTTGCTTCTGGTAAACGGTTCCAACCAGTATACCAATTATGCTTTTGGCTCTTCCAGGGTTGCTTATCAGCAAATTTTACTTCCAGTTTGATATTCTCCGGTACGCCTTTGGAACCCAGTTTCAGGTAACCTTTTCCTGGAATAGTCGTTCGGTACCAATCCCGGTCATGGGTAGAATCAATTTTCATTTTGACGGGCTTATCCAATTTGATCGGGTCAGCTTCAAGAATGGTGTCATTGGGTTCTTTACCGGGCTTATCCGGGCTGCCACATGCCATGCAGGCAAAAATCAGGAAAGCGGGGGGTAATAAGTTAGTGTTAAGGTACCTCATAGTTCAACTGTTTTATTGTACTAAATTATGAATGAATGATCAATTGACGCAATAATCCGCTTCGGTATTGTGTAAATACCATAAAATCAACCTCTCTATGATTTTTGATGAAATACCTTTTAACGCTTAAAAAATGATACAATCCTAAGATTCTTAAAATTGAATGGGGATCAATTATTTTTGCTTTTTTTGACTTTGCTAATCAAATCTGTTTCAGAATGAAAGCTACTAAACCTTTATGGGTGATTTTTGGGTTAATATTTTGCTCTGGGCTTCCCTTAATTGCGCAAACCGATAAACAATGTTACCGGAAAGTCCCTGGCTCAGAGGCAAGGGGGCATCAACTGGATTTTCAAAAGATGGTATTGGATGTGGCTTTTGAACCCGGTAAAGGCTTGGTCAAAGGGAAGGTTACGCACTTCTTTTCTCCGCTTAGGAAGTCGGTAGATTCCTTTTTCCTGGATGCGCCGGGCATTACTTTTCAGGAAGTCACACTGAATGGAAAATCCATTGACTACCAAACAACAGAGAAGGGTATTGCCCTTTTCCCTGATGAGCCTTTAAACTGGGAAACGGATCATAAGCTATTCATGGATTACCAGGCTACTCCGCGTAAAGGGATTTATTTTATTGGTTGGAATGACCCAAAGGGCCAAAGCCGCAAGCAGATATGGACACAGGGGCAAGGTACGGATAACCGGCATTGGATTCCTTGCTATGATGCCCCTAACGATAAGCTGATTACGGAAGTCAAAGTAACGTTTGATGAAGATTACCAGGTGCTATCCAATGGTGAAAGGCTTAATGTAGAACCTGCTGCCAATGCCAAGAAAACCTGGCACTATAAAATCACCCACCCGCATACCACTTACCTGGTGATGCTGGCCATTGGCAAGTACGGGATTGAGGATAGGATGTCTAACAACGGCACCCCAATGAAAATGTATTATTACCCTGATGAACCCGAAAAACTTGAGCCTACCTACCGGCACAGCAAAGCCATTATGAACATCCTGGAAAAGGAGACCGGAGTACAATACCCCTGGAGCAAATATGCCCAGGTGCCTGTTCAGGATTTCCTATACGGAGCGATGGAGAATACCACTGCTACCATATTCGGGGATTTCTACCATGTGAATGAACAAGGAGCCCTGGATAACAGCTACGAGTATGTTAATGCCCATGAACTGGCCCATCATTGGTTTGGGGATTATATTACGCTAAACAGCGATAAGCACATTTGGCTCCATGAAAGCTTTGCCACGCATTATGGCCGCTTATGCCAGTACCACCTGGATGGGGAAAAAGCCTACCAGGTAATCCGCGAGCGGCAATTGCAGCGGGCCCTTTCTGCTTCCGACAAAAACACCCGGCCCATTATGGCCTCCAATGCGGGGACCAATCGTATTTATCCCAAGGGCGCCCTTGTTTTGGGCATGTTAAAGGATGTAGTAGGTAAAGCCCAGTTCGACCGGGTCGTCAAACATTACCTGAATAAGCATGCTTTTGGCCATGTTACCACCCATGACTTCATTATGGCTTTCCAGGAGGTACTGGGCATGAACCTGAACTGGTTCTTCGAACAGTGGATAAAGCATGGGGGAGAGCCCCACTACAAGGTCAATTACCAAGTCATGGAAATTAACGGTAATGCCCAAACGCAAGTCCGGGTTCAACAAATTCATAAAGTGACTGATTTAATAGGCTATTTTCGTATGCCCATTGACTTGGTGGTACACTATGAAGATGGTACCCAAACCCGTAAAACGGCTTGGATAGATGGTCCGGAAACTGTCGTCAACCTTGAAAAGCCTAAGGGTAAATCCGTTGATTTTGTCCTGTTTGACCCTAACAATCAAGTAGTTAAACGGTTGACCTTTCCCAAACCCCTTGAAGAGCTAAAAAGCCAGGCCCTCAATGCACCGGCCATGATAGACCGTTACGATGCGCTGAAGGCCATGCGCCATCTTTCCCTTACCCAAAAACGGGATGCTCTAATTACCATCTATGAGCAGTCGGATTACTATTTCCTGAAAAAGGAAATTCTCAGGCAACTGGCCGGAGATAGGCATGAGGAGAGCCTGGCAGTACTCAAAAAAGGCTTAAACGATTCCCATCATGAAGTACGAGGGGCTGTCCTGAGCCATGTGGATTCAGTGCCGGAAGCTCTTATACCGGGCTATGAACAGGCCTTGACCGATTCTTCCTATGATAATGTGGAAATGGCTCTGCAAAAACTGGTCAAATACCACCCTGCCAACCGGGACCAATATTTCGAGAAAACCCGTGACGAACAAGGGATTGGCCACGCCATACAAGTGAAATGGCTGGAATTGGCCACCCGCCATAAAGACCGGAATTACCGCGGGGATTTAGTTGAAATGACCAGCCGCTCCTACGAATTCCGCACCCGTGTGAATGCGATGCAGGCGCTGAAAAGGTTGAATTATTGTGACCAGGCATTGGTGAAAAACCTGTTCCACGCCTACCTTAACCCCAATAACCGGCTTAGCAATCCTGCAAAGGAAGTTTTAACCTACTTCATGACCCAACATCAATATGAAGAAGTCATTCAAGCCTATTACCAAAGTCAAGAATGGGAAACCTGGGAAGAAAAGCAGCTAAAGAAGGTTTTAGGTTGAAGGGGCTATGATGCCGTTGATAATCTACGGTTTTGAACCCCATTAGCCTTTAAAACTGAATGGCATTGCTATTACTTTCACCAATGACTTATCGCCTAAGGATGCTCAAATACTAGCAAACAAACCATTGAATCCGGTGAGATGGTATAAACCCAGTTTCCATGGATTGGATTAACATCGGGGATTACCATTCCATGTTTTCAGGAAAATTCGTGGAGTATTGTTCCATGAATTTGGCAAAATTTATGGATTGATATTCCATGATTTTTGGTAAATTCGTGCAGCAAAAGTCCATGAATTTTAATTTAGTTATGGCTGAAGGCAACAAAAAAGGATTTCCGCGTTTCTTTACTACGGATGAAATTGACGCCATGCTTCATCCGGAAAGGGTATTGACCATTTATGGCCCAAGAAGAACCGGGAAAACGACTTTCTTAAAAGCTTATTTGGATGAGTGTGGCCTCAAATACAAATATGATAATGGAGATAACATCCAAACCCGGGAAATTCTCAATTCCAGCGATTTTGACTTGATCAAAGAATATGCAGAGGGCTATGAATTGATAGCCATTGACGAAGCACAGGAAATCCCCAATGTAGGAAAGGGTTTGAAAATCTTGGTAGATCAGGTTCCCGGCTTACGGGTTATTGCCACTGGTTCATCCTCCTTCAACCTTTCTTACCGGATTGGGGAACCGCTGACCGGCCGCAAAACCACCATCAAGCTGTATCCCTTTAGCCAGGAGGAATTGTTGAAAGTTTACAACCGGTTTGAATTAAAACAACAGCTCCCCCAAACATTGGTTTACGGAACCTATCCGGAAGTATACCTTGCCGGCACCAAGCATGAAAAGCAGGTTTTATTGGATGAGCTCGTTAATGCTTATCTACTAAAAGACATCCTGATGCTGGAGGACATCAAACGCCCGAAATTATTGCTGGATGTTTTAAAACTTTTGTCCTTCCAGGTCGGCTCTCTTGTATCTTTTAGTGAATTAGGCCGGCAGCTCGGTATTGATACCAAAACCGTGATCCGCTACATTGAGTTACTGGAATGGTCATTTATCATTTTCAGACGTACCGGATTTAGTAAAAACCTTCGAAAGGAGGTGGCTAAAAAACAAAAGATTTATTTCACGGATAATGGAATAAGGAATGCGGTAATAGCCCAATACCAGGATTTGGATATGCGAAACGACCATGGGCAGCTATGGGAAAATTTAGTAATGAGCGAGCGCAAAAAATACCTTGAATACTGGCGAATACACGGGAACAGCTACTTTTGGAGAACGTATGATGGTAAGGAGATCGACTTGGTCGAGGAGCGTGACAACCAATTGACCGCTTTTGAAATGAAATGGAATAAGGACAAAAAAACGGCTATTCCGCCTGATTGGAAGGCCAATTACCCGGGATCAGACTTTGAAATCGTCCATCCGGGAAATTACCTCGATTATATTTCAGGTGATAAAAAGTAAAAGCAAACTTAATGTGGTTCAATCCTTGTCCTAAATTGGGGCACGGTTAAATGTCCTTTTTCTTAATCGATTTCTGAAATTTCCTTGGCTTTGGCCTTATCCTTAATAAAATAGGCAAACAAAAGCTAAGCCTATGGCCACCAAGCAATACAAAGTTGAAGTCTACTACTCTACGTACAACACCCATTACATAGAAGCCGAAAGTGCCGATGAGGCCGTTTTGAAGGCCCGGCAAGCATCCATGCATAAGGATGAATTGATGGGTAATTTGGAGCATTGGGAGGAGGCGGATGTGGTTGTTGGGGATTAGCCTGGGACTTTCCCGAATTAGCCCTATGCAAAGGAATTGGGGTCAAATTTTCTTCCGCGTAAAATCCAACAAAAATTTACAACGCGTTTTTTTACATTTGTAAGGATAGAAAACATGATCCCTTGGAAACAAAACACCACATCGCTTTCGCTGATGCACGGCAATTAGAAAGCATATCCGACCAATCCATTCAATTGGTGGTAACATCTCCGCCTTATCCTATGATTGAGATGTGGGATGATATTTTCAGCCGGCAAAATCCTGAGATAAACGAGGCTTTAGAAGGTAAAGATGGCAACACCGCTTTTGAGCTCATGCACAAGGAGCTTGATAAAGTGTGGACAGAACTTTACCGGGTTTTGGAACCTGGCGGTATTGCCTGTATCAATATCGGGGATGCCACCAGAACGCTCAATGGTGAATTCCGTTTATACTCCAATCATGCCAGGATTGTAAATGCTTTTCTTAACACAGGTTTCAACAACCTTCCCAATATTCTTTGGCGTAAGCAAACCAATGCCCCCAACAAATTCATGGGGTCCGGAATGCTTCCTCCTGGCGCTTATGTTACTTTGGAACATGAACATGTCCTTATCTTCAGAAAAGGCAATAAACGGCTATTTAAAACAGAAGAAGAAAAGTTGAAACGCAAACAAAGTGCGTTTTTCTGGGAAGAAAGGAATAGTTGGTTTTCCGACCTTTGGGATTTGAAAGGCACCCGGCAACAATTGCTTAATGGAAAAACCCGTGACAGAAGCGGAGCTTTTCCGTTCGAATTGGCTTACAGGCTGATCAATATGTTTTCGGTTAAGGAGGATCAAGTACTCGACCCGTTTTTAGGAGCCGGCACGACTACCTTTGCAGCCATAGCTGCCGGACGTAACAGCATTGGCGTTGAAATTGACAAGTTTTTTAGCGATTACATCTTTTCATTGGAAAATGGCTTTGAAGACCGGCTTAATAACCGCATTCAAAAGCGGTTTAAAGATCACCTGAATTTTGTGAAAGAAAGAAAAGCGGAGAAAGGGGAAGATGCTTTTAAGCATTTAAGCAAGCACTACAATTTCCCGGTCATGACATCCCAGGAACAAGAGATTTTTATCAATTTCATTGATGCCATCGAAGTAGACCAAGCACTTCTCGGGTTTAATGCCCGGTATATTGAGGAGCCCATTGCGGAAAAGTTTTCCAAAAACAGCTTGTTTGCCAATACTTTTTAATCACCGCCCGGACATGTAGGAGCACATCCTGGGCAAGCCGTATTCTTCCCGCCATCTTTTTTCTATAAAATCAAGATAAGTACTTGATTTTAAACCAACAATGAAATAAACCCTGAATTCAAAAGATTGGTGTTTGGGTTCCCGGATATTGATACCGTTTCGGAAGAAAAACTCCTTTGAGTTGGTTTGATTGACATAATTCTGCTCTGTTTCTGATAAATGAAGCTGTTGTAAAGTTGCTTTAGAAGTGATTTTTTGATCCCCGTAATAAGCCACTTTTTGGCGTCCCGGATGCTCCTTCATCGCTCGCTTTCTGTGAGAAGGGGAATGTTTCATGTAGAGGTCAATGCTTATGCCGGACCAGCCTTCATCCGGATTGGCAAAAAGGTGATTCCTGATCCGCCATCTGATACTGTCCTTAGTCAAACCGTTGTAAATAATCTCTCCGCCATCAAAGGGTTCGGGAGTTGGGTTTCTGTGCATTTTGTGGTGAACGGGTTCGGTGGTCCAGATCCAATAGCATCCTCCTTCTTCAGGAATTCCTTCTATATCTTCTTCTTTTTGCAATTTTTCAACAGGGACCTGGTCCAATCTGAAATTCGGATAGGGCAAGTCCCTTTCAAACGCAATGACTCTTTGATCCTGTTCTTGCCAATAGGTATTTTTGTCGACATTGGTTTGATCCATGGCTAAAAATCGTAGGTGACTGTGATCCCGTCTTTCTTTTTCTCGTAATAAATGAGCTGTTCCCCGATTTCCTCAACCAAGCTTTGTTTGGCTTGATAAGTGGTGGGCTTCACGGATACCGGTGTATAACCAATATAGCCATCAATACCCTTGCTTTCTTCCTCCGGATTAGCAGTTTTATAAGGTTGATTTTTTTGCTCCGCCACCTTTTGAAGGATGGCATCCTGGAACCGCAAGCCCATGAAGGTTTTGACGATCACCAATTCTTCCACCCACTTTCGGACCGTTGCTTTATCAATTTGCTCCATCGCTTCGTGTAATTTGAGGATCATGTCATAAATACGCTCGGTGGCTTCTTCAATGGCCTGTGGTTTTTGGGATTTGTACCACTGCTCCCACTCTTCAATGGTTTGGCCGGAAAATT